>CAZQUZ010000001.1:0-124800 GCA_964596675.1 uncultured Candidatus Peribacteria bacterium
GTGACTGATATCCATTCGCAGTATTTGCACCACCTGTAGTATTATTATAGAGCGACTGAAATCCATTTGCCGTATTATCTGTACCTGTGGTATTTGAGCGGAGGACACCGTTTCATATAGCAGTATTCGTCAGTCTAGACCCAGAGCCTCGTCCCACTGTCATTCAGTTTATCTGAGCATCTGCTGTGGTGATAATAGAACCCGTACTCGCTGTACCTATGGGAGCAAGACGAAATGCCTCTATATTATTTCTCCGAAATACGACATCGGTGTTATCTGTAGTACCGAGGAAGTTCGTAGCAGGATTTGTACCAGCATTACCGAGGAGAGACCATCCTCCACCAGCAGATGCTGCCCATCTCGCATTCCCAGAGGCATCTGATGTGAGGACGAATCCTGCCGTAGCTCCAGATGAGATACGCAGACCGTAGAAACTGCCTGTACCAGCGACATCGAGCTTATATCCAGGAGTAGAGGTACCGATACCCAGATTACCAGATGAGTCCAATATCATCCTTTCAGTATTATTATTTGTGTTAAAAGTCAAAAACCCACCTACAGCACCTCATCCTCTATAAAAATTAATAGAAGTATTTACAGTATCATAGAATGATCATTCTATAGAAAACATCTTTCAGCTAAAAGCTGAAGGCTGTGTTCACCATGATCGAACTCAAAGTGAAGTACCAGTTCCAGCAGAATTACCTTCAAACTGACGAGCGAGCACTGCCTTCATAGTACCACCAGCAGTCATATCAGCTATATCAATGTTTGCTCATGGTGTAGATGTACCGATACCGATTTTCTGAGCAACATAAAGATTACTCATATAATCATAATTCGTCGGTGTAGGCATATATACAGTACCTGTACTGGATCCATCTAAAGGATTATCTATGTACGTAGTGGTACTACCATTTTGAGATATTAACTGTGCGCGAACCTGAATATGTCGATAATTAGCTGGTGTTCTTACCTGCACCTCGTACACTCATGTTCACATTTTTACGAGTCGCACATATTCACTCACTGGTCCTGCGACCAATCCGTCATTGGGTGACCCGAAAGCTGCACCGTTTTGTCTTGCAGAGATATAAAAGTCGATTGGGAGAAGATTGGGGTTATAGCCAAAATTCGAAAAAGCGTCTATAATAGATACTTTCATGCTAGCAGCAGTATAGAGTGAAGCTGACATATTGATATCTGCTATTTTTTTCCAGTTTAGATCCAGTGCTCATCAGAATATCCAATTATACTCTGGATACAGATTAGAGTATCTTACTGTCCTGCCATTTACATCGAGTTTGGCTGTAGGAGTATTCGTACCGATACCGACATTTGCACCACTACCGAGGATGAGTGTGTTAGACTGAGCAAGAGAGACATTGGCACCGAGAGCGGTAGCGTTCGTGATAGTACCATTTGTATAGGTAGTATTGGCACCGAGGAAGGTATTATTGGAACCTGAAAGCGATACGCTAAAATTATATCCAGCCTGATATCATTGCGCTGTATTTGCATTTCCTATCGTATTATTATAAAGACTATAGGAGCCATTTGCTGTATTCAAACTTCCCGTAGTATTCTGAGAAAGAACATATACACCATTAGCAGTATTATCATATCCTGTGGTATTAGAATAGAGAGCACTCATTCCATTCGCAGTATTATTACTTGCTGTAGTATTTGAAAAGAGGGCAGTTTCTCCATTCGCGGTGTTGTTGAATCCTGTGGTATTGGAGAAGAGAGCGCTTTCTCCATTCGCAGTATTATAGCTTCCTGTAATATTGAAGTAGAGGGCAGCAGCACCATTCGCGATATTTTGTCGTCCGGTGGTATTGGAGAAGAGAGCATTCATTCCATTCGCAGTATTATAGCGTCATGATGTATTTCTCGTGAGCGCACCATTTCCTACTGCGACATTCGAGTATCCTGTAGACGGTATACCTGGAGTACCATAGAGTGCCTGGTATCCGATAGCGACGTTATCATAGGCAGTGGCTCCTACTCCTGCATTAAAACCACCATAGAGGGCCTGGTATCCGATAGCGGTATTTGGGGTAGTACCACCAGTGGCGACTATACGATAAGCAGCATCCGTTCAGACAGCAGTATGATTCGATCATGTAGTATTATAATAGAGCGCACCTACGCCATTCGCGGTGTTATCACTTCCGCCAGTATTTGAATAGAGTGAATCCCGCCCAACCGCAATATTATTATTACCGGTTTTATTATTTAGGAGAGCCCTATATCAATTCGCTACATTATCATTTCCGCTAGTATTTCCATTGAGTGCTGCATAACCATTCGCCGTATTGTTACTTCCTGTAGAGTTATAAAAGAGTGCTATTCTTCCATTCGCCGTATTATTATTACCAGTAGTATTATTTCTGAGGGCTTCATTTCAGTTCGCTACATTATTGCCTCATGTAGTATTTAAGAATAGACTATAGGATCCATTTGCTACATTATTTACACCCATCGTGTTGGATCGGAGTGCATAGGTTCCATTCGCAGTATTATAGCTTCATCCAGTATTTGTATAGAGTGCGCTATATCCATTTGCAGTATTATTGTCTCCAGATGTATTTGAGATGAGAGCATTTGCACCATTGGCAGTATTAAAGCTTCCTATAGTATTCGATGCGAGAGATGAGAATCCGACAGCAGTATTTACACTACCTCATGTATTCGCATAGAGAGCACTGGCTCCATATGCAGTATTTTCATTTCCTACAGTATTTTGATAGAGTGCATAGGCACCATTTGCAGTATTGCGATATCCTGTCGTATTCGAGAAAAGAGAGGCTATACCGAGAGCACTATTACGGAATCCTGTCGAATTATTCGCGAGTGCAGCTTCTCAGAGTGTAGTATTTGTATTATTATTCCCTGCTCCACGACCGACAGTATGTCCGTTTATCTTGGCATCTGCAGAGACATCGAGCTTCGCAGTCGGTGTAGATGTACCGATACCGACATTGGCACCACTACCGAGGATGACAGTATTGGACTGAGATACGACCGTAGTATATCAGATTGCTGTAGCATTGGATATAGTCACATTACTAGTACTATAATTCGATCTAGCACCTAAAAATGTATTTCCTGTGCCAACTAGGCTACTTAATGGAAGAGTTTGATATCATGCATATGCACCTAGCGCTGTCCCATCAGAACCGTCAGTCATACGAAGAGCTTGGTATCCATTCGCCGTATTATTACTACCAGCCACCCCCATAAAAAGACTGAATGCTCCATTCGCCGTATTACCACTACCATCTACCAAGTTAGTGAGCGCTGATGCGCCCATCGCGGTATTATTATCACCCGCAACACTTTGATATAAAGCCTGGTGTCAATATGCTGAATTAGAATTTCCAGTGGAATTATATCTGAGTGCACGATAACCCGTGGCTACATTATATCTTCATATAGTATTATCAAACAATGCAACAAAACCATTCGCATTGTTATAGCTACCAGTAGAATTATTTGCTAAAGCTCCATATCCTATGGCACTATTATAATTTCCGGTAGTATTCCCTGAAAGTGAGCCATCTCATAGAGCGACATTATTTGATCCTATAGTATTTGACTGGAGTGCACGCTCTCCATAACAGATATTACCCACTCATGTACCACTTGGCGTGCATATCTTCACAGGAGTCGTCCAGCGAGCTAGCCCAGTTGCATCTGTAGTAAGGAGACCTCATGAGAGAGGATTCCCGCCAGTGATTTTTATCTGTCATGCCAGAGATAATCCTGTAGACGTAAGACGTGCTATCTCTATATTATTCCTACGAAATACGACATCCGTGTTATCTGTCGTCCCGAGGAAGTTCGATAGAGCGGATAGTCCGGCATTCCCCGTGAGAGCCCACCCACTGGTCCCTGCCACCACACAGTTCGGCTGACCATAGGTCAGTGCTCCTGTAGAGAATGACTGCACCACCTGCCCTATAGGACATGGATTCGAAAACATATTCGAAAAGTATTCCCCGAAGGCTCCACCTGCATATGAGCCACCAGGCCCAGTCGGTGGGAATGTGACCGCAGCGAGTGGACTCGTCGATATCACCATGAGGAGTGATACTATGAGTGTGATACGAGAGAGAGACATAGGAGGGAAGATTAGAGATATGAGTGATTAGCGGAGATTTTCGAGTCACGGTGGAGGATCCTGTATGGTGCGTGGGTCATGCTCGATGACGAGAGAGTAGGCATCTTTCGAGTTATTTTTATAGGCTCGACGGGCTCATGAGCCATCATATATACGGAAGTAGTTCATATCATACTTGATAGCATTATCATAGCTACATGGTGTGAATCCGAGATCATTAAATGTAGGGCATATCGCTCATCCATCTCGAGAGCTTCATCCGATAGTGTTATAGCCTCAGAGTGCTCATCTGATATAGAGCTGATTGCGTGGGATATCGACGAAGAGTGATGACTTCGATACATAGTAAGGTGAGAGTGTCCCTGTGAGGAACTCTTCTCAGGAGAATATAGATCCCTCAGCAAATACCACAGACTGTATCTCTTTGACACTTCACTTGATCCAGATGTTTCATCACTGTCATTTTTCATTTTTCAGAGATATGATGACACGAGACTTATCGAGGAGTCCTGGTGTCATGACATCGACATCGAGGTATATATCAGCCCCGATGACGATGAGACTGCGCGAGAAGTCATTATCGAATGTCGTCTTTATGTCGGAATATGTGAGAAATTCGCCACCATCATTCGGCATCTTTCTGAATATCATAGCACGATTGAGGGACTGGGCTCATGCACCACTCAGATCGGTATTGATTTTGCCTCATGCATTTCTTATGAGGATCGTGACATTCTTACGGATAACATTCATATAGCTCGAGAGGGATGCTGTCTGGATAGGGGCACCGACATCATAGAGGACATTATAGGTCTTCGAACCTCAGATACTGGATGCCACGCTCACCTTTCCGATGAATCCCTCAGGAGTGAGTATAGTGATGCCTGATCCCGTATCTACAGAAAATGGTAACCATCCCAGTGTAGGACTATATCCATATCCGACGAGATGGCGAGTATCTGGCATATACCACACTCATGATGCATATGTCTCTCAGTGATTGAGTGATATCCACCCAGCATTGGGACTCCAGGCATATCCAGAGAGGTACCATGGATCACGGACATTGGATCCTGGTGGTGGAGGTATCATCGTGACGGCACTCTCAGAAAAGGTAGTCCAGCCTACTGTCTCCATCCAGAATATCCCAGTCAGATAGACTCAGCTAGAGCTCCCGACGGTGACGACTTCAGCACCCGAATATCATGATGGAGTATCATCGAATGAGATTGCTCCAGCATTTCATCCAGTACTGTATACTCCTGTCACATGAGACTCTCCTCCGACACCAGTTATAAAAACGCCTATAGAGGCACCAAAAACATAAAATACTCATGCACAAAGTGCGATGAGGAGACTAGGCGCTAGAAGTCGAGGCGTCTTCAGCATGAAAAAATGAAAAATACTCCTCGGATTATATAGAGAGTAATGGCATTATCAAGAGGTAAAACCAAATATTCTCTGGACGTATCGTATAAAACATGTATACGATTATTATGAAAGAGGAATCATCTAAAATCCTCCTAAAAAATGCATATACAGTTTTTTATAATACATAAAATATTATCGATGTCTCGTCTCCTATACTCTACTACTTCCCCACGCTACCGTACGCTTGGACTCGAAATGCGTACTTATCATCCACAAATCGTCACTTCAAAGAAGAAATACAGCGAATAATATTATTATGCCAGTTCGCATTACTCGATGCATATATCGTGCCGTCAGGATTGCCCCATCGTGAGAGATCGCTGACATACTTATAGTGAGAGAGGTATCTATTATTAAACGTGGATGCCATCCACTCTACTCCCTCACGTGCGGAACCGAAACTCACTACATCGCCACTATCAGTATTCCCGACGTTTCCGATATTGTATGGCGTTTTTAGGTAGTTGCCGAGTGTCGTCTCAGCGAGTCCGACACACATGAGAAAACTCGAATCGAGACGAGCATCGAGAGCAACATCCGTCCAGAGGGCATGATTCTGGAAATCACGACTTGCATACGTTTTGAGGAGATATTTTTGCCGAGCTTCTTCTGTATCTCATTTTATGATGAACTTCCTATCATATCCAGTGATATCTGCGCCTGTACCGACTCGTGCGATGATATCAGAGATAAATTTATCCTGATACCGTGATGGGAGCTCGCTATAGTCGAGATGAGAGATATCGAGGATGCGGAGTGGATCGATCACTTCCCTATCTTTCCATACCTCGAAGTGGAGATGCGCTCAGGTCGTCATCGGTCCTGCACCGGGAGTTCCAGGAGCTCCGCCCGTACGACCTATCCTATCACCCTTACGGACGAACTGATATGGAGACACGAATACTTCGGAAATATGTCCATATACAGTCACATATCATCCAGGATGTTTCAGTGCCATATATGCATATCATCATGATACTGGTGGGAGTATATAGTGTACATATCCGTCGAGTGGTGCATATATATCTGTTCCTTGGTTAGCTGGTATATCTATAGCATCATGCTGGGAGCCTACGGCAGCATAGTATGAAGCATCACGAAAGTATGACGATATACCTCGTACAGTAGCTACTGGCCAATCCATTATATAGTGACTTCCTGTAGATATTTCTATCTTTTTGAGTGCTCTTTCGCTTCGATAAAATGCGAGGATATTTCCACATTTTTCTATATCTGCACCCGTCTTTTTTTCTTTTTCACAGCCGTTTTTTTCGAGCAATTTTTGTAGAGATATCGTATAGTCATTTGCCGCACTTCTCCATGATTCTTCGACCTGTTCCTGCGTTTTTATTTGTTCAGCGATATATTTCTCATAGAGGATCTCTTGTCACTTCGTAGCAGAGACGAGCATTTCTTTATAGTCTCTTTGCGATATGAGAGTCTTTTTTTGTCTATCGAGGATTTCTTTATCTGCATCGAGTAGAGCGACCTCTTCACGGATGCGTGCCTGGATGGTATTATACTCTTTGATGAGCGATCGATAGTCCTGGATAAATTTTTGTCCCAATATGCTCACGAGAGATTTATAAGTAATATCTCGAGATGTCTCATCTATCTGACCATCACCTAAGATAAGTGTCTGGAATATATCGATACTATTCTCATCATCATATATAAGTGTGCCCTCCGAGTAGATATTTGCGAGATACTCTAGGATGATGCCACGATTATTTTTTATACGGAGAGCGAGTGTGATAGAGAGATCCTGGTACTCTTCGATACGGATATTTTTTTCTCGCATAGCAGCTTCTGTCTTCGCTATACTCGCAGCTGTCTCAGTGATATGATACTCGATAGTATGGACTGCCTCTTCGAGAGATATTCGTTTTTCGGTAGTTTTTTGCTTTTTCTCTGTATAGGCTTTGGTTACGCCTTCGAGACGTTTTTTGAGTCACTCGAGACCTGTGAGGATATACTCTTTTTCATAGACTTCTGTAGACCCGCTCTGGTCGAGTGCAGGATTATCGAAGAGCATAGCATATTCTTCACGCTTAAAAGCATCAATAATACGTCCTCATGTGGTTGGATCGAGAGCGAGGACGAGAAAAGGGGAAGAAAGAGTAAAGAAAAGAGATGTATATATCCAAGAATGTATTTTCATACCAATATACTATCACATCTTTCGCATCAGACCGAGGAAATAGTACTATTTTGATGAAAATTATACTTGCAAATATAAGGAAATATTTTTCTATATATTTTATGAGAGTGTTCTAAAAAATGTCTCCTTTTTTTCCTCCCACCCATCTCACTGTCGGGGAAGGAGAGCTACATCAGTACTGTTTTCGAGAAAAGAGACGATACCCTCTTCGAGAAAAATAGTGTTTTGACTTCACTTTACATAGATGAGTGTCGGTTCTATATCTTCGAGGAGAGTCACACGGATAGCATCTCAGAGCACTCGACTCGATAGACTATGAGATACAGCATATTTCGAAGATAATACTGGCACAACATAATGTTCCATAGATGGTCATACGAGAAAAAATCTAACATTCCTCTCTCCAGAAAAACAGCCGACTATCTCTTTTGCGAGCTCTCAATGAAGGTCTGCAGTCTCATCCCCGAGCTCTCGCATATCTCAGAGGAAGCAAAAAATACGATACTTTCCGAGAAATGGTACAAGCGATTCGATACCACGAATAAGAGATTCATACCCACCATTATAACTCCCATCGATGATGACAGAACCTGCGAGTCCTTTGAGTATACGGGAACGTCAGACCTCCGGAGTGAAGATGCCTTGATGCTGACGGATAATATCTGGATCAATATGGAAAAACTCACAGAGTAAATAGAGTGGGAGTATATTCTCTCACTGATACACTCAGAACACAGGGATATCTATATGATACTGGTCTTCTCAGAGATGGATATCTACTGAGAGATGATCTATCATCTGTACACTATCGATGACATATGCATCAGACTGGGCATCTTTTCCATAATACTGAACTCATATCCTCGTGATAGACTGTCGCTCAGACTCATGTGCTATCGCCATATCGATAGCACTCTCTATGAGAAGCAGTTTTGCCTGGTGGTAGCGACTGAATGTACCAAATTGCTCAAGATGATTCGGGGCTACCGGCGTCAGTATAGCAATATGTGGCTTCACGATAGAAAGAAGGAACTCCATCTCACCTGGATGATCGATACCATATTCGAGGATCAAATACCGTGGATATGGAGTAATATATGTGATACATGCGCGTATAAAAACCCCTATCCAGAGAAGTGGGTTTTTTCATCATGTCTTTGCACCGATGATAGTCAGTGGGAGTCCATATTCACCGTTATAGTGATATGGCGAGAGTAGGACGGCGGTATCACCATAATACGTACGCAAAAGGTGTGCGATATTCGTAGAAAGTGTCGTCTTTCCTATCGTACCAGTGACACCGATGACATATGGATGATGTCGTCGTATGATAGCACGAGCAAAAAATGCGAGCAAGAAAAGGATGATACGATGCATAAATACAAAATAGAGAAAGACTCCAAAAAATCAAGTGATTCATATTTGTGACGGGATTTTTCATTTGCATAAAACGAAAACTTTGATACAATTCTCACACAAATCATTGCTTTCTACTTCGTCATAATTTCTTCCTATGGCACAAATCATCCATAATAACTTCACATTCACCGTACTCGATGAGATCCAAGTTCAATATAGTGAACTCGTGGATCTCGTCATACATAGTGAATCTATAGATAATAATGAAAAACAGTATTGGTTCGATATACTCCCCTCCATGACTGACGAACAGATAGATAGACTTTTTAACATACTGATGACAGAACGTCGGCAGCTCGAAGAACTCAATGTAAAGTACGAAGAAGAGATAAAAACACTCAATGAAAAACATCTCATACAGTGGCAAGCACTCCAATCACAAAAAACACGAGAAAAAGTCCAACAAAAAGAACAAGCTGATACATCTAAGGCTGAAGCTGATACTATGATAGAAATGCTAGATACTCTTTAGGATAGACTACTACTTTATTATCAGATACTACCGTGCATTCTCTTATTACGACAGACATTATCAGATATAACGACCCGAAGAGCGCTACCTCTTATCGTTCTCATCTTCTCCACCCACAGAGTGATATCACGATAATATGTATCGTCTGATCTGCTCATGAGAATATTACGAGTGTCGTCGAAGATCATTTTCTAGAGAGTATATCAGGTTGCGAGTGGAAACACTGAGAGGAGGATACTGATTTTTCATATATTACCGAGGGATATAATCATTTCCTCACGAATCTAGCCATCGCTGATAGTGAGACTGTATCGATCATATTCGCTGTCGAGAGGGCGAGTCAGCTCATGGTATCGAGCATCGGTGAATGTGAGGTTATCCTTCAGGAAAAAAATGGATGAGCAAGTAGTATCCATGAAGATACTCGATGACACCATCGATTCGAGCTCATATCGAGTGGTGAGATTCCAGCAGAAAGTAGTATATTTATCGTATCAAAGTTTCTCGAATGATCTGTATGAGATACGTTTTATGCTGATGCTGCACTTCTCGAGGGTACTGAATTCGGCAATATAGCGAGTGAAGTACTCACGCGTGAGCTCCATGAGACTGTCCATATAGTTCGGATAAAACACACTCTCGCGAATACTCTCAGATGACTCGGATGAGAAAAAAGCGAACCAAAATGGAAAACCATCAGCAAAGAACTCTATAGAAAAACTACGGAACTCCAGCAGCACCCAAAAGTCCAAGATACAAAAACCCTCCTCAACACTGTACTTCAAAAAAATCAAAGTGTTTTTACATGGGTATTTCTTGGTCTCGGTGTGCTGATATTTTTCTGACTGGTTTCATATATTATCAGTGCTCTTTTCAGTGCTACAGGCTCTCAGACAAAAGATGCTAAGAATCTCATCATAGAAGCCAAAAATCTCATAGAATCGAGTCAAAAGCTCACATCAAATACGAGTGCATTTGATGTGACGATATCATCAGCAGAAAAGATACTCACTGAACTCGAAACACAATGACTCTATATAAAAGATATAGAAGAACAGCGAAATAAGATAGAGGCGATGAAAAAGGAGATATATGACATCCAAACATTTAGTCTAGAAAATAAGACCACTCTTATACCATTCGAGAGCGATAAGATAGAGCCACTCTGATTATCAGAAAAGGAAAAAAAGATTAGCATCATCGGAAAAAAGGCAACCGTATACGACCATGCTCTTGGTGATGCTTATCTAAATATTAAGTCCTATCCGAGTGAGGAACGCGCAAAAGACTATGCAGTACTCGATGATGGAAACTTCTATATTCTGACAGAATCCAATAAAATCATCGCATCTCGCAAAAATAGCGATATATCATATATAAGCGTCTCTGGGCAAGAATGATGGGAAAATGCTGATGGAATCAGTACATTTAATGGAAATATTTATCTCTGGAACCGCCTCGAATGACAAATATATAAGCACCGACCATGAATCAATGGATTCTCCACGAAAGCTCCTGTACTCCCGAATCCATCTTCTGGCATAGCAGATGTAGGTATTGATGGCGGATTTTATATCCTAAAAGAAGATCAGAAAATAATCCGATTTCTCTCCTCGAGCAATACACAGAGTGGTATACTCATAAATAAAATCCCTGGGGATTATACTATAGGAAAAAATGGAACATATCCAAAACTCTACACACGATGAGAGCTTAACTATATATACATATTTGATAAAGATAAGATATGGATATTTCAGCCTGATGCCAAAAGATTCCAGGATATACGATCATGGAATTATATAGCACAGATACAACTACAGAGCAAAGAGGAGCTGCGCGATATCGCGATTGTACGAGATGGACTTATATATATTCTGACTGAAAAATGAGTCTATGATATGGTATTTGAGATTGTCGATAATAAAGTTATCCTTAGGTCATAATATTTATTCTCGTGTATCGTCTACAAGGACTTATTCTCTATAAGCAAATCATTCGTGATAATCATATAAGAAATGTCATATTTACACAAGAGTATGGAAAGATAACCGCATGGGAAAAGTGAGTAAGCAAGAGTGACATAGGGAGCATCGTAGAGCTTATGATAGAGAGAAGAAATGGCCAGAATACTATAAAAAAAATATCTCTCATAAAGAATATTCCGTTCTATACCTGGTCATATGAGGCGATATTAGAGTATCTTTGTCTCCTAAAAATACTTTATCAGACACTCCCCGAGTGAGTAGAACAAAGAAATATTTACGATATTACACTTGCATTTACGAAAAAATTTGAGTGAGTATGAAATGTATGAATAATACTCATAGCACAATTTATATCACTAAAAATACTCGGCTATATATCACATGAATCACCCAATATGCCAATATGAATAAATCTCCAGTCAATCATAAATGCTAAAAGTATGAAAAGTATACCTTTTGAATCATATCTTTGAGATGATGAAAAACGTGCATTAAAAATCATCATACAACAGGCCATTCATTCCTATTCATTTCATCCTTAATTCTATGATTTTATCCTTATTTCTTTGTATTTGTTTCATCTTATGACTCCTATTTGGGAGCCTATCGACGGTACTCACTGAGCGATGGCGAAACCATAAGTGAGGTATACTTTTATGACGGAGTGAATGCATATACTGTCATCATATGCTCTCTGCGAAAGAACTGATACCGCTATTTTCATATATATTTCAGAGGGGTAGATGTCTCCATTGCAGTAAAAAAATCTCCATCTCCTATCCACTCTCTGAATTATTCATGGCGATTCTTTTTACTGTTATATCATATAAGATACTGGCATGGTGATATGATCTATTTAGTATACAGCACTTCGTACTCCTCAGTTGCGCCTTTATCACATGAGTATATACCATATATGATATACGCTATATGGAGATTCCAGATAAGATAATGATCCCTGGTATATGGGGAATAATCATTTTATCGACACTTGTATGGATTTTCCCAGATTTTTCATCTCTATTTTTCGACTTTCCGAGCTATGATGGTGATACAAAATGAATGCTACTCGATCATCTCTATGGAGCAGGGATACTCTATACATTCTTATATTTACAAATTCTCATTCCCGGCTCATGGCACCTCATATCCCATCAACAATTCAAAGAATTAAAGGAGCTCTTATTAGGATATTTTTTATTTCCTATTATGCTCCTTTTCGGAAAGTTCAATACTCCTCACGATAAATGAGAAGATATCACCATACCCACATGGGTAGGTGGTGGTGACTTACGGATTGCTCTATTTATAGGGCTCTCTCTTGGTACGATTCACGGGATTGCGAGTTTTTTCTTTGCATATATTATAGGTAGTATAATAGGTATTTATATCTTATTGCGAAAGGGTCGAACACAGAAATCTCATGAAATTCCATTTTGACCATTTCTCGCAATAGGCTGGGTACTCGCTATATTTTTTTATGAAGATATTTTAGATATAATTTATATTCTATAATAGAAATAGATTATAATGTCAATTTCAATTCAAGGTGTATAGGATTTTTCTCTCGACAGATAGAAAAAGACGACTATACTCTATAGGAGAAATTCTCTATTTCCTCATACCTATACCCTAATCCTCATACATATGGATGACCAAAAAATAAAAGCACTTCGTGATCTCATACACTCAGCACAAAACTCTATAGCTTCAGCAAAAAAAATACTCAATAGCATCGCAGGTGATGATGGAAATGAGATAGATATGTCTACGGATGGGCTCCATAGTTATGAAGATGGGGGTGATAAAATCATCGAATGAGTGTTCACAGGTGAATCTATGCTCGGATCTGACGGAAGCATCTATCCAGTACCACAGAATTATTCATCAAAATCTCTCCTCGTACAAGGCAGTAAACTCAAGGCTATAATCCAACCAAACGGAAAAATCCTCTATAAAATCATCGGGGAGATTCCTTATGAGAGTAAAGTCGGCATCATTACTAAAAATGGTGAAAAATATAGTATCACAACGGATTCAAAAAGCTATAATGTACTCCTTGCAGCTATAACATTTCACCACTGTAACGTAGGTGATACTGTAAGTATACGTATACCTGAATGAAAAGATGCCACATATGCAGTGATAGAAGCTGTTGTTCCAAAAAAATAATTTTTCTCGTATTTTCTCTATGCGCTATCCTCAAAATCGTCATACCCCATCGTCATCAACTTCACAAATATTCAAGTGGGCTCTTATATGTGGAGTCATTATAGGTGGCATATATTTTATACAGAGCCTCTCGGCTCCATCAAATGACTCAGATGCAAGCTCTGGATTTTTACTCTCTGGATCATGAAAAGCTGTGATTATCGATGCTGATGGAAAAAAACGAGATGCTGAGAGTGGAGATGTATTTTCCACAGAAGATAGCCTGCTTTCTGTACTCTCCGGCATGATCTGACTCGAGCATGATGGGCTCGACATATGGCTCGATAAAAATGCAAGTCTCAATGCAAAAGAACTCTCTGCATCTGGAAAAAATATAGAGCTTCTCCAAGGGAGAGCATGGGCAGAGTCAACAAAAGATACTACAGTTAAACTCAAACATATTACATCCACATTAGCCGCCGGCAGTATAGCTCTCCTGGAACAACAAAAAATACATAGCATTGTCTATGCTCTCAAAGGAAATATCTCTATCGAGACAAGCAATGGTAAAACATATACACTCTCAAGTGGTAAAAAAATGATGGTATCTCAGTCAGATTTGGCAAATCCATGAGTTGATCTCGATGCTCTCACTGATACTATAGATGATAGCATTAAACAAACTGCCCTTTTCCTCGCACGTGATGGAGATACTCTGCTAGCATCCACTGCTACAGATATCACCACTCAGTCTGGAACTATCGTGAGCAATTCTGGCACAGAAAGTATATTGAATACAACTGATGGAAAATTCATCTCCCTCACATCTCCGCTCGATGGAGCCCTCATCTCTGGAAATAGTATAAATATAGAAGGAAAGATACTCTCCCCTTCTGTGAGTAAAATCATGGTCAATGATATCGAAGCAGATAAAAAATGAACTGAGAATACATGGTCTATAGATAATTTTTCTATCTCAAAAAATACCTTCGATATCGTATATAAGGCATATGATAATGGTGGAACCCTTCTCCAAAGAGGAGTAATAACAGTATACTCATCAGATAAGAATACATCGACTGATAAGCTTGTACCGACGACCTTCCCTACTGGAGATGCTTACTATAAGATACTATCACCCTCTGAGAATCCTTATAAAACCACGACAAAATCCATTACCGTCTCAGGATCTGTTCCGAAAGATACTGTATCATTTATCACAGTAAACTGATTTCGACTGAAAAAATTTCTTCCCAATAGTACAAGCTGGTATTATTATGCCAATACTGCCTACGGAACAATGCAAGAAGGCTTTAACCTCTATGAGATTAAATTCTTCGATACAAATAGTAAGCTCCTCTCGACTCAGCTTTTTACTATAATAAAAGAATGAAATACGACAACTCTTTCATGAGAATAATCTGAAATACAGAAAAATGAGCTACTATCGTCGAATTAATGGTAGTACTCGCTATACTCTGACTCGGGATTACAGCGCTCCTGCAGACACTTTCTGCGAGTATAAATTTCGCTCAAGATACTGAGAATAATATAAAGGCTATCAATATAGCCAGGGAATGAATCGAGTGAGTGACTAACATACGTGATACCAACTGGAACAGATTTTCGAGCGATAAGATCAATTGCTGGAAAGTAAAGAACTATAGTTCAGCATGTGTAGGTGAGAATTATGCTACCAATTCTATTTATCTAACAGGATGAAGTAGTACTATATATTCTCAAAATGGTCTTTGGTATCTCTCTGGAATACTCAACCCTCCGAATCCATGAACGAACTGGAGTATATATAAAAATATATATCAGGTATGACTCGATAGCAACTGATTTTATACACAGACAGGGGTTTCAGCTACAAGCTGTAGTGTATTTAACCAAAAATCTTGTAAGACACTCTTCACGCGAGAAGTGATACTCACTGTACCAAATAACTCGACAGGTGTACTCATGGTAAAAAGTACTGCCCGTTGGTTCGATAGGCGTCCCCAATCCGTGACACTCGAGACGACTCTCACAAATTGGAAATCAAACTTCTAAAAAATATGATTTTTTCTCAAAATATCCCCATCCTGATGGGGATATTTTTATTATTTGCCAGGATAAAAAATATATGATATGATATAAAAAATACAAAAACACATATTTATTTTTCATGCTTTCTTTTTCTCACTCCATCTCGAAATATCTCATCGCTATATGGGTCATGAACTGCACTCTTGCCTGTGGAATAGCGATTAAGCAGGTATGGATACCTTATATGAATGCAGGATGAGATGGCTATACAAAAATCATATCAGAACCATTCGACGGTACTGTAATGCCTATTAGTTATATCCCAGACTGGACAAAGACGACGAACCAAGATAAATCAAAACGATTTGAAGATATCTCTATTAGTGAGTTTCTCCCCATTCCCCTCTATGATCCCCTCACCCTTCTCGATGAGAGAAATCAGACAAAATGAAACACTATTTTACGTTATACATACTTCACTACATACATGGGGAATTATAAACTAGACTATCATGAGCATGCGGGAGGTCATCTCTGAGTCGATATCCGTGCGCCTATAGGTACGCCAGTACTGTCTATCGCAAATGGAGTGATTACACGCATATCTGAGTGAGATAGTACTGGGAATAAATTTATCGTCGTACGACACGATAATGTAGAAATCAATGGGAAGAAAACAAATCTTTACTCATGATATCTCCATCTCTCAGAGATTCTCGTAAGAGAGTGAGATATTGTAAGAAAATGAACAATGATCGGTCGCGTAGGAATGACTGGCATAGCTACGACTCCCCATCTTCACCTTCAGATCGATACAGGTGATGCTCCCTTTCATCCCTATTGGCACTTTACATCGAGCGAGTCACGAAGTGCTGGTGTATGATTTTTTGATGCTGTAAATACCTGACTTAATAAAGATAAGGCATTAAAATACACAATCCATCCTATGGTATTCATAAATACCTATCTCGGTGGCACGAATACATCTCAAAATATCATATTCAATAGTGCTCCTACTGAAGAAAAGAATACAATTATCACATCTAGCGCAGTACCAATAGAATCCAAAAAAGTTATCGCATCATATATCAGCGAGGCTGATAGCTGTATAGGAAAAAGGTTTGTCGATGTGCCACTTTCGAGCTCTTTCGGGAAGACGCTCTATCCTCTCGTCGATAAGAAGTGTATATTCTCTGATATAAGTGGAAATTTTGAATCTAAAAATATCATTAATTATCGGGAAGCTCTTATTAATACGATGCGGTATTTCGATATTGCACCGGCATCTGGAAATAGTCACTTTCTCGATGTACCACTCTGAGATGTGCTCCAGGGATATGCTATCATAGCATATCGGAACGGTATCGTGGATGGATCATACCTCTATCCAGATAGGATAATGAGTCGAGAAGAGCTCGCGGTACTCATCACCAAAGTGGCAAAAGCAGAAAAAAATCCATCCCAAATGAAGATATACAGTGATGTCGATATGATGAATCCTGCATATTCATACATTCAGGATTATGCATTTATGACTCGTACAAAATGAGGAAAGTTTTATCCAAAAACACTGGTCACACGTGGTATGCTCATACAAATGCTCACCAATATAAAACAATAATCTGAAATGGAATATAGAAAATAGAAAAATTAGATTTTCTCACAAAAATATATACAGTATAGATGAAACTTATACTTTTTTCTCATGTCTACACGTAAACTTATCTTTTTTGTCATCATTGGCATTGTAGGACTTATTTCACTCTATAGTATCTGGAAGATATCACAATCTAGTCAGGCGCAGAAAAATCCACCGACACAATCACTAAACATATGGGTTGTATGAGATACGTCTGCACAGTATGAAACACTCTTTTCAGAATTTGGAACTTTTGCTCCCGAATACAGAAACACCACACTCGATATTCGAGTTTTTCCTGACTATGAAGCATATCAAAAAATATTGCTTACCACGCTTATAGAGTGAACTGGTCCTGACATTTTTATGGTGGAATCTGGCGGGGATGGTATTTTGGAGTCACAGATTGTACCTATACCAGAATCATTTTTAGGATTATGAGATTTTGATAAGGTATATGAAGATATATTTTTATCATTGTTGCGCTCAGAATGATCTGGAAAGAATCTCACTCGTTCACTCGTGGGGGTTCCTATAGGTTATGAGACCCTCGGGATTTTTTATCATAAATCACTCATTCGAAGCTTTCCAAAAACATGGAGCGAACTAGAAACCCTAGAAATACCGAGCGAAAAGTGACCAATATATCCTATAAATCTCTGACTATGACCAGCATATACTCCTGAGATGACAGATTTGATGGCATATTTTGCAGGTGCCGCATGAGGTCGATCGACGAAAGAACTCACGAGTGGAGTCAGTGGTATTGGGGATTATCTTGCATATGGGACAAATACTATAAAGACTATGGATGCTGACTGAAATGAAATAGCACGAAACCTACAAGATGAACAAGAAGGTATGCTCGCAGAGAAACTCTCGACGACAGATTTATTCATGCGAGGGAAGATAGCGCTCTTTATAGGTTTTCCGACTCAGGTAAGAGAATTAGAGAAAGCATATAAGAGAGCGGAGGGTGAAGCATTAGATGATCTTATACTGACTGAAAAGGTGCCCCTGGATTCTCTCGGAAGAAATCGTACTAATCTCGCACGCTATAAGTATCTCGGAATATCGAAGAAAACTACTGCCCCAGAAGCATCAGCAAAACTCCTCGAATATCTGATGACAGATGTTGCATCGGCAAAAGCTACAGAAGCGTTCCCACTCCTCTTGTCACCAAAAAGAACTCTCGTCATGGAACAAGTGAATTCCCCTGTATCAGATATTTTTGCTCGCGCTCGTATGGATGCGTTTATACCTGATACAGATACAGATATCTTTGTATTTGATTACGGCATGAAATCAGAATATAGAAAAATTTTAAGAGAATATATTGACAGAAATGAAAAAGTAGATATTAATAATCTTATAAAAACACTTCAAACAAATATATCATGTCTTTCCGAATCACAAACTACAGGAGATATGAGTGAAAAATGTACCACTATCGCAGAATAATAAAATTAGATGAATATTTGCATATTTTTTGTCTATATGCTATCATAGACCTATGAAAACAACTCTTCTTCTCATTCTCAGCTTTCTTATAAGCTTTCTGTCTATTGTTCTACCATGAAATCTCTATGCAGACTGGTCGTGTGCATGGAATTGGTGAGCCTCCTGCGCAAATCCAGGTGAGATTGCCTACTGCAAGGGAGATTCTTGTAGTATAGAAAAGTGAAGTGATGCTGTAAAAACAGCTACTAATGGACTTTTATCAAATAAGTCTCTCACGGCATTTATCACAGATACTGTCCTATACTTTCTCTGATTTGTCACTCTTATCGGTGTGCTTTATGTGATTTATGCAGGATTCCAGATTATGACTGGTGGTGGAGATGAAGAAAAAATCAAAAAAGCTCGCCAAATCATCATCTATGTTCTTATAGGTATAGTCATTATGTGGCTCGCATATAGCATAGTAATGCTCATACTCGATGCTGTAAAATAAATATCTCATTTTATATTGGTTCAATTTTATGCAGAATACCTTTCTTAAAAACATTCCTCGTCTTTTAGTCATATACCTTACACTTCTGAGCTTTATAGGAAGTACGAGCTTTTCTATAGTATTGATACCAGTAAATGCTGCATATATAGAGTCTGACGGTGATAGTTTCAGTGGATATAAGAGAAAGATAGAGTCAGCACTCCAGGATATGGAGCGAGAATTTCGTGTCAATAACACTACTTCTGATGCAACCCTATCCAATCTACGCAACCTCATACAAGAAGCATATATAAGACTGCCTGATAGCGGTGAATCAGCAACTAAGAATGATAGTCTCAAAAAATCCACTGATCTCTATCTGGACCTCGCAGCAAAAAATAAAACAAGCTCTACACATGCACAAAATGCTGCATCACAGATCGCACGTTTTATTTCTGATGCACAGATCGCGCAAATCACATGAAGCATTAGCGCAAATCCGGCAAATGGAAATGCTCCACTCACGAGCTCTTTTCTCGCCACAGCAAAAGATCCATCTGGAATAAATATCCCTGATGGAAACTATATATGGTGGATGCGTGAGGCTGGTGGCTATAGGCGTGAACTCGGCCGAAGCCCGAGTCTGACATATACTTTTTCGAAAGAATGAAACTATCAGGTTTTTCTCGATGTAATATCTGAAAGTCGTAATAAAAAATGAAAGACTGATGTCACTCCACTCACCATCTCCCAAGATATCGAGGTAAAACCGCGTCTTGGCAATGTCATACTCCTGATTAATGGAGTGAATGTGAGCAATATCGATACTCTGAAAGTAAGTCCAACTCTCTGAAAAATCTGACTCCTTTTTGATGCCACAGCATCACGAGCGGTCAGTAATGGAGTGATTACAAAGACAAAGTGGGATTTCGGAAATGGGAATACACTCGAATATGACGGTGCTCCAATACTCGAAAAACAACTCTACGTAAATCCTGAAATGTATAAAGTATCTGTAGAAATAACAACCAATCAGGGGCAAGTATTTCGCAAACAGATACAACTCCTGATACGTGATCCCGCTGCCGTTATCTCTCTCGATAAAGAAGTAGGATATATCTGAGAAGATATAAATATGAGTGCTAAATCATACCTCACGAATGCGACAAATGTAGAGTATACCTGGGAGATTCAGGATATTAATGAATGAAAAAAGGTTATTTCTTCAAAAATAGGAAGCACATTTAATTATAAATTTAAGCAGGTCTGACAATATCTCATCACTCTCACAACTCGTAATCCAAACGGAAATACTGATAGTGATAGTCGTGTACTCGTCATAGAAGCACGTGCTCCCATCATTAATCTCGATACACCGAAACCCATCAATACAGAAAAGCCAAATACATTTATCTTCGATGCTTCTAGAAGTTTCGATGCAGATACCAATAATAATAAATGACTCAAATATGAGTGGGCTATAGACGGTGAAAAAGTCATCTTAAACAATATAGGAAAGGATGGTGCTCTCTGAAATTATACATTTAAAGAAAAAGGTACACATACAGTATCCCTTACTGTCAGTAATGGTAATGGAAAAGTCTCTACCGTAGATAAGACATTCGAGGTGACATCCACTCTTACCGTCGCTATGAATATCAGTCCTCGTGCCACTGCAATAGGCACAAAAATGGGATTTCAGGCTCGTGCACCAGAGGCCAGATTTTATGAGTGGGATTTAGGAGATGGGAGTCCTAGTATCAATGGAACAGCAGATTTTATCGAACATATTTATAAAAAAACTGGCGTTTATAATGCAACTCTTACTGTAAAAAATGGCGATGGCACCCAAGAAAATCGTATTACTCGTAAGGTATACATCACTGATACGAATCAACCTTATGCGCTCATAGATATAAAAAATAGTCTCGGTACCGTCGTAGAAGACTCATCTGCTTGTGAGAACCCAGACGGAGCATTTATCGTGAATCGTTCTGATACTACGACTATAGATGCGAGCAACTCTATAAATATAGATGGAAACTCTACTGGACTGGACTATACATGGAAATACATGGACCGAGTAAAAACGGGTCCATCATTATCAGAAAAATTCACTGAACTCGGATGTCATCCGATAGAGCTCACGGTACGTAGTGCGAAGAACGGATCGACTCATACGAGCAAGAGATACATCCAAATAAAAAATATCACCCCAAAAATAACTTCCGTCGATGCGAGTATCGATGCCACGAAAAAAAATACACAAAAACTCATCGTGAATGTCACTGCCAATGGTGCTCGGGATGATGATGGAGTAATCACTTCGTATATATGGTTTTACACTACAGAAAGTGATAGCGAGAAGCAAAATGTCCGCATTACACAAACTCCGAGTACGACTTTCGTCCTACCGAATGTGACAGAAAAGTATTATTTTTCTGTCATAGCTGAGGACAATGATGGTGCCCGATATGACACAAGCGAAAATATAACTGATCAAAAACCACTCCTCATAGCTAATGATGATAGTAATATAAATATGCCTCTTATCACTCTGACGCTCGATAAGAGTCAGGCTCTGATCGATGAGCCTGTTCGATTTACTGCGAAGGCGAAAAATATTCTCTGAAGTGATATAACAAATAAAAGTGAATATTATTGGGATTTCGATGGTGATAGTAGGATAGATCAGAAAACTACCGAACCGAGCACTACCCATATCTATAAAAAGACTGGGAAGTATAATATGAAAGTAAAGGTGGTGTATAATGGTGTATCAAATACAAAATATCAAATTATTTACGTAAAAAATGAGCTCAAAGCAGGCGTAGGGTGATATCGTATAGGCGATACAACATATTTCCTCAATACGAGTAATGGTGTATATGATAGTGCAAAATGGAATATCGCATGAGTAGATGGAACTTCCCTCTATGCAATGAGTATAAAAAATGCACTCCTGTCAAATACATCAAGTGGAACAATAGGAACGCTCACGATCAAAAATGGACTCACAGAATCATCGTCCATAGAAATACGCGATAGTGACATAATATCGAATCCTAACTGAGGAACAGGAGCTCTCAATATACAAGCATACCCTGCTATCTCAGATAAAAAAATCCTCGTCAGCTCATCATCTGATAAAGTACTGATCTGACTCTATGGAAACAAAGCGAAGGAATATCGCATAGATACTGATACAAAAATCGATAGTGATATCGATGGGATTACTGATAATGATATAGATAATAAAGATTCCACATCCTTGGAGGATGGTAGTGTCTTCGCTCTGGAGAATCTAGGAAATGCAAAATCAAGAAATAGATACATAAAAATAAGTCTTATTGATGGAACGAATACAGTATTGGCTACTGAGGATATACAGCTCATTCTAGATTTTATACCCGAATCGAATAATGAAGTCATAAAAGATACAACAGGCACAGGGAGTCTATGATTTAGTATAATAGACAAAGAAAATCTCGATGCACTCCAGGCACTCATCAGAAATCTCGAGGCTGAAGATCGTATTATTTTTACGCAATACTATAATAATCTTATAGAGAATTGGGGAGATCTGACAGATCGCACAGAATGACTCCTGACGATACAAAAAGAAGTGAATGCAAGCCAGACACTCACGAGTAAACAAAAAGAAGAACTTTCTAATATTATAGACCTGACACTCGTCGGTGATGCTCAGGCGATGAATGAAATCAGTATAGCAAGTCACGTTATAGAGGGACTCATATCATGAGAAAATCCTAATAGGACAGCTATTATTGAACGCTTGGAAAAGATAAAAGCAAGCCCTGCAAATCTCACAGAGAATAAAATCCTCGGAAAAGAGATTCTCGAATTTATCGAGACGGATTCATCACTCTCGAATGAAAATAAACTTCTCATAAAGAGTCAGCTCCTTACCATCGTAAATGGTGGACAAGAAAGTGTCTCAGAAGAGGAAAAAAATGCTCTTGTAGAAGCATCTAGTGCGACAGGTGGTATTATTGGATTTATTACAGGGACAGTAAAGATTTTCTTGATTATACTTGTCATCATACTTTTCCTCTTCTTTATCGGATTTATTGCCTATCGATTCTCGCGAAAAAAGAGTGATATGGGGTTTCAGGATTTTCTTATAGACTCTATAGCACATACAAAAGGCTCTGCACCGAACAAAGAATTTTGAGTAAATACATCCAATGTATCTGGAGACATAACGAATATTATCGTCCCTCCTACGCCACATGATCCCCTAGAAACTGTCGTCCCTGAAATATCACCATCCGTCCGGATAGACCCTCTGAGTACACTTACAGATGACGAAGAAACGATTGCGCCTCCCACTTCAGAGACAAAAACTGAAGCAGAAAAATCAGATGATACGATTCCAGATTGGCTGAAACCTCTCAATACAACCAATACAATCGAAACTCTTCCAATATCTGAGCCAGCTACACAGGAAAATTCTACACAAGATGAGATCGAAGTCACTCCAGAGGAAAGTACAGATACAATAATAACAACCTCACCATCAGAACCTATCTGACAAAATAGCACAATCTCGAGTTCGCATATAATCGATGATAGCGCCTCTATAGTTTACAGCACGGAACCAACCATAAAGCCTCAAGATCTGACTACAAGTACCCCGGAGACTATTGTCAGTACGGAAACTCCTCTAGCCACTGCAAATACAGAAGAGTCGATAGTATCAGCAGTCTCAGAAATAGAAAATACAACGACGGATATCATCCCCGACTGGCTCATGCCTATAGCCCGTACAGAAGAATCTCAAAATCCTCCAGAATCGCTTATGGACGATATAAGTACTAAACCCAGTGAAGCCCCTATCTCACCCCCTGCACCAGATGCCGAACTCCCAGATTGGCTTAAGAACTCACTTGATATAGAAACCCAAATATCTGAGAGCACTATCGATACTGGATTATGAGACGATATAACAGTACAAAAAGGCCAGAAAATAGCGAAAAACCCTAAAAAGAAAAGCACTATAAAAACGTCTCCAAAAAAAGTATCTGAAAAACTAACCTCTCATACCACTCCTTCTGATATACCCGACTGGCTCAAATAAAATCCCTTATACAGGGATTTTTGTTTGACGAGATGATAGATTTACCATATACTAGGACCATCTTTATTTATAGCATATGAATGAAAATCTCCCATGAGACAATCATGAAGCAAATACTCCTAAAGAATGAACAAATTCACTGCTCCAAGATATCATCACGGCAGCGAAAAACCAACCATCTTCATGAGAACTCATTCCAAAAAATAATACCCCTGAAACACCAAAGAAAGTACGGGAACCTATATCTATGGCTCTTTTTTTGAAGCTTATAGGCTCACTCCTCTTCGTAGCGATTATATTTTTTGGAAGCTTTCTTGCATATATAGCATTCAATCCTGCTGAGGCCGTATTCTTCACGAATACATTTAATATAGATCCAAATGATGTCCAAAATATCCTCAAGAAGCTTATAAATGGAAGTTTTGGTTTTATCATGATTATTATTTCTGTTGCATGGATAATTAGTCTGTTTCGAGCATTTTGGGTTCCTAAAGATCTAAAACGAAAAAGACTCCTTTCCTGGCTCTACGCTGGAGTTATTGGTCTTATCTTATTTATGATTCTTGCTTTTTGGTGATACATATTTCGTATCGTAGGCGCGACTGATTATAGTAATCCCGATGGGGCAGTACTGATCTATGATCAGACTCTCTATACCCGGGAAGAATACAAAGACCAATCTCGTCTCTATAAAACATCGAACCTCATCGGTCCGATAGACATATTTTTCGATATCAGGAGCAATGCTGAATCACTCGCGAAAGAAAATCTCTACACTATCGACTCATTCGAGATAAACTTCGATGGTGCTCGGTGTACTAATGGACGATCTACTATTACAGGCAGGGATCCTATGAACGAGCAGAGTATCGTCTGTACTTTCGATACCGTAAAACCATATAATCTCACTGGTGAATATAAAGTACGAGGCAGAGATGGTACAAATAAAGCCATACCCATAGTCCTTCCGAGCATCGAGATTAGCGGTATAGTCGATATCAAAAATCAGGAAAATAGTCGTGGCAAAAAAATCATCACCCTTGATGCCAGTGCACTCAAAAAACTCTGAACTCCAAGGTGGATATACCAAAATGGAAAGGAGATAACGGAAAGCATCATTACAGAAACGGTATCAAGCGTATCTCAAGCAGTATGTCTCAGAGTATACGAAAATACATCATGCGATAGGATTTTTCTCCTCGAGAATACAAATGAAAATATAGCCGATGGAACGATAGAAAGCATAGAAGACCCTTCTCTTGCGAATGCATTTCATTTCTCACTTTCTGGTATCACGCTCAATGCGAATCAGATCATAGATATAGAGTGGATACTCGATAATCAAAATATTATCTGCCAAGACAATGATGAAGTATGTGATTATACATTTTCTAACTACTGACAGAAAAATATCCGCGCCACTATAACTACAGCAAATGGGAAAAAATATTCTTTCGAAAAAGAAATCACTGTGAATGAACCTATAGCGCTCGTGCGCCATGTAAAAGTATTTAATACTGATGGAGTACTCCTCAATGATGAAAATACCTACGACACAAGTCTTCGTGCATACATACTCAGAAATAGTATCATCCCACCCGAAACGCTGACGTTCGATGCACGCGATATCGTATCGACAAATGCTGGATTCCAGATAGATAAGGTACTCTGGAAAATCACGAACAGTAAAACAAGTGAGGAGAAAATCGGAGAAAAAATCACCGTCGATTTTAATCAACCTCTTCGCTATACTGTAGAAGCATTTTATCTTTTTAAGAAAGAGGTTCCTGGAGGAATATCACTCGAAGAGACAGCAAAAGAAACTATAATCATCGATATAGAAAGAAAGAGTCTTATGCCTAGAATGAATGTGACTATGAGCTCAGACTATATACCAAGCACTGTTTCTATCGATGCATCCCAGTCGGAGTCAGAAAATGGTGAGATTAAGAAGTTTATATTCGACTTCGGTGAATGACGTACTCCAGCAGAGTGAGATGCTATCCAGCAATATATGTACACAAAACCTGGTGAAAAGACTATAACTCTCACTATTGTGTGAGAAAATGGGGAAAAAGCATCTCTCAAAAAAACCATAGTATTTAAAGATGAAGTAAAAACGATAGATTTCATGCCGAGTATCACACCAGGAACGGTCGGAAATGCTGTCGACTTTGAAGCACTCTGAACGAATGGCCAGATCGAAGAATATATCTGGACATTCGGTGATAACACTCCAGTCGATAGAGGATACCAGGTGTCCCATACATATGAAAAAGCTGGTACCTATACCCTCACGCTCACTATCAGATACACTGATGGAACTATCCAGAGCAAGAAAAAAACATTTGAGGTGACTGAATAGTAAAAACCCCATTCATATAGAATGGGGTTTTTTGATACCTATTTATCAGCCTTCGCATGGACGAATGTGCCTATGATATCATCGGTCGTTATCTTATCGATATCCTCAATACGACAGACATAGATAGGCATCTCTTCGTCTTTCGCCATAGCGATAGCAGACTGATCCATAACACGGATATCACGCTTGACGACTTCATGCATATGAAGTGAGTCATGACGTATAGCATCAGCATGTTTTTTTGGATCCTTATCATAGATACCATCCACTTTAGTCCCCTTGACGACGACATCACACTGGAGCTCGAGGGCACGGAGGATAGCACACGAGTCCGTGGTGAAGTATGGATTCCCAGAACCACCCACACATATGACGACTCTTCCCTGCTCGATATGTCGAAGTGCTCGACGACGGATAAAGTCCTCAGCCACACGATGTGTCGGTATCGCACTCATGACGCGCACTGGTACTCACTCATGCTCTATCGCTTCACCGATAGCGAGTCAGTTTATGATGGTACCCATCATACCCATATAGTCACCCGTCACTCGATCGAATCCTCCTGCTTCGAGTTCGATACCTCGAAATATATTCCCCCCTCAGATTACGATGACGACTTCGAGTTTTTCATTGTGTACAAGATGGACGATTTTTTTTGCGAGAAATGCGAGAAAGTTCGAGTCGATACCATATCATTGCACTCACTGGAGAGCTTCACCAGAAAGTTTCAGGAGGATACGTTTCGGAGTATGGTATTTTTTCATAGAAATGTGGAAGAAGTGGATAAAAAACTCTAGCAAATGCTAGAGGAATTGGGTATAAAGGAAGAATACTACAGAAAATGCGAGTACGAGGACGAAGAGTATCGCGAGTCCGAGGATCGCAGAATTTCGTTTCGTGATTTCTTTTTCGAGGGTCGAGAGCTTCGTCGAGAGCAGGGTAGCATCGGCATCGGTTTTTGCCTTCGCACTTTCGAGGAGAAATGTTGTTTTCTTGTACTCTGTAAGAGGGATAGAGTTTTTGAGCTCTACCTCAGCCTTTCCGAGGCGATAGGCGAGATCCTGGATAGTCTCATCTTTTTTCGCGATGAGCTTCTCTGCTTTCTGATAGAGCTCGATATAGTTCGGACCATCAGAGTAGGCGACTGGTGCTGTCTCGCGTGAGACCTTACGAGCCACGATCTCTTGCTCTGGCTTCTCACTCTCATCGATGACGATATATTCCTCAGTCGTATCAGCACCCTCAGTCTGCCTGATGAGCTCGACATCTTCCTCATGGAGGAACATTTTTTTGCCGATACGCTTCGTGCGGATGCGACCAGCAGAGATATGACGATCTACAGTACGAGTAGAGACTGAGAGGCGACGTGCCGCCTCGACACGGTCGATAGCAAAAGCCATAGTGAGATAGAGAAAAACTACGAAAAATACGCCCGAAAAGTTCGGACGTATTCTATGAAAAGCAGAGAAAAATGCAAATACAGAATCTAAAAAGTAAAAAGAGATTTTTTATGCACTATCGAGAATTTGGAGGAGAATATTCTGGAAAGGTGAAAATTACTAAAATCAAGAAATTCGAGAAAAAATATTTTTTGTTCAAACTCGAGAATTTCGAGGAAAATATTCCTGAAAAAAGTAAATTTCTCAAAATCAAGAAATTCGAGAAAAAAAAGATTTTTCGAAAGGAACGTATAAAGACATACGTGACTAAGAAAAACTTTTTTTGACGATGAAGTTCGCCGATTTTCAGAAATTTTATGGTGGAGATGGCGGGCACCGCCCCCGCGTGTACAGAGGTACTATCACCGTGTATTCCTGTCTATGATTCATTTTTTAGTACTGTTTCTCTGACTATGAAAAATGACAAAAAAGAGAAAAGCTTATCCCGTGTACTCACTTCCTTACAGGATAAAGAGCCCTACGGAGTGAGACTTATAAGTACGACTATTCTCTATAAGTTTCGAGAATAGAAGTTTGTAGCAGGCCATACGGCACTCATGTCTAAGACAAGGCTACACTTTCGAGCGATTAGGCAGCGAAAGCAAGAGCAGGTGTTGCGTTCTTGAAAGAAGCAGCAAGACGAGCGAGTGGTGATGTTTTTGCATCTATTATTTGCTTTTTGATAACGAGGCGAGCAGCCCCGAGACAGCACGAGTGACCATACGATTCTCTATATCGAATCCTATATCATCCCCGAGAAATTAAGGTACATTTGCGAGAATCATTATATGAAAAATGGAAGATTTACCAAATATGTTCACTGATTTTTCACAAAAAACTCCCCGATATACCAATAATCGGGGAGAAACACGGATGGAGGGTGACCCTAGTCAGCATGGAGTGTCGAGAAGATCGTCTTCGCGCTCGGAGAATCTATGTTACCCTCTATGACAGCGATACCATGACTGAGTCGAGAATATGCACGTGGAGTGTCTGGATCGAGAGATTTTTCTATCTGATCGATGGGGGTATTTTTATAAAATGATACCTTAAGAGGACCTTGGCCTTTCGGGACTTCAGATGAAGTCACGAGGACAGTATCTCTATCTTCTCATCAGGATGCAGTGTATGTATCTCACGCTACAGAGCGAAATCCATATCATAATGTTTGATTCCAGTATGGAGGTGCTACCGAGAGTGGCGCAGAGTTCGCATGAGGTGGAGGTGGGGGATTTCTCATCTCTCCGAAAGAGGAGAATGCGTCCATCGAGTTATAGATACCCGTCAGGACCAAGAGAGTGAATACCGCACTGAGCCACTCAGCACTCGTATGCTGGCGGGGTCGTGGTGTAGGATGTTTCATACCTATTTACAAAAAGAGCAAACTAAGTATAACATATATTTTTCTAAGAGTCAATATTTATTTATAAAAAATATAATATGTCAAATACTATTTATGAAAAGAGTCGATTTTTCTCTATTTTTGGCTATAGTGAGCCTATGTCACTCTCACTCCATAATACTCTCACTCGCGAAAAAGAAGTCTTCAAGCCTCTCAAACAAGACGAAGTAAAGGTCTACTACTGTGGACCGACTCCGTATAACTATGCTCATATAGGCAATCTCCGGAACTATCTGATGGATGATTTCGTCGTGCGTATCCTCCGATATCTCGGCTATCGTGTGCGGACGACGATGAATATCACCGATATCGATGATAAGACCATCCGTGATAGTCAGACCTCTGGTAAGACCCTCCGAGCATTCACAGAGTACTATACAGCCGAGTTCCTAGCGGACTGCGCGCGCCTCGGGATACAGACTGCAGATCATATAAAGCCGATATCTGAGCTCATCGATGATATGGGCGAGATCATCGATACACTCATACAGAAGTGATATGCCTACCTCGCGGAAGATGGCAGCATCTACTACAGTGTCAGCAAGTTTAAAAATTATGGGAAGTTTGCACACCTCGATATGAGTGGTATGCAGTCGAGCGTCCGTATCGATAATGACGAGTACGATAAAGAGCAAGTCGCGGACTTCGCGCTCTGGAAAGCCTATGATGAGGCTGCTGATGGCGAGAATAAATGGGAAATATCTGTCTCTTTAGCACCAGATGCAGTCATTCCTGCGCATGCAGGAATCCAGCGTATCGGGAACATGGATCCTGAAACAAGTTCAGGATGACAAAAAATCAAAATCAGTGGTCGTCCAGGATGGCATATCGAGTGTAGCGCGTGTAATAAGCACTTTTTCTGAGAGCAGATAGATATACACATGGGTGGCGTAGACCTCATCTTCCCGCACCATCAGAACGAGATCGCTCAGACAGAGGCATACACTGGAAAGCAGTTCGCGAAATACTGGCTCCACGGCGGTCACCTCCTCGTGGATAATAAAAAAATGGCGAAAAGCGCGAAGAATTTTTATACCCTACGTGATATCATCGAGCAGGTGACTGATACGAGTGAAGCGCTCGTGTGTCGAGGATTCCGACTCATGTGACTCCAAAACAGCTATAGAGAGAACTTTAACTTCACATGGGATCGCCTCACTGCCGCGATAAATACCGTAAAGTGACTCGATGAGACCCTGAAACGCCTCGGTCGGTATATAGAGAAATGTCCCGCTCAAAATACCGAAAGAAACGCTCATGGAAAGCTAAAATTCCATGATATCTCACGAGAATTTCGAGAGAATCAGCAGGCATTTATGCAGGACTTCATAGACTGGCTCGAAGATGACTTCGACACTGTGAGTACTATGACAGTAGTATTCGAGTATCAGAGCTACATAAATAGCAGTATCGATGATGAGCTCTTCTCACTCGAAGAAGCAAAATCATGTCGAGATCTGCTCCAGAGCTGGGACGAAGTCCTCGGACTCCTCGACTTCACTCTCCTCACTGATACTGTAGAAATCCCGGAAATGATACAAAAACTCGCTCTCGAGCGCTACGATGCGAAGCTCGCGAAGAACTGGGCAGAGGCTGATACGATACGTGATGAGCTCGCAGCTGCGGGATGGAAGATGATAGATGAGAAAGATGGGTGGAGACTCGAAAAAATATAATCCCTACCGTATGCAAAAAATCCAAGATACCATAAAAGCCATCATCCGCGACCTCTACAACGTAGACTTCACTCCAGATATCTCCCCTGCCCCGAAGAAAGAGCTCGGAGACTACTGTGTGAATATATTTCCTATCGTGAAAAGTGTCTGAAAAGCCCCAAATATCATATCAGGAGAGGTCGCAGATGCGCTCGCTCGACATACTGACATCTTCGCCTCTACGAGCGCGACGGGTGGATATGTGAACTTTTTTCTCACAGATAGCGTATGGCTCGAGATTTTTACTGCACTCCACGAGCAGACGAGCAAGCCAGCAAACGAGCAGACTATCGTGGTAGACTATATCGGTGCGAATGTCGGAAAGCCACTCCACATCGGACATATCTGTACACCATCTATCGGTCAGGTCATCTCGAATGTATATCGTCATCTCGGATATCGTGTCATAGGAGATTCTCATTTTGGGGATTGGGGAGGGATTTTTGGGAAGTTGATAATTGCATGGAAGGAAAGAATATGGCTAGAATCATGAAATGATAAAGAAAAGGGTGAGTGATTATTCTTTACTAAGCTGGAGCAAGAATGAATCAATTTTCTTTTAGAACTTTACCAATGGTTTTTTGAAAAAGTTCAGGAACCACTTATAGAAGATTGAACTTTTAAAAAGACAGACTTTGAAGAATGAGCACGCGAAGAATTTAAAAAACTTGTAGACTGAGATGAGGAAAATACAAAACTCTGGAAAAAATTTACCGCTATCTCTATCACTGAAACTGAGAAAAAACTCGACCTCCTCGGTGTCCATGCGACCTATAACATCGGTGAGAGCTTTTATGAGGGACTCAGACTCCCCCGCCCGAACGGTGAGGACTATCCAGCTCTCCAGTACACGATGAAAGATATCGTCAGAGAGCTCATAGAGAAGTGAATCGCGACACAAAATGATGATGGCAGTGTGGGCGTAGTATTCCCAGATGAGATGAAGATGCCATCATGCATCCTCCAGAAAAAAGACGGCACAGGACTCTACCTCACGAGCGATCTCGCCGCGATAAGGTATCGCCTCACGAATGGATGGAATCCATCGAAAATCATCTACTCAGTCGATGTCCGTCAGCAGCTCCATCTCAGGCAGGCATTTACCATAGCGAAGATGGCATGGTGAAAAGAGCTCTGAGCAGAGAGTGTAGAGTTTTTCCATGCGTTTAATGGATTTATAAAGCTGAAAGAGTGAGCGATGTCTACGCGTCATGGGACTGTGATATTTCTCGAGGAGCTCATACAGCAAGGCAATGAGAGAACTGCCGCCATCCTGGCAGAAAAGTGACGCACTGGAGATAAGGCGCTTTCTGAAAAGGATATACAGGCTATCACTGTCGGCGCTATAAAGTACTCATACCTCACACAAGACAGAGAAAAAGATGTGACATTCGACTGGGACAAGGCACTGAACTTCGAGGGGCACTCTGGCCCATATATCCAGTATGCATACGTGCGTGCTCGGAAGATCGTCCAGAGTGATGAGATGACTCATACTGAGCTCTCAGCACTCGACTCTACACTCTCACCACATGATAAGTCTCTCATCCAGATACTGAGCGCATCCGAGTGAGTGATAGATACCGTCGCGAAGACCCATAAGCCTCATCATCTCGCGCTCTATGCATACGATGTCGCAGTCGAGTTTAATAGCTTTTATGTCCACACGCCGAAGATACTCGAGGAGAAAAATACTGAACTGAAAGCATTTCGCCTCGCACTCGTCGCGAAAACTGCCGAGACACTAAAAAAATCATTCGAGCTCCTCGCTATCGAGATGCCGAGTGAGATGTAGTCACTTGATATTCTCATGAAGATAACTATACTTCCCTCATGTCGAAAATCCTCCTCTCCATCCTATCACTCATTATCGCAGCAGGGAGCTTCGTGCGCGTCACAGAAGCAGTGATACCATTTCGGGATGTGAGCGTGACGAGTCCATATTATGAAGCTGTCGATGCACTGTTTCGTCAGCAAGTCATCAGTGATGATGGATCTGGACTCTTTCGTCCGAGCGATCCTATCTCACGAGATATATTCGTAGGACTTTCACAGAGCGTATCATGTACATCCTGTCTGACACCGACGAGTGAAGATATGATTCTCTATACCGATTCGCCATTTATCGATCTCAAAAAAACGAATCCATACTATTTCTGTATAGCGAGTGCGAGTAAAAAAAATATCACACTATGATACCCTCTCGATGCAAGTGGCAAAGCACAGTGTGAAGATGGGAGTACATGGGAACAGAGTCCTTTCTGTGAAAACAATAAAACAACACGCATAGAGGCTGCAGCTATGCTCCTGCGTCAGGCGAATCTCTGGAATGACACCCTAAATACAAATGTGACAAAAACAAGAACTATCACAGATGTGAGTGACTACTGGTATGGATACGCGAATAAAGCCATAGAAGTAGGGATTATAGTGCAAAATCCCGATAACAGCATACGTCCTGATGCTGCTCTGACACGAGGCGAATTCGCTCTCATGGCTGCAAAAATGCTCGGGTATAATCAGTGTATGATACCAGGGAGCGATATCTCTCTCGCGAGCAAGATAATCATGCGCTCAGCAGATGGGAAACAAGTAGATGGGAGTAATTTTGGTACTGACACCCCTATGGCGCTATGAGTAGAGCTCAGTGATACGACTCAGTCATATACATATACATGGAAGGCATACGATAGCATCACGAAAAAGATGCTCACGCTCACTGGAGATACGATATCTACGACGACTCTCGGCATCGGTAACTGGTATATCGACCTCATCGTACGAGATAGCATCACAAAAGCACAGGTCAGTACAGCTACGACGACGATCACCGTACATGATGGCTCATCTATAGGATGAAATATATCCCTCATCTCCGATCCATCTCTCCCCCTTCAGGATATCGGCATCTCTAATATACTCTTTCCCTCTATCAGTATATCGACAAAAACTATAAAAAATGCCACAAATACCCCAGTTATATTTAATATAAATACCGTGGGTTCTGGTCCCATGAAGTATGTATGGGATTTTGGTGATGGGACAAAAATCTCCACAATAGACACCACCCCACAGACACATAGCTATAAAAATCCTGGTATATATACAGTGACTATCATAGCGACTGATAAGGATGGGCGTACTGCTCGATCCACGATGAGCGTAGAAATATCTGGGAATATAGACAGTGATGGTGATACAGTCTCTGATAATCTGGATGCTTGTCCTGACGTTATAGGAACGAGTACGAAAAATGGATGTCCTGATTTTTCTATAAATGCATATACAAAAAACTTTTTAGCATGAAGCAATATATCTCAGAAAGAGATGAGCACCAGCCTCCTCGGGACGCTCGGGAAAAATACATGTATCGTAGAAAAAATGAGTGAAAAATGACTCATTATACTCTCACCAGTATGTGACCAATGTCCGTGTGCCAATAAAATATCATGGGATGAACTCATACGATCATGTGACGTACTATTTCCGACGATACTCTCACCAGATAAAAATACACTCTATTCACGTGGACCACTTTATCAGATACCATAAATATGTCGGATATCATCCATTTTCGTACACATAAACGATGAGGTCGGATGAATAGTATATCTACATCGAGGATACGCTGAGTATGAAGTGAGTATGATGGCATACGCGATGCAGAGCCGTATGATGATGCTCGTAATATCGCATGGAAGCAATCGCTAAAATGAACCGATATTTATATAAAATCACGTGAGGATGAGAGTGATACACAGATTATACTCATATGAGTATCTGATACGAGTTGGGATTTTGAGATAGAAAAAAATGATACAAAGAACTCCTACTACTCTAAACTAGATGACCTGTATAGAAAAAGCACCAAAGAGAGTCATATAAGATATATACATATGGGCTTATGTGATGGGATATCATGATGCATACAGAGTCTACTCGCTGCAAAACCAAAAAATACTCTCATAATCATCGTCATATCGAGTCTCGATACGAGTCCATATACAGAGCTCATACCATTTGCACAGATGAATGATATCATCATCATACATCTCCTCCATAGCTATGAAGCCACTCCAGAAAAGTATAAAAATAGCCTCGTAGAATCCCACATAGTAAATACTCTCGCATATCATACCCTCCTCCGAGAGCAACAACTCCTTATACAAAATCTCCTCGCGAAAAACGGTATCGGATACCTACAGACCACGAACCGAGACGATCATGCTCTCGTACTAAATAATTATTTTAAATATCGCTATGCACGATAAAAAATATATCCTCGCATACCTCCTCCAAGGTGGCTATACACATCATGATATAAAAAATATCTTATTCGATGAATGACTCTCTATAGAGCAAGTATGGAGCGACTCAAAGAACGGAAAGAATCCACTAGAACTCTCAGATGATAGGATATCTCGCATCAGGGAAAAAATATCAAAAGTCGATGAGGAAAGCATACGAAATCTCCTCGACTCAAAAAATATAGAGATTATAGATTGGCAGAATCCACACTATCCAGAATCCCTGAAGCAAATCGGACACGCTCCTGCATTTTTCTATCTGCGTGGGGCTCTCAGAGAGTCACTCCCACCACTCCTCGGCGTCGTCTGATCTCGGAAACATACCCCCTATGCCACTCGTATCCTCGAAAAAATACTCCCAGATATCATACACCATGGAGTATGAGTCGTAAGTGGTGGCGCTGCCTGAGTCGACACACTCGGACATAGACTCACAGTCGACTATGGAGGCTATACGATAGCAGTATTTGGGACAGGGATAGACCGCTGCTATCCCGCGCAAAATAAAAAACTCTTCGAAGATATCATCGCATCTGGATGAGCCCTCATCTCACACTTCCCTCTCGGGACAGGACCTGAGCTCTATAACTTTCCTATACGAAATGAGATCGTCGCCGGACTCTCACATGGTATCCTCATCCCCGAGGCTGGACTCTCATCTGGCACACTCATCACGGCTCAGCTCGCACTGGAGCATGGACGCGAGGTCTTCGCGGTGCCTGGAGATATCGATAGATCCACGAGTGAGGGCACGAACATGCTCATATCGACCGGTCAGGGCAAATGCGTACGCAATAGTGGAGACGTGCTCGAAGAGTACTTCGATGTGAAAAGCCTCGAAGCAGGCATGACACCAGTGGTGCGAGTAGCTCCTATACTCGACTCCGATGAGAAGCGTAGCATCTACAGCGCTATAGAGAGTGGCTCCCATACAGTAGACACACTCCTGAACTCGACTGGATACGATATGACGACACTCCTCACAGATATCGCGATGCTCGAGATCGATGGACATATCCGCATGGATGAGATGGGAAGATATCAGATAGTGTAGGATGGATTTACTTTTTCGGATTTTTCTATACACTACATCGTGTAATATCCTCTATCTATAGTCTATGAAATCCGTCGTCCGTGCATTTGTCTTTAATAAAAATGGTGAGATCCTCATGGCTCGTCATACACCCGATGCCCTCTGGGTGCTCCCTGGTGGTCATGTAGAGACCGATGAGAGACTCCATGCCGCTATGATACGCGAGCTCCAGGAGGAGTTCGGACTCGGAGCTCGATTTTTCGATATAGATCAGAGTGAGATCCTCCATCACCAAGGGAAAAAACTCACCCATCACCCCCTCCCACTCGCCATCTATGAGCTCTCATATACGGATAAGAATGGTCGTGATAAGTCACGTGTGGAGCATGTGTTTCTCATGGAGACCGATGATGATGTCCACGAGAAGCAAGAGAGCGAGATACACGAATACGCCTGGATGGATGCAGAAGATATCCTCTCTATGAAGCCAAATGTCGAGACATGGGACTTCATCATAGAGATGCTCGATCGTATCATGGGATCTGATGATGAAGTATAATCTATGCACCCAAAACTCACCGACACACTCTCGAAATATCAGCACATCGTCCTCGTCGGAGGATGAACGGGTGGACATATCCAGCCGATTTTAAATATTGCTACTGAGCTTCACGGTACGAAACTTCTCTGGATAGGATGAGAAGATTCCTATGAAAAACAGGCTGCAAAAGATGTAAAGATAGACTTCGAGAGCATCCCTACACTTAAGCTCACCTCGACCAAATCTCCGAAAGTACTCCTCTATCCCATAGTACTCATGCGATGAATATTGGCTGCGAGGCAAGTTCTCAAGAAAGCATATGCTAATATTCAGTGAAATGGATATATAGCAGTCTTCTCGAAATGATGACCTGGATCCGTTGCTGTCGGTATCGCTGCATGGTCACTCGGCATCCCCCTCTATATCCATGAGTCAGATACCATACCCGGCCGCTCGAATCGCATCCTCGGTCATTTCGCGACAACAGTATTTCTCGGATTCGAGAGCGCGAAAGTATATTTCAATGCGAAAAAATGTGAAGTAATCGGACAGATACTCCATAGAGTATTTTCTAATAAAAAGTCTCAGTACCAAAATATCAAACACTCTATTTCCTGGAAAACAGATAAAAAACACCTCCTCATCATCTGCGGGAGTCAGTGAGCTCGAGTGATCTTCGAAGAAATTCTTAAATACATGGGTGCTATACTAAATGGATATGAGGTCATTCTCATTCTCGGTAAACTCAATACTGATATGAAAAAGGATTTCGAGGCATCACTCAAGACCATCATCCATCCCTCACTCCAACTCCTCGACTGGATAGATCAAGAGAGTCTCGCGAGCCTCATCAGAGATACAGATATCGCCATCACTCGCGGAAGTGCGACGACACTCGCAGAACTCACAGCATTTGAAAAAACCCCCCATCTCATCATCATCCCACTTCCTCATGCAGCTAATAATCATCAGTACTACAATGCTCTCGAATATGAAAAAATGTGACACACACTCCTAGAACAAAAAAATATCTCTACCCTCACGAACCTCCTCTAATGAAAACATCTAGTCCATACAATACTCCAAAAGTCCGCACACTTATCTCGATATTTTCCCATCTTCATGAAGTTAAAAAATCATGGCTCCCTATAAGTGTGCTCCTCTTCGGATATGTCGCAATCGTCTCGACGGAACCGTATTTTTATAAGATTATCGTAGATGTTCTCCAGACGGAGCTCACACATCCTACAGGAGAGCTCCCGATGAGAATAATGATGATGCTCGCACTCTGGATAATACTCCTATGAGTATCAGTATGACTACGGTATAGTTTTGCCTATGTACTCCTTACACATCAACATGATGACTGGAGAAATTTTCTCATGAAAAGTATGCGAAAAATGCTTCTCATGCCTATCGACTATCACCTCTGACTCCAGCACGGTGAAAAACAAAAAATCATAGACCGATGAGCTGAAGCTGTCTGGCAAGCATGAGATAATCTCATCCTCAAGGTCGCTCCACAGATACTCACGAGTATAGTCCTCATCATCATCGGATGGATGGTGGATGTCCGCATGCTCGCTATCGCACTCGCACTCCTCCCTGTCATCGTGATATCAGTCTTCTATACGGGCAAGCAGGCACATACGAACCAGCGCGCAGCCAATAAATACTGGGATAAAGTATTTGGTAGGATATCAGATAGTTTCACGAATCTCAGTATCACTCGTATATTCGATCGCCAAGATCATGAGCTCAGTATACTCTCTATGAGACTCGATAGAGCATCGGATGAGCAGATGAAAGTGCGGAAAAACTGGATACTCTTTCACTCACTCTGACAAGCATATACGTATCTTGCGAAGATTTTTATCCTCGCGCTAGGTATCGTACTCCTCTATGATGGGAGTATGACACTCGGTACGCTCCTCTTTTTTCTCGCATTCGCAGATAGGCTCTATAGTCCTATCATGGCAGTCTTCGAGGCATACCAGACCATGATGATAAACATCGCCCACTATGAAAAGATGGAAGCCGTATTTCTCATGGCTGATGAGAAAAATACTGGTACTATCGAACTCCAAACCATGAAAAAAAATATACACTTCGAAAAAGTATCTTTTGCCTATCCGTCGAGTCCACGCGAAGTCCTCTCTGAGATAGACCTCGAGATACAAAAATGAGAACGTATCGCCCTCGTAGGACATACTGGGAGTGGTAAATCGACCATCACACAGCTCCTTATGAGATTTTATGAGTCGAGTGCATGACATATCCGCATCGATGGACAGGATATCTACGACTTTACACTCGAAAGTTACAGGCGCAAGTTCGCTGCAGTCTTTCAGGATACCACACTTTTTAATGAATCTATCCGCCATAATCTCGAGTACGTCCGTGATGGCATCAGTGAAAAAGAGCTCTATAAAGCCGCTCGCGAAGCGAATATCCTGGACTTCATCGAGTCGCTACCAGAAAAGTGGGAGACCGAAGTGGGAGAACGTGGACTGAAACTCTCTGGATGAGAAAAACAACGCATCGCCATAGCGAGAGCTATACTCGCAGATCCTGAGATACTCATCCTCGATGAGGCGACGAGTGCACTGGATACGAAGACTGAGCGACTGGTGCAAGAAGCGTTCGACCACCTCATGGTGGGGCGTACGAGCATCATCATCGCGCATCGCCTCTCCACAATAGTCGGAGCGGATAGGATATATCTCATGGACCATGGTCGCATCATCGCGAGTGGTCAGCATAGTGAGCTTTATGCGACATCACGTGAATATCGAGAAATGGTCGATATGCAGCATGATGGATTCGTGGGGGAGGAGGTATAATTTTTTAATTTATTGGGATATGAATCAAAAAGATGTTATATTCATCAGTGGAAATCAGAATAAGATAAATAATCTCAGGAAATACCTGGGTTATTCGATACCATATCGGAGCATAGAACTCACAGAAATACAATCACTCGACTTAGAAGAAGTCGTAAGATATAAAGCGGAAAACGCATATTCAGTGATATGAACTCCTGTATTGGTAGAAGATTCTGCTCTTGAATGCACGACATTATGAAGATTACCCTGAACATTTATAAAATTTTTTATAGAAGAACTCTGACTCGAGAAATTATGTCATCTCATATGAGATGAAAGATGAGCTATTGCGAGAACAGTATTTGATTATTATGATGGAAATAGGCATTATTTTTTCGAAGGGAAACTCGAATGAAACATCGCAAAAGAACCTCTCTGAGAGGATGGATTCGCATGGGATAAAATCTTCATACCACACTGGTCAGATAGAACTACCGCACAAATGAATACTGAAGAATATGAGAAATTCTATCTCGCTGTAAAACCGATTGAACAAGTGAAATTATTTTTAATATCCTAAGCATGTCTACTTCCCCATCCACCCTCACCTACTTCCTCGAGTGTCTCGAATGAATCCCAGACCTCCGAGCACAAGCCATGTTCTGAGAATATGGCATCTACTCCGGCGACCGCATGTTCGCGATAGCAGCAGATGGAGTATTATTTTTTAAGACGCTTCCTGAGACGATAGGATATTTTTCTGATACGAAGACAAAGGCCTATCCATGAAGCAAAAATACCGCACCAGCCAATCCTGAGTGGCTCGAGCATAGAGACGAGCTCATACGGATAGCTAGAGAGACGATAGCCCTCACTCCACCACCGAAAGCAAAGAAAGGAAAGTGCTAAGCCTCACCTCTATAACGTGCTCTCGCAAGAGCAGCACTCTCTTTTTGGTTTATTATGGGTGGATAGTATCGCCCCCTCAGATCGAGCGTATGGATATCTTCTGGACTCACTCATTCGAGCTCACTTAGATATTTTTTTATAAATTTACACTCAGCGTCGAACTTCTCTGACTGGAGGAGCGGATTAAAGATGCGTACAGGCTTCGGATCTGCACCGACCGATGCACTCCACTGCCAATTTCCGATATTCACCGCCTCATCATAGTCGATGAGGTATTTTTTGAACCATTTTTCTCAGAGCCTCCAGTCAATCCCGAGGTTTTTCGTGAGGAATGACGCTACCACCATGCGGAGACGGTTATGCATCCAGTTCGTCTCTATAAGCTGTCTGATAGCCGCATCGACGAGTGGATATCCAGTCTTCCCCTGCTGGAACATATCCCACTCATAGCTCGACTCATCGCGAGACCAGTCTATCGTACGTCGTCGCTCCTGGAACTCCAGGGAGTATGTGAATGGAAAATAATATGCGATATGATACCAGAACTCTCGCCAGATAATCTCGGAAAGGAGTGTCGGATTTTCAGATATTTTCGCATAAATTTCACGCACAGAAAAAATCCCAAATCGTATATACGGAGAGAGTCGCGTAGAGCCATCGACTCATGGGAGATTCCTGAGCTCATCATAGTATGAAAAATCTCTCTCCATACGCTCATGACCGAGCGCTATCGTCCAGAACTTATGGTGTGGCACACGGATGATATCGCGGATTTCTCTGTAGTCATCTGGTACGAGCCATGTCACCTGAGAGCATTCGAATGGTTGGATAGCAAGTCTCTCTGGATGAGCAAGGAGGAACTTTTTCCACAGCATCGAAAACGGAGTAAATACCTTTCTCTGCTCGACCTCATGTGGCTCCACGAGAAGAAAATCCTGATACATATATACACCCACTCCCCTCTCAGCACAGAGTCTCTCGATATCATCATCACGCTCCTGTCCTCGAGGACTATAGGTCCGATTCATATATACAGCATCGATAGAGTATTTCTCGAGGAGATCTTGTGCTATATCTGCTGGTTTGCCAGTATACACTGTGAGTCTACCACCATATCTCTGGAGCTCCACATCTATAGTCTCCAGTGCCTCTCGGACGAATCAGAAACGACTATCATCGACTCAGAAATCCGCTATCGCACGAGTATCATGGATAAATATCGGCATCACCGACTCTGAATTTTTTATAGCCGCCAAGAGGGCTGTATTATCGGCAAGTCGTAAATCCTGACGAAATATGAAGAGTGAACGTTTATACATAATCTATCGAAAAAATAATCGTATCTTCTCCCATACAATATGGAGCCGTAAAGCAAAAAACACTCGTATCGACTGTCGGCGAACCACACGTATACCAAATACGAGTACACAAGATATCCCTATCATGACCCATCCTGCTGGTATAGGCGTGATAAGTGCGATGAGTCATATGAGAAATAATAATACCGCAAAAAATACTCTCATGCCAAAAGGCAGGCTGATGAGTTTTTGATACCATATATGAGCACGAATATATGCGAAAGAATCTCGGATTTTCTTACGATAATGACGCTTTCTAGGCTGTTGCATACGAGAGAGTATATATACAATAATAAAAAATGCATCCTTTTTTAGATGCATTTAGATTATAAGACAACTGTAGCTTTCTCGATTTTTACTTCCATCTTCGGACGATCTCGTCCATCGACTGGAAGACGCTCTATCTCATCGACTACCTCCATACCAGCTATCACATGACCGAATATCGTATGTTTACGATCGAGGAAGCTCGCATCCTCTGCCGTCACGATAAAGAATTGTGACCCATTCGTATTTCGACCGGCATTGGCCATGGAGATGACTCACTTTTTATGAGTGAGCTCTGGATCGAGGAACTCATCTTCGAATGCCCGCATCCATATACTCTTGCCTCCTGAGCCAGTCCCAGTCGGATCTCATCATTGTATCATAAAGTCATGGATGACTCGATGAAATATAATACCATCATAGTATCATTTCTCTGTCAGTCAGAGAAAATTCTCGACCGCTTTGGGCGCTGCGAGTGGGAAAAGTTCGAGAATGATATCACCGAAGTTGGTAGAGAGTTGGACTTTTGGGTTCATAGATTTTAGAGAAAAGTAGACGGAGTATATAGAGTAAATTTACCGAGAAAATACTCAAAAGCGAAGAGTTCAAGGCAGGAAAATTTTCTCGACATGAGTTTGCTGATATGTAAATGATTGAGAGAAAATTTTCCTAACGCTGAAATCTGAAGTTTTTCAGTATTTTCTCTACATGCCTGGCATATTGAGCCCCATCTGACTCATCACCCCTCGCATACGATCTGCTGCAATTTCCTGAGCTTTTTTCATTCCCTTATTGATAGCTTCAGTGATAGCTTTTTCGAGTTTTTTCTGGTCTGCGAGGATAGAGCTATCTTCTATGACAGTAGAGACGACCTTAAGCTGACCATCGATAGTCACGACGACACCATCGACCTCTGCTTCGATATGGGTATTGGAGAGTTCTTCTTGTATCTTTTGTGCTTGCTGTTGGAGCTTGAGCATTTCTTGTGCTTGTTTGAAATCCATAGAAAAATATTAGAAATTAGACCTGCGAATGGTAGGAATTTATGAGAAAAAATCAAGTAGAAGATTATTATTTTTTATTCCATATACTTTCTATGCCTAAGGCACTGAGAGTCATAGAAAGTATATACTACCAGAAAACATACGAGCGAAAAGAAAAAAGATTTGCAAAATGATGTTTTTCTTTTAGGATACAAATCCTTTCAATACTAGGAGTAAGAAATGGAATGTCGACCGTGTATGGTATTATTTTTTGTTTTATTTTGTAATCTAGCACATGCTGGAAAAGATGAGTTTATACAACTCATCTTACCAGAAATCCATGAAGCGAAAGCTGAAATGGGTGCAGAAGCAAAAAAAGTCCCAAATAGTCTGATCATAGCTCAGGCAGGACTCGAATCGGGATGGGGTACATCTACCATCACAAGAACAAAGAATAATATCCTCGGGCTTACAAAAGGTGGTAAAAAATATGCTTCTTTCACTTCCCTGAAAGATGGCTTCAAATACTACCTAAAGGCCCTCATCACCAATCCTCTGCATGAAGATTTTCGAGATACTCTCGAGAAAACCAAAAACCCCCTGAGACTCATACGCTCTCTCGGATCCTATGCAGAAGATAGTGAATATCAGAAAAAGCTACATACTATCATCGTAACGAATAATTTACGAAGATTTGATGCCTAACCTGATAGCAAACTTCCCCATCATAAGGGGAAGTTTTTTTATTTTTTCTGATACGAATATATCATATTTAGGATAGTAGGAAGTGCACATATGATGACTACTGCTCTCATAAGCTCGATAGGATGGGCTATCCACATACCGATGAGTGTCCAGAGGAATACTCCTGAGATGATATATGCATGATGCCGATACTGCAGTGATGCCACGACAGCAGATAGAACCAAAAGAGCAGAGACACCATAGATGACATCATCTGGTCACCCGATATCCCATCCTATATAGCGTATCCATACGGTGACATTTAGTGCTGTCGCCATGATGATCCAGGCGAGCGTGAGCTCGATACTCCATCGTATCATGCCCTGTGACTTTCTCATATGGAGCCATGCATATCCGAGTAGTCCGAGGATAGCGAGCATGACGAGGAGAGCGCTACCGATAAAAATATTACCCCATGGTATGAGCCAGACTCCTGTAAGGAAGATAGCCAGTGAGAATGATCATATAGTCTTTTTGTGTATCTTTTTTTCTTCGAGAGAGTGGATGAATCGAGGAAAATATCTCTTCGTAATGGAAGAAAATGGCAATCCTGAGAGCGTGAGTCCTGCAGCAATCCATGAGAGATATATCACCGACCATATCGCAAAAGTCACTCCTGCAGGCGTGATAGATGTCGCGAACATAGCAGAGATATCTGCCTGTGTCATACCACCGATGAGAAATGGTGAGCCAGGAACGCTCACGAGTGAAGTGAATCCTATGGTAATGAGAGCCGTAAGGAGGAGGAGATAATGCATAAGAAAAATAGGGTGATCGAAATAATGCAAACGGTAGTATCTCTATACTCAAATATCTTTTCCGCATGTAGAGCAATATGGCATACCTTTCATGGTGAGCTCATTACAGTGAGGACAGTGAATATGTATCTCATGTGAACAGAGCGGGCAAAAAGGCTTATTCATATCGACAGCATTCCCACAATTTGGACATTTTTTATCCATAACAAAACGTTTTAGTACATTCTGTGGAGAATAGAGGCGTTTTTGGATACGATAGACGAGAAATCCGAATACTGCTACGATGACTACTGGCCAGAGAAACTGTATGAGATAGAGAATCGGCGTAAATATACTAATAATACCAAGGAGCCACTCGAGAAATCTGTGTGGTATAATGTCCCAGAGGAATAAAAGTAATACCTGTAGAAAAACAAGTCAATAGGCAAAAGTCGCAACTGAAAATATAATAGTATGTGGACTATTTTCGAGTTTTCTGCGGACATACATCCTATAGAGCACAGTGAATACGAGTCCAGAGAAAGCAAGTGAGAGGAGTGCTATGAGCATGCGATACATAAGATATGCTCTCTTATATGCCGTCTCTGCTGACTCTACAGAGGTTCTCAGCATAGATACCTGTGGAGCATATTGTGAACGGATGGCATCGATATTTTCTTGTGTAGTTTTTATCTGTGCATCGATATTACTCATCTCACTTTTTGTATCAGAGATATCTTTCTTTATCTGATTCCCATCATAGACATTATCTTGTTCTAGTGCTATTTTCTCAGTGAGAGCTGTATTATAGTCTTCACGATTATTTTGCTGACGATACGTAGCACTCGATTTATCACTACTCAGTCGTGAGAGGGTATCGAGATAGGTCTTTAACTGTGTATACGGTGCAGATATAGCTCCATATTCACTCGTGAGATCATAGATTGGATTTGTAGAGACGAGGTCACAGTTATTATAGTCATAACCATAACTATAATCATAGGTATATGATGAATAGGCGGTATACGATGTATCCTTTGTATCGAATGCCGAGAGAACATCACTCACACAGCTTGGCACAGGAGTCGGCCTATCTGGTATACCACTGATGATAGAAAGTGTCCACTGTGCTGTCGAGAGGATAGCGGAGAACATACAGAAGAGGAGGAAATATCCGAGCTTCGTCGTCTGCTTCTCAGAGAGCTCCTCTCCTGCTATACTCGGGGCAAGCTTCGGGCGGCGAAATATCGTTTCTCGAATCCAAGAAGTAATATCGAACATAGAAAAAAAGTAAAGAACAAAAACAGTATATACTAAAATAAGATGAGTGCAACGCGTCTCAAGGTGAATACTTATATTTTTAATAGATATAGACCACCGTATTATCTCGGCGATAGAGTGAGTAGATGAAGAGGAGGATGTACGAGATGAGGAGGGTGAGAATTATATTTGACATAAAATATTTTTTATATATAAATTTTAAATGTGATTAACCGTACCGACTCACCAACATTATATAGATAGCGCGGAAGAATTAAAGTCTTTTTGTACGACCAAAGATCTCGAATACTGTATTTACGGGTCTTTTATTTTTCCAGAAAAAGTACGTCTTGGACTCAGTGATGTAGATATACTCATATTTTCATCATCCGAAGAACTTATTTTTCCTATAGAAATCAGCCAAAAATTCGGGAAAGTAAAACAAAACATTAATACCCTCGGTATACCACTTCAGCCAAATTTGATTACCAAATGACAGTGGCATAGTAATTTACTGATGGTAGATAGAGGATATCTTATGGAGGTAAAAAAGTGATTGCATGGAAATTATTTTTCTACAAAAATTGGAGAAATATTAGATAATGTAGCATCAGGTAGGGATGAAAAGTCTGATGATATGAACATGATGAGATATTTTCATCGAAAAATTCAATCATTATGAATGCACTTAAATACAGTGGAAAATATACTAAAGACACCTAAAGAAAATCTCTCAAACGAGCAACAACGTGCACTATTTGATTTTTGGGATCTTTTTAAAAAACTCATAACATACATAGGAGCGTCTATAAGAGTACATTCATGAAAATCTGTATTTCATCTCAATGATACAGACTTATTTATGGAATTTGCAAAGATTTTTTCTATGAATAGAGATGAAATACAATATATTTCAGTGTATGTATCGATTTTAAAAGATATTCGTAATATGGATGACTGGTATGAATTTTTAAAAAATGGCTGAATAAAAAAGATTATTTCTGTCTACAATAGTCTTTTTTGAAGAATTTTTGAGCAAACTTCGAAATATATAAATCATTAAATCCTCTCCCCTTTCAGCAACATCAAATCCCATAAGTACTATTAGAATCAGACTATAATTCATAGATATACATGAACGAAAGTAATACCCTTCCCTCTTGTCCTATTAAAAAACTGCACCTACTATCCCATACATCGGAGATAGTTATTCAGTCGATAAAGCTCCTCGTATTACATCAATTATGATGAGATAAACTCCCATCCTATACATACAGTCGAAGATCGATGCAAAAGACATTTCTCAATAATTTTATAAAGAAATATAAAGAAAATAGCGTGGATACAGAAACAACTGTACTTCTCGAAAGTGGTTTAGAGGATTTTTGGGTAACCATTCTCCAAGGCGCAGGAAAAACAGAGCTCATACCAGAACTACATGCGATTATCGGAGACTTTCAGCATGCTGAAGCAGCGTATACGATAGATGCCATAGCATGAAACTATGGTCGCCTAGAACAAATCATTACCACCGTATTGTCCCATATAAAAGCAATTCCAAAAGCAAGAGATGAATTTCATTTTATGATTAGTACCATTATTATCACGATAATAGCCTTTCGTCTCCAGTATGGGAAAAATATACCTCATGAAAGGGAAATTTTAGAAAAAACACTTTCAGAGTTAAATGGCCAATTCCTGCGACTACAAAAACAAAGCTTAAATAATGCTATGCACGCATTTATAAATAGTACATATGTCGATGAGGTTACACATATACAAGAATTTCCGATACAATTTTTACAAAATGGTGAGAACTACTCATTTCATTTTAGTGATACATTTAATAAAAATTTTCTTGCATTAGAACAAAATCCATGAGATAATTTTTCCTCATATACAGATATAGTCACATCATGCCCTGCTGCCACAGGAAATCTCATACCTATTATGATGAAACGATTATTTAATAAAATATATGGTACTACAAATAGTACAAAATAATCTTCTTATATCTTCTCCCCCTTGAGTACCCACCCCTCACTCTCGACTATTTTCACTGTGATGAGGTCTCAGATTTTTATATCATCGGTTTTCGGTATATAGACTTCTTTCCAGTTACGCGTACGGCCGGTCCATGTCTCATCTTTTCCCTCTCCTGAGATGAGGATATCTTCTGTGCGACCGACCATGAGCGCATTTCGAGACCATACACTCTCACGGAGGATGTCATTCAGGATATTCCAGCGGCGAGCCTTTTCTCCTGGAGAGATGTCATCCTCATACCTCTCTGTCGCGACAGTCCCAGAGCGAGGAGAGTATCTCGCGATAAATGCGAAATCGAACTGGCACTCACGCATAGCGGTGGCCGTAGCCTGGAACTCCTCCTCCGTCTCACCCGGGAATCCGACGATGATATCAGTCGATATCGAGAAGAGTGGATTTTTGCTCCGTAGATACTCGACCTGCATACGAAAGTCTGCATACGTATGCTTACGATTCATCTTTTTGAGCATGGTATCAGAGCCAGACTGGAGCGCGAAGTGCAGATATGGACACATATGCTCGAGGTCAGTGTGCGCATCGAGGATATCCCGAGTCATGTCATGCGGATTCGATGAGGTGAATCGGATACGGTCGAGATCAGGGATTTCATTGATTGCTTCGAGGAGTTCGCGAAATGGAGTCTTCACGTCTTTACTCGACCAGGTGAGCTCCTCGCTATTCCAGAGCTTCGCACGCGTCTCTTTGCCATAGCTATTTACATTTTGTCAGAGGAGAGTCACTTCTTTTGTACCATTTTGTACGATGTCTCTGATTTCTCCGACTATCTCAGCCTGTGGACGACTCACCTCTCGTCCTCGCGTATGCGGTACGATACAAAAAGTACAGAAGTTATCACACCCAGTCTGGATGATGATATTCGCGCTGGCAGGATTTTCCTGGAGTTGCTTTACGGCGAGGTACTCGTTAAACTTCGCATCATTCCCGATATCTTCACCCGATATCAGAGAGAGTATCTTCGTGAGGTAAGATACTTCCTCGATACGAAATGTAAAATCAATAAGCGGTGATCGCAAAAAGAGCTCATCATCATAATTCATGAGTGAATCAGGCGAGTCGAGGAGTGTGATTTTATGGGCTCCATGGCGCTTATGTATGAGCTCACCCTGCTCATCGACGATATACCGCTTCGCGAGTCCAGACTGACGGACCATACATCCCGTGATGCCAAAAAGTGGCAATATGCCAGTCGATTTTTCTTTATGATACCGTGATATTTCTCTCATAAATCCAAACACTCTATCTTCTCCTTTTTGGCGGACACTACACGTATTCATGATGACGATATCTGCACGTACTGGGTCGATAACTTTACGCAGTCCAGCCGACATGAGTATCATATGTATCTTCTCACTATCTGCATAGTTCATCTGACATCCGAATGTTTTTACGTAAAAGGTTTTGAGCATAAAAAGTTTTGCACATAAGAAGAGTGGCTACTGTATCGAAAAAATGATTTTTTTCAAGCATGATAGAGTACAAAATGTGTGTACGGTGAGAGTGAAATCGAGATTGTAAAAAGCACACTCCCCTATATAATGTCGTGAGTCGGATTTAGAGAAATTCTAGAAATCGTTTTCTAGACTGATTTCTCTGAGTACACAAACTTTATACATCTTATAATCTACTACAACATATGGTATCTGGAGAACAGCTCGTAGCCATAGATATAGGCAGCTCGAAGATAAAAGCCGTCATCGGAGAGTGGAGTGACGATAAGAAACTCCGTATCCTCGGTATCGGTGTCTCTGAGTCACGTGGTATCCGCAAAGGGAACATCCTCGATATGGAGGAGTTCAAAGCCAATCTCGATACAGCACTCGGTGATGCAGAGCGTATGACTGGAGAGCAGGCGTCTCATATCTGTCTCGGTGTCTCTGGTATCCATATCGATATCACTCGAAAGTCTGGTATCGTCGCTGTCGCTGGTCTCGATGTAACAGAAGATGATGTGAATCGCGCCCTCGATATGAGCCAAAACGGTGTGGATCTCATGAATCGTAGTATCCTAAAAATTATACCAGAGAGCTTTTCTCTGGATCTCGAAAATGGCATCAAAAATCCTGTCGGCATGAGTGGCAAAAAACTCGAAGTCCGCAGTCATATAATATCTATCAGCGCGAATACCCTCTCAAATATCCATAAGTGAGTCCACGATGTCGGTGTAGAGATCATGGATACGTATCCGAACATCCTCGCGAGTGGTGAGGCAATGCTCTCTCGACGTCAACGTGAGCTCGGTGTCGTAGCAGTAGATATCGGATCGAGCGCGACGAATATCGCCGTATATGAAGAGTGAGCCCTCATCTACGCAGGAGTCGTACCTATCGGTGGTGAGCATGTCACCTCAGACCTCGCTCTCGGACTCCGCATCTCTATAGATACTGCGGAGCGTCTGAAGCTGGAGTACGGGGACCTCAATTTCGGTGAAGGGATGAGCTCTGACTACGATGAGCAGATAGACCTCTCAAAACTCTCGAATATCGACACTATGAGTATATCTCGCCGATTTATGAATGAGATCATCCAGGCGCGCTATGAAGAGATCTTTCATCATATCGTCATGGAGCTAAAGAATGTAAACCGTGATGGCATGCTCCCTGAATGAGCAGTCCTCACTGGTGGCGGCGCGAAGATGCGTGGACTCGCGGATCTGGCTCGTGACTACCTCCGTCTCCCTGCGAGTATAGGAGTACCAGAGCAGGTCGATGGCATCACCGGTACATCGATATCAGATCCTATCTATACGACTGTCGTGGGGACACTCCTCCTCGCACAGAAATACGGTACCGCGAAAAAGCCATTTAAGTTCAGTTTTTCTCCAGGAAAAAGTATATCTTCTCTGAAAGCGCTCTTTAAGAAGTTTATACCATAAAAAATATCTCTTTCTTTCCTAATTTTCTAACTTTTCCCCTATGTCTAGTACCAATGCCAGCGAAGACCGACTCAAAAAACTCCTCCGCACCAATATGGCACCATCTGCACCTGCAGCACCTGTACCACAGAGTCATGTGGAAGTGAATATGAACGGTCACATCTCACCTATCGCGAATATAAAAGTCGTATGAGTCGGTGGCGGTGGGAATAATGCCGTGAATCGTATGATCGACTCAGGTATCGAGGGTATCGAATTTATCGCGATAAATACAGATGCGCAGGCGCTCTTCACATCGAAGGCTCCGACTCGTATAAATATCGGTCGTGCGACGACTCGTGGACTCGGTGCAGGAGCCAATCCTGAGACAGGGAAAAAAGCCGCAGAAGAATCAAGCGAAGAAATCAAGCAGGTACTCACTGGTGCTGATATGGTATTCGTCACGTGTGGACTCGGTGGTGGTACTGGTACTGGTGCCGCTCCTGTCATCGCTGAGATAGCGAAGTCACTCGGTGCACTCGTCGTCGGTGTCGTCACGAAGCCTTTTGCGTTCGAGGGACAGCGCCGCAGTAGCCAGGCATTCGATGGATTCGAGAAGCTCCGTGAGAAGGTCGATACCCTCATCACCATCCCGAACGATAAGATCCTCTCTATCATCGATAAAAAAACTCCCCTCCTCGAAGCATTCCACGTGGCAGATGAGATCCTGAAACAAGGTGTACAGGGTGTATCAGACCTCATCACACACCCTGGACTCATAAACGTAGACTTCGCCGATGTCCGCTCTATCATGGAAAATGCCGGATCTGCACTCATGGGTATCGGATATGGTAGCGGCGAAAATCGTGCTATCGAGGCAGCTCGTGGTGCTATCGAGTCTCCACTCCTCGAACTCTCGATCAATGGAGCAAAAGGACTCCTCCTCTCTATAACGGGTGGTACAGATCTCTCTATGTTCGAAATCGACGAGGCAGCTCGTATGATCACAGAGGCATGTGATCCGAATGCGAATATCATCTTCGGTACCTCTATCGATGAAAAATATACTGGCGAGATAAAGGTGACTGTCATAGCGACAGGATTCTCTGAGGAGACCAACGCTCAGCTCTGAGCGATGTCTCGTGGAGGATTCGGGACGAGTAATATGTTCGCGAAATCAGCTCCGGCCAATAATGGAGGATTCTCACAGAGTCGCCCAAACACGCAGACAAACATAAATCAGCAGACACTCACTCCAGAGAGTGACTATGACGTCCCTGCATTTCTCAGAAATAAACTCCCGAAGAACTAAAGAAAAACCCCATCGAATGATGGGGTTTTATAATAGAGATATTTTCTCTTTCATGCTACTTATTACTCCCCTCTGCCTCCCTATCTCTTCGATCAGTGGCTCTATACGAGCTCGAGTGAGAGTCGTCTGTCATGACTCACCACTTCATCATACCTGTACTCTCATCTTACTGAGTTCTTCTTGTTTTGCTCTGAGCTCTGTTTCTTTCTCTCAGAGAAATGTCGAGAGTGATGAGAGTGGAGTGAGGATATCATCTTTCAGGCTTCCTATATACTTCTTACTATCGAAGAGGTTTCATTTATTCGCTCGAGTCTCTATCTTCTCGAGACGGATAACGAGTGATGCTATCTTCTCGAATGTATGAGAGAGAGTATCGAAAGAGTGATGGAGTGTTTTATAGTCTATGTCGAGAGTATTGTTAAGCTCTTCTTTTATATCCTTACTCTCTATCTCTATCTGAGGAGTGAGAGACTGTATCTTTTCTCAGAGGTTTCAGAAAGCGTAGAGGGGGTGGAAAGATTGGTAGAGGTGACGTAGTAACTTAATTAGAACAGTGATTATGAGTAAAAAACAAATAATAATTAAGAACATATTAAACACTCACTTCATAAGAACTAAAAAATTTATTGGATTATTATATAAATTCTCAACTATCAATATTATAGCAATTCATCATCCGAGAATCAATACCTGATTTCAGACCTTTCTTTTTAAAGAAGCAAATATATTTAACAATTTATCAATAAGTGTAAAATTTTTAATGCTTTTCTTCTCTATCTTTCAGGAGTAGATAATTCATTTATTACTATAAAATATTGCGCCACTCTTAATAAATGAACAAATGATTTTTAAAAGAAACTGTCAGAAAAATGGTAAACATACTATTAAGGATACAATTAAAACTAAATATAAATCTATAAAATGACCAATTGAAACAATTAAATTCATGAAGAATATAAATCAAAAAAATAGCATCATAGCACCAAATCCAGATAAAATTATTTTTATTACTCGCACATATTCTTCAAAAAAAGAAGTTTTCTTTACATAAAACCCCCTATTTTCGAGAATCCGTTTTTCGTCATTAGTGAGCTCTATTTTTTCCATATGTCAGATATTTATGATACCACTATCATACCGTTTCTCTCATTTTTTTGCAAAAATTTCGACTTTCTCTGTATTTTCGATACAGTGTCGGCATGCATCTATCAGAGTATACATTCGTCGCGCTCGATCTCGAGACTACAGGACTCTCTCACGAGACAGATACCATCATCGAGGTCGCAGCGGTGAAGTTCCACCTCGTACGAGAGGGGGATATATACCATGCGGTAGATATGGATGAGCGCAGTATGCTCATACACCCTGGACGTGCGATGACAGAGGAGATATCGATGATCACAGGCATCACAGATGCTATGCTCGATGGGAAGCCATTATGGGAGAGTGTGCGCGAACGAGTGAGGGAGTTTATCTGAGAGGATAGTATCATCGTCGGACACAATGTGCTCTTCGATATCGCGATGTTCGCCACGCATGGTATCGACCTCACGAGCCATATCACGCTCGATACATTCGAGCTCTCAGAGATTTTCTCGAGAGATGCTGAGAGTCTGAATCTCTGATTTCTCGGGAAGAAATACACTATCCCCATGGAGAGTGAACATCGAGCCCTCGATGATACGAAGCTCTCGATATGACTCTTCTGTCGATATGTCTCAGATATCGCACGGATGGACGATACACATGTCGCGCTCTGGCAGCATGCACGAGCACGAGACTCGAGTCATCTCACTGAGACGCTCCTCGATATCACAGGACTCAGTGAGCGAGTCGTCGAGCCATATAGACTCCCCTATCGCGACACTCCAGACACTGCCCGAGCGACTCAGGATGTAACGTGAACATACAGTGGCACCTACACGCTCATGGATCTCATATGAGACCAGAGCGAAGAGCTCGATATCATAGCTTCCCTCCGAAAAGACAAGCTCCCACTCCTCATCATCACTCCCGAGAAAAAAACAGCCCTCTACCAGAAAATACTTCTCGAAAATCATTGATACAGCGTGCATGTATTCGAGGATGTAGGGCATTTTTGTAGTATAGAGATACTCGAGTATGCGCTCTCGAGTGCGAGCTGGGAACGAAAAGAGACGATATTTCTCCTGAAGCTCGCGAGCTGGCTCCATGAGACAGAGACGGGACTCCTCGATGAGCTGAAGTATTATGGAGAGGAGCGCACACGCATAGAGCTCTTCCGCTGCCAGGATACAGAGAAAAATATATTTCATGCGCGTGAGCAAAAGAAAATCGCAAAAGCAGATATTTTTATCGCGGATGTCTCTGCAAGCATCCGAAATGCATGAGCACTCATCACACAACCACACCACCTCATCGTGAGAGATATCGTCTCTATAGAGGATAGACTCCGTCGGGCACTGAGCGAGACTCTCTCATTCGAGCGACTCTTCGAGCTGACATATGCATTATGCTGAAATTCAGATGAAGCATTTTTCGAGGATATCATCACAGGACTCTCACTCATGCGTGATATCTATATGAGTGTGCCCGATAGGCCGACTGGACCATCGGCCGTAGCTCCTGGTGATTTCGGAGAGACATACTTTATCACACAGGCTGCGCTCTGGCATAGAGGATACACCTGGCTCCAGCTCGCGAGCAAGAAACTCCGAGAGAGCAGAGTATCACTCACAGCATACATACCCTCGAATCCTATAGAAAAAATATACAGAGAAAAACTCCTATGAGCTCTCGATATACTCATACACTTTGCTGATATCTCTGATATGAATATGAGTATCATCGTACATATCTCCTGAGAGGATATGTCACTCTCATTTATCCCTCGAGATATCCGAGATGATATGAGCAAACTCCTCAGATCACAGTGATGAGAGCAAAATCTCCTCCTCGGATATGGTATCGCAAATGGAGATACTCTGAGATTTCTCGAACATGAGTGCGGGCTCATAGGAGATATCACATCGACAACCACTGAGCAAATGATAGAGTTCGACAGTCGGATAGGCATAACAGAAATGAAAACTGTCATACTGACGACGAGCACGAAGCATGTACGCAGCATCATGCAAGACCTCCAGAAAGCGAAAAAATATAAACTCTATGGGCAATGAGTCTCTGGCGGAAAGTCGAAGATGATGACACTCTTTCGTAACGGAGAGGAACCATCTGTGCTCATCGGACTCATCGATAGCTACATAGATGAGTCGTCACTCTGGCAGGATGTCGATACACTCATCATCGCGAAGATACCATTCGATCCACCGACAGACCCATACTTTCTCGCACGTACTGTGGGGATGAAAAATAATTTCGAAGAGTATAGCACACCGATAGCACTCTCGACGGTAAATACGCTCATCGGTCGAGCAAAAAGTGCAAATAAAACCCTAGAAATCATATGCTCAGATGAGCGTATAGATACAGTAAACTGGGGGAAAAATCTCAAAAATAAACTCCTCTAAGATTATATTAAGAAATAGATATTTTTCTCATCAAGCAAAAAATATCGCTCATATTTGCATGATATGAAGAATTAGGATATGCTGTCGTGTAGTATATCATTTTTCTCTCTATTATGGCTCAAGAAGATACTAACATTGCATCCGATCCAAATGCAACCTCTTTCATCTCATCAGGCAAACCAGATGGTGCAGTAGATAGCACCTATAGTGATTTCTTCCAGGAAACCAGTGATGGAAATATCAGTGTAGGACCAAAAGCTCAAAAATCCTGATTAGAAATATTTACCAATATAGCAGGCTACCTTCTTCCAGTGATTATTATAGGAGTACTTCTTTGAGCATTTCATGTCTATGTGCAAGGTGGCGGGGGTGCTAGTACGATTAAAGAGAATTATACATTCCTCTGTGGATATCTCAATTATGGCGTGAATAATTTTGATGAAGAATACAAATGTAATACTATGGAATCAATCGCTACAGCATATACCCAAAAAAGAAGTGAGCTTGAAGAGGAGATTATCGTTAAGCTCAATGAATATATTCCTATTAAACTTACAAAAAATATACTCCTCACCTCTCCCGAGAGAAAGTTCACCATTGAGAAATATAATAATAAACTTCGTATGGATGAAGTGATACGAAAATTCGAGGAAGTAAAAAATCTAAGCAAAAGTACTAATAAAGATAATATAACTTGTAATGGGCTCAGTATAGTGGGCGATGGGAACATCACTACTCAGTGTACAATCTATGGTGATGTCTCTGGTAGTGATGATGAAAATGGGAAACTCGGATCCGCACGTATAGAGGCGATACGCTTTTTATCGAATATAAGTGATACGGGTAAGAGTCAATTTATACTCCTGAATCCTCCAACATCACTCTCTATGGAGAAGCTTGAAGATGATGAGAGTGGATTTCCAACAAGCACTACCGTCAGTATTCAGGCGCTCTACGTATCTTTTAATAAAGAAAACTTATAAAATAATTTTATGCTTACAAATTCACAAAAAGAACATCTTACCTATACGGCTGTGGGACAAGGATTCACACTCCTACTACTGATAATATTCACTTACCAGTATATCATACCGGGAATATCTGATCTATCAACAAAGAAAGCTGCCGCTCAAACAGCGATAGATACTTATCAGTCTACTTTGACTGCTGGTATATCATTCACCTCCCTCTCGACATTACTCGCATGAAAAGCTGAAAGAGCTGAACTTATTCGTATTATACAATCAGATCCAGGAAAAACGGAGGAATTCATGACAAAACCAACAGGTGTAGAAAAAACATACCTAGAATGGATAAAGGGAGAGATTGGAAAAACTGATGAGGATAAGAAGAATTTGCTTACAGAAAAAGCAAAACTTAATAGCATTATCCCAACGATGAGTCCTATTTCAGGAAATATAGATGAAAATAATATTACACTCAAACAATATGTACGCTTTATCGAGGATGATATTCTAAATAAATTCAATTTTGATACAAATGTTCCTATTGGAATGCAATGAATTACTTTTGGCGATGGAAATGAGATACCGAAAAATCTCGGAATGTTTGATTTTCGTCTCGATTTTATATGAACCAATAGTGATATTATACGCTTTATCGATTATATAAATACTGCAGGAAAGCCTGATATACTCTCCTATACAGGAGCAATTGCTACTGATCAAATACCAACAATTATGAGCAATCCTTTGATTACGATGGAAAGTTTTTCCATAGCGGAAAATCTCGATGCCGATAATCCAACAAAGGAGAATAGAGGAAGGGCGACACTTCGTTTTTATGTACGAGGGATTTCTAAAGATGATCTCACCTACCTGAAAGAAAATGTAAAATTAAGACAAGAGGAACTTTGAAAAAAAATCTCAGACACAGTAAAGACATGTGAAAAAGACCCAATTTTATGTGCAAGCTACAATAGTAAAATTGTATGATTTCAGAAAAAATACCAAGAATATATGCGAGCCTCAGGCGGTGCTAAGATTGCTCTTGGTGGTAGTGATGAAATATATGTACTGAATCAATCTGTAAATACCCTTAAATCTCTTGAGAAAGAATTCGAAACTCTTATACCAAAACAGAAAATTAAATAATACCTCTATGCCAAATACTTCCGTCGAACTTCTTAAAGAACAGATATACAAATGAGAGAATATTTCTCAAATTTGTGATCTGATGATTATCGGTGCGGTAGAAATGGGTTCATCAGATATCCATATCGAACCGCTTACGAATATCGTACGTCTACGGTATCGTGTCGATGGTGAACTCAGAGAAATACTCGAATATCAGACATTTCTCCATCAGCAAGTCGTCGCTCGCTTTAAAATCATGTCAAATCTCAAAATCGATGAAGCTCGAGTACCACAGGATGGACGCCTCTCTACAGTAATCAATAATAAAGCCCTCGACCTTCGTGTCTCAACACTGCCAACCGTTCATGGAGAAAAGATAGTGATGCGTATCGTAGATAAATCGAAAAAAATCCCCGACCTTATGGATCTCGGTATAGAGTGACATAATAAAGACCTGCTCGAGAAGGCTATCGGTCTCCCAAATGGTATCATCCTTACTTCTGGTCCTACAGGTTCAGGTAAATCGACAACACTCTACTCTTGCCTCTCAAAACTCAATGCTCCTGATGTAAATATCATGACGCTCGAAGATCCGGTGGAAAGTCAAATCGATGGACTCAATCAATCACAAATGTTTCCAGATATCGGATATAACTTTGCATTTTGACTCCGCACTGCCCTACGTCAAGATCCAGATATCATAATGGTATGAGAAATCCGTGACCATGAGACTATCAATGTAGCGATAGAAGCAGCCCTTACGGGTCACCTCGTAGTATCGACTATCCATACGAATTCTGCAGCAGAAACACTTACTCGTATCTTGAATATGGGTATACCTGCATTTCTCCTCCCCGCATCGATAAATGCCATCATCGCCCAGCGTCTTATACGAAAACTCTGTCAACACTGCAAAAAAGCCGTACCAATGGCTGCACTCGATCCACATATGCGAGGCAGAGTCGAGAAAGCCCTGAAACGTACTGCCAAAAATGAACTCCTCTCTCGTATAGCACCAGAAATTCTCCAGAATCCAACCTTTTATGAAGCCGTATGATGTGCAGAATGTGATAATAATGGATATAAAGGTCGAGTCGGTATCTATGAAATCCTCGAGATTACTGCAAGCGTAAAAAAACTTATCATCGATGGGGCAAGTGCGACAATTATTAATGATGCTGCTATTACGGATGGAATGATTTCTCTCGAACAAGATGGTATCATAAAAGCATTAAATGGACGAACGTCACTCGAGGAAGTATATGCAGCGGCGAAAGAAAATACATAAATCACTTATTTCTAAGAATTTTTACTTATTATGGCTAATACATCAGACATCGTCATCCTGGACATACAAGAATGACAAGAGGTAAAAAAAGAAGAATCCTACCTCACCTTTGTAAAAAATCTTTTTATTCGAGGTGGTTCGATAAATCTCAGGCAAAAAGTCATATTTTTTCGTATTATGGCGACGATGGTAAATGCCAGTCTGACCGTGTTAAAAAGTCTCAGCGCACTCAAAAAACAAGAGAAAGATGCAGGTATGATAAAGTTTTATGACTTTATGATAGACCGAGTGCAGTGATGACGTACGATGCATGAGGCACTTGCAGATTATTATGGAAATTTTGGTGATGCTGAAATCTCTATCATCGAGGCTGGTGAGCGTACTGGTAAACTCAATCAAGCACTCACACAAATAGCAGAACAAACAGAAAAAGTCGACTCCATCACTCGTAAAATCAAAGGGGCAATGACCTATCCAGTCATGCTCATCGTGGGTATGTTTCTCTGTGTAACAGTGCTCATGGTAAAGGTTATCCCGGTTTTGACAGGATTTTTCTGAGATCCAGAAAGTCTCCCAAGTGCCACAAAAATGATTGTAAAGACGAGTGACTGGTTTACAGCAAATTGGTATATTATCGTGATTGGCATGATTGTTTTTTATATTGCCCTGAACGTCTGGAAAAAAACAAAATCAGGAAAGTATCGATGGGATAGTCTCGTACTGCATGCTCCGATTTTTGGACCACTCTTACGTAAGGTAATCCTCTCACGATTCGCTCGTATCTTCTCGAATCTTATAGGAAGTGGTGTATCAGTCATCGAGGCTATACGTATAGTAGCAAGCGCTGTAGGAAATGAGGTATACCACCAGCGACTCCTCCTCCTCCGAAATGATGTAAAAAATGGTATGAAAATGGCGGAATCTCTCGAAGATGATCCTCTGTTTCCAGATTTACTCATATCGATGCTCCGTGTAGGGGAAGAAACTGCCCAAGTCGGTGAAACCATTATCAAGATCGCGGACTTTTATGATGAAGAGGTGGATATCGCCATCGGCAGTATCCAGAAGATGATCGAGCCACTTATCCTCGCGGTGATGGCGGTGGTGATTGGTTTTATTGCCGTAGGTATCTTCCAGCCGATCATGAACCTCGCTGGTACACTTTCTACATAATTATATTTATCGAAAAAATCCCCGACTCTCTGGGATTTTTTCGACTATTAAGCTATTCGAGAATACGAGAATTCATGAAAATATTTTTCATTTGCTTTTTTTTGGTTTCTCTATATATTTCGCGTGAAATTTAGGAGTTTTCGGACTTTTAACTTTTATATTTATATTTTAACTCATTTTTGAGTATGCATACTCTCGAAGCAAAGCTCCGTACAGAAAATGCTCGTGATACTCGCGAAAGCGGTATGATCCCAGCAGTCGTGTACGGTAAGGATGTCCCTTCGACTAACGTGATGGTTAGTATTTCTGATTTTACACGTACATTTCGTGAAGTGGGACAGAACCATGTTTTTACCCTTAAAGTCGGAAAGGACTCTCACCCAGTACTCATCCATGAGCTCCAAAAACACCCCGTTACTGGTAAGGCTCTCCATGTAGACTTTCTCACAGTGAATATGAAGGCTGAGATACATGTACAAATCCCTGTGAAACTCGTCGGTACATCTCCTGCAGTCGTCGCAGGTGGTCAGATCCACCAGACTCTCGATGCTATCGATGTGAAGTGTCTTCCTACTGATGTTATCGATGCATTCGAGCTCGATGTCAGCAAGATCGAGCATATAGGTCAAGCACTCCACGTGAGTGATGTGGTCATCGATACGAAGAAGTTCCACGTACTCTCACACATGGAAGAAGCTGTCGCTCTCGTCCACGCTGTACGTGAGCATAAGGTCGATACAGAAGCAGTCTCTGTGGCAGACGTAGCGGTCGCTACTGAGAAGAAAAAAGATGAATCAGCTGAATAAGCTTCCTCTATCCGCCGTTCTGGCGGATTTTTCTTGCATTTTTAGAAAAATATACCATACTCTCCATATACTAACTCTCAGACTATGATCATCCAGCTCGTCGGCGAAGATACATCCGTAAAAACACTCGAAACTCTCGTAAATCAGGCACTCTCTGAGCTCGCGCTCACTGATGCTGTGACTGTGAAGCTCTCGAATGACCCAGTCTATAAGATGGAGCTCGGCATCACTGAGTCCCCGGCTCTCTGTATCGAAGAGGAGTCTATCGACTTCCGAGATATGATATTCCAGGGTGAGGTCCCAGCCTATGATGAGATAAAGAGTATGTTCATCTCTATCCTCGGTGATGATACACATGGCGAGTGAGACTCATGTGGGACGGGAGGATGTGGAGATTGCAGTAGTGGATGTCACTAGATATATATAAATCTCTATCGTCAAGTTCGATTTCTTGCACGAAAAAGAAAAGAATGCTATCCTAAATGGGTAGTATTTATTTTTTATATATGTCTATCGATACACCTATCTCATCTCTCGATACACTGGATCAAACTCCAGAAATCACACCTGAAATACAGAAAAATATTCTCAGCTCTTTCGAAGAGTTATTTCACAACAAAGATTTCGTAGCACAGCTTCAAGATAAAATCCAAACTCTAGACGACCCCGTACAACAGAAAATCCTCAAAGAGAATCTCAATCATATATTACGCCATGATGATGATATAGGAAAAGTACATAATACCACTCATGCACGTCTCGATAGACTCATGGATACTATCAAAGCATAGCCTGTAGCTCTTCGAATCCGATACACTTCACTCCAAGGTCTTCTGCCTTGGATTTTTTTGACCCTGCATCACCCCCCACGATGAGATAGTCGAGCTTCGCAGAGACCGATGTGCGCACTTCCCCGCCATGTTGCTCGATGAGCTCATGGATAGCATCACGAGAGATACCATCGAAAGAACCCGTCACACAAAATGACTTCCCCATAAGTTCCTTGCTCGATGACCCACCAGAAAGTATCTCTGGATTTTTTTCTGGTACTTGTATCTGGAGTTCTGAGAATAATCTACCTACCATTTCCTGATCTTCACTCATATACTCGACGAATGCACGAGCCGTCTCAGGGCCGATGTCTTTCACAGCCATCAAATCTTCCTCTGTTATCGAGAATATGACATCTAAAAATCAGCTTGATCTCCCAGCAGATAACTGATAAACGATATGAGCGAGTTGCTTTGCTGTCTTTTTTCCCACATTCGGGATACCGAGCGCAGTAAATACCCTATCGAGGGTCGTATGGCGGGAAGTATCTATAGCTGCGAGGAGATTCTCTATAGATTTTTCTTTATATCACTCGAGCATGAGCATATCTCCACGATATCTCGAGAGCTGATATATCGAGGCATAGTGCTCTATCCACCCGAGCTCCAGAAAGAGCTCTATCTGCTTTTCTCAGAATCCATCGATATTCATCCCCTGTTTCGACACAAACATCTCGAGCTGTCACTGTATCTTCGCAGGACAGTGAGGATTCGGACAGTATATCGCGACCTTTCATTCATCTTGCTCGACCGGTGTACTACATATCGGGCAGACCTCTGGTGTATGGATGACTTTCTCATCGCCAGTACGTACATCTATAATCACTGAAACAATCTCTGGTATAACCTCACCCGCCCGCATGATGAATACGCTATCTCACTCTCTCACGAGCTTTTTCGCGAGCTCATCATAGTTATGGAGTGTAGCACGTCGTACGACGACTCCGCCGACATTCACAGGTTCGAGATTCGCGACAGGAGTGATAGTCCCAGTACGTCCGACCGAGTGCTCTATGGAGATGACTTTCGTGCGGACCTGCTTCGCTGGGAACTTATACGCGATAGCGTAGCGAGGATGATGCTCCGTGCGACCGAGATCATCCCAGAGCGTCATATCATCGAGCTTTAGGACCATGCCATCGATATCGAAGTCGAAATATTCTTTTCGATTTTGTGTCTCTTCTCTGAGAGTTAGAGCTACAGCATCGAGGTCCAGTCCATAGAATACAAACGGGAAATTCTCCGGATGAAATCCCCATAACTCAAGCTGGTCTATCATCTGTGAATATGTCTCGACTCACCAGGACGTATCTTCCCCGATTTCTATCTGTGGGATGGAGTATGCGAAGAACTGGAGATGACGCGCTCGAGTCACGAGTGGGTCGAGCTGACGGAGCGATCCAGATGCGGCATTTCTCGGGTTCGCGAAGAGCTTTTCTCATGTCGAGAGACGTTCTCGATTCACATGATCGAATGCGCTACGACTCATCATCACTTCTCCACGGATTTCCATACGAGGTATTTTCTCGAGTGATGCGATATATTTCGGGAGATTCTCTATCTCTGTCGCTGTCAGTGTGACATCCTCTCACTCGACTCAGCTCCCACGGGTGATCGCCTGGGTGAATCTGCCATACTGATAGATAACAGCAAGTCCGAGTCCATCATACTTCGGCTGGATATAGTAGTAGAGTTTTTTTGGGCGTTTTTCAGCGAGTATCCTATCGATGCGTCACTCGAAATCACGCACATCATCGAGTGTATACGTATTATCGAGTGAAATCATCGGATACTGGTGTGCAACTTTCTGGAATTGCTCGGATGCGAGTATAGCGAACTTCGCGGTAGGTGATGCGTCATCGAGCATATCATGGTCAGCCTCGAGACGTGCGAGCGCATGAAATAGTCTATCATACTCCGTATCAGAAATGATGGGTGACTCGAGCTCATGATAGAGACGATTATGTTCACGGATGACATCACGGAGAGTGAGGATATCTGATTTCTTCAGATTCTCGATACGAGTGAGATAGTCCTCGGAGAGGCGCTGGAGTTCGGAGAGTTGCATAGACAGAGTATAGTCGAAAAATCAGAAAAAGAAATATTGACTCTTTCGGATTAGTTTTTATAATCCACACTACACAAACAAATAGGGAGAACTCTCATGCAACGCATACTTATCTTGGGTCCTAGTCATGATGTGATTATGATTCTGAAAGTACTCATAAGAATAGGTACCTCACCAATGACTCATGATTTTCTCGCAGAACCAGGAAAAACATATCCTGAAAGAATCGATATGGAGCCACTCATGCCATACCGAGAAACCAAAATCAATACATATCCACTCATACATAGACGCGGTCATAGGAATAACCATCAAGCCATGCGTGCTCAAGTGGCACGTCATACACAGAAACCTCCTAGAAAAAAATCTCGCAGGAATCGTTAAAACCATAAAAAACGCCAAAACATCGGCGTTTTTCTTTTTGCATTTTTATGGTATTTTCATATAATTTGGCAGTTTTATAGATAATTTTTACCCATGCAACACACTCTCACACGCAAAAATAGCTACACGCTCTCCATCAATATCAAGGAGTCTGCCGTCGAACTCGAAAAAGCGAAAAAGCACGTCATCGAAGAAATCCGCGCAAAAGGCAAGGTAAAGGGATTTAAGCAAGGGTCAAACATCCCAGATACCGTCATCATCCGCGAGTACGGAGAAGCTGCTATAGAGCAGCAAGCGCTCGATGCTGTCATCGGGAAAGTATATCCGAAAATCCTGAAAAAAGAGAATATCATCCCTGTAGCTGCTGGTCAGATCACAGAAATTAAGACGACGAGCCCTATCGACCTTACACTCGAGGTAGAGGTATTCCCTGAGATCGAGATTGATGAGAAGAAAATGAACAAAATCAAAGTAAAACGTACTCCTGTGGAGATCGAGAAAGATGCAGTCGAAAACGAACTCGCTGAGATCAAAAAACGATTTACCCACTTTCATGAGGCAGGTCATCATACCGATGATGGAGCAGATACCTCTCATCTCGCCATCGAGACTGGAGATCGCGCGACTATCACAGCACAGGGATACGATAAGAAGTGAGGTGATGCTATCTCTGAGACTCGCGTGCCGAACTATCCTCTCGTCATCGGTTCGAATTCATTTATCCCAGGATTCGAAGAGAAACTTATCGGAGCAAAGGTCGGCGATGAGGTCGCTTTCGATATCACATTTCCGAAAGACTACCACTCAGATGACTTTAAGGGTCGAAAGGTGCACTTCGTCGCGAATGTCGAGAAAGTCGAGAAACCACACACTCCAGAGTTCACAGAGGACTTCATCGAGAAGCTCCGTGGCAAGCGTACTGACCTCGCCGGTCTGAAAGACATCCTCGCCACAGAGATAAAAACTCGTAAAGAAAATGAATCTCGCGCAAAAGATGAGGATATACTCATGCAGCAGATGCTCGCGGTCGCATCATTCGAGGTAGGACCAGAGCTCCTAAAGTCTGAGATAGACCAGGTCTACGCTGAGCATGCTGGCAATCTCGAACAGCAGGGATACAGCATGAAGATGTACCTCGACCATGTGAAAAAATCTGAGGATATGTATAAAGATGAGGTCGTGAAGCCAGAGGCAGATCGCCGTCTCAAGGCTGAACTCCTCCTCCGTAAGATTCGAGAGATGAAGCAAGTCGAACCTACAGACTCTGATATAAAAGAAGAAGTCGAGAAAATCATCGCACAGTATGGCTCTGCAGAGGTCGTAGAGCGTCTCCGTGCGAAGCTCGTCCCTGGTGATACCTACTACGAAGATATAAAAAATCGCCTCGCCTATCGTAAGGTGGTCGATACATTCTGGGAATAGTATAAAAAAATCTCCTCAATTTGAGGAGATTTTTTTAATAATATCAAAGCACCTTAAATATAGGAAGATTATCCCTATATTTCTTTGCCTCGAGAAGTGCTGTGAGATTATTTTTATCTTTCAGAAATTGTTCAAAAAAGAATAATCATAAACTTTTCTCCTGCAATTTAGCTGCCAAGGGAGGATTTGTTCTTCTCATTGTTTCTATATAAGATGCTATAAGTGACTTTATAGAAGTTATGTTAGCAGAAAAAGTCTTATACTCGATAAAATATGTATATTCATCAGCCAAGGTGCTCTCTATTTGGATAAACTGTGCAAGAGTGAGCACCTGAGTATGTATTTCATCGACATCTACATCAATCTTAGTATCTAAAAATCGTTCTTTTAGGAGAGTCCACACATGAGGCTCCTGAGAAGATGAGAGAAGTCATGCAATACGTTTCTCTATATCAGATTGGAGGATGCTGGCTCGATATTGTTGCATAAAATCGAGCTTGTTCCAAAGATGGAGAGTATTTTGTTGACGTTCTTGAGTATTTTTCATATGTTTAATATTATGGATGGCTATTAGGGAGATATTTTGCACTTAAGAGTTTTATAATATTTGTATTCTGTAGATATAGATTAGCCTTATTAAGAGCAAAATATATGTTTGTGATTTCTCATTTCGTAGTATAAAAATCTATAAACTTTGCTTTTACATCTCTCAGGGCAATAACTGAATCGACTTGACCCTTCAGGGCAATATATCTATCTGAAAGATGATTTATGAGGATATTTTCATACGCATCTACAGAATCATAGTACGATAGTGACTCTCGAAAGTGCTTCTGCATATCGAGCAGGAAAAGGTTTTGATACGTTTTTACATACCGGGTAAAAATACTTTCTAGAAAAAAAGTGAGCTGTATCTCAACTTTATCAGCTAAATCTGATTGTTTTAATTTCTCTAGACCAGAGTATAAGGAAAAAATAATCTCCACAGAAATAATGTCTGGCAGATTTTTTGTGGTTTGCATATACTCATTTACAGACTTTATATTCTCTAGTAGGCTTTTATAGATAGTAATTCCGATTACTCTGAATATCATTGTTTTTTGATCTTCTCAGGAAATATGAGGTGAGAACTTAAATAAAATACTTTCCCATAGACTTCCTGATCGGAATTCTGGAAGGAGTCTTTTAATTTTCTGTGCTAATATCGGATCTATAGCGGCTATATCATCTAGTGAGAGTATGTTTTTTAGTGTTTCCAAAATAGTATCAAGAGGTATTTTTATATCTTGAACCTTAGGATTTGATATCATGCCTGGAGAGCTGGATGTATGATTGATGTGACCAAGATGGTTAGGCATAAATATTATTATATAACATAATAATATTTGTCAATATCTTCACTCATTTTTTGCTCACCGAGATTTGAAAAAGTTGAGTTTTTTTGTATAATTCTGCGGATTTATCAGTATCTTGTTCTAAAAAATACCTATACTACCATGAACCTCATTTCACTCATATTTGGTGACCCGAGCCAAAAAAAACTTCGCTCCTATGAAAAAGCCCTCGAAAAAATAAAATGAGTAGAAGTAAGATTTAGAACAGAAATATCTAGTATCGAAGAGGTTCAGGCAAAAACGCATGAATTCCAATCCTTATTCGAGTGACTCGATATGGAAGAGGCTGAGGATATATGAAAGGCAGAGAGGATACTAGAAGATATTATCTATGAAGCATTTGCACTCCATAGACGTGCATGTGAACTGATATACGGTCAGAGTTTCGACATAGGCAATAACACCCTAGTGGAATGGAACATGGTGCCATATGATGTACAACTCATCGGGGCTCTCGCACTCCATGATGGGAATATATCAGAAATGCGCACTGGTGAAGGAAAGACTCTCGTCGCGACCATCGCAGCCTACCTGAACGCTCTTGTTCCAGCAAGTGTACATATCGTCACTGTGAATGACTACCTCGCTCGTCGTGATGCTGCAGAAATGGGTATTATTTATAAGGCACTTGGGCTTTCTGTGGGAGTGATTTCTCATGGTCAAAATTTCGAAGAAAAAAAGAATGCATACATGTGCGATGTCGTCTATGCGACGAATAATGAGCTCGGATTCGACTATCTCAGAGATAATATGGCCCCAAATCAAACTCGTCAAACGATGGGGAAAAAATGGTTCGCCATCGTAGATGAAGTCGATTCTATTCTCATCGACGAAGCGCGCACTCCACTCATTATTTCTGCACCAGATAGTGAGCCTACGAGTCAGTACTTACGATTTGCAGCATTCGCACGTTCACTCGAAGAGCATACCGACTATAAAATCGATGAGAAGCAAAAGGCTGCAACCCTATCCGAATCTGGTATCACAAAACTCGAAAAATATCTCGGTGTAGAAAATATCTATGTGAGCCAGCACTTTAATGATCTACACCATGTAGAAAACGCGCTCAAAGCATCTGCCGTATACAAACGTGATGTAGACTATCTGATACGAAATGATGAAATCCTTATCATCGATGAACATACATGACGCGTACTTCCTGGAAGACGTTATTCTGATGGACTCCATCAAGCCATAGAGGCAAAAGAATCTGTCACTATACAGCAGGAATCTCGTACACTTGCATCTATTACATTCCAAAATTATTTTCGACTCTATAAAAAACTCGCAGGAATGACTGGTACAGCGAAAACGGAAGAAGAAGAGTTTTATAAGATATATCATCTGGAAGTGATTTCTATCCCTACAAATAAGCCTATAAAACGAATCGATCGTGGAGATGTCCTGTTTCGAAGTGAAAAAGGAAAATTTGCCTATCTCGTACGCCTCATAACAGCCCTTCATGAGAAATGACAGCCTATACTCGTAGGAACCGTATCAGTAGCAAAAAGTGAATATCTTGCTAGCCTACTAGAAAAAGCATGAGTCCCTCATCAAGTACTCAATGCAAAACAAGACGCACGTGAGGCTGATATTATCGCTGCAGCAGGACAATATGGCGCTGTGACAATAGCTACTAATATGGCATGACGTGGTACTGATATCAAAATCGATGATCGGGTCCGAAATCTGACTGGAATAGTACGTCTCGAATGAGCTGCTGGTGTACAGGAATACCCTCTCTGAGGACTCTACGTGCTCGGTACTGAGAAACATGAAACGAGGCGAATAGATAATCAGCTCCGCGGTCGATCTGGACGTCAGGGAGATCCATGACTTTCACAGTTTATGCTCTCACCACAAGACGATATCATGCGTATATTTGGTGGTAATAAACTTTTTGGCATACTTGCAAGTTTTGAATCTCACCCAGAGTGAGATCCTCTTGTCGAAAGTAAAATGCTCATGAAAAATATCACTACTATACAAAAACAAGTCGAGGGACGAAATTTTGATATACGAAAACATATTCTCGAATACGATGATGTACTCAATCATCATCGTCTCGCAATATATTCACGTAGAGCGAAAATATTAAAATGAGCTGATATCCATATGGAGGTACTCGAGATGCTCCGTACCGAAGTGGACCGCATCATAGACATAGCCCAATGAGCAGATACCTATATAGACAGTGATCATAAAAGCAGTATTATCGATAGCATAAATGCTTTTGCTGAGAGCGAACTTATTCATATGGATGATATTTCTGGTATAGATGGCTATGAAGAGGTAAAAAATAAGGTATTTTCGCTGTTATCCGGTCGTATCGAATCATTACGTGATACAGGAACCGAAGAGGAATTTGCAGAATTTGAGCGACGTCTTACTCTCGCGAGCCTCGATGAACTCTGGATGCATCATATAGATGGCATGGCTCACCTACGAGAAGAGGTGGCCTTCGAGTGATATGCTCAGAAAAATCCTCTTGTTATCTATAAAGAACGTGCGTATGATAGATTTATTACGCTGATACATACGATAGGTCTCCGTGTCATAAAATGACTCCTGACAGCCAAACCACATGAAGCAATAGAGGAAGTAAATCTCGAAGAAACCTTACTCTCAAAATATGCAGATAGCGCTGCTGCTGGATTTGATGAGACTGCTGGAGTGACTGCGAGTCATATGGGACATACAGATTATGAGCTCGCCGTAGAATCCACTGTACCAAAAACCCTCATAACTACAAAGACTGATTCTCATGAGTACGCACATGTAGGAAGAAATGACCCTTGCCCATGCTGAAGTGGCAAGAAATACAAACAATGCCATGGAAAATAAATTTCAAATTTTCCATCTTTATTCCTAAATTTATACCATGCATCCCCACAATGAATCCTTCGAAAGTGTAGAAATCTCTGAAACTAATAATACGCTCCGTGAATTTATAGAATTCATGCGTGATTTAGTAATAATATTTCTGATTGTTATCTTTATTCGTGCCTTTATCGTCACCCCTTTTCGCATCAATGGGAGCTCTATGGAAATGAGTTATCATGATAAAGAGTATATCATTGTAGATAAATTTTCGTATCTTAACTTTCCAGTCACATTCTCTTCAAAAACAAATGCCTCTCTCTGGTGAGAAGTATCAAGTGTAATAATGAGAAATATTCCGCTGCACATCGGAGATCCAAAAAGAGGAGATGTAGTCGTCATAACTCCGCATGTAGATAGACAAAAGGAGTACTATATAAAACGTATTATCGGCATGCCTGGGGATACTCTCATGTTCGAAGATGGAGAAGTTCTTTTAAAAAAAGCTGGAACTGAGGAATTCAAAAAAATCAATGAAGAATATCTTTCTAGTGCCAATAAATGACAAACTCGTCTTCCAGAAAATGTAAAGGGCAATCAATTTCTTGTTCCAGAAGGATACTACTGGATTATGGGAGATAATCGAAATAATTCTGCTGATTCTCGATCGTGCTTTCGTACCTGCATATGAGAAGAAAATAATGCACACTATATACAAAGAAAGGATATTGTAGGTATCGTATTACTTAATCTAGGGTATTATAATATATTCGGACAATGAGGACTACTCGATGATAAGAAATGGACGTGGACACATGCTCCGAGATTTCTCAGTCATCCCAGAACAGCGACATATCCTGAACTCGGAGAATAGTATGTTCTATCTTATCGATAAACCTCTCGGAATATCTAGTTTTGATGTGATTCGAAGGCTACGTAAATTACTCAATATAAAAAAGATGGGGCATGCAGGAACATTAGATCCTCTTGCTACTGGAGTTATCCTTATTGCTACAGAGAAAAATACAAAATTACTCCACCTACTCGATAATTGTGATAAAGAGTATATTTTTACGATACGATTCGACGGAAAGACGGACTCCATGGACTTAGGTACGCCGATACAATCAGTCGACACAGGAAACTATATCGAAAAATCTGATGCTGAAATATGCAGATTTGTATTATCTCAAAAAACACAAATACCTCCAAAATATAGCGCCCTTCATATCGACTGAGAGAGGGCGTATATACTCGCTCGTGCTGGAGAAACATTCGAACTCAGGGAAAGAGCCATCCAAGTGAAAGATGTAGAAGTATTGGGGCGAACACATCATAGCATAGAACTCCGAATGGTTTTATCATCTTGATGATATGTGCGCTCATTTGCACCCCTTCTCTGAAGATTTTTATGAGTTGAGTGAGGCTATATTACTATGCTCAGGAGGACAAAAATAGTCACTCCATATAGTATATTAAGTTTATCAAACTCTTCCCCGATAGAAAACCCCATACCCATAAGATATGAAGATATCTTTACATGAGTCCCTATAAAAGACGTAGATATCGAAACTATAGAATTTCTAAAAGTATGAAAAAACATACTTTCCTCGAGCGATATAGACTCAGAAAAATGATCTCTGGTATTTTTTCGAAACAGTACACTATGATACCATTCTCTAATTAAGTATGATAATGGGATATATAGCATAGTCCGTAATGATGTAGCATAGAAAATGCTCTTCACGGAATCTCTACATTGCCTATTTGCATTTCATAAAAAAAAGAGTACTCTTATGAAACATGATGCATACTATCTTGACGTACACATTCCGAGTATTTTTATCACTCTTATTAGCCACCCTATTCATGGTGGGTAATGTTTTTGCTGGAGAGAATACTAGCTCTAAAAAAGAATCTCGGGTTGTCTCTCAATCATGAATGTCTGAGGAAATGAGCTCCTCTGATAAAAATATTACAGATACTGTGAAACTCAAACAAGATATTGATACTTCTATTGTAGATTTTATCGTTGTTCCGAAAGCAAAACAACTCATCAAAGATATTAGCATAAAATTCACTCTCGAATACCCAGAACCATCTGAGAGAATTCAAGCATACCAAACAATCAAAAAACGTCTCGTTCTCAGAAAAAATAGAATTGATGTACTCAAAATGAGTGACAAAGGAAAACATATACTCCAGGAGTTTCTCGATCAGATGATAGAACTGCTCGATAAAAAAATACATGAACTTTCCTAAAAAAATCCTCTATTGAAAATTGGGGATTTTTTATATAATGGAAGCATAACTTTTATGCTATGCACAATGATCTCTCACTTTGGGTGAAGAAAATATTTCTCGCTCTTCTCATCTGAGCAGTTCTCTCGATATTATATACACTTTCATCTCTTGTTCTCGTTATTGTGATAGCTGGATTTATCACCATACTCCTCAATCCTCTTATAGAACGCTGAGAAAAACATAAAATACCAGCGTGGATAACACTTCTATGCGTATATATTCTCGTATTTTTTCTCGGCGGGATAGTTATAGGCACGCTGATACCTATAATTATAGACTATGTCAGTAATACCATAGCTATAGTGACGCTATGGGTAAATAATGCACAGTCCATATATCTAAAAGAGGGGCTATCAGGATTTCACTTTCATCCCTATATAGAGAGACTCATACGTCTCATATTCGGAGAAAATAATATCGAACATACGCTCGACATCATAAAGCAAAATGCTGGAAATATACAGTCGATAATTACGACCCAGGTATCATCACTCACGACTGGTGGCATCTCTATAGTCAGTGCTGTTGGCTGAGTAGTAGCAAACTGGGCGTTTATAGGAGTGATGACATTTTTGATGGTACTCGAACGTCGATCCGTAGGGAGATTTCTTTTGGGTATTGTGCCTGTTCGCTTCGAAAAATACATGCACAATCATTATCACTCTGTACAAACTGTTTGTAATTCATGGATTAGAGGCACTCTGATACTTTCGTTGAGTATATTTTTCGTCACATATATTGGACTCTATAGTATGGAGTATTTCTTAAATACAGGCTTTATTCAAGATTCATTTTCCCTTGCGCCATTTACTATAGAAAATAAATTCTCTCTTGCACTTATTGGTGGTATTATGGAGTTTATACCGTATGTATGACCACTTATTGCGCTCATACCAGCAGCTATTATATGACTATGAATATCATGGGAGGTTGCCTTATCTATAGTATTCCTCTATCTCTTCATACAACGTATAGAAAATGATTTCTTAGTCCCATATGTTATGAGCAAGGCTCTCGACATATCGCCATTGCTGGTCTTTATCGTCATGATAGCCGGGGCTAGCCTCGGTGGCATACTCGGGATCATACTCGCGGTACCACTTGCTGGGATGGCAAAAGTCATCTATAGTGAATATCAGGATAAAAAAGCTCCTACAAAAAAAGTTAGAGAGACCTCATCAGGTACACCAAAAAATACAAAAACCATCGCAAAAGCAAAATTACCATAAATTTTTTGACAAATATACTACTTTTTATAACATAAACATATGTTACCAAATAGTTGTTTTACATTTACAAAATCTTTTCTTTCCCAAAATATGAAAGAGAGTTTTTTGTAGTTTTGCCTAAAAAAATATAAGAAATTCCCTTTCATACAAGAAAGGGAATTTTATTTTTTCATCTATCCTATACCATGACATATTTCGTAAAAAATCCATGACTTACTCGACAATGGTACAGCAATAATACTATCACTCCATCACCTCATACGGAGCACTCAATCCATACAATTACATGAACTGAAAGGACATGAAAAGAGATTATAGAGTGTATGCAGTCTATATTAACTCTGTCTATACCATCACATGACTCTCTATCTCCATAAGTATACGCTCGATGACTTTGCGATCATTCCATGGGATAGGACCGTTCTGTGTTACCTGTATAGTTTCAGCTCATTTACCTGCTACGAGGAGAACATCTCCACGAGAGAGCATGAGGAGAGCTGTACGGATAGCATCTTCCCTATCCGGTACTATCCAAAAGTTTTCTCACTCTTTTCGTTTTATGCCATCTGTAACATCTCGAATAATAGAAAGAGAATCTTCCGTGTATGTATCATCATCAGAGAGTATAATAACATCCGAGAGTATATCGACCACTCGTCACATCTTCGGACGCTTTGTCTTATCTCGATCACCTGTCGCACCAAATAAGGTAATGATACGTTTTGTTCCTTTAATTTTTCTGAGCGTTTCGAGAACATTTCGAAGTGAATCCTCAGTATGAGCATAATCGACGAATATTTTTCATTTTCCAAAGGTAGGCACTTCTTCTAATCTCCCAGGAATCCCTCATACAATTGCCATGGTAGCAATAATTTTCTCCATAGGGATTTTTTGTGATATCAAAACAGCGGTAGCTGCGAGAATATTCATTACATTAAATTCACCTTGCAATCTTGAGCTGAGACGGAATGTATTAGACGCCATACGAACCTGAAATTCTATACCCTTTTCAGTACTTTCAAGTGCTTCAGCACGGATACTTGCATTCGCAGAAAATCCGAATGTATGCATAGCATCGACGACGATATCTTTCGAAAGAAATCTCGAAGCATACTCATTATCGATATTCACTACGCCTACTTTACGGATTTCTTTACGGATGCCATATTTATAGAGATTTTTGAAGAGGAGGAGCTTGGTCTCGACATAGTTATCCATCGTCTTATGGAGGTCGAGATGATCCTGAGAAATATTCGTCATCACAGCCACATCATAACGGAGTCCATGTACGCGATGATAGTAGAGAGCATGGCTCGACGTTTCCATAACGAGATACTCACACCCAGCACTTCGAGCACGTGCTATAAAATCCCATACTACAAATGGTGATGGGGTTGTCATTTTTAATGTATTTTCCTCCTCTGTATCACCGATAATAGTATTTACAGTAGTAAAAAGTGCTACCTTTTTCCCTCATGCTATAAGTCCACGAGCAATCAGATTCGAGGTAGTGGTTTTTCACTTTGTACCTGTAACTCAGATGACGATCATATCACGAGCTGGATTACCAGATAAGACGTATGCTATCCATCAGCGAACATAATGGTATGTTTGCCTCATAGGGGAATCAAGAGGGATGAGTTTCCGTAAAATATCAAGCATGATGAAAAAAAGAGAATACTTGAATTTTATAGAAAAATTCCTATTCTCCAAGTATATTTCTCTTTTCTTATCGTATTTTTTATGGCAAAACTCCAGATACAAACAGGTACATCGAATCCAATCCTCAGAAAAAAAAGCACACCAGTACACATAGGTGAGCTCCACACCTACCATGACCTCGTACAACATATGCTCAAGCATATTAAAAATCCTGAAAATGGAGGAGTATGACTCGCTGCTCCACAGGTAGGAGTAAATAAACGTATCATCGTAGTATCACTTATGAAGGATTATGATGATGAAGCATTTAAGACTATTGCCCTTATCAATCCAGAAATCATAGAGCACTCAGATGAAACCTGTACCGATAAAGAGTGATGTCTCTCAGTCCCAGGTGAGAGTGGCGATGTCCTCAGGTGGACATGGGTAAAGGTACGATTTCTCGATATAAAATGAGCTCCATATACTATGAAGCTCGCAGATCTTTCGGCACGCATCATCCAGCATGAGATAGATCATCTCGATGGGATACTGTTTACAGATAAGATAGAGGACTAAAATGTTTTCGTCACATTCGTGAGGAGGGTGCGTTTATCTCCGGTATATCGGATATTCTCGAGATAACGGACGAGTTTCTCGAAGATGAGATATGGGTCGATTTTCGTGAATAGAAAAGCATTCCCCTCGAACTTCATCGGATCAAATTCACTAAATGTTTTCGGGAAATCATTTTCGACTGGGAGTATCGGTACAACTCAGTGCTGCATAGCTACTATGAGGTCGAGTTTCTGACTTTTTCTATCAGAGATGAGCGCATCTACACCGACGAGATGCCCTACATCGAATGTATCGAGACGGATACATGAGACTCAGATAGCCTCCCCCGCTCTCTCGATGAATGTAGTGATGCTCTCATCTGAGATATCGAGTAATATGACTGCACGTGTCCGAGGAGGGAGTGTATGGGCATGGACGATCTGAGAACGCACCTCTTCTTTATGGAGATTTTTCGAGTGAGCCATATAGGAAAATTATGTATATAGGTATGAGATATATAAATCATAGCATAATGCTCATCAAAAAGCCAAAAAAGATTATTGACGAATAATCATAAATATCTATATATATAAAATATAAACTGGATTTCTTCTGAAAAATCAATATAAACGAGCAAATTCTATACACTATATTATGGATAAAAAATTTTGGCAACAGCTCGCGGATGCTGGGCCTATCAGTACTCTCGCACCGATGGATGGATACTGTGATAGTCCATATCGCCAGATCGTAAAATCAGTAGCACCTAAAACGGTGGTATTTAGTGAGTTTTATAGTGCGGATGGTATCGTACACTCGAAGGATCTCCAGCGAAAAGCTCTCACCCACGAGGCGAGCGAGTATCCACTCATTATCCAGATATTCGGCAAAGACCCAGCGAAATTCGCGGAAGCCGCGAAAATCATCGAATGATACGGCATCACTGGTATCGATATCAATATGGGATGTCCCGCGAAAAAAGTCGTCAAAAGTGGTCACGGATCCAGCCTCATGATAAACCGTGATACTGCATTTCGCATCGTAGAGGAGATGTCCAAAGCTGTGAAGATACCAGTATCCGTAAAGACTCGTCTCGGCTGGGAAGATCACTCTCTCCTCATCGAGTTCTGTCAGGGACTCGAGAACGCAGGAGCCAATCTCATCAGCGTGCATGGTCGCACATACAAGCAAGCATTTACGGGAAAGGCAGACTTCACTGGCATATACGAGCTCAGACAGCAACTCCATATACCCGTCATATGTAATGGTGATATCCGAGACTATGATGATGGTGTGGAGAAACTCATCCATCCAGAGAATCTCCTGAGTCCTGGTACGCGAAAGAATCTCGATGGATTCATGATCGGGCGTGCGAGTTTCGGGAATCCATGGTGTTTTTTACCTGGTGGGTATGAGCCGACTCTGAGTGAGATACTCACTGTCATGAGTCAGCATGGGGCTCTACTCTGGAAGTGGAAAGATAGAAAAGGCATGATGGAGGCACGCAAACACCTCGTCCAGTACCTCCATGGATTTCCTGGTGTGAAAGAGTACCGAAGTGCGCTCGTACGAGTCGAGTCAGTCGATGATATAGAGTCTATCCTCTCACAGATACGCAGAGAACATGCGAGTCTCATGGATCAAAAACTCTCATCATATAACCCAGACAGCGCCCTCGCAGACTGGTGATGCCCAGTCGACTAGGGATGATAGATACTCTTATCGTAGGTATGAGGAAATATGCGTACCTTTGCTCATGGAAAGTGATGTCCGATATGTCTCTCTAAAAATGGAGCAAATATAATATGCTCTGTTTTTCGTGGGAGGAGTGCAGTAAGGAGTCGTACATAGAGCCATTTTATGGATGCGATAGCTTTTTTATAGCCTACTACATGTACTATAAAGGCTCGGAGGCTACGATTTTTCGGTATGAGAGACTCTGATGTGATCGCTTGTGGAAATGGCGCGAGGAGTCCCACATCATGATGCGAAAGATAGAGTTTCGTATTATACATACGAGCATATATGACTATAGCTGCGATTCACCAGATACCGATATACCGCAGCACTGAGTGCATCCAGATGATATCTGGCTTCTGACGGAGGAGTAGATATCCCACCTGGAAAAATCTCCAAAATGCGAGAATAGAAAGTGCAAATATTATACGTCGTCTCCATGGAGTCGTCTTTTCTCGATACGAAAACCGCGAAATCTCATATCCCCAGAGATTCGCATGTTTTATGACGCTTTCGACATACATCTCTGCACCTCAGATGATATCCTGATAGTCATGGATGAGTGTGATGGATTTTTTTCTCGGGAATAATCGCACAAAATGCTCTTCCCAGGTCGACGGCATATAGGGGGTGAGATCCACTTTTGCCGTTTTTTTCTGATGGATGAGTGAGTCGAGTATATGGCTGAGTGACTCGACAGGATGGTCTCTATCGAGCGCGAGTGTATCAGGGATAAATGGGATCAGTCCTCACTTTTGGAATCCTACGACTCTCGTACCTGATGCGAGTGCCTCGAGGGCTGTGAGACCGAATGTCTCGAGAAATCGAGATGGCATAAGGAGAATATCTGCCTGTCTATAGAGGACTGCTAGTCCGGTCGGCGAGACAAATCCATGGTATATCACATTCTCTATATATTTTTGCTGGAGTGCTATGATCTGATCCTGATAGAGACCATTCGAGCAGATATGCCAGACGAGAGTATGTTCCGAGATGCTTTGATAGCGCTCGATACACTCTATGAGGATGTCGACTCACTTCTCTTCGACGAGACGAGAAGCAAAAAGGATATGAAATGTGAGATTATTTTCCATGTGAACGAGATGGAGCGAGGATGAGTCCGATGAGGAGAAATAATGAGAGTGATACTATCGCGGACTCAAATGTATGGAGGAACATATTCATGATGAGTATCGATACGAACATCCCAGCTAAGATAATATTCTTCCGATAAAGTCCTATGAGCAAAGAGAGACATATTCATACGAATGCGAGAAATCAGAAAATCCCTCACTCGACGAGCTGCTGTATATACCAACTCTCAGGTATATAGTATCTATCCTTTTCTTCTATCTGAGTACGATCGAGTGATTCGAGATTTTGGACATATCGATATCATGGTCATGCGCTCGAGAGCCCCTGTCAGAGTGGTGCTGAGATGAATCTCTCTATACCGACCTGCATACGTTCGAGGTGTCCATTCGTCGATCCACCCCTCTGTATGATAGCCTTCATATTTCCGGCATACTGGATAAATATGCCACCCACCATAAGGAGTACGATACAGAATGTAACAATAAACTGGACTTTATATTTTCTAAAAATTTCTCTCAGTGAGAAAAGTATAACTATACCGACTCATCCGATAAATCCGAGTGCAGCACTCCGAGAATAGGTATAGAGTATCAGTATGAAAAATCATACCACGCTACATCCGAGGAGGAAGTGCCACGCTTTTTTATTTCTGAGAAAGTATATAAGCATACCGACATATACGAGGATAAATGCTCCCATCGTATTCGGGCCATCGAGGAGTCACTGGAATCTCCTGACATTCGCACCATCCACACCATGGAATATAGGTACTGAATTTCCAAATTGCCAATTCGATGGATTCCCAGAATAGCCTAGATACAAGAGTAAATCTTCTGAAAGTGGCCACTTAAGGAGCATACTGATAGTGAGCATGATGCCACCTGATATAAGAAATAGCTTCAGATAATATGAAGCTGGCTTCTCGAGGAGCAGGAATCCATGATAGAGTGTAAAAAATGCAATCAAAAATGCAAAATCATACCGACCGCCATAGACGATACCAGGGAGACCTGTCGTAAAAACAGATATACCGAGAAGCAATACGATATATACAGCTATCCATAGGTCATATCCTGACCATACGATACGCATCTTTCATGAGATATGCGCCCACAGGATGGTGAATAACATAGAAAACAGAAGGAGTTCTTTTATGAATGCAAATCCTGGTATCCCGAGACGTTCTCGAAAAAAAATCGAAAGCACCGTCATAAACGGTATGATAATAAGAAAGGCCCTAAAGGCATAATCAAATGTATATCGAAACAGAGCAGGCATAAAAGAAAAATTACTTGATAATCATAGACATTTCTCTATAATACGCAAGCTATTCTTCTATAATATATGTCTTTCAATACCTCTGCCCTTTCCGAATTAAAAAAATGACTCAAGCCTCATGTAAACAGTACATGTATAGGGTGTAGTGCCTGCACAGCTATATCTGGTGATGTTTTCGAGCTCGATGATCAGGGACTATCTTGCGTGAAAGCACTAGAAAACTATACTGGTCATGATGTAGATGACTCTATAGCAGCATGTCCTGTGAATGCTATTAGCTGGCAAGAAACGGATGAAAATGGAGAATATAAAAATGGACTTAAAGAACATGAGGATGCATAATACACACCAAAAAAAGAGAGTTAATACACTCTCCTTTTTTTATGAAAACTCTGAGAGAGACTCGATGGTATGTTATACTCCATATGCCGAGAAATATTGAGGAGTATTCATATACTTATCATGAGCGCTATGAGGGATGAGCCCCCATAGCTTACGAAAGGGAGTGTCACTCCTGTAAGGGGTACTACATTGAGATTCACTCCTATATTCACAAAAACCTGAACGAGGATCAAAGTGGAAAGTCAGAATGCTACATATTTACCAAAAAGATCCTTTACCGATCTAGCTATAACATAACCTCTATATGTAATAATAAAAAATAATATCATTAAGGATAGTGCACCCATAAATCAAAGCTCCTCGACTATAACTGAAAAGATAAAATCTCACTGCACTTCCGGAAGGTACCCAAATTTCTGGATCGACTTTCCAAAGCCAAGTCATCCAAAACCACCACTCCCTATAGCAATGAGTCATTGTTTGATTTGATAGTCTTTCCCATCAGTATCGGTCTTAGAAAAAAGAGTTTCATTATCCTGGAAAAAACTATCGATACGAGAAGATATATATGAAAGCTTGCTATTGTTATCTCATAATTTTCATATCCCATATATACTTCATGCCCCGATAGCACCTATGAGAAATAGGAGTGCAATGTGTTTCATATTGCCTCATCATACAAAGTATAGAGCGAGTAAAACAGGCGCTAGGATCAAGATAGAACCAAAATCTGGCTGAAGTGCTAAGAGCATAAATAAGGCACCTACGATCAAAAAATACGGGATAGTACCATCTTCCAACGATGCTATCAGAGAACGTTTTTTCTTCATAAATGAAGCTAAAAAGAGGATAATGCCAACTTTTGCGAACTCTACAGGCTGTATAGAGGGCAATCCTGGGATATCGAGCCATCAGCGAGCGCCATTATATTCTTTTCCTATGATAAGTACTATGAGCATGACTGCTAAGACTCATGCGAGTATGATGCGATTCCATTTCTCGAAATACGAATACGAAAATTTCGTAAAAAAGACGAGTGCAATCATTCACATAAAAACATGTGTAAAATTCTTCGTCAAATAATATGAATTATTCGGGTCCGTAAGAAGTCATTTTACAACCATTTGTGATGTAATCTTAAATGATGGATATACGCTCACTGAACTAATCATGACCACACCAAAAATCACTAATGCAATGACGATAAAAAGCAAATATGGATCTATGGTTTTTTTATACATATTGAGAAAAAATACCGAGCATTGTCGGTATTTATATATTTAGATTACGCTGACTTTCTTTTGAGAAATAAAAATGCTATAGCACATGCTATGAGTAGGAACATTACAGGGTTCATGCCTGTTAATGGAAGCTCTTCTGTGGGAACGACTTCTTCTACATTTTTTTCTTCTACAGGAATCTCTTCTTCTACGGGTGTGACTTTAGGAGTCTCTTCTTTCACTGTTACAGCGGTTGGATTCTTAGGAGCATTGAGTGCATCCTCTGATTTTTTGAGTGGGCTCGGTGTCACGAATTCCTTCAGAGCACTCGCCCCATCAGTAATAGTAGATCCCGCAACTCCGACAGCAGCGAGTATGGTCATAGTATATGATGTACCTTCTTCTAGGTCTTCATCGAGAGTGATATCTACTGTATCTGGAGTATCTGCCACTTGGTTCACGAGCGCGACATCGACAGCACTATTATTCGATTGCTGAGCTATTTTGAGTACTACACTAGTAGCATCGATATCCTCACTAAATAGAGCACGGATAGTTCGACTATCTACTACCTTTAAGCTCTTTAACTCAAGGGATGTTTCGTTCGTATCTGATGATACTTCAGCCGCTGAGAGCATGTTCGAAAATATACTACTCAGTAATATCGCCGATATGAGAGTGATTATACGAAGCATAGCTTGAGAAAATAAGAAAAATAGATAGAATAATCCCATTTATAATAAAAAAAAGTTATGAAAACGCAACTGTATGGGGCAAAATCTGGCTTTACATTATTCGAATTAATGATTGTAATAGCAATATTCGGTTCTTTTGTATTGGCGACGAATATTTTTAACTATTCTCCACAGACAGAAAGTGAAAGGGCTGACCGTATGATGGCTGCAGTCAGTGGCAAACTCAAAACTGAGCTCCAGAACATGTCTATGTGACGTATGCCGAAGCGAGATGGTAAAATCGCACAGCTCATACAGATAGAGATAGGCACTGGTGGACTCACATACACATACATGACGGGTACATCGATAGCGACACAGATTTTTTCATGAAGTTTTCGACGACCTTTTTTCGAATGAGATACGAAATATGAGATAAAAAGTGTGATATGGACTGGATCGAATACGGTCGTAAATGGCTTTACAGGAACTGGACAACTCATCATAGAACCTACAAATATGACTTTTACGGGTGTCGGTATTAGTGGTTCTGGCTATACCTTACTAGAAATCAAAATCGGCTACAATACGAGAACTCGTAAAGTCATACTCGATAGACGCAGTGGGAAAGTCATAGAAACGAAACTCTACTAAAGACTATAGCATTTCACGGAGTTGCTCGCGGAGAATATCGATACCCTCTCATGAATATGCAGAGATAAAAAATGGACTGAGGTGAGCATATTTTTCTCGTAATGCCTCGACATCTGCTGTCGATATTAGGTCTACCTTATTCCATACATAAATCCGCTTCTGATGGGCTCATATCTGAGCGAGCGTATCATCGACGATAGCTATCTTCTCATCCATCCACATATCACTCGCATCGATGAGGTGTATGAGGATATCACTCTCGATAGAATCCTCGAGAGTCGAGCGAAATGCTGCAATCAAACTCGGTGGCAAATCTCTGATAAATCCTATCGTATCATTAAAGAGTATTTCGCGTCATTCACTCGGATTATCAGATCATTTTTTTGGTAACCATACTTTTCATACTGATGTCCCGAGTGTAGCGAAGAGCTTATCCTCTGCGAGGACTCACTTTTTCGTCAGAGCATTAAAAAATGAAGACTTCCCAGCATTCGTGTATCAGACGATACCGACTGTAGGGAGATTTTTACGCTTCCGATGGTCTCGATGGAGGGCGCGCGTACGCTCGTAGGTCTCGAGTTTTTTATGGATTTCGAGCTCTTTTTCTCGGAGATGACGCTTCATGATCTCAGTATTGGTCTCTCACTGTCACTTCGCATTTTTCGATCATCCTCACTGGCGTGATAGCTCCATACCCATACCGTAGATACGTGGTCACATATGTTTCACTGCCGCGAGCTCGATCTGGAGCTTTGACTCTGGAGAGACGGCATGGAGGGCGAATATCTTTAGTATCAGATCTACTCTATCCCATGCTTGGATTTTTGACTTCGTCTTACGGATGTACTCATTTACATTATAGACCTGAGCTGGCTTCATGATATTCCCGATGATGAGGAGCTCAGCACCGAGCTCCTCTCCGGTCGCGATGATCTCATCGAGCTTCCCCGTACCGATAAATGTCCGATAGTCAGGTGTGAGCTTCTTCTGCACGCGACGCACTATAGTGACACCTCCATAGGTAGAGACGAGTGACTCGAGCTCATCCATACGATGAGAGAGCTCTTCTCACGAGAGTCATGGTGGTGCGATGTCGATGATGATAGTTTTCATTATTTGGAATATAGCGAAAAATATGATAAAGTATAGGTAATCTTTTAAAAAATAACATGGATAGAGAACTAGACATCGCATGGGAAGAAGATAGTCATGGAAATATCATCCACTCTAAAGAGGGGGTATGAGCTATGGATCTAAAAAAACTCCAGCAAGAGATACTTGCTGAGAATCAGGTAATAAAGAAAAAAAATCATGAAAAAATACAGCAAAAGACGCAAAAAGAAACGGTCAAAGAATCAAAACAAATAAACATTATAAAAAAGAAAGCACAATCCGATACTATGGCTATTTTAGAAGCTCCAGAAAAAGTAAAGAGTAAGATAACTATATGAGATGCACTGAAACGATTTAAAGAATCACTCTCATTCAATGAGAAAGATAGAAAAACTATCGATCTAAGAGAATTCCATAAACACATAAATAAACTCGGAAAAGATAGCATCATGGCGATGATGTTATTCGGTAATAGTATCAAAGAGAAGGGTCCGATAGAGATAAAAGACACAATGTCATTTAGTGCGAAAAATAATCTGCGCGATGCCTGGGAGAAAAAAATCAAACTCTATGGATGATCAAATCCTAAGCTCGCACAATACTATAAAAAAGAGGTACTCCCATATATCACCTGAAAGAAGAAAATGGTACCCATATCGAGACAAGTGTGGGATGCTCAGATAGAAGAGGCTATAAAAAAAGTACGAGCAAATCTCAAAATCGAACAAATATTTATAAAGAATCTAGAGAAACAAGATACGCTCAGAAAACTCATATGACTCATAGGCCCTGCAGAGATGAATAGCATAACATTCGCGGAACTCATCGATTCTACGAAACCCCTACGAAATGAAGCCTTTTTTAATACTATACTCGAAAATGCGGGTCCAGAATTTATCGCACACTTCCCTGCACTCTGAGATCCATATCTTTCATTTGGTTCGAGCCAGCTGACAGATTTCGCTGTATGACCAGATGGTGGCATATGACTCATGCAGAAAAAATATATGAAAACCTCGCTCGTACCCGATGATATGAGAAAAATTCAGATACAAGATCATCATGTAGGATGATATATCTTCACTATTTTTAATCTCAAAGAGCTCCTCGAAAACTGCACAAACTCACAGGTAGCAGCTCTGAATAATGCTCTCGCAGACAATCCATCAAAAACAAAAAATCAGCTTATCCAGTATATCGCAGCAGCACATAATAAACCGACCGAAGCACGTAAACAATTTAAGAATTGGATAGATGATGAACTCGTCGGTAAAGAATTTCGACCCTATCTAAAATCCCCTACTACGAAAAATAATGCCGATAAAGCCGGGAAAAATCATACCGTACAGGTAGCACTCTTATAATATAAGACTTATTTCTCTTTTTTCTTTTTCTCCAGTTTTACCTGGAGTTTTTGTGCGGCATTTGCTTTTTTATGCATGACTTTTCGCTCGGACTTTTCGGTGAGTTTCTTCTCTGCCTTAGCTCGGAATCACGCCTTTCGTGCCATTTTCGCACGGGCTTTCTCAGCTTTTATCTGCTCTATGCGTTCTTTGCGAGAGGGTGTGGAGGGAGAGGAGGACATAGAGTGATTATAGCTTTATAGAGTAGACACGTAGGAGCTTATCGTCTTTGGTAGTGGTTTTTAATAATTTGCCACCGCAGGACTCTATCGTTCTCCATGATGCAGGGTTATCATCGTCAGCAGAGATGATAACCGAGTCGAGTCAGAGACGACGAGCCTCGATGAGTCAGAGTGCGAGCATCTTTTTTGCGAGTCACTTCCCTCTCGCAGATGGCCTGATACCATAGCCGATATTACCGCCACATCATCCATCGATACTCAGATTCGGATGATGGGTATGATGGCGTATCTGTATCGCTCAGAGAAGAGTAGTGTCATCCATCAGGAAAAATAATGTTGCCGGCACTCAGAGCTTATTGGCGATACGATTTTGCTCCATAATCTCTAAAAACTCCTCATATGTCTGACCACGAAAAAGTGCTGATGGACTCGTAGGTATAACCTCGAACTCTCACCACTCTCGTATCATATCGAGATAGGCGGATTTATGTGAGATGTTAGGGAAAGCGAAGTGGAGCATAATTATTTCATGAGTTTCATAAATGGGACATCTTCACACCATTTGGCTCACATTTTTTTATAAAATTCTATGGCACCGCGATTCTTTTTCCAGACTCAGAAATAGAGTCACAAAGAATCTTCATGGGACTGGAGCTTTTTTATCAGCGCTCGACCGACTCATTTTCCACGAGCTTTTTCTGAAACAAAGAAATCAATGAGATGAATTACTTTTCCTTGCATCTCATCAGGATCAAATCCATAATGATAGAATGCGTATCCGACTATGGAACCATCTATCTCTGCAATATATCAGGAAAAGGATTTTTCTTTCCCAAATCAATACCTTAAAATTTTTTGTTTACTTGCATGTGCATAAAAAGTATCTCGTAATCCGCTCGATAAGCTCTCGAGATATTTTTCAAATTCTCAGACGAGCTCTACAACATGATCGATATGTGTTTTCCTAAGCGAAAGTATCTTTATAACCATATTCGTAATTCATAATTTAATTCACTCCCACCACTTCCCTCACTACCTGCATCTTTGCTTCGAGGCGAGCATTCATGACGCGAGCTCCTTCTGCGAGGCGCGCTTCGACGATTTCTGGATTTTTTAGGAGTGTTTCTCTCGCTTCGCGATATGGGCGGAGGTACTCTGTGAGGACAGCGAGGAGCTCTGTCTTCGCATGACCATAGCCGAATCCTGCACCCGCTGTGAGATATTTTTGCCGCAGAGCCGCCGTCTGCTCTGGCGTCGCGAATACCTGATAGAGAGCAAATACATTACATGTGTCAGGATTTTTCACATCATCGACTCCGAGCGAGTCTGTCACGATAGACATGACGCGCTTTTTCATCGTCTTCTCATCATCGAATACTCCGATGAAGTTATCATAGCTCTTCGACATCTTACGTCCATCGATACCGGGGAGCGTCTCGAGTCATGCAGTCACGATAGCCTCTGGTTCTATAAATATCTCTCGCCCATATATCTTATTAAATGCTCGCGCGATATCTCGCGTCATCTCGAGGTGCTGTATCTGGTCTTTGCCGACTGGCACGGCATCGATATCGTATCCGAGGATATCCGCTGCCATGAGGATAGGATAGTTAAAGACTCACATATTTGGAGATATTGGCATTTTAATATCTGTAACTTTCTCAAAAAGGTCGATATTTATATGATGCTTCTTTAATGCTAATTCTAAGTCTTGATTACGAATATATTCACTAACAATCTTATAAATCTGAAGTTCAGTTAAACTATTTCAGGGAATATTTTTTATCCCCTCAATTAAACATTTAGCAATATCATCTTCCCATTTATTATACTCTTCTTGATATAGCTTAAAGGAATGAGCCCTGGAAAGTAACGAATACGGTGTCACATTCGATAGTATCCACATGAGACGTGTGATACCTTGGATATCCGACTGGCGAAATATCTGCACCGGAGTATCGATACCAAATATCGAGAAATACTCGACCGCGAGCTCGAATGACTGCTCTCGGAGTGTTTTGCCATTTTTCACGCTCGTGAGGGCATGGAGATCCGCGATGAATATAGCAGAGTCGTGCTTCTCGGCGATGGCACGCATCGGGAGGATAGCACCCATGAGATTCCCGAGATGCATAGATGAGCCAGTAGGTTTGACTCAGGTGATGATTTTTTTAGACATAGTATGGAGAATTTATGTGATATAATATAAGGAAAAATGAGGAAATCGCAAATACGATTTCCTGTTTGAAATATGATTAATACAAGAATCCTAGATCCCCTTTAGATCTTTTATATGGTGAATCCTTCAGGTAACATCGTGCCTTTTTGTGAAATGCTTCTATCCCTCATGGCATCCTTGGTGCAAGATATTGCTCCCCTTCAGCGAGGTATTCTGGAGGAAAGCTTGTCTGTAAAAATCAATTTCTTTCAAAAATTGGATACATCTTCGGGTTTACTGTAGCACTAATAATATTTTTGTAATACTTTTGTAATGTGACCAACTGTGCCACTAAAGCATTTCAGATTCGCATATTTCAATATATCGAATTTACGACGACCGAACCAATTTCTTCATCCTGAGTATATCAAGGAATATGACTATCGTACATACTTGCTTGTCATACAATCTGATTACCTAGAACTGCGAGAACACTTCACTCGTATCTCTCGAGCATCTCTTCGGGTGTATGGGGTATGACGGTTGGGTCGAGTTCATATGCCTCTCTGAGGAGTTGGCTCGTAGTGTCTGCATATAGATCTCTGTCGCAAAATTCTCTGGCAGGGATGATTGTGTAATCAAGTTTCATATTGTAAAAAATAAAAAATCTGCCACGAGTTTCCTCATGACAGATGAAAGTAAAAAAGGTTTCACTAAAATATCCGCCAATGAGGAAGAGGTAAGTTCCACCAAGATGTGAGAAATACTATAGGATTCATATTATGATGCTATAATGGTTACGAATCATTCGACTCCAATCTGATCTCTATCATGTGCAAAGAGTATCTTACCCTCGAATTCAGAGTATATAGCCTCATCTCCATCAAATCCGATAAGTTCTCAGAAGATGATGTTTTCGAAGTCATTAAACTTCTTTGCCACCTTGAAGCATGGAGTTTTTGTCTTGTATGCGAGTGTTGCTATGTATATGGATTTTATAGATGTAGGCTCAGTAGAGGTCCTATCTATCATGTCGAAATATTCTAGAAATCGAGTGATGCTGATGAGTGCTTTTTCTCTGGCAGTTATGTCGAGATGATTACCACACTCGACACAGATACCGATCTTGCCTCTCGAGTTCATGTAGCCGTCAGTTCCACCTGGTTCCATATCTGTGAATCCATAACATACTGTCTCGAATGGAAATAAATCGATAATTTCTCTACAATTCTCTTCGCAGATGATAAATGCAGGACTCCCCATAGATGGACTCGAGTGGAGGTCGAGAAGTGCATCGGACTCATCCAAATATGGGATTATCTCTCGAGAACGTTTGTATTCGATAGTATTTTTTTCATTCTCTGTAAATGTCGAATCATCACGATACATGCGATTGAGATTGAGATCTATCTGACGAGTATTTTTTTCTATAGCATCGATGTTCCCATAGATGAGATAGAGTTTTCATTGTTTTATCTTCAGCGTATCACGGATGGTATCGAGTGCTTGGACTCAGCATATCTCGTCACCGTGGGTTCCACCGATAATTGTGACTATTGGACCTGGCATTCCAGAGTCGATGATGATTGGTTGTGTTGGTTTCATAGGAATTAGGGGGTTATGATTATGTATTATTTTTTGCGAAGAGAACTCTTTTATCAGTATCACCATATTGGTATATCTCTTTGTATCAGAGTCATTTTCTGATGTTATACATCGGCGAATCTGTACTTGTTCTCTGTATTATGGCATCGATTGATGCTGAATTGGCTCTGAGTAAATCCTCATTAATAGCTACAAGCTCCCTTCAGACTCACCGCGTACGGAAGTTTGGTATAATTCAGGTTTCTGATTGATAATACCATGATTCTGTATCAGAGATTCCCTTTTTGACAAGGATCTTATCTAGCACACTCATGTTGGGAAGCTTCAGTTTGTCGGTATTAATATTTACTAATGAATCTTTCCATCACCATGTAAATCCTATCACTTTTTCTTCACTCAGTAGTATCAAAATCTGAAAATATGATTTTTTCATGACGTTTCAGATAGATGCTGATACTTCAGCATTAGAGTAGAAGTCTACGATCTCTCCAGAGCATTCTGGGCATATTTTTGGAGCTTCTTCGTAGGTAGTTTTATATCCGCAGAGACGAGCACATTTTACTCATTCGCGCCAGGCTGAAGCATTGAACACTTGTTTGTATGCTTGTATGATTCTTGACTCGAGTTTTCAGATATTTCATGGGGTTACCTGGACTATACTGAGTCCAGATTCACGCAGGAGTGGATATGTATCGAGGTTTTGAGTTTTCATATATGTGAGTGTAAAAGTGAATAAAAATCCACCTGACTTAGGCGGATGAATTTCTCGGAGAGATCCTAAATTATATTCAGGATGACACACAAAAATTACCGCCAATGCGAGAGGAAATGATGCCAGATATTTTGCCAAGTTTGTGTAGATTTGAAATAGAGATACATAAGAATTTGCATTAAAAAAATCCCCCGAAGTATTAGAAAACTCACGGAGGATTTTGGAGATATTTTTCGAAACATCTACGCAATAATACCACACCATGAGGTGATGGTATGATGCCAAGATGCAGAAAGATTCTGGGAGAACATATAAAGATGATAACAGGGATTGGAGAAAAAGCAAATTATTTTCTCAGTATCGAATGAGTGCGCTTTCAGGTATCCACCTGAGCAAGAAATATACGATTCCCATTGCTATCATCCTGGGTGAAGTTCGTAGATCATACGACGAATCTATGATCGAGATATCGCTCGAGCGATGCGACCTCATCCCGGTCATTCTCTGGGACGAATATCTCTCGGAGCTCTTCACTCGATAGGAGCGAGAGGTCATCGATACGGTCGAGGTGGATACTTCTCCAGCCATTTTTCGTCGCTCACTCGGAGAGTGTCTGATATCCATCGAGTCAGACGATACGACGCGCTCCGAGGGCGTACGCCTTATGCTGCCATGGGAGACCTCTCGTAAATACTGGATCTGGAGTTTTGACTCATTTACGAAGTGTACTCGACTGGAGATAGGCACTATATGGATGGATGATACGAGCTTCACCATTATATCGGAGACCTACTGGGAGGCGAGAGTCGATACGATCCACGACTGCCTGTGCTGTACGTGCGATGAGCTCCTTCGAGTCATCAGAGAGGGTACTCGGGAGATATCGCTCGATATCATGTCCTGCGACGATGAGTTGCTGCATATAAAAAAAGATAAAAAGTAAATGTACTACTGTACGAAAGTGATAGTATCGAGAAAATGAGTATTTTTTATAAATATACTATAAAATGTACAAAATTATTTTTAATACATATAAAATTATTTACTTTAAAGCAAAATCGAATACAATAAATATGTACTAAAAATAATACATATTTATATATCAACACCATATGGCTCATAATCAGAAATATACACATCTCCTCGAGCGACTCGGTATGCCAGAACAAGATAGGACTATCTATCTCACTCTCCTCGAGTATCCATATCTCAGCATCTCAGATATAGCAGACAAGACACAGTATCATCGTCCTGTGGTCTATCGATCGATAGCGAGCCTCGAAAGTGAGGGGTATATAGAGAAGAGCTTATTACGATGAAAGCGATATTTTTATCATATCACCTCTCCTGCGAAGCTCCAGGAAAAAGTGATCACCCTCCAGACGATGGCGGATCAGATACTCCCTGAGATGGAAGAGCTCCATAAAAAACACCATGATGCACCTATCCTCTCTATCCATGAGGGGATCGAGTGAATCCAGAGTATCCATACAGATATCCTAAAATCTGTAAAACAAGGGTGAGAATACTATATATACACCTCCCTCGCGAAGGCTTCACCGAAACGTACACTTGCCATGCCAGTGAACTATACGAAGATACAGAAAGAAAAAGAACTCTCTCGCCATATCATCACGAATGATATACACGAAGGAGTATGATGAGAGAATCCATATGAAGAAATCATCACACTCCCTCAGGCATATACTCGACTGGATGAGGGTATCACGAAATTCATCTATGCCGATAAAGTAGCCATACTCGATCATGAGACTCATATGGGCTGGATCGTAGAAAATGAGCGATTTGCTCGATATGAAGAAAAAATATTTCGCCTCCTCATGAAACTCCTCAGAAAATAAAAACTCACACAGTGTGTGAGTTTTTTACGATTATTTTTTCGGAGGAGCGACGAATTTTTTGACTGGAGCTTTTGCGACTGGTTTTTTTGCTGGAGTAGCTGGAGCCTTTGGTGCGACTTTCGCGACTACTTTCGGAGCTGGCTTTTTCGTTGGAGCCTTTGGAGCAGCTTTTTTTACTGGGGCTTTTGGAGCTACTTTCGCGACTGGAGATTTTACCACTGCAGGAGTAGATTTCGGAGCTGGCTTTTTCGGAGCGACAGGCTTCTTAGCTGGAGTCTTCTTTGCGACTAGTTTTTTCGCGACTACTTTCGGAGCTGGCTTTTTCGTTGGAGCCTTTGGAGCAGCTTTTTTCATAGGTGCTTTTGCTGCGAGTTTCTCAGATTTTTTCGCGAGTTTTTTTGCTTCTTTTGCGGCCTTCTTTTTCTGTTTTTCGAGATGCTTCGCATTTTTCTTCGCGAGTTTCTCGGCATGCTTCTTTGCTTTTTTCTCTTCTTTCGCGATTTCTTTGAGCATTTTTTTCTCGAGTTTCTCGACTTCTTTCGGAGTGAGGATACGATCTGATGTATCTTTTTTAGACATAGTATGACAGTAAGGATATACGTGATATTATCCTTTTAGATATAAAAGTCAAATATTTTCTCCCTATACCCTAAAGGGTATATAAAAAATAAAAAAACAGAAATGTGTACCCCTATGGGTGTATGATAAATGCACGATAATCGAGGAGCCCCCACTTCCGCATCCACTCGTGCAGTGGATAGATGTGTCTCCCTGTATCAGTATCCCAGACGATGATGTGACTCGGTCTCGTGCGTGGCCCGATATACCCGAGGAGGACGAATGCATGCTCTCATGAGAGTGCAGAAATCTCCTGCCCGAGTGGAGTCCGCCAGCTCATCTGACGCTCCTCGCTCGTACGCTCACATGGATTTTTCGCTGCTATAGGAAAGAGGGTGAGGAGGCGGTGTTTCTTCGCGGTGACGATACCATCCTCATACTGCGGATCCGTACACCAATCTCCCCAGAGTATCACGTGACTCCCAGAACCGATGAGATCAAGATACTGAGTCATGTATCCGAATGCACGCTCTTCGCTCCGAGGACTTTCTCGTGGTATCATGGAGATATCATGCTCCCACTGCCCTACTATGAGGCTCGCGAGTGGTCGAGCATACACACCATATCCAGTCCGTCACATCTGACTGCCTGTGATCGAGCCTACGAATACCTCATCCGGATCTCACCATATCCCACCAGAGTATGCACCTGGTTCGATAGCGAGTCTCGATATGAGACTATCCTCTGTCTCGCTCCTCCCGAGAGCATCGAGCACCATATAGAGTGCTGCTATCTCACAGGAGAGTGCATACTTCTGCAGGTAGGGAGTATAGCGGAGCGTAGTATCGAGTGTGGGTCTGAGATTCCAGGTGGTATAGAGTCATGGGAGTGCGCGCACCACATCAGAAAAAATCATATTCCGCCGCGTGCGAATCTCACGAGACATCACATCTCTCGCATCGATATCGAGGAGACCTCGCAGCTGTCTGATATGTACAGGTGCTATCGTAGTCACCTCTTTCGCATGCATGGACGATATACATCCGAGAGTACAGAGCATGAAACATACGATACGAAAAAATAATCTCATACAGAGATAGTATGTGGAGTGGTGGATTTGGCAAATGAAAAATCCCACCATTTCGGTGAGATATATTTTATTTCTTTTTTGCTGTCACTTTCTTCGCAGCTGGTTTTTTCTTCGCTGGAGTCTTTTTTTCTCGGAAGGCTCATGGTATCTGCTCAGTGATCATGACTTTTACTTCTTCGAGGGTGAGGGCTTTGATTTCTTCCATTTCTGTGATTTTTTTGCCATCACGTTTTAGGTAGACATTTTCCTTACCGAACTTTATAAATGGACCATATCGACCATTCTCGACAGAGATCTTTTCTTCGCTCCAGTTATGGATATAGCGATTTGCCTCTTTATCTACCTTTGCTGCTATCAGTATCTGAGCATCTGACTCACTGAGAGAGTCGAAGTCATACCTCGCTGGGACATTTACATAGAGGGATTTCCACTTCAGGAATGGACCAAATCTTCACTTCCCTTTCGTATATGGCTCGCCATCATAGTATCAGACAGGGGCATCTTCGACTTTTTTCGCTTCGATGAGCTCTATAGCTCGAGCCATATCGACTGAGAGCGGGTCTTCACTGCGTGGTATCGAGACGAATGCTTCTCCATGTTTTACGTACGGACCGAATCTCCCCTGTCCGATGATGACTTCTTTCTCTTCATAGAGTCCGAGATCTTTCGGCAGACCAAAGAGTCCGAGTGCTTCCTCGAGAGTGATATCATCGATAGACTGCCCTGGCGAGAGGTTCGCATAGCGCGGCTTCTCATCCTCGCCGAGCTCATCTGGCGTACCGATCTGCGCCACAGGACCAAATCGGCTCATACGCACGAGCACACTGCGTCCAGTCTTCTCATCTGTCCCGAGGATACGCTCACTCGCGAATCTCCCCTCTGTCCCGAGCGCCTCATCGATACTCGCATGAAATGGAGTATAAAAATCAGAGAGCATCTTCTTCCAATCAAGCTCACCATCTGCGATACGGTCGAACTGCGCCTCTACCTCTGCTGTGAAGCTATACTGCATAAAGTTCGAGAACTCTTTTTCGAGGTAGTCTACGACGACGAATGCGATATCTGTCGGGAGGAGCTTTTTCGCTTCTACGACGACATAGCCACGATCCTGGATCGTCTGTATAGTAGGTGCATAGGTCGATGGTCGTCCGATGCCTTCGGATTCGAGCTTTTTTACGAGAGATGCCTCCGTATAGCGCGGTGGTGGGAGGGAGAATTTCTGCTGTCCAGAAAATGACGATGATATGACACTCGACCCTTTCGTGAGAGCTGGGAGCTTTCGAGACTCTTCATCCTCTTCGTCATCTGTACCCTCCACATAGAGCTGCATAAATCCTGGAAACTGTATGACTTCACCCTTTGCGATCCACTCTTCATTTTTACCTTTTGGCTCGAAACGATAGGTCGTCGTCTCGACGATAGCCTCAGCCATCTGTGATGCGACGGTACGCTCCCAGATGAGACGATAGATACGAGCCTCCTGTCCATCGAGCCCGAGGGATTCTGGAGTACGCGAGAGATCGGTAGGACGTATCGCCTCATGCGCTTCCTGAGCACTCGCTTGCTTGGTCTTATACTTTCGACCATTCGGGAGGGCATATTCTTTGCCGAACTGCTTCTCGATAAATGCACGAGCCGCGTTAATCGCGAGATCTGAGAGATTCACGCTATCGGTACGCATATAGGTGATGTGCCCATTTTGGTAGAGACGCTGTGCGATATCCATGGTCTGCTTCACTCCGTATCCGAGCTTTCGTGATGCCTCTTGCTGGAGTGTCGAGGTCGTAAATGGAGCTCATGGAGTGCGACGAGACTCTTTTTTTTCTATATCGACGAGAGTAAAGTCCTCACTATGCGGTATAGTATAGATGAGACTTCATTTTTTATCTTTTTTCGGCTGGAGCGATGCGAGCTCGATACCATGTGCCCCGAAGAACTGGAGTGCATCGGCTTCGTTTTTCCACTTTTTCGTCTTACCATCCTGCTTCATGAACTCTATCGGGAAGTCTATCCCAGCACCGCGTACGAGTGCCTCTATCTTCCATGACTCCTCGGGGACAAATGCTCGTATCTCACGTTCTCGCTCGACGAGGAGCTTCACGGCGACTGACTGTACTCGACCAGCAGAGAGTCCAGAGCGGACCTTGCGCCAGAGCACCGGCGAGACCTCATATCATACGATACGGTCGAGGATACGACGAGATTGCTGGGCATTTACGAGATCGATATAGATCTTGCGTGGGTGAGCGATAGCATGGTCGATAGCCGTCTTCGTGATCTCATGGAACACGATACGATCTACCTTCGACGCATCGATACCGAGCGCCTCACAGAGATGCCATCCGATAGCCTCTCATTCGCGATCCTCATCGGTCGCTATCCATATCTTATCTGCCTCTTTCGCGAAACGCTTGAGCTCAGTGACACGCTTTTTTTTCTCAGGAGAAATCTCATACTCTGGGACGAATCCTGCTGAGATATCGACTCAGAGACTCTTCGCAGGAAGATCGCGTATATGACCGAATGATGCCTCTACCTGATAGTCTTTCCCGAGGAATTTTTCTATCGTTTTTCCCTTTGCTGGAGACTCTACTATGACGAGATTTTTGGGCATATTTCTATTTTCTCTTTACGATGTATTGGTCTAGAGCCTAGTCGGAGTCAATACAAAGTCAAAAGATTTCATATCGAATCACTTGTATAATAAAAAATCTCATCTCTTATAGAGAAAACTTTTGTAATACATATACACACTCTTGTATCTATCTGGGATATTTATCTTTCTCGCGAGAACCACCAAGCAGAAAGAAGTGAAATTTGAGGTTTGCTTTAACAAGAGTGATTATATCCGAGTATAGAAAAATGCAAGTATTTTTTAGAGAAAAAATTATCTTATATATTTTCTCGGGTTTTTCTCGCACAGTATATCCATGCTGGACAAGCATTTCTCGGTTCAAAAACCGTCGAATCAATCGTAAAATATTTTTTTACATCACCTCGGTTTACCATCCAGTACTGATACTGGATATACTGCCCCTGAGCCTTCAGGACCGTGAATATACTGCGTAGAATATGATCTACACCATCACGAGAGATGCTCCCGAGCGGGAGAGTCGATATCACTGCATCGATGCTCGCAGATGTAAATATCTCATCGATATGAGCCGCACTCGTCGTATGGATAGAGACTCTATTATCATGATCAAAGAGTGCATGCAGTCATCCTATCTGAGCCTCATCAATCTCGAATATATCGATTTTCGCATCAGGATGCATATGGAGGAGTATCTCTCTCGTCACACGCCCATCTCATGCTCAGAGCTCTATGATATGTCGAGCCGTGTCCACATCCAAAAAAGAAACCATCTTTCTCGTAAGAAAGATGGATGATGCGAGTCGAAAGCCGACTTTTTTCGCGAAATTTATCCAGTAAGCAACCATGAATTATCGTATAAGTTTGAGTAAACTCCGTATCTCATCTCGCTCTTTATCATCGAGTGGAGATTTTTTCTCAGTCGTGCGCTCGATAGCACAGACGAGCTCTTCATTCGCTGCCTGACTCATCGCACTACGGATAGCTGATATCTGCTGAATAATCTCACGCACAGATGCCTCCTCTTCTATCATGGTGATAACACCACGAATCTGTCATTCGATACGTTTTAGTCTATCTGAGACGCGTTTTTTTTGTGAGAAATCCTTTATCTTCATAGAAAAATAGATAATGTACTCCGCTGAGTATATAGAATTACTTTAAAAAATCAAGCAAGAATTTCTCACTTGAAAAATAGAAAAATCTTTATATAAAGGTTGATGTTTGGAGAGGTCGCATAGTGGCGGTCGTCCCCACCCTGGGAAAGGGTGCCTATCGCAAGAACCGGGCTTCGATCTCACCCTTGTCTCCGCCAAATTCATTATTACATTCATCTGGAGAGGTCGCATAGTGGCCTAGTGCACACCCTTGGAAAGGGTGCGTATCGCAAGATACCGGGAGTTCGAATCTCCCTCTCTCCGCCATATCTACAAATATACACAAAACCAAGGATATGAGAACGTGTGCGAGCATCTCTGATGCGAGCCATACCCCAGAATGCGAGTGTCCGACGATAGTCGGCACGACACATGAAAGGGGTAAATCTCCCTCTCTCCGCCATCTTGTCTTTTCTGGAAATTCGATATAATAAGCATAATAACTTTTACTTATGGAAGCATTTCTCTCTACATTTTTCACTAGACTCGGCATCAGCGTCACGAGTCTCACTGTCACAGAGGAGTCAGATGACCTCTCTATCCGCATCGAGACGTCAGATTCTCCACTCCTTATCGGTCAGCACGGGAAAAATATCGAGTCATTCCAGCATCTTATCGGACGCATAGCCGAGCGAAAACTCGGACGATTCATCCATGTACATCTCGAGGTGAACGACTATATGAAGGCGAAAGATGACAGACTATTTGGGTTTCTCGATGGGAAAATCTCATGGGTCATGGAAAGCGGCAAACCGACGACCATAAAAAACCTCTCCTCTTTCGAGCGAAAAAAAGCACACCACTATATATCTGAGAAAAAAATAGAGTGACTCTCGACTCGCAGCGAGTGAGAGTGAGAAAATCGAGTCCTGATACTTAACTACACAGGACTACTCCAGCCGAAAACTGAGAAATCTACTCCACACACCAGCACGCACACCAAAAAATCATCAGATCTCGATCTCCTCGCAGAAGATGGAGTCGGGATATAGAGAGTGCTTCATTTTTTCTCGATTCTTTCTCCAGGTATTTCTCTCCATAGAGTCATTTCTGCACGATACTACTCATTATACTTATGCCCGTACGGATACTACAGCACATCTTCGGATGAATACTGCTCATAGGATGCATCTATGGGATATATTTTTTCGGTACTGGGAACCTCTATGAAGAGTATAGCAAGCTCTTCGAATATCGACGCCTGTCGCCTGACTTCCAGCCAGAAAGTCGCACGATATCAGTCATCAGTGCAGGACATGAGACGACCTATGCAGATATCATATGGATCAATCTCATCCAGTATATCGGAGATAATATAGGGAATGATAAATTTCATACCTTTATCAATCCAATGATCACGAGCATCACAGACTTGCATCCACACTTTACGAATGCATATAACCTCGCAGTCCTCCTCTCTCCGAGCATAAAAACAGAAGAAGATAGAAAAAGGGCTATCGAGGCGCTCATGCTGGGTGAAAAAGGTATCGAGAAAACCTGTGATATAGGTAAAATCGAAAATATAAAGAAACAAGATTTCTCGAAAAAACTCTGGGAAAATACCACACTCCAAAATCCATGTAAAAATGGCATGCTCCCCTACGATATTGCCTATCTCGCGAGCGAGCTCTGAGAAAGTGAAAAAGCAGAGAATTATTATAAGATAGCAAGCATGAATAATGATGCTCCTGGAGCTGCGCGATTTCTCGGACCACTCATGCGAGCAAAAGCAGGAGACCTCATGGGTGCGGCAGAGCGTTTCACACTCCTCGCATTCGATGGATATGATGAAGAACCCTACACGTGTCGGAACTTCGCTGGTGAACTCTTAGCAGATATAAAAACTCGTCCTCTCGCCTCATATATCTATACACTCAGATCAAAGGAAGACGCTATCGTCTCACCGAAAGATGCCAAGAATCCACTCGCACAGAGCAACAGCACCTGTGAAAAGAGTATATCGCGAGCACTGAAGCAGATCTACTATGCCTATATCACGGAAGTATCGAGGGACAAGAAAGACCTCCGCACTGGTACAGCACTCGTGCGAGCAGGACTCATACCATCGATACCGACGATACGCGACCAAGATGGATGGAATATGATACGAAATAACGATGATAACTGGATTTATATCGAGGCAAAATACGTAACAGATGAATAAGCACATTATGAAAATCACATTCGACACGCATACACTCACTGACTGGGATACTCAAAATATCAGAGATATTTCTGTCATCATCACAGATACTGGCTGCGCAGGACACAAAATAGCCATACGTGAATGAGAAAAAATCTGAGATTCACATTTTACTGATGGAAAAAGGATATTTTATTATGAAGCAAAATATGGCGACGTACTCGATGAGAGTGTCATCACACATGTCGGCGCAAAGTGGATACTAAAAAGCTCCGAAGTCCACACTCGATGCGGCTGTGGTACTAGCTTCTCACTGCGATCCTGAGACCCTTTCCAGGATAAACTCGCACAAGTGAAGCTCGCGATGAAACAAAAACGTGACGGCATACATAGCACATAAAAAATCCTCCATTTGGAGGATTTTTTATAGACTCATGAAAGGGATTATTTTTTACAGATAGTAGCATACTTATCGACGAGTGACTGATTTTTACTATAAGTAGCGATTACCTGGGCATTACAGGCAGTCTGTTTGTCGATACTGGCGATTTTCTCTATCTTCGCGAGCTCAGCGAGAGACTCTGCATACTTCCCGATGATGAAGTAGGTACGATAGCGGATATTGAGGATTTCCTGGGTAGCAGGATTCGATGCGAGGTAGGTATTCGAGAGAGAGATGGTCGAGAGATAGCGTTTTTCATTATACGCCTTTGTGATCTCGGCGAGCGTCACAGACCCTGATGAAGTAGTAGTGGTAGAAAGTGTGCTCGTCGTACCAGAGCTCGTCGGGATCGCTACTGTTGTAGTAGGGCTGATAGCAGTGGCTGGAGTTTCTACAGCTCCACCATAGTATGGATCTTTTACGAATGTACGAGCCACACCTCCGAATGGATTGGTACCTGTCCGTGTAATATATCGTGCTGTCGAACTATTATAGTCGAATATACCGATCAGCTTGCGTTTATAGGCAGTTTTCTCGAACTGATAAAGCACTTTTATATCATAGATACTGGTCGCGCCAGTACCGATGATGATATCAGCAAATACATAATCCATTGCACCAGTCTGGACGAACTCATATCCTGCGAGTTTCGCATTCGATGGGAACTTATAGTTCGTGCGGATTGCTGTCCAGTCTTTATTTATCTGAGAGATAAATCCTGCGACATCCTTTCAATATTTCGTCGTAATCTCAGTAAGTGATGCGCTCGATACAGCCGTAGTCGATGTACTGATAGATGTACTGATAGTAGTACCAGACTGCGCGGTAGTCGTAGGTGTGAGTGCTGTCGGGATGGTGACATTCGTCGCACCGGTCATCTCTTCGAGCGGTATCTGGATTCCAGCCTTTGCCATCTGATAGCGGAGGAGTGCATTTTCAGATTCGAGCTTTTTGATGCGAGCATCATACTGAGCGATGAGGAGCTGCAGCTCAGAGAGTGTCGAGGTCGCATCGAGGAGTCCAGACTGTGCATACGCACCGAATGGCAGACTCACGATGAGAAATACGAGAAGAAATCGGATAATACTCATAAAGGAAAAGTAAGGATAACGGGATAAATTGTACCTATGAATCATGAGAAATCAATCTTTTGATAGGAGCATAGCTCTTGCGATGCAGTGAAGTTATGCCATAAGTGAGAAGTGCATTTTGGTGTTTGCTGGTACCATAGCCTTTATGCAGATGAAAATCATATCCACTATACTTCAGAGAAAAATCACACATCATCCTATCACGAGTGACCTTCGCGAGGATAGAGGCTGCAGATATCACAGGCTCTGTGAGGTCTCCACGGACGATATATCTGACTTTTTCTCGGGCTATAGAGTCGAATCGATAGTTATCACGTCCATCGATCTGGATTTCGATGATTTCAGACTGGGAGATTTTTTCGAGAATATGTGTAAGTGCATCCTGCATAGCGAGACGATTCGCCTCGCGGATGCCGACTCGATCTATCACCATGGCATCCTGTATCCCGACAGCGAATACGACATCCTCGGGAGCAGCATGAGAGATGAGCTCATAGAGCCTGTCTCGGTCTTTCGGAGTGAGTTTTTTCGAGTCAGTCAGTCATGGAAAGCATGAGAAATCAAAATCCACTCACACACAAAACGCTCATGCCACGACTGGACCAGCCCAGGCTCCCCTCCCCGCCTCATCGACTCAGATAATATAGGTTTTCATAGGACTTATAGTAGTGAAAAGTTGCTTTTTTCCAAGTTTTCTCTATCATCACGATGCTCTCAAAAATGACATATACACGCGTCATGCTCGCATGATGAGGAAAGTCTGGACATCACTCCAAGGGGAAAAAAGCTAACGGCTTTGGCTGGTAGATATATATGAAACTATCAGTACGGAGAGTACCACAGAGACGATACTATCCCGCGAGGGACAAAGGTGAAAAGTCCACCTCAGGTGGATGCGTTCGAGATTTCTCGGACGTGTGGCAAACCCTTTCTGATGCAAGGAGAATGGTAGAGAACGAGATAATGTCTTGGAGCAGTCTTTTTCTCTATACTCCGCTCGAGGTACGGGGCGACTCGTATCCTAGATAGATGTGTATAGACATACAGAATCCGGCTTATTATCCTTTCTGGGAGCGCTCGAGTTCTCACATCTCATGATGATTCGATACGATAAATACATAAAAATACCTTATATCAATAGTAACTTATATTTCCTACGTTTATGACTCATACTCCTTCGTCTTTTCATTCTATTCCAGCGAAACGCTATAAGGGTGGTCGTTCTAATATTTTAACGAGCGCATATGCGGGTCTGTATGAAATTATTATGAATTCATTTGGTGGGACAGAAAAAGAATTTACACTCGACATACCCCCTCTTAAAACTATTAACATAGCGGAACATGATGCCAGAATTGCCCATGCTGATACATTGCGTATAAAAAACTTAAAAAAATATCAACAATACTTGTAATAGTCTCGTACTTCTATAGGGTTCTACTTTCTACTTTTTCTTCTTCTATGTCTCATCTCATGCTCATCGGTATCCAGGGCTCTGGTAAGGGCACTCAGGCTCGTAAAATCCTCGAAAAATACAATGACTATATCCTCTTCGAGATGGGTACTGAGCTCCGCAAGTTCGCGAAGCTCGATACTGAGGATGGACGCAGAGTAAAAGAAGCTGTGGAAGCAGGACTCAAGGCACCGACTGAGTACATCGTGAAGCTCACCGAGAAGTTCATCGCTGAAAATGCTGATAAAAAAGTCCTCATCGACTGAGCTATCCGCAGTGCCGAGCAAAATGATGCCCTCGAAAAAGTCTGGGGCAACTTCGAGGTACTCTGGCTCGATCTCGATGAAGAGACGGCAGTGAAGCGACTTTCTGGCCGTCGCATCGATCCCGTCACGAGTGAGACATTTCCAGCAAGCTATACTGGTGAGACCAATCCGAAAACTGGAAATACCCTCGTCACCCGTGCAGATGATACACCGGAAGCTATCCGGAAGCGTATCGCCTGGTCTATATCAGATACCCTCCCTCTCGTCGAGGTCTGGAAACGTCACGGACATACGATACATCGTATCGTCGCGAGCCAGACAGAAGATGAGATTTTTCGAGAGGTAGAGAGGATTATCGAAAAGAAATAAAAAAATGGAAGTTATTCAAAATCCACATCTTTTTATATCAGATCAATCATACTACATAGCATGCAAAGTTGGATTATTTTATGATTGAAAATTACTAATAATACGCGAAGAACCAGGAAAGGAATGGGAAATTCCATGAGGAAAAAGAACTAAACAAGATTTTTGAGCTGATATCACTACCACTTTGATACGAGAAGTGAAAGAAGAACTCGCATTTGATATAAATCCGTATATAGGCAACATAAGATTCATATGAATAAGTGAGTATGAGACAATATTTGATAATGAGCATTCTATATTTTTTCTTCTTTATACTTGCACATTAGATGCTCTACCTGACTTAGAGCTTTCTCCTGAACATACCGCGCATAAATGGATTCATAAAGATGAGATAAATGATATTCTACATTGGCGGACTGGATTTAAGAAGATTGTAAGGAGATGTTTTGAAAACATATAAGATGAACTTTTATATCCTCATACCATTTTGCTGACAGAAGTGTCCATACTATAAATTCGTACTCACACCAGTGTTCGAGAGGTAGAGAGGATTATCGAAAAAAATAATAAAAAAATGCCCCTCTTTCGAGGGGTGTAATTTTATGATATCAATCTTGATATCCCGCATGATGGGAGCCAAGATTTTCGTGAGATGTTTCTATAGGATATGGACGAGTAGGTAAATTGTACCACCATTCACATCCTTCTTGGGGTACAGAAGTATATCCCCAAAATGTCGTCCCATCTTCAGTAGGAACTGCAGGTACCAACGAGCCAATTTGATCTGTTTGCCGAGCTATACTGCGGCCTTTTTGATCTATATCATCAATCTTCTTTTGTTCCTCACACGCACAAGATGCACAATGAAGACTTTGATTGTTAAGAAAAGTTTGATAATTTCGCCAAAGCTTGATACCCGATTGTTTGCATTTTCCACAGACGTATCCCTCAGGAGTAGATGCTACAGAGTAAGAAAACGGTTTTATTTGTATTTCGGACATTATTTTCTCCTATATCTTCGCTGTGGGTATGACTATACGCTCTTACAGGAAAATATCTAAAATAGATTTTAATAAAAAAATTAAATATGTCAATATCATGTACGGATAAAAAAAATACCCACAAACGTGGGTATGAGATGTATTAAGCATTACAGCTTAAGTATATTAGGGCGGTACAGTAAGAAATCATAAATATCTTCTGTAAGATTTTTGAGAAATTTGTTTCTTGCTTTTGTCGATTGTATCCATATAGCATCGCTGAACTTTTTAAATTTAGCGAGCAAAATCAGGAATTTACGACCATATAAGGTATTTGCACTTACATCCTGAGAAATGCGAGCAATAGCCTCTTCAAAATCATCTGGCTTCTGAATAGCATATTCTATCGCATCTTTGATGATCGATTCTATTAAACCCTTTTTTTGTTTTTTATCTGACATGGTATACTCCTTTATTTTGATATTTGACTCCAATTGAGTGAATTTACTATAATCTATAAAGTTATTCTGTCAATATTTTTTGATTGTATTTCAGTATAGGGACTATATCATAACTGTATGAATGTTTATATCCACATCCCTTTTTGCCGACAGAAGTGTCCATACTGTAAATTCGCACTCACACCAGTGTTCGATGCTGCGAAAAAACGCCGATATCTCGCACACCTAAAAAAAGAGATACAAGAGTTTTTTAGAGAGCATCCTCTTACTATAGCAGATACGATATACTTCGGATGAGGGACTCCATCAGTACTTTCTCATGGAGAAATCTCTGATATCCTCTCATGTTTCTGAGATGCTCTGCCAGATACCGGTGAGATATCATTCGAGTCCAATCCTGAGGATATCTCGGCGGAATATGTCGCGTGACTTTTCGAGCTCGGTATCACTCGGCTCTCACTCGGCATACAGAGTCTCTATGATACGACACTGAAGGCGATACATCGGAGTGATAAAGAGAGTATATTTCGAGCACTCGATAGCATCGAGAATGTAATATGATGAATACGGAAAGATTGGGGTTCGGGGGTCGAAACTGTCTGAGCGGAGATGAAAACTGTAGACAGATGAGCAGAGCGAGCATGAGCGAGTTTTTTGACCCCCGAAACTTTTGATACTTTTGGTTACAAAAGTATAATAAATGACTCTTCAAACATATCCATAAACATCGACTTCATCCTCGGACTCCCCTACTCCGTACCATCAGAGACGCTCGCGAATATCCGAGAACTGCATGAGAAGTATCCATACATCACTCACACGAGCGTCTACATGCTCGAGGACGGACTCTATCCAAAAGAGTGGAAATGAGAAAGTATGAGTGAGGCAGAAATAGAGAGCGAATACGCTCTGATATCAGCATATTTCGAGTCGATAGGCTGGCATCACTATGAGATATCGAACTGGGCACGACCAGGATATGAGTGCCGACACAATCAGTGATACTGGGATCATACTGATACGCGAGGCTTCGGACTCTCTGCGACGAGCTATATAGATGGCGTCCGCACAGAGAATAGTCACTCATTCAGTGGATACTATCGAGGAGATATGGAGTCGAGAGAGATTCTCGGCAGCGAGGAAATAGAGCTCGAACAGATGATACACGATCTGCGTACTTTTCGCTTAGATGCCAGCTGATTCGATGATAGAGTATTAGAACTCTATAAAAAAGAAGGTTACCTCGACATCATCGATGGGAAAATTATCCTGACTTCGTCTTGAATTTTTCGAGAAAATACTATACTGAGCCAGTTGATTGCGCCGCCATAGCTCAGTTGGTAGAGCATCCCCATGGTAAGGGGAAGGTCGTGGGTTCGTGTCCCACTGGTGGCTCCATTTTTGCTTGCTTTTTCAGAAAAATCCCTATAATCGATTTATTGACATCCCCGAGAGGGGATTTTAAAATGGTTTTGACGAGAACCATATCTTCGATATAATCTTGTCGTAATTTCTTTTTTTATTTTTCTATGTTTACATCGATAAAAAACGCTTTCTCAGAACTCGAGCATGTCGTATGGCCGACCGATACGGAAAGCAAAAAGTATATGACTATAACTGTCGGTACTATAGTAGCTATAGGAGCATTTCTTTCTATAGTAGGTTATGTATTACAAGGTAGTCTTTCGGGGATACGTGGAACATTCCCTCATGAGACTCAGAGCACATCCACTGTGTCTGGTGAAGAATTCGTCACTGAAGCAGACATCGCAGAACTCCAAAAAGCTGCAGAAGCAAAAAAAGCAACAGAAGCAAGTTCTGGTATCATTATCGAACCACTTTCACTCACTGGCGCACAATAATATTCATATAACCATCCTCCTGTATTATGTTTGATTTTTCTCCTAAACCTCTCGGCGAATGGTATGTAATCCGCGTGATTTCTGGTACCGAAGAGAATGTTCGTCAGTCCCTTATGCAACGCAGAGAAGCATTTAATCTCGAAAATTATATCCTCGATGTATTCGTCCCAAATCATGACTCTGTATCGATACGTGCTGGTGGCAAAAAAGTCGCACGCAAAAAAAATATCTTCCCTGGATATATCCTCATCCAGATGATAGTAACAAATGAGTCTTGGTACATAGTACGCAATACACCAAATGTTACGGGATTTCTCGGAGCTGGTACAGTGCCAGTACCAGTCAGTGGATCTGAACTGGAGCAACTCAAAGGTATACTCACAGAAAAAAGTGAAGAATATAAAACAGATATGCAAGTTGGTGATTATGTGACAGTGAAAAATGGACCATTCGAAGGCAGCGAGGGAAAAATCCTCGAAGTAAATGCCGCTAAAGGTGTTATCAAAATCATGATAAATCTCCTCGGACGTGATACTCCTGTAGAGATAGAGTTCGCGAGTGTCGCTTCGAAAAAATAATATTCTCCGTTTATCTGGTGCTCCTTATAAACTCTCTATGCGCATAGCTCTTATACTTCTCTCCATACTTGCGATGATATTCATCGGCTCTGTCACGTGGTCTCTCATATGAGAAGATGGCGCGCTCATGAAGTCAAAAAATATATCCCAAGATGTCGATAGTATCGCTCTAGAAACTTGGAAAAACCAGATTAAAACGGATGAAAAGATAGAAAAACTCAGTGCTATGGTCGCGGAACTCCAAAAATCAAACAGTACAAATCCTACCATTACACCGCCATCTACAAATTCTGGAAATACGATAAAAATATCAGGAAAGCTACTCGAACTTCTCATGCCGACGATGACACTCACTTTATGAGAAAATCGATGAATCTATGGACTCTATGTATTCGACCAAAGCATAGCCTATTCGACCTATAAAGATGATAAATATGGACTCACTGTCATACCGATGAATACATCATATGATATACTCCTCCAGAATCTAAAAGCAATCAGCGGTAAACCATACACAATCAATGAAGTAAAGACATTTCCCATGCGGAGTTTCTACTTAAATCCAGAAAAAACCGATACTCTCGTACGACTCATAGTAGAATCTGAAAAACAAGTTATCTGTCTCGAAATACCGAAAAGCAACTTTACCCTCCTAAAAAATCTCTTGACTCAAAATCAAAATACTACCAATCCCATAAAAAAGAAATAATTTCTAAAAACTCTATACTCTTCTAACTTTCTCTCTATGTCTACTAAAAAAAATCTCCTTACTCGTGAATGACTCACAGAACTCCAGGAAGAACTCCGCTTTCTCCGAGAAGAAAAACGTGTCGATATCGCAGCTAAACTCAAGGAGGCTATCTCATACGGTGATCTCTCTGAAAATGCCGAATATCAAGAAGCGCGTGATGAGCAAGCTCAGGTAGAACTCCGCATCGCTGAACTCGAAGAGCTCCTAAAGCCTGGAAACTATGATCTCATCGATGATGAAAAATGAACAAAGCGGAAGAAATCTGGTATCAATGTAGGAAATACTATCGTCGTCACACTCGATGGTGAAAAAATCACATATACGATAGTCGGTTCTCAGGAGTCCAATATCTTCGAAAATAAAATCTCTAATGAATCTCCTATCGGGAAATCCCTTATCGGAAAAAATGTCGGTGACTCTGTCACTGTTACATCACCAGGTGGTGAGCGAGTTTATACTGTAGTCAGTGTAGCATAATATTATGGATTTCCTTGCACTTCATACATTCTTTCATCAGTATACGATAACCGTACCTTTTTTTGCACTTCTTTTTGCTATCATGATGAAGTGAGGGATAAATGCTGCAAAGTGAAAATTTACACTCCATCGCATGTTCGGAAGCGGAGGAATGCCCTCCGCCCACTCCACATTCGTCATTGCTCTCTCTACTGCCATGGGGCTGAAGTACGGTCCAGAGAGTGATCAGTTTCTTATGTGTCTCGTATTTTCTATCATCATCATCTACGATGCCATGAATGTGCGATACCAGGCTGGACTCCATGCAAAAGCTATTAATGAACTCACTCCAAATGACGGGAAAGAACTTGATGAGATTCTCGGACATACCCCTATAGAAGCGATGGCAGGTGGTGGTGTCTGATTTTTGACTGCAGTGATGTTACTAGGTATCTAAGTCCGATGTCCATCTATCACATTTTTTAGAATTTTCTAGAGGGAGGTTATTTTTTATACGATATTAGCGCTATGTTTTCTATCCATGACGAGACACAAATCATCAATATGCTCGAAGCAAACGGGCACAAGAAATTTCGCTATACTCAGATAGAAAATGCACTCTATAAAAACTTTATCAGTGAATACGAAAAGATAGATACCCTCCCGAAAGAAATCCGTACGCTCCTCACGGAAAACTGCTTCTATAACTCACTCACCATCCATTCTGAAGTCACGAGCGACGATGGGCAGACGACAAAATTCCTCTTTAAGACACATGATGATAAGATGATCGAGGCGGTTATCATGCGACATCTCTCTGGACGCAATACTCTCTGCGTCAGTTGTCAAGCAGGATGCCCTATGGCATGCAGTTTTTGTGCGACTGGGAAGCTCGGACTCATCAGAAATCTCGAGTTCTATGAGATTATTGACCAGGTAATGATAGCTGCAAGCAAACTGCATGCGGAAGATAAAAAACTCAGAAATATCGTCTATATGGGTATGGGTGAGCCAATGCTGAACTATGAGAATGTCGCTGAGTCTATCCGTATCGCTTGTACACAGAAAAAACTCGACCTCTCAAATCGTCGTATCACGATATCGACGTGTGGTATAGTACCAGGAATACTCCGTCTCGCAGAAGATTTCCCACAGGTATCTCTCGCGGTATCACTCCATGCACCGAATGATGATGCACGTAAACGTATCATGCCAGTGGAGAATACATATCCCATCGACAAGCTCATGGAAGCACTCGATACCTATACCGAAAAGACGAATAAACGAGTATTTTATGAATATATCATGATAGCAGGGGTGACCGATAGACCAGAGTACGTGCATGAGCTCGCGACCCTCCTCGAAGGAAAGCTCGCACATGTGAACTTTATCCCGTATAATCCTGGGGAAGGCATCATGGGGAATGGATTCCAGCCGACATCGAAAATCATGATAAAAAAATTCCAAGATACCCTCGAAAAAGCAGGCGTCCCATCGACTGTGCGTCATACGATGGGAGATGATATCGATGCTGCCTGTGGGCAACTTGCCCTAAAAGAAGAAGGGAAATCTCTCGCTGAAGAAGAGGGCAAATGACTCAAAAAACTCGTAGAGTGATATTGGAAGCAATAATAGTATCAGGAAATACTAATCAAACATAGAATGGATGATTCTCATGAGAAAAACTTGAGAGCGAATATTTTTTCTATATAATCATATCATGAATCAAAAAAATATAGACATCCTCATCGAAGAAATAGAGTACCAAAAGGCTGGACAAAACTATGCAGAAGCCAAGAAACTCGTCGTCGAGTGACTCAAATGACATACAGATGACTATCGTCTCTATGAGGAGCTCGCTGATATATATCTATTTAGTGGTGATATCGATAAGGCAGATGAAGTACTTGCCATAGCTCGTGAACTCCACCCATCTTCCACTACTGGTATGTACCTCGATGGATATATCGCTACAGCAAAGGGGGAATTCGACAGGGCAATCGATATACTCACCCAAGCAAATAAAGAGATGCCAAATAATGCAGAAATACTACGCAATCTCTGATGGGCATATGTGATGAGCACAGAACTCGCAAAATGAGTATCACTCCTACGAAGAGCTTATATTCTCGCCCCTGATGAACCTATGATTATCAATGATTTTTCCGTAGCACTCATCGCCTCTGGACAGGAAGATGAAGCACGAAATATTTTAGCTAAGCTCGGGCAACCTGATTTATTTGATGCGATTAAATGAGCACCTCTCGTATAATAACCTTATATTCATGTTTACTATACCTGTCTGAGATCTCCTCTCGAGTTATACCTGAGATACAAAATCTTTCTCGTTTTCATGAGAAATCTATGATGGATATATGGAAGATATCACTTTTTTGGAACCTCTAGAATTTCATATCGAGATACGTGCTCTCGATAATGGTGTGAGTGTACATTTCGAAGATATCATCACAAAGATTCAGTATGAGTGAGTGCAGTACGACATTCATATCTCAGCTATAGATAGAGAGTTTCGAGCTCATTTAGATCCTCTAGAACCTGATGATATACGCGCTATAGAACACGACTCGATCGATCTCAGCCCTATACTACGAGAAGAACTGATCATGTCGACGCATATGCTCTCATTACCGTAAGAAGGCCGTTTTATACACCTTTCGAAACAGATTTTTTATCAGACGAAGTGGAATGAATATAAGAAATCGTATATAAGACTCTATATAGAGTCTTTTTTCACCTATTTGTATCGCTGTTCCTCAGAATCTCTCTTTAAAAGTAGTGACGCCAGAAAGTGGATGATCCGTATCTCCAGGAGGGGCGATACCGAGAAAGTCATATATACGACATCATCGTAATTTTGCCTCACGTATAGCTTCCCACTGAAGCATATATGGTGCCATATGTTTCCGTAGTTCAGGATCGGAGGTAGATGCACCATAATAGTACACTGCCGTACTATGATGGTATACATAGATGGCAGCAGCTATGATGCGCCCATTATATCATGCGAACATGAGTCCTCATGCATTTGCATCATGGAGTGTACGGAGAAATGATATATAATACGCACGACTATTCGATGCGAAACCATCCCGATTCGTCGTCTCAGAAAGGAGTTCCATCCACATGTCGATATGGTCATCTGTAGGATCTACCCAGTTCACACGTATCCCCCTTTTCCAGGCAAGTTTTATATTATAACGACATTTCTCATGCATTTCTTTTTGGAGTTCTTCTTCTGATTTTGAGAGGTCTAAGATACGAGTCCATGGTTCGAGAAATGCTTTTCAGTAGGTAGAAAGTGGGATTTTTTCTCATGCGGGCTTTCATGCAGGAAGATATTCCTCTACTTGCCAGAATATTGCCCCCATACTCGATACATATTCTCGACATTTGAGAAGAAATATCTCACTATAGAGCGAAAAATCTACCCCCAGAGAAAATGCACCCATCATACCAATGCCGATAGGACGAAATTCTATCAAAAGAGCTTCCACTCAATAATTAAATATCCTAGCATCATATGCCTGATGTGAGTCTATGAGCATATCGCGCCAGATATTACTCTGCCAAAATGAGAGTGATGATGAACTATGGATACCAGTCATGGCTTTTAGTCTATGAAAAATATATGAAATGCAAAGGAAAATTTGCAAGAAGTCGAGAAATATGATATACTCTTCATGTTATATCAGAAATAGGTAATTCTCCTATCTGATGGCTATCTCTTAAATATCTACCTATGCTTACGCAACTCGAAGTCAAGAAATCCAGCACGAATACTGGTATAAAGATTTTCTCATTTCATGGTGAACTCGATGAAACAAATGTCGATAGTACTTTTCCAAATATTATCACAGATATCGGGAACTTCAGTGGTGCACGAACATTGTTTAACTTCAGCGAACTCACTTATCTCAACAGTAAATCGATTGGATATATCGCTGATATCGCCCAGCGCAGTGAAGATGGTGGTGGTAAATTTGCCCTCTGTGCTCTCACGAGTGAGGTCCATGATACTCTCGATCTCGTCGGCATCACGAACATTATTCCAGTCTACGATGCTGAGACTACAGCGCTTCAGGAACTCAGCAAGTAATTTACTTGCTTTTTTTTAGAAAAATATAATATATAAATATATAAATTTACACTATGTCTATAGAAACGTCGTCATCGCCGAGAATAAATAAATTACGAATTGGACTTCTTTCAAGAGAAAAAAATCCTACCAAAGAAGAGCTCGAGTCCCTCAAGGCAGAAATTATCAAAGAAACCAATACAAAAAAGAAATTCGAACTCCAAAAAAAACTCGTTCGACTCGAACGATTCGATAATCTGAGTGAGGGGAAAAATATAACCGAAGCATCACAAAAAGAAGCGGTAGAAAAAGTACTGAAGTGAAAAGATTTTGAGTCTATGAGAAACTCAGACCTCCTCACTCTAAAGAAGAGAGGTATCGATATAGCAAGTCTCGTGCTCATTCATGTCACCTCTCCCGATAGAGCTATACGATGAGAAACTCTGCAAAAATGAGAGAATTTTATCGTGAATTTCTGAAGCAATAAGAACCTCGACAGACGCATGGGTGCTGGAGATATCCTCCCACCGAATGTACGAATGATAAAAATCAATGGCATAGAATGTGAGCGTCGTAATACTCCGCGCCCAGGATACTATAATGATGATAAAAAGCCATCATACCAAGATATCCATGATGGTGATAGCATCGAGATACTCACTCTCGGTGATGCTACACCAAAAGATGCTGAATGAAATGAAAGACAGTGGAAAAAAGAGAGAATGAGGGATATTAAGGCTAGTGGCGGAAAAAACCTGACAAATCTAGAAGAAGATATACGCCTAGAAAAAGAATACATGAACCATGAAGAAGAGCGTAATACGAAAAAAAAGAAATATGAAAAATATAGTCCTGAAAACAAAGAAAAATTTATGGCGATGTTTGGTGATATCGTGAAACGAGAAACAGAAAAATATGGGATTCCAGAGTATATTCTCATAGATAAACTCTTTGCAAATGAAAATAGAACATTTAATCCAAAAATTAAAAACCCATACTCCAGTGCGTACTGATTAGGGCAGATTATAGATGATACATGGCGTGATATAGAAACGAATATTCTATGAGAGGACTTAGATAGAGATAATCCCGAGGATCAAATACGCGCAACATGTGCATACTTAAACTATATAAAATGATATAGAAATTGTAGTTGGTGAGATGCTGTGGTGTATTACCATACATGACCTGATTTTGGTAATAAAAATGTAGAAAAAGCAATGAAAGTTAATGCTCCCATAGTAAAACATATGGCAAATATCGATAATCCAACAGCTCAAGATTATATTGATGGTGCAAAAAAATATTATGGGATTTCAGAAGTTGTTTAAAACAATCTCCCCTGCCCTTCACTTCATGTGAGGGGTTTTTTATAGCGGATAAGTTTTTTTATATCTTCTTTGAGCTCATATCATATGATCGTCAGACTCTCGTCTGCGAATATCTGATCGAAGAATGATACAGCATCGATACGTGTCATGTCTATCTTATAGGTAGTATGCTCGAGTCATATATAGATGCATCCGACACTATCCGTCGTGAGATATATCTTCTGAGTCTGGGATATCTGCGACTGGAGCTCAGCGAGCCCACTCAGAGTCTCGACTGAGAGAGACTCAGACTTCTCGAGGACTTTCTTCACTTCTCGATACTCACTCGGGATGAGTGACTTAAATTCATATTTTTTCAGGAACTCTATGACTGCACTCGACTGAAATATACTCCTCATATCGACATGAGGCATCTCCTCGAGTGGGATATCGAGCGTCGTGACGATACTCGCGAGCTTCTGTGAGAGAAATGCATTTTCCCTCTGAGCAATGAGCACTTCCTGCATCTTCGGAGTGAGCTCATCAAGATGGTCATATATACCCTGTAGGGTATAATATTTCGAGAGGAGATCAACGGCTTTTTTCGGACCGAATCCTGCGATACCAGGGATATTATCCGAGCTATCCCCGACGATAGAGAGATAGTCTACTACCTGTTCTGGTGGTACACCGAACTTCTCTATCACATCGGCATGACGGAGATTTTTTTGCTTCATGGCATCGAATATCCTCACCTTACCATCGATGACGAACTGGCAAAGATCCTTATCTGATGAGATGATGATGATCTCACTATATCCATCTGGATCTTGTACGATAGAGCCGATGATATCATCTGCCTCATACCCCTCTCGTATAAGCACAGGTATGCTAGTCGCCTCGAAAAAGTCGAATATAAGACTAATCTGAGAACGGAGATTATCTGGCATCCGATCGCGAGTGCCCTTATACTCGGCGAAGAGCTCTGAGCGAAAATTCGAACCCGACTCTGATGCGACGATGATAGTATCCTCTGGACTCATCTCGGTGAGCGACTTTATAAATTTCGCGACTCAGAATACTGCATTTACGATAGCGCCATCGCGCGTATGCATCTCTGGGATAGCATAAAACATGCGATAGATGAGATTATAAGCGTCGATGACGTAAAGGTTTTTCATAGAATTAGAGTTGTTTAAGTTTTTCTATCATCCTAAGAGTTCCTATCTCTGAAATGATAGTTTCGACGTCATGAATAGGAAACCATCTAACATCATCCACTTCATCGACCTGATGGGAAATCTGAACATACTCATCTATAATCCCCAGAAAACGTATATCATAATGGAGGTGGAGTGGTCGACCTTTTGCATCTGCAGGAATCTCATGAATATCTATATCAAAAATCGGGATTATAGCGATATCTTTTATATAAGAAAAAATCTCTGGTGATTCCAGTATGCCAGATTCTTCATGAAATTCTCGGATAGCTGTACCTAGAATATCTGATGAATCGTCACTATGTCATCAAAATTGAAGCCATTTTTTTAATTTTTTATGAAACATTAATAATATTTTATCACGCTTTTTATTTACTATAAGCATAGAACCAGTTATATGTCCATCATCCCAATGATAATTATGAAATGCTTTTTCTGCATTTTTTTCAATACATCAAATAATCCTATCAACAAAAAAACTCTCCTGTGGAAATAATTTTTTATATTCATTAAGTGATGTAATAATATTTTTCATAATTATAATGCTACTATATCGATAATCTTATCGAATATCTCCTCCTGTGTACCTCTCGCATCAATACTCTGAAATCGACCAGACAGTATATCGAGTGCGGCAGATTTTTTATACCCGATGACGATTTTCTCGAAAAAATCTTTTCCCATCTTTTCCCACTTATCCCCTACAGCATCGAACGTGCGAGAGAGTGCCGTATCGACATCGATATCCATGTAGAGTACCATATCAGGGAGTACTCATCTGATAGCCTCATCATTCACGCCGAGGACCGTATCGAATCCGAGGCCCTGTGCCTCACCTTGATAGGCAAGCGATGTTATAAATGAGCGATCTGATACCACGATAGCTCATCGAGCGATCGCAGGAGCGACGACCGTGTGGAGTGTCTGGGCGCGAGCTGCCGCATAGAGATACGCATTCGTGAGTGGATGCATGATCTCATCTTCCCACTCTTTGGCCTGGCAGAGATGACGGATATCCTCAGCGATAGGAGTGGAACCTGGCTCGCGTACATGGATGATCTCCCTATCGGGATACTGTGCGCGCAGATACTCTACCAGTTTTTTCGACTGTGTAGACTTCCCACTCCCGACGATGCCCTCGAATACGATGTACATACTAGTATGAAGTATAACTAAGATAGAAAAAATACAAAGCAAAAACAATAATAGAACCGAGAAGTATGCGACGAAATATCTGATTCCCGAGTGCGATGATGTGTCGAGTACCGAGATATCCTCATATGAGCATACCGAGTGCGAGAGCGAGTCACCATGTGAGATTATATTGTCACTGGAGGAGGACTCCCGCGATAGTCCCTATGAGCCAAAATATCGTCATAGCGGTCGCTGTTCACTTCGCTTCGAGGGCAGAGAGTCGGAGTACAAAAGTATTATTGAAGTAGTACCATACACCCGAGCCCGCGATAAAAATATTTCCGAAAAATGAGAGGAAAAATAGTGAGATATAGTACATGTATACTCTTTTCTGTGAGATATGAGTCATGGGCTCTGCGCCTGTTTTTTTATAGTAAGAAACCGCGACCAGCACGAGCATACTCAGAGCTGAGACCACATAAATAATCCAACTCGATATAGAGAATATAATATAGGAACCAAGGAAGCTCCCGAAGAGCACCATCATACCACCAGCGAGCAAAAAACGAGATTTTATATGTCCATTTTTATAAAATAGATAGAGTCATCCGAGTGTGTCCCCAATTTTTCCGAACTTAAATGTGATGGTCGCGAGCTGTGGACCGATACCGAGAAGTGTGAGGAGTCCTACACCCAGTACCGATACTCCACCAGAAGTAAATGTGCCGAAATACGCTGAAAATATACCTATCAGAAATATAGTAAATGTCTGTATATCAAAAATCATATTTATACTGCTATCGGAGCCTTAATCGCTGGATGTGGATCGTATCATTCGAGGGTAAAGTCCTCATATCGAAATGCGAATAAATCCGTCACATCAGGACGTATCTGCATAGTCGGGAATGGACGTGGTGTGCGACTGAGCTGCTCGCGCACCTGATCATAGTGATTATGATAGATATGGACATCACCGAATGTATGGACGAACTCGCCTGGCTCGAGACCGCTTGCCTGAGCTATCATCATCGTGAGGAGTGCGTATGATGCGATGTTAAATGGTACACCGAGAAATACGTCTGCACTGCGCTGATAGAGCTGACATGAAAGGCGACCATCCGCGACATAGAACTGGAAGAGCGTATGACATGGAGGTGGTGCAGTATCCTTATCCTTGATGAGTTCTTCTATCTCTCCGACATTCCATCATGATATCAGATTACGGCGGCTATATGGGTCATTTATGAGGGTATTTATGACATTTTGCATCTGATCGATGATAGTCCCTTTTTTGGTCTCCCAGGCACGCCACTGCTTCCCATAGACGGGACCGAGATCTCACCACTGTCGTGCGAATGCTTCATCATTTTTTATACTATCGATAAATACGAGAAGTGCAGCATCCCACTCGGGACTATATCGTGGGAGCTCCGTATCTTTCCCTGTTTTTTTCAGATACTTCGCAAATGCCCACTCATTCCAGATTTTGACATCATTTTGTACGAGATACCGGATATTCGTATCTCATGAGATGAACCATATGAGCTCATGAATGATACCCTTTATGAAGACTTTTTTCGTCGTCAGGAGTGGAAATCCCGCAGATAGGTCGAACCGTATCTGATGACCGAATATAGACCGAGTCCCCACACCAGTACGATCCATACGGTCTACGCCGGTATCGAGGATTTTCTGGAGGAGGTCGAGATATTGCTGTTCTGGATGAGTCATAGGACGAGATGATAAAAATTAGATAATCTTTGGCTCTTCATAGTGGATTCATTTCAGGATTTTACCAGTCTTGGCATCGAGCATGACAAAATAATCTCCCTTTTTCTTCGCTATGACTTCTCGTCACTCTTTCGTATATTTTTCTATAGAGAGTTTTGCATCTGCCTCCGTCTCACAGAACTTCGTGAAGTTCGATCTCATGACTTCATTAAAATCATTTTCTGAGAAAGCGATGAGTCCAGAGTAAACAGGCAGATTACATGCTGTAACGAACGTATCTGCGATAGCATCGCGTAGAGCGACGATTCATTCATTGAGCACTACGCCAGAATGTGCTTTTTCTTTCTGAGCTTTTGCTGCCTCTATGACGACATCCGCGAACTCCGAGAGCATATCGGCGCCACATGCCTCAGCCGACTCGAATAACTCCTCGAGCACGACACGAAGGGATAAGATAAGATGCTCTTTACTCGGCATATGAGCACCCTCTTCGATATCTTTCGCAGTATGTATCCACTTCGATACGAGTTGTTCATTTATCATAGAAAAAACATAAAAAAATACTCTGAAAGTATATAAAAATTCAGAATATTTGCTAGTAAAAATTTTATTTTAAACCTTAATTCCACATAAAATTTCTCAAAAACAAAAAGTTCGAGGAAATTTGGAGTTTTTCAGAGATTTTACTCTTTATGCATATAAGAGGTGAAATTCTCTTCTCCTGACTTATATCGTCCCGTGTCTCGATAGCTCTGGAGTGGTGGTGAAGTGAGCTCAGAGAAGAGGATCTGTGCTATCTCCATACCTGGACGGAGGATGATAGGTATCGCACTCATATTCGCGAGCTCGAATGTGATATGGAGAAAGTGCCCAGGATTGATGAGTCATGCAGTATTATGTACGACGAGGCCGAGACGTGCGAGTGATGACTTCCCTGAGAGGTGCGTGAGGTATATATCACTCCCGAACTCCTCTACACTCATCCCGAGGACCGTCACTCCCGGACGGAGGATAAATCCCTCTTCTGCGGTAGCTATGACCTCTTCATACTCAGGGACTATCTTATTCACAGGGTCGATATTCGCTATAGAGTGAGCCTTTACGATGAGGAACTTGTATCAGAGTCGGATATCGTAGCTCGCTGGCTGGAGGCGCTTCGGGTCGAACTCGGAGATACGGATAGTCCCCTTTTCGAGTCCAGCACTGATGTCACGATCTGAGAGATACATAGTGGATTTGGATAAAATATTATAACTATAGAGTAGTGTATTTATTTTTCTCTTATTTCAACTGATTTACATTCACGATAGAAACTCCTGACATATAGTATGATATGATTTCATCGTATTTCCGACCGAGTGAGGCTCCGTAGGTAGCACCGATACCAGAAATCCCGACCCCATGACCAGATCGAGTCTTACCGACTCAGGCAGGATCATCGACAGACTGGAGATATGGGATATTTTCACAGATTTTACCCGGATTATTCGTCTCACAGTACTCTTTATATGAGCGCGTCTTTCCATCTGATGATGAGAAATACCATGCCTTTACGAGGTCTCATTTATAGGATATTACCTTTCATTTTGTCGCCTTCACTGCCGTGACAGCATTCGGTGAGCGGAGCTCATAGCCATATCCGAGATATTTCTGGAATGAGTCAGGATCATCAGAGCCATCATAGAGAGGAGTCTGATACTTTCGATTTTTCGGATTCTGGTAAAAATATGCATAGCTCCGAGCCGCGACGACGATAGTTTTGATTTTTTCTATACTGTCTCCATTCGATACTTCCCCGAGTCATTTGAGATAGTCTTCTATCGGGAGTTCATTTACGACGAGGAGTTTTCATCATTCATTTCTGAGGATGAGTCTCGATCGGAAGATGTTATCATTATATCGTCAGACACTATCCCATGCTGGCACGCGAGACCAAGAGAGGATACGAAATACGTCTGTCGAGAATGAGAGAGTCTTCCCAGTATATTTCATTTTCGCAGTAGTGACTTCGAGAGTATTTCATGAGAGAGTCGAGACTGAGATATCATCTGAGGGAGTATATGAGAGAGGCTTCCCATCGAGCATCAGACGAGAGGCTCGTTTCCCTGCAGACTCAAATGTGAGCGTACTCCCACTATATGAGAGCAGGATTTTTATAGGTTTACCACCAGAGCTCGTGATACGTCCAGGTATCTGAGTCGGTGTGACAGTCGTAGGTATACTAGTCGCAGGGTCTCTGAGCTGATACTCTATAGCACTCTCTGGATCGACAGTATCTATCGATTTCTGAGCAAGATTTTGTATAGGTGAGAGTTTTCATACTTTTCATACTATAGTATTTCGGAACTCTGAGAGACTATCATAGATATTGCGTCAGGGGCAGCTCGTCGCAGCGAGGTCACGATGTCCGATGAGTCGAGATGTCGATACAGCATACCAGGTGCAGGATGCTCCTGACTTACAGAGACTCGCACCATAGTCAGTCTCATCGACATTGATACCATACTTTCGAGCGACATATTCTATCGCCTCGAGGAGTCATGCTTTTTGATCTTTATTCAGATGGAGGACTTCATAATTTCCCATGACAGATATACCGACAGTTCATACATTGTTCCCATAGACATGAGCTCACTCCACATAGTCACCTCATGCACGTCACTCATATATATCACCACGCTGTCATACGATATAGTTGTATCCGATATCACCCCATCACTTCGTACGAGTGTGGTAGTAGTATATAGCCCTGAGAAGGGTCTTATCATCTGCGACTTTATCCAGGTTTTCTGCTGTATGATGTATGACGATACGATCGACTTCTTTCACTTTTTTTATCGGCCATACGAGCTTCCGACTTCACTCATATCGCTTCAGTGAGACGACCTCAGAAGATGCTGGATCCAGTGACTGTATAGTAGCATACTCTTTATCCGTCTGGAGACGCTCTGCTCGCTCTGCACTCGACTCATATATGATGCGCGGTGTCTGACCACGCTCGATCCATGCAGCTTTTTGCTCGGCACGAGTCTGCTCAGATACATATCTGATCGTCTCATCCGCTCACCACTCTGCACGTGAGATGATATGCGGACCACTCGCTGCCTCAGTCGACTCGAGAAATGGTCTAAATACGAGCTCACGCCCGACAGTCGCATGATACGCAGATATGAGCTCGAGAGATGTGGGACGAGCATCGGTATGATAGACTATCCTATACTCGATATGACTCTGTGGGGTGACTACATATGGAAATGTCGTGACTCTATTCATATCATCTCATCACTCGATATCCAGGAACTGACTGTGCTCCACAGCACCTATCTTCCATATGACTTCTACATCTTCAGCCCTTGGGGCAATCATCCCATCGAATGCGAGGAAAAATGTCGTACGTGGACTATCAAAAGAGATTTTTCACTCTAAAACAGAGTCATTATCAGTATTGATTTTATGAGAATATTCACTATAATCATAAATATCCTGCCAAGTAAATGATACTCCGAGAGGAGAAAAGATACCAAAAGCGAGGAAAAATACCAAAAGAGATGAGAAAAAACGCTTGATTTTTTGCATTAAAACGAAAAAAGAGATAATATAACACCGTACTCCAAAAAATATTCTTTATTTACCGCCCACAGAATATGCGAATATCACCTGAAATCAAGGAATTCACGAAAAATACACTCATTTTTACGCTGTTCTTCACGCTCGTCATCCACCTCAGCTGGGGCTATATAGCACCATATCTCTCTCTCGGGGCATCTGCTGGGAATGATGCGAATTTTACCCAAGCAAATCGTGTATATATGGGTAATATCGCGACTGCACTCTCACTCAATATCGGAAATATAAACACTATAAGTACATCACAAGGTGATGATACTTCACCTGAAGCCATAAATATGGACAGCGTCCTTTCTGATGCAAAAAAATGAGAGCAGTATATCATATCGTATCACATGCGCGCTATCGACTCGTATGTAAATCTGCTCAAGACGGATATAAAAACATTGCTCGATGAATCTACTGAACGAAGCAACACACTCGATGAGCATATAGAAATACTGAAGTCTCACTATATACGTACCAATGAACGTACTCTCGTACTCTCTGATCAGTCACGAGAACTCCAATCGATACTCACGGATACAAAAATTCAGATCGCAAATGCCAAAATTTCCATGGAAGAAACATATAAATCATTCGAATCTGTAGGTATAGATGCAGTGATATCGAGCTATGTCTCTGCGAAAACGCGTGAGAGTCAGGCACGAGTCTATCTCGCATATGTCGAGAGATTTCAGCGGGCATATGGCATACTCCAGTGACAAAATAAACTCATCCTCGATACGCTCATAAATAACCGCGAAGCCCTCATATCGAAATCTGTCGTGGTTATACCAGACTCTGGATCTGATATACTGAAAAAACTCGATCTCGTCGTCACTGAGGAAGAATATAAGGCAAATCAAACAAAAGAATAAAAATGATGAAATATTTGCAAAAAAATATGAATTGTGCTCTAATGGCAATATAGTAAAACTTATGGCATCTAAAATCTTCACATATATATGTATCACCTTCGTCGCGATGATGGGGTTTTTTATAGATATAGAAAACTCTCCGAGTGGATATAACATAAAATCTGTCACATCTACATATGCAGCAGACACATGAACTGGAAGCCAATCATATGACAAAGAAAAAGAAATGCTCGATAGTCTCGTCAGTGGTATCAATGTAGCTCTCAGCATAGTAACAATAATAGTCACCCCTGCTATCATCCTCGCGAGCTGGCTCATGTCACCAGACTGGACGAGTGGAGACCTCTTTAATATGCGACCCGTTATCCATGATATGTGGATACTCATATCGAATGTGACATATTTTATCTATGCGATACTCCTCATCATTATCGCACTAGGGACGATATTTAACTCTGAGAACTACGGGTACAAAATACTCCTCCCACGTCTCGCACTCGGTATCATACTCGTACCACTCACATGGTGGTTCATCCAGTTTACGATATCTCTCGCGTCTATCGTGACAGCATCCGTCATGAATATCCCTGCAGATATAGTTATCAATAAAAATAAACCCGCTGCCGCCACTCAAAATAGCTGGTGGACGGAAAAAAGTATCCCAAACAATATCAGATACAATAATACGAAAAAACCAGGAGAAGAAACTCCAAAAGTAGATTGTACGCAAACAGGTGCCTGTATGTCTCCAGCAGACTTTCTCACACCCACAGGTGGTGGTGGTGTATATGGATCGCTTGTAGTCTATGCTTTTGCGGTATTTAAAGTACAGGATATTAAAGAAATCCGGAGCCAGCTCGATTTAGTAAAGACTCCATTTCAGCTCGTGCATCAGCTCATCGTAGGAGGAATCATGTTTATCGTATTCGGACTCCTGGTGATGGCACTCATCGTACTCCTCTTTATGCGAGCAGTGAAGCTCTGGTTCTATGCGATGTTCTCTCCTCTCATGACGCTGAAGTTCGTCCTCTGAGATAAGATTTTCGGTAAAGAGAGTGAATCATTTGATCTAAAAGAATTTATCGGGCTCGCATTCGTCCCAGCGATCGTAGGGCTCGCACTCTCATTTGGCCTCGTCGTGGTATCTATGCTCATGCATAAGCAAAATGATGGGAATAAATTTTGTACAAGTCCTACTGATTGTACCATCACCCTCTTCTGAAATACAAAAAGCACGATACAAACAAAGATAGATGAAGCTAATAAGACTACTGAAACCGTTGTGACTCTCGGTAATTTAAAATATACATTTGAATGAGCAGTCACTGGTACAAATAAATGAGCAACACTCAATGGTGCACTCGATATGTCTGCTGGTATCGTCGGTACGATTATCGTGGATATTATCGCACTTATCTTCATCTGGATAGCATTCATGGCAGCGAAGTGAGTGAGCAAGGTGGCGAGCGCAGCGTTCGAACCATTCGAAGCACTTGGCAAAAAAATCGGCAGCCTCCCAAAATATGCGCCGATACCGTTTACTGGTGGCATGAGTATGGAGGGCATGAAATCTATAACAAATGAAGTGATAAATAAACATGAATCTGAAAGTATAAATAGAGCAAAGAATAGTGTATTATGAAAAGCAATGTGAATCGATAAAACAGCCAGTTGAGAATCTACAGTAAATACAGGTAAAGCAATTGATGCAATTAACGCCAACAATACAACTGATTCACTAAATTATATTAAAAAAGCAAAGGAATCGTTACAAAAAGATATCAGCGAAGGCAAAGATGTAAAACCAGAAATAGCACGACTCGCAGAAAGTTTAAGAACACTCAAAAAAACCAATACAATTATGTATGATAAAATTGTAAGTGACTCTGGTATGGATGGAAAGATCCTCAAAGATATCATTTCAGATAGAGAAAAATCTATTACAAAAAATGATTTTAAAATCGATGAATTGCAGAAAGCTATTTTATGAGCTTCTGCTGGATGAGCTGGCACAGGAGGAAATTCATCGAATCTATACACATCAAAAACCGTTTCAGGGAACAATGAGAATATAGAAATACGGTTTAATGAGAATACTAAGATTCAGCTAAACGGTAAAACTTGAGCATGAATTAGTACTGAAGAATTAGAGAAATTAAAAACATTTATCAAGAATCAAAATCTTACCGAAACTGAATTTGGAAATAAGTTTGATGCGGTAGATGAAACCGTGGTTAAAAAAATTATAGAACAAATATGAAAAGATAATTTCAAAAAGCCTGACGATTCGAAAAAATAATAAAAAATCCTAACTCACCGTTAGGATTTTTTATGGCCTCACGATATATCCTCTCCCCCGCTCCCTATCGACCGCGCTCATCACTCCGACGAGCTCTCATGAGAGCGTCCATATCGGCGTACCGCTCTCGCCTGCATCGAGGACGATAT
>CAZQUZ010000001.1:124900-197663 GCA_964596675.1 uncultured Candidatus Peribacteria bacterium
TCTCATGAGAGCGTCCATATCGGCGTACCGCTCTCGCCTGCATCGAGGACGATATCTGTCTCGATAGCACCCGTATAGACTCGACCCGAGAGCATCGCATCATATCCGACATATGAGGCATCGAGCGCTGTCACTGAGCCATCTATACGGAACCATGCGCCAGAGCGTGATACGAGCGTATAGAGAGACATCCCGAGAGGTATTTCTCACGTATAGATATCTGCTCATGCGGTATGATGATAGAGAGTGAGTGAGGCGATATCTCTCTCGGGTATATGAGTGCCAGTACCCACAGAGAGCCTCTCTCATGAGGCTCATCGATAGATACAGTCGCTATCACAGGTATCGACCACGTGTCGAGCCGTGAGCAGGCGAGCATCTCGCGCGATGACCCCATATCCGACATGCCGTCCTCATGCTGTAGAGATATCCACGATGGTATCGACTGGGCGCACTCCCTGTGGGGTGCAACTCGTGAGCAGAGCTAGAAACACGATGATGGAGTATCTCGGAAGTATCATTATCCATACTATAGAGAAAATGCATAGATATGTAAAGTGGAAAACTATAAAATCTCTATACAATAAGAAAGAACAAAGTGCAAAATATCTTTTATGCATATTTGTGATTTATTTTTTATCTTTTTTCGTATGAGTATGGTCAAAGAGTTCAAGGAGTTCGCGATGAAAGGCAATGTCGTCGATCTCGCAGTCTGAGTCGTTATCGGTGCTGCATTCGGTAAGATCGTGACCTCTCTCGTCGAGGATTTGATGATGCCAGCTATTGGTTGGGTATTTGGGAAGATCGATTTTTCGACACTGACACTTTCACTGCCTGCGATGATGTGAGACCCTGTAACTTTGAAGTATGGATCATTCCTCACAGTACTCGTGAACTTTCTCATCGTGGCATTCGCTATATTCTTCTTCGTGGTAAAACCACTCAGCAAGATGAAAAAGCCTGCTCCTGCTGCAGCTGCTGGACCGACTGATGTCGAGCTCCTCACTGAGATACGCGACCTCCTGAAAAAGAAATAAAATATCCGATATCTATCCCCTCTCATGAGGGGATTTTTTATAAATGATTTTTTATCGATAGTTTTTTCACTATACTGCAGATATGGAACGAAAGAAAAATATCATCTATATAACTGGAGTAGACACTTATGGCGTAGAAACTGAGACTCGGCGATTTATCGATGCCTTTCGTATGAGGCAAGATGCTGAAGGTGTCGATATGTACCATATAGAAGATATACGCGACTGGAATAAAATTATCCAAGACACTCAGACGATGAGCTTATTCGGAACAAAGAGATTATTTGTATTTTATGGAGTACTTAAGATACAGGAAGATGAAACATTCGATATAGAAATATCAGATTCTACAGAAGAGAAAAAAAATCTCAGAAAATCAGAAGATATACTCCTCGATCTCTGTAAAACCATCTATGATGATACATTTATTATTTTTTCTGGGGTAAAAATCCCAGCAAAATCATGACTCTCAAAATGGCTCTATGAAAATGTAGATATACGTGACTTCTGAGATATATGGACAGAAAAGGTCTGGGAAAAACGATATCCGAATCTCGAAACAGACATCATCGAAACACTCCTCAGGCGATATAAAACACTGATCTGAGATGATACAGACGGAAGTGAGTCCTTCGCAAGCGAGATATCACTCTCACTCGAGAAACTCTCACTCATTCGGGAAAGTCGCCTCATTAAGGATGAGGATTTTGATGAATCTTTGTTTTTAAAATGATCGGGGAAGATGTTCGATCTCTCAGATGCAGTATTCAGATGAGATGCCAAACGATCTCTTTCTATTTTTCGGAACATTATAGAAAAAGTAAATATATATGCCTTTATAGCGAGCTTCCTCTGACTCATACGCCCGAGTATGTATGTCAGACTTCTGAAAGAATATGGGAAGACACGAAAAGAAGTCGAGAGTATCATAAAAGCCCATCCATTTGTCATACAAAAAGCATATGAATCTCGTATTTCACATGACAAATTAACTTGATTTTATCAAAAAATAATATCCTTAAACACGGCATACAGAAGCGGAAAAGGGAAAAAAAATGCTGAATTATGACTTATTTTTGATATAGAGCTAGCCATTATGGGATTGAAAAAATAAGATATTCTCTATACTGGATGAGTATTTTTACTATTTTTCTATGTATAAGATCCTACTCATTGCTACACTCTTTACTCTTTCTGCATGTACGTTCGGAAAAAAAGAGATAAGCCCTGCCCCTGTAACACCGACTCCTACAGAAACGAGCACTACTATGCCAGCCAATGCTGTAGTATCTCTGAATTATACTCTCCGTGAAGGCACTCCAAATGGTACGATTTTAGAAACAACTAAGGAAGATGTAGCAAAAGCAAATAATATATACCAAAGTGGTACAAATTATGTCCCATTCGAAGTAGTACTCGGGACAAATAGTGTCATCCCAGGCTTCGAGACTGGTATCGCGAGTATGAAAAAAGGTGAATCAAAAATCATAGAAGTACTCCCGAAAGATGGTTATGGTGAAGCATCTATGACTCGTACGATACAGAAAGCTGAAGTCGCTCCAAGCTTTACTATCACTACAGATAAGGCGCGCTTCGAGGATATGATAGTACAGACAGTAGAGCGTAGTGCTCTCGGTGACCAAGGGAAAGATATTGTTGTCTGACAGACACTTACTGGTGGATCTGATGTAAAAGCACTTATCCAAAAAATCGAAGGAGATATGATTACTCTCGCTATAGAAAATAAAGAAAATCCATTTTATGGAAAAAAGCTCGTCGTCGGTGCAACGGCCCAGAAAGATAAGATTACATTTACTGTAAAGGCTCTTACTGATACTGGTGTTACTCTCGATATCATAAACGGAGATAGTCCATTCTCATGAAAAGAGTTCGTAGCAGGAGCTACTGCAGAGTTTCCTGGCCAAGGAGGTCAGCCATCTCCTGGTGCTATAAAGATACTTTCTATCAGTGGTGAGGAAGTGAACATCGAAATGCCTAATACTCATCCACTTGCTGGAAAGACATTATATTTCGAAGTCGAAATCATCGATATAAAATAGTATGAACATCCATATTCTGACGCTCTTTCCTGAGAGCATGGTATCCTACCTAGAATCAAGTATGATGAAAAGAGCCCAAGAAAAGGGGCTCTTTCATTATATACTCCATAATCTAACCGACTGGACTGTGCGGAATACAAGACGTGTCGATGATAAGCCATATGGTGGATGACCGGGCACACTCCTCACTATTGAGCCTCTTACTCGTGCCATAGAGGATATATGGATAGAGTATGGCAAGATGCCTATACTCTATCCATCTCCGAGATGAGAACTACTCGATCATGATAGAGTAGACAGATTTTCACAGATGAGCAACTCATACCTCATTATTTGTGGACATTATGAGGGTATCGATGAGCGAATTTTTGAGCTCTTCCCTGTAGAGGAGTTCTCTATAGGGGAATATGTGCTTTCGAGCTGAGAACTCGGTGCTCTCGTATGGATAGATAGTGTTATACGCCTCATTCCTGGGGTATTATCGGCAGAGTCACTGAGAGAAGAGTCATTCTCTCAGTGACTGGATGGACAGAAAGAGTATCCACAGTATTCTCGTCCTGAGAATTTCCGTTGACTGAGTGTACCAGATATACTGCTTTCTGGAGATAAAAAACGTATCCATGAATGGAACCAAGCTCATAGAAAGATATAGTATTATTCTTCAGGTATTTCTATGGTATAGAGACTATTTCATATACTGATTCTCTCTGTGGTAGGATATATGGTCATCTGCCCAAAATCTGTACGACCATTTGCTACTTCATCATCGATAGCATCGAGATAATACTGAATTTTTGCGAGAAATGCGTATAAGACATCTTTGGTCATGCCATTTTTTGTATTTACACTGATCTGAAAATTAGCATACTCTACTACGATATCGCTAAAAGTTTTTTCTGCATACAGAGCGCTAATGGCTATACGTGAATTTCCATCTTTTCTAGCAATCTTATAAGGAGCTTTTATTACTCGTATATTATTATCTTCGATCAGCCATGAGGATGCATCTGCATCTGGCCAAATCTTTTTGAGCTCATTCATACGTGGATCGCCTGAGAGGATTTTTATAGTTTTTATAGATTCCACTGTTTTTGTATCCAGCCTCATTCCTTCACCCTTTTCTGGATCTATCATAGGAAATGGATAGCTCGAGCCTGTTTGGACTCTGTATGGAGTCTTTACATATTCTTTATACGAGTCTGGATCGATAATTTCCGTAAAGGCTTGTAATCGTATCATATTATTTTGGATGCGCTGTTGTGTATAGGTATCAGATGCGCCAGATGGTGACCAGAGAGAATCAATAGATGGCGCAATAAATTCAATGGTGGCACTGAGATTTTTGATATTATCAATCAGTTCTGCAGGAATCACAACCTTCAGTCCATCACGAAATCTACTATCTACAAATATAGCACCATCTTCAGTCATAATAAATGTTTTATACAGAGAATTGACAATCATAGTAAGCATGCTATCATAGAATTGTCGGGAGAAGCTCATTATGGTTTCTTGTTTTTTCTCGACATCCTCGATCGAGGCTATATATCTCGTGGACGCCCTGAAAAATGTCACAAAATAAGCATAGCTAGATGATTCTTCCATGGCATAATTCGGAAGCTCTCATACACGCTCTTCCATCTTTTTTAATATATTAAAAGCATAGATAGCGATATCAAAATTATCCTTTTGATCGATTTCATTTTTATCGAGAGTTTCTACCAGCTTTGTCGCTGTAGGCGCATATGTATCGATAGTGAGTCAGAGATTTGTCTTTTTTTGAGTAAAAAGATTTTTCGAATAAATATTTGCTAAATTCTGAAGTAACTGGGATTTCGCTGATGTAGGCTCGATACCGATAATCTTAGCGATTGATTCATATGTGCTCTGGTATTTTGAGTTCGCGACTCCAGCATAGAGCGCGAATCTTCCATCGAGAAGAAATTGCTCGACAAGTATTTTTGCAGTCGAGTCAGCAATATTGAGTCCTTTTGCTTGTTCATAGAGTCTTCATATTTTGGCCACCAAAGCATCTGGATCACTATTAGCATTTACTGCTTTCGAGAGAAGTGATGAAAGCTCGAGCAGCATATTATGATTTCTTTTGCTTGGATTTATGAGCCATGTACTATCATTGAGGGTATCATTATAGGCATATGCCTTATAACGACCGATATCCATTTTTTCAACTTTCTCTTTAAATCGAGTTGATAAGATGCGAAAAAGGACCATTGATTTTTTTGGAAGCCGATAATTAAAAAATGTATCTTGCTCATCTCCTATATTCACACGTGGATTTACGAACTCAAATACTTCATTATCCGTATCTTTGAGTGATAGAATCGTCCGAAATAAGTCTGCTCACTTGAGTGATTTATTTCTCGATGGATCAAAGCGAATATAAGATCCTGGGAACAGGACCATATTCGTCATATCTTTTTCATCATCGAGAAAGGTAAGACGAGCGACACCATCGATCGCATAAATAGCAATCTTACCATCCTTTTCCTTGCCTATATAGAAACTCCCATTTGTGATTTGTTCGAGACGAAATTGATTGGCAGAATCAAAAATAGTATAAGATAAAAAAAGATCATATAGAGAGATAATGCCAGACACTTCACCTAAAGTAATGCCTGTTGCTGTAGTTTTTTCGAGAACTCATGATTGTATACCAGCAGTAGCAAGATAGAGAAATGAACTGAGTCGTCCGAAATCTACAAGTATAGGTGTATCTTGGGAAAGCTTTGCTGTCGTTATATCTATAAGTTCTTCTTTTAGAGTTACTGTATCGTTCGTAGAATTTGTAACGCCGATTTTAGTCCAGTTGATTGTATCCACTTTCTTGCTGATAACCTTGGCTTCATCACTCGGGCGTATAGAAAAAACCACAATAACCCCCGCAAAAAATAAAGCGATAACAAAAATGAGAGTATTATAAAATACGCGATTCATAGATTTATTTTAACAGAAAATGGCATTTAATGCAAATATTGTGCGGCTATTTTCATATGTTTATAGATGACGAATAGCAGTCTTTATGGTAAAGAGAGAAAATCATATCATATATACGTTTATTATGTCAGAGGGAAATAAGTATTTCTCGATTATTTTCTATTGCATTTTGAGTCATATTTGCACTTCAGAGAATCACTGTATCATCATCGATGAGAAATACTTTCGCATGTAAATAAGGCTTCTTCGATGAATAGAGCTGGATATTTGAGTGAAATGCCTCAGATTCTCAAGTTACATCTCGATTCGCCTGACATACCTCTATATCTATCCCCTGAGAAGAGAGTCGTGAGAGTTCGGAGATAAGGCTATCATCCGATACTGTCTGATTATAAAGAATAATCTTATGCTTGGCCTTCTTTAGTTCATCATATATCCACGTACGGATATTCTCTGGAGCGAGTCAAATCGCAGGATGGAGTCAATCTGGAAAATATGGTCGGACATAGCGAAAATCTGAGAGAAAAATTTCTTCCATATCATTTATGACATCGTCATCATAGGTACAATAGATAAATTCACGATTTTTAGTAAAACTCGTATATGACCAATTCCCCGTGCTCACACATACACTATTATCTATCATCCACATTTTTATATGTGTAAAAGTATACCTATGATTATCAGCATAACGAAAAGATACATCGGCATTTTTAAGTTTCTTTACTATTTCATTATTAATCCAAGGAGTATTATACACATTTCATTCGAGGATGACTCGTACGTCGACTCATCGCTTATGTGCACGTAATATAGCCTCTTGTGTAGATTTTTCTGTCCAAGTATAGGTCTCGAGCCAGATGCGATCATGGGCAGCATCTATATCTGAAACAAGGGAATAGAGTACTCTCTCATCAGGAAGCACAAATAACTCTCCAGAGATAGGTCCAATATCTCATGAAGATGATCGAATCTGAGTATGCTGTCTTTGTATAGTATCAATATACTCACTCGAGCATCAAAAAAGTAAAAATATACTCAGTATGAAAAGTATGATTCTCATGAAAAGTAAAAATACTAATGATGTCCTCATCCATGTCCATGGTCATCATGTCACCCATGTCATCCTCCATGTCCATGGTCATCGTGACCTCCACCACCTCAGCCATGACCGCCTACCTCATGGAACTCGACACGATAGTGTGCGTCATCTTTCGCTCTATAAAATCCGACATTCGCGAGATTATACCATATCGAGAGAAGTGCCGCATTGATAATATTGGAGAATAATAGCTTATAAAGCATGAGAACCACTCCGACTGGGATGATAGTATTTTGCTTTTCTATGATAAAATTATAAAACCATGACGGCTTCACGCTCGCAGTATAAAATGGTGTATCCTTTATCCATGTGAGGATATTCCCGACACGGAATACATAACTCTGCTCTATCATATAGATACAGATAGCTCCCAGTGTGAATAAGAGAAAATAACACACGAAAAAATAGAGCAGACTATAGAGGGTCGGCTGTGTAGGCTCTGCGATGACGAGTCATCCATGGAGTGGAAAGAGAAATGCAAGAGCAAACACGAGATACACTGATATCGTCACGAGAAATACTGAAAATCCGAGTGGAAAGAGTCCTCACTCCGCTCAGAGAAGTGGATTCCCGAGGAGGAGTACAGAGAGGAGTACATAGATACCCAGACCGATAATCGCACCAAAAGCAGCCTCGAATATCCGATGAAGCGATATATAATAATACAAAACTAAAGTACCGAATGCGAATAAAGCGAGCAGTCACACATCGAACTCTGTCACCTGAAATGTCGCTGCGATGGAAGCAAGAGGTCCCATAAAAATCAGATTAGAATGATATGATTGTAGCGATAGGGACGATGAAATCAAGAAAAAATTACTTTACACCCAGACTCGTGAGATATGCGATAGCGAGAGCATCGGCAGCGTCATCAGGTTTCGGTATCTCAGAGAGATGGAGGAGCATCTGGAGAGACTTTTGGACCTGGGGTTTCTTCGCGAATCAGTTTCATGCTATCCCCTGCTTTACCTGGAGTGGCGTGAACTCGATGAGACGTATACCAGAGCTCGCGATCGTATGTACGATGACTCCCCTCGCCTGTGCGACATCGATACCGTTCGTCACATTCCGCAGGAAAAATAATCGCTCGATACCACAGATATCAGGCCTGTAGGTATCGATAAGCTCTCGGATATCAGCCCCTATCTGCACGAGGCGCTCTGTGAAGTCTATGCCAGCACGCGTCTCTATGACGCCATATTCGAGGATACGGAGAGATCGTCACTCTTTCTCGAGGAGAGCGAATCCTACTGTCGCGAGTCATGGATCGATACCGAGTATTATCATAGGATAAGTATATAGAAAAATACGGGCAAATCCTACTATTCTCAGAAAAGTATTTGACAAATATTTAATTATTTATATAAATAATTAAATATAACAATTATCATATGAATAAACTCATGGAATGAAAATTTTCCGAGAAATGGTATGCGAAACGCCTCAGCGCCAAAGAGATAGAGAATCTCGATACAATAGCCAAGAACTATTGAGAAGAACACTCCTGGAGAAATAGTAATGATCACATAGAGGATGAATGAGGAAACTGGTACGTACTACTATCCAACATACATGCACACGATGGTAAAACTATTCGACATGATTGGGTTATACTCGAAATCAGTGGCAAGAAGGTAATATGACATGTATGACTCTATCATGCAGAAATCCGTCATACGCAATCTAAGACCCAAGCAATTCTCTCAGCATAGAAAATCCATCTTTATTCCCACAAAGTATCTCTCTCGTCTCTTTCGCATCAGCGAAGGAGACTTTTTTTTCATGGCGTTTTTTCGAGAAGACTTCGAGCTCGACGAGTCGAGTAAGCGGATGAAATATATCATCCGATATGAGTCGGGTGATGAGTGTTCCTCATTTATAGCTCTGGAGATATGCCACGAATCAACTGAGTACTGGCGAAAGAGATTTTTTCTCACGGATAGCAGCCAGAACCTGATAGAACCTCCCGAATGAGAGGGTATAGTTTTTTTCTATGATATTCACAATGTCTCCGTCGAGTCATGATAGCCGATGTCATGATGTGAGTCCTCATGAGAGACCTCATCTACGAAAATCCGTGATAATCGTCTCCTCTATCCATGCATCGATAATCTTCTGATATGCGAGGACGATAGGAAGAGCATCCATATGAGGATACCGCTGGAGTGTCTCATAGTATATCTCAGCATCGATGAGTCGCTCGAGGGTATGAGCTGGCGCGGTATCGAGCACATCACCGAATCTCTGCATGATACGAGCAGTCATCATATCTATCCCCTCTTTTTCGAACATGTTTTCGAAGTGTGCGCGAGTATGACGCTGGAGCCTATCGCGACCGACTGTCGCTATAGCATGCTGGACTTCACGACGCATCCACATCTCTGCGAGTGCGAGGCGTGCACGGAGCTCTTCATTTTCACGGATGAGGTCATCATGAGTGGTCATAGAGACAAGTATATCATATTTTCTCTCTCGAATCAACCTCTAATCACTACTCGATGTACCAAATGTGCGTATATGAGCGATGATTTCGCTATACAGCTCGTCGAATCTCTCTTGTGTTATGGCTTCCATATTAAATCGTAATAATGGCTCATTCGAGCTGGGGCGAAAATTCCACCATGATCCATCAGGATATTCTACCGTTATACCATCGAGAAAAAACGGATTATCATGAGCATATATTTCTCTGAGTTTTTGCATAGCGAGTTTTGGGTCTTGGACATGAAAATTCGTCTCCTCGAGAGTAATATATTTCTGATATCTCATGACCACCTCAGATAATTTCTGTGATTTCCTCACTACAGAAGCCAGCAGCACCATGGCAGCCATGATACCAGAGTCCATATAATAATTATCTCTGAAGAAATAATGTGCTGAATGCTCTCATGCATAGACGATAGAACTATCTTTCATCATATGCTCTCTGATATACACATGTCATACCATTTCTTTTTCATATACACCACCTACGCTCTTTACTGTATCTGCGAAGATATGTGATATATTTGCATTGCCGATGTATGTAGCATTCGGATATTTTTGCTGGAGTTCCTCGACGATCATAGATGATATGATACCCGAGCCGATAAGCTCACCAGAATCATCGAGTACCATGACTCTATCGGCATCTCCATCAAAAATAAATGCCATACCTGCCCCATGCTCTCTCAGTGCAGCCTGAGCATCGAGACGATTCTTTTCGAGCATCGGATTCGGATGATGATGTGGAAAGTTGCCATCAGGCTCTAGAAATAATGGAATCAGCTCGAATCATGCTTTTTCTGCGAGTCGAGACATAAATGCTCCTGCTGCGCCATTCCCACCATCTGCGACGATACGATACGTGGATAGATCGACATCTCGACCGATAAAGTCTAGAATATGATCTGTCCAATCCTCCACTACACTTCTATGCTCGATACTATCGGTAATAGTGTACTCTGATATCTCTCTCATCGACTCCATAACACGGATCATATCAGGGCCATATTTTTTGAGATTATACGGTTCGCTCGTATGTGATAGAGATTTCATCCCATTATATTCTTTTGGATTATGACTCGCCGTGATCATCACTCATGCCTCGATATCAGCATAGTGACATGTCGCGAAAGAAAGCATATCAGAAGAACACAGTCCGATATCGATAATCGTCGCTCCAGCGAGATTCGCTCATCGCGTAAATGCTGTTTTTAATGGTATAGCTGATAGCCTCGCATCATAACCGAGTGCGATACGTTTCTTCTCTGTAACCTGTGCGAATGCATAGCCCAATCGGAAGAAAAAATCATCATCTATATCAGTACCATAGATACCACGAAGATCATAAGAACGAGAAAGAATAGAGTAATCCATAAAAGTAAACTGGGGTAATTTATACATTCACGATATGATAGTTCCGAGCGTATCAGACTCATCGTGAAGTGACGAGTCACCATGGTATCGTATGCTTCGCTATCTTGCCAGCATAGATATCATATGGCGCGTAGTTATAGTAGTTCTGGTCTGCGACGACGATACTGACGGGCTTCCCTGCACTCGAAAGATTAATCTTTAGGAGTATAGCGACATGTTTGCGATTCGCAAGTGCGAGTGCATAGTTCGACTTCCCATCGAAGCAGGCGATCATCATGCCTTGGTATTTTTTCATATCTTTCGCATCTGGAGTCAGAGCGTAGTCTATGAGAGAAATCCCAGGCCGCCAGCTACTCGACGGTGTCGTGCGATATCCAGAGACTGCCTTCGCGAATGCGACACACTGACCGACATATCACGCCTCAGAGAACTGCGGATAAAACTCATCGCCCGTATAGCGCACCGATCCTGGCTCGGGAGGATACGCGATCAATGAGAGATACTCCATATCGACTGGTCGAGCGGGCATGGTCGGATTATGTGTGGAGAGTATCTTGCCATCACGGACGACTCCTTCCTGCCAGTACCCTTTCGGGATACCAGCGTCATACCATGGGAGCGTGAATGCGAGGGGTGATTGGATGAGGGGCATAGTTTCTACATTAATTTCTCGAACTCCTCCACCATATGCTCCACCTCAGCGAGACCTGCACGGTAGAACTCTGGAGATGCGATATCGATACCATAGCGAGCGAGGAGATCACGTGGACGCTCGCTGCCTCATGCACGGAGGATATCCTTATAGTCCTCGACGGAGAGGGATTTCTCGACATGCACCTTATGATAGAGTGCGAATGTGAGCAGATTCCCGAATGCATATGCATAGCAGTAAAACGGCGTATGGAAAATATGTGGTATCATCGACCATCCAGACTCCTCATCTGCCGCCACATCGAACGCTACCGCTCCACAGTAGAGCTTCTCCTGCTCAGCTCGCCACATCGCGTTCAGGTCTTTGTACGTGAGCTCAGCACCAGCATGTATCTGTGCATGGACCGCGCGCTCGAATGTGACATAGTTCACCTGGCGATATATCGTCGCGAATATATCTGAGAGACGCTCATTGAGATACTGTTTATACTCTTCTGTCGATACGAGTGACTTCACCTTTTCTCCGAGGAGCATCTCAGAAAATATCGAAGCCGTCTCCGCCATCGAAAGTGGTGAATCATACACTGGAGCCTCCTGGACCTGAGAAAGATGGCCATGTATAGCATGTCCGAGCTCATGAGATATCGTCGAGACGTCACGGAGCTTGCCCGTGAAGTTCAGGAGGACGAAGCTCTCATCTCACTTTCGATAGCTCGCGAATGCGCCACCTCGCTTCCCCGCCCGTGGCAAGACATCGATGCGCTCCTCCTCTATCATGCGCTTCGAGTAGTCATAAAAATCAGAGTCAAAATCTTTCATCACAGAGAGATGTAGGTCGAATGCCTCCTCGAAAGTAAAATCCTTATCCACGCTGCCGAGTGGAGCTCCAGTATCCCAGATCGCCATATCTCCGGTGAGGGCGAGCATCTTACCTTTCGCACGGAGATAGCGAGCATAGAGCGGATACGCGTGCTCTACCTCCGAGAGGAGCATATCGACGACGCTATCATCCATCTCTTCAGAGAGATTGCGCTGAGCCATGACATTTTCACTGTATCCACGGAGCTTTATCTCACTGGTCCAGTCTTTTACGATAGAGGTGTAGATATTTCCGAGGGATATCTGATTTTGCTTCGTATTATAGACGCGGCGGAGCGAGCGATATGCCTCCTCGCGGATGGCTCTATCTGTATGCTGACGATAACTGCGTACTTCTTCTTCGGTGAGTTTTTTCTCTTCTGCGTCGATCTGCATGGTGAACTCATATGACCCTGTGAGCTCATCATGGAGAGCATTCGCGAGTCACATGGGACGAGACTTTATATTGAGGACTTTTTCCTCTTTTTCTGAGAGGATATAGCGGATACCATCTGCCGTACCGACGAGGTCATTTTTGTATCGAGCGAGCTCTGGTGCGCGTGACCACTCCATGATGCGGTCGTATCAGATATCCTTCCACCCCTGTCCGATGAAGAGCGTTAGCTCTGAGGCCTGGTTATAGATATACTCGATCTCGCCCATCTTCTTCGTGACGGCGAGATCCTGCGTATCGAGAGACGACCGATAGAAGAGATAATAGCTCGGCGTCGCCATATCGTATGAGAGCGCTGTGTAGTCAGCATAGAACTCGAGCACCTCAGCGACACTCGTCATCTGAGCGAATCGAGAGCGATACTTCTCTGCGAAAGCAGTCGTCAGAGGCATGATGCGGGCGATATCTGCATCGAGCTTCGGATCATCGAGCCCAGTGTAAAAATATCGAGCAAGGTTCCAGGTAGTAGGGTAAGACATGAGGAATGAAGATAGGGTAGATTTGTATTGTATAGAAAAATGATGTTTCGAAAAGGGTTTTTCCTATTTTTGTAAGAAAGCCTCAGAAAATTGACATTTTTCGAAGAATAAGATAAAATCTTAGTGTAAAATACTATATATAGCCATAATTTTATTAAAAAACCATTGACAATTAATAAAAAATTAAGATTTGTCATGTATACTTCTCAATACTTATATAAATATCTATAGTCCTATGCATATCTCTATCGTCGATGATGAAGTCATGCTCGCCAACCGAATGCAGAAAAAACTCGAAAATGAGGGCTTTGCTGTGAGTGTATTTAACAGTTATAAAGAGTTCATGCGCGGTGGAGATGGTACTTCTCATCTTTATATCGTAGATATTTCTCTCTGAGATGGGAGTGGATTCGATATCATCGAATGGCTCCGTATCCGAGCTGAGTCAAAATCACCGATTCTTATAATCTCTGGATACGGTGATAGTGAAAAAATAATCTACGGACTGACACTTGGTGCGGATGATTATATGGTAAAGCCACTCCATCCAGATGAGCTTATAGCACGAGTAAAATCCCTACTGCGGAGAGGTGTCGAGCTCAAAATGAATACACCCATAGAGTATAAAAGCATCTCTTACAATCCTGAAAGAAAAGAGACTCATGTGGGTGGAACTAAAGTACATCTGACTCATAAAGAAAGCATGATATTAGAGATATTTATACGCAATCCTGGTCGCGTCATCAATCGCGAAGATATCATCAATACAGCTTGGTGATGAAACCAGCTGGCAGATGTCACAGATAATACTATCAATGTCACTCTATCGAAACTCCGTAAAAAAATAGGGTCCGATCTCGAGCTCAAAACAATATATAATGAATGATATTTATTGGATTAATGTGGTGTCAAACAGATATCCCTCGGATCGGATCGTGGTAAGTGCACTATCTAGGTTATATCGCTTTAGGGTTCGCCTCAGTCTAAGTATGACGATTCGGAGATTTCTCTCTGGTGAATCATCATAGTCCCCCCATATCTTTTCTCGAAGAAATTCCTGAGAAAGAAGCATATTAGAACGAGAGAAAAATAAAGAGAATACGTATTTCTGGGTACGAGTCAGCTCTATGTGTATATTATTTTTATAAAATTCATTTTTTTTAGCATCATATACGATGCCAGCATGTATATAGTGTGATTTATCCTTTTTTGTACCTTCGAGTACACCTTTTTGGAACCAATGACATACTCGTACTTCGAGCTCCTTAAGTCGAAATGGTTTTATAAGGTAATCTGTCGCTCAGAGTTCAAATGCTCTGCGTAAAGTATCAATCTCGCCATATCAACTAATAACGATAATCGGAATATGTGAAGATCGCTCAATCACTCGTTCTATAATCTTAAATCCCAAAAAATCATGTTCTTCTCTAGAAAGTGAAAGATCAGTAATGATAATGTCATATGATGAGAGCTGGGGAGCATACTGAGCAAATTCGAGCTCAGATGCTATAAGAGTGATGCGATTAGTAATGATGGATTCGTCGAGTACTCGTACGATATGGTTTCAAAGAATGAGGTCGTCTTCTATAATAAGGATATTCATATTATTATTTTCATGCGGGGAGAAAGATCGTAAAGCAAGCTCACCCATACTGTTTCGATGTCGACGGCTTTATGGTACCACCATGCAGGGCAATTATCTTTTTACATAAATATAATCACATACCGAGTCAGATATTTTTATTATTCCCTGTAGCATATATATCGAAAAGTTCTTCCATTTTGATTCCTTCAAATCATTTTCCATTATCTTCGAGAATAATCTGGACTCATTTCTCTTTCTTATGAGCACTCAGCGCTATGATGGCGTCTTCATTTTGTGTGAATTTTACAGCATTACTGAGCAGATTACCGAGCACTTGTTGAAACTGTATCTTATCTATCTTTATAAATCAGATATCTTTATCGAAATCCGTGATTACCGTAATATCTGTATGAACATGCGTAAATAGATCAACTTCATGCTCGAGAAATTTGACGAACTGTATACGCTCTAGAAAGAGTTGTACACTATTATTATCATAATATTGGACAGAGAATAATTTTGCGATGATATCACCCATACGCATGAGTTGGGCAGTGAGCATGCGTAGATTTTCTTTGAGTTTTTCTGGAGAAAAATCAGATCTATCCAAATCCTCTATCAGACTCTCTCACTGAAATATCGCGGATGACATCGGGGATCGTACCTCATGGGATATCATAGCGATAAATTCTTTTTGTCGATTGATCAGGTTATTATAGTCTATCGTTTTCTCATCGACTTTTTTATCGAGATTCAGACTGAGGTCCTGGAGATCATCATAGATAGCAAGGTATCGGACATGCGCTGAGAGAAATCTGGAAAAATTCTCTAGAATACCTATTTCTTCTCGTGTATAGGCATCATTAAAATTTTTACTTCAAATAGCAAATATTCCTAAACATTTCCCCTCAAATAAAAGAGGTAGTACCATAAATATACCTTCTGAAATCTCACTTTTTACAGACTCAATATGTTGATAATCACTTTTTTCTTCCCAAAAAACTATATCATGAATATATACTGTATAAGAAGATTTTTCAAAATATTTTTTTAAATGGAGAAATTTTTTGCTTTTTTTGTCTTTATCAAAAATAAATAAATGAGCATGCTTTAAAAGAAAAACTTTATTCAATCATTCAAAAAGAATTTTATTTAAGGTATCAGTATCTAGAATGGATACGATCTGATTTTGTAAAGAAAAAATATGCTCGCGTATGGATTCTTTATTTTCATTTCATATAACGTATTTTGTAAGTAGTTTTTGGGTAAAAACAAACAATCATATAGACATGGTCACATTGAGAATATCTCGCGAATATGGGAAATCCCAAAACGCACCAAGATAGATACCATCCGGAAAATAGATATTAATAAATATATACACTAATGCAGATATAGAAAATGCGAGAATATAAACTAGAGATTTTCCGATTCATAACCATGAAGAGTCAAAGTAATATCGATTTAATGTCAAGTAAACTTGGATAACAAAAAATAGATACAAGAATATTATTTGATTTTCTAAAATCCAAATATTAAATAGAGGTAATATAATTTGAAGGAATATAAGGGTTATAAGCATAAAATATGCTGAGTATATAATTCTTTTTAATCGTAATTTATTTAGATTATTTAAATCTCTTAATTTAAAAAAAGTAGTATATAAAAATGCTACGATGAATATACCATATAAGAAAAGTAAAAGTACATAAAGTTTGCCATATATCTCCCTATATAAATTTTCTACTGGATCAAATAATAATGAATGTATAATGAGGTCCGTACATAAAAATATATAAACCAACAAAGCTATTATAATAGAGAGTACGTATATAAAATATTTATTTAATTTTTGCGCGTCAAAATAGTAAATAAAAAAAAGGAGTGAATAAACAGCTAAAACTCAATTTAAAAAATTAGCACGAGATAAAAATAATAATGTTCAGGAATCAAAAAAGGATGAAAAAAATAAAAAATAAAAAATAAACCATGCTGAGCAAAAAAATGTAAATACAAATAAAAATAGTGAAGCTGGATTTCGAAAAGAATTTAAAATATGTGCTCATAAAATTACCGAAAAAAATGAAATAAGACTATATAGTATTAGATACATAATTAGAAAAATGTTATATACTTATTCTAACATTTTTCTAGAAAAATACAATTATCTAATCTGTAGAATTTCACGCACCTTTAATCCTGTAAAATGTTTTTTAAATACCTCCATACTATTTTGGAATAAAAGTATAGTACTATTATAATCTTGTGAAGCATGCAAATTTGATTCAAAAAAAGCAGGATCTGTTTCATTGAGTGATTTTCCTCATAATCATATAAACACCTTATAAACTGGATTATACTTTTGTATTTCCATTAATCAGGGTTTATCCATAAGCTGAAAATCCGCATATTGAAAAAAATTATATAATAACTTTGCAAAGAGAATAGAGCTACGGTATTCCTTTAGTATACCAACAGCAGCAAATATTGTAATTATGGAAGCATCCATTCATAATAGCTTTTCTACTCTTTTTTTAATCTCAGGAATAGGAATATTTGGGTAATGGGGAGATAGTTCTTTCAAAATCGCTTTTTCAAAATAATCAGTATAGACCTCGCCATATCATACAATCTCATTATTAGTATTTCTAGCAATAACAACATTAGACTCTATAGCGGATAGTAACCTATTTTTTATAATTGCAATATTTTTATCTGCAGGGTGAATAAGATTAATACTTGTACTCTTACAATGAAAACACCTCAGATGTTTATCATCTAATAATTTAGCTACTTTTAATTTATAAATATTATTTGGTAAGTGTCCGAAAATTTCTTTCTTTCAAGAAATGTGACCACATTCATTACACTTTATTAATTCACTAGAGCCATCTGCCCACATATCTTGAGTAATTTCATGTATTTGAAAAAAATCATCATAAACTAAAGATTTAGGACGACATACTTGTACATTAATATCATGAGAATTTATCATTATTTAAATAATTATTATTTCTCGTTACCACATCGTTACAAATACTCATACTTGTATGAGTATTTTTTTATACATATAAAAATAGCCTCTTACGAGGCTATTTTTTATGATGAGGGACTATTTCTGAAGTACCGCCTTTATACGACGGACACCAGCGGAGCTCGACTCTTCTTTTTGTATCTGAAATACTCCCATATTATTCGAATCAATAACATGAGGTCCACCACAGAGTTCATGAGAGTATACCGTACCATCACCTCCGACCATAGAGTATACTTTCACGATATCTGGATACTTCTCCCAAAATGACCCCTCGACACCCGATGCTTTTGCTTCGTTTTTATCCATATTCGTGACCGTCACCGTGAGTCCTGACTGTATCGCTCTGTTTACATATGCCTCGACTGCCTGCTTTTGCTCATCGGTCATCTTCTCTGGATGCGTGAAGTCGAATCTGAGACGCTCAGCAGTGATATTCGACCCTGCCTGGTGGACATGGTCACCGAGCACCTCACGGAGACCTGCGAGCATGAGGTGACATGCTGAGTGGAGTGCGACCGTCTCATCGGATGTATCACCGAGTCCTCATACGAACTTCCCTGCTGCAGCCGAGCGAGAGAGTTCTTGATGTTTCTCAAATGCAATTTTAAACTCAGACATAAATATCTTCTCGTCAAATAATGCCTCATGCTTATCAAATTTTTCTTTCAGTAGCTCAAGAGTCATTTCTGGAGGAAAACCGAATGTATCAAACAAATGAAAGATATCTTCTCAGGAAAATACACTTCATCTTTTATTGATAGATTCATTAGCAATTTCAACTCGATTCCAGAAATTCGAATCTTCTGCATTGCCAGATACCATAGGTCCGACTTGTTTTCAAAAAATTTTAGTAAATTCTTTTAATCAATTTTTAAGAGTTTTACCAAACTTCCCCTCCTCAATACTGAGCTCATTTTTTATCTTCTCAGCGTGGATGCCTACACTCTCATAGATACCTGAGAACTGCTCGATATACATACTCGCAATCTCACTCGTAAATGGCTGCTCATAGCCCATCTTATACGCCTCTCGGATAGCACGGCGGATGAGACGGCGGAGGATATATCACTGGTCTACATTTTTCGGAGTAACGCCATCGGCTATCATATGGGTCGCAGCACGGAGATGATCTGCGATGATACGCGCAGAGCGCTCGCTATAGTACTCACTCCCTACTATCTCTCGTATCTTCTGGAGGACTGGAGCGAAGAGATCCGTCTCATAAACGCTCTTCATCTTATTCAGAGTGACAGTGCATCGCTCTATACCCATACCAGTATCTACGCACTGTGCTGGTAGAGTCTCGAGAGTAGTAGCATCGATACGATTATACTGCATGAAGACATTGTTCCAGATTTCCATCCAGTTCGCACTATCAGTTCCCTTATTCGATCCTGCTGGAGGCAGTCCTGCTCCCATATAGTAGAATATCTCTGTATCTGGACCACATGGGCCGGTCGGACCTGCTGCCCACCAGTTATCCTCCGCAGGCAGGTATGCGATACGATCTGCTGGCATACCGATAGATTTCCAGATATCTGCAGACTCTTCATCACGTGGAGCATTCGCATCACCTTCGAATACTGTGACTGATATCATCTCAGGGTCGAGTCCGAGCCATTTCTCATCCGTCAGGAACTCCCAGCTCATCTCGATGGACTCACGCTTAAAGTAGTCACCCAGGGACCAGTTCCCGAGCATCTCGAAAAATGTGAGATGCGTATCATCACCGACCTCATCGATATCACCCGTGCGCACGCATTTCTGCACATCAGCGAGACGGCGTCCGAGTGGATGCGGCTCACCGAGGAGATACGGGACGAGCGGCTGCATACCCGCAGTATTAAAGAGGACGGATGGGTCATTCTCTGGCACGAGTGGTGCAGATGGGATGATAGCATGATTTTTCGAGCGGAAAAATTCGAGGTATTTCGAACGGATATCGGATGCGAGGATCATAAAATCTGAGTTAGAATAGGCTGATTATAAAGAAAAGATGAAAAAAATCCACTCGTAATCGAATGGATTTTATTATAAGCATATTATCTTCTCTCTTTTCGTATCACTTCAGAAAAGATTACTCCAGTTCCCGCAGCTCTCGCGAGCTCATCGATACGATAGTACGTGCGAGCCTCTGTGAGAGATAGATCAGTGTCTATGAGTCCTGCACCGTAGACGAGCTCATCAGAGTGGGCTGGGAGGATGACATACTTCGTCCATGGGAGCTTCTCAGTACGGAGGGCATTCGCATGCTGGAGAATGGTAGTCGTACAGTTATTCCAGAGAGTATTATAGAACTCTGGCTCACGAGTGAGCTTATCCGCACGTATCATCATGGAGCGGAATAGTGCCTGGATTTTTTCTTTCGGAGTATCGATCGGGTACATGTAGACCTGATTTTTACGATAATCTGTACGGAGTTTTATGACATCTGCCTCGCTCGCGATGACATACTGTATCTCGAACTGGTTCATGATACCCTTCAGTGCATCGAATCCTTCTCCACGCTCTTTTCTGAGCTCTGCAGAGATGACGACATTTTGTCCTCATGAGAACGAAAATGAGAGCATCGTATGTGCAGGACCATCCGTATCTGAAAATGGTGTTATGATATAGTATACTTTCTCTATCTTACCGAGATCGAACGTATCATCATAGTATCGTGGTGAAAACGCCTTATCCGAAGTCCAGAGATGATCTCGGATATTTCGGATGGTGAAAGTATCCCCTGTCCATGTGATGACTGGGAGTACTGCATCCTGGTCTTCCCAGTCTCTATGGAGCGATGGTGACTGGCTCGTCCACCATGCGAGCCCTCATGTGAGTCATACGAGGAGGAGTATGAGAAATATCCTCTCTATCCAGTACCAGAGGGTACGCATACACTGCCATATCACAGCGAATGTGCGCATAGCACATCTGAAAAAAGAAGTGCAAAAACTGAGTCACTGAGATGAAGATACAGTCTTCTCTCCATCCTGTACTACAGGAGTACGTACGACACGACGAGACATAGGCTACATTTAGATGATAAAATTATTCTTTTGATGTACGCAGATATCCTTTTGCCTGGAGCACATATGAGAACATCATGATAAGTCCGCCTACTACCATCAGAACGATAATTTTTTTATCCATACTCATCGCAGAGAGATCATAGATAGCGATCTTCCCGATAGTCAGGAGTAATAAGAGTAAACCGAGTAGTTTCTCACTCCTGTACTCATATCCATAATGTATCCCCACCATGAGCATACCGATAGAGAGGATAATCCACCAAATAGTCGTAGCGATAGCACGGATACCTCCAGTCTGGAATGGCGCACCGATATCATTACAAAATGTGATAATCGCAAAATTCACGAGTAGAAGTACAGTAGTATATCCCATGATAACCAGGAGAAATGAAGGTCGATCCACCTTCTCGATACGCTGGATATCACGACTCACGCTGAGTGCGAGGAAGTATGCGATGGCAGCAAATACTCATTTCACAAAATGCCAATTCGCAAATATACCACCATCGATCCAAAAATGCTCATCATCAGCAACGTGTGGGATAAAATTCGAGAGGAAGTATAAGAAGCTCCCGAAAAAACCAATCGATAACCAGATCGTACCGACGCGCATGTTGGTACTAGAGACTGGATTTTTCGCTCACTGTATATATGCTGTGAGGACCATCAGAAAGCCTGGCAAGATAAAGAGTGCAAAAGTGAAATCCATACCCTTTAGCACTTTTATAAAGATGATAAGTGCCGCTATCACTGCAGCAACTATAGAATATGAATCGATAAATTTTCTCATCGTAACTGGAGTCTTTCACTGAAGACGCACTGCACCAGCCAAAAGCATCGCAGGTATGAGTGAAAGTACAGCGAGAACCGTAGGATAGGATACATCTGAAGTATCGCTATAAATATGTATAAGAGAAAGTATTCATCCGATGAAAGAGAAAAGAAATGCCGCTAATATACGCTCACCCTTATTGCCATCGAAGATATAAATCGTCGCAAATATCAAACTAATATATGCGATAAACATATTCGCGATGAGCTCATAGTCTCAGAGAAGCGTATCGACTGCAAATACGACCGCTATCATACCACCGACGTACGCAGCTACATGCTGATAACGACTCGACTCCAGGGGTCGTAAGAAATACCATGCTCCGAAATATGCCACTGCGATAACGAGATATGCAAACAACTCCGAAATCATAGAAACCCCAGAGAGAGCACTACTATGAAAGTAAAACCACAGGAATGGTACGAGATATCCTACAGAAATCCAGCCATCTTCTTTCGGTGAAAAAAAGCGTGCTGAATATGCTATACTCGCTATACTCATAACGACCAATATCGCGAGCAAAATAATAGTAAATATATCACTCTGGAAGAAACCTGCAGATACCGCCTGTATATCCCCTGTATAGATGAGATGATGGAGCGTATATGTACCGAAAAATAATCCCAGTAAATTCAGAGGGATAAGATCATGAACAGCTATCTCGCGACCCATAAAAAATACTACAATATTCACTGCTGCGAAATATACGAGATATGCATTAAAGGAGATATTTGAAGCCCAGACATCATTTTGTCCGATAACAAAAGGAGTAAGGTATGCACCGAGTATGCCGAGCGCGAGAATCACTTTCGACTTACGCAGTGATGAAAAATATGCGACTGCAAGAGTAAAAAAGAATGCCGTCACTAAAGTAGCGACTTCCGGGATGGATGCTACGGCCACATCAGTCGTACGAGATCCATATATAAGTGTCCCATAGAGTAAGAGTATACCGCCTCACATGACCACATCAGCGAAGTATCTGAGTTTTTCAGAGAAAGAAAACGCACTTCCGATAATAATAAGTGACACGAAAAAACCGACACCGAGTCGCATAGTCTGGCTCATAGCCTCCCATACGCTCGTATAGATCAGATAGCCGAGCCCTGTGATAAAGAGCAGCGCACCTATAATAGGTACAAATTTCGCGATGATCACATCGATCGTCAGTGAATGTTGTTGTTCCATATAAGGCAAGTAAAAAAATAAGGTACTACCGTAGGTAAGAATACATTATTTATTCGAAAAAACAATTTTCTCGAGACAAAAAAATATTGACTTTTATATACTTTTGATAGGAAGTTATCTTTTTCACTGACAGATAAAGTACTCCTCGAAGCTCCTATCTCGACAGGCTTTCGGCTTAAAACGTATGAGTTTCGCATATTTCGACTTCACTGGCGTGATGAGATCCTGGATATCCTCTCAGACGAATACTTTTAAGATGACAGTTCCTCATTTTTTCAGGAACTCATCGGCGACATCGAGTATCGCGATATTAAGCTCGATAGAGCGATACTGATCCACTCAGGTCATACCAGTCGTATTCGGAGCGATATCGGATGTAATGACATCGAACTCGGTGATATCACGCTCTCGGATGAACTTATGGATGACATCATAGTCGAATATACTCGCCTTTAGAAATGAGATATTCGGACGACCAAATGACTGTATCGACTGGATATCGACACCGATGATGCGACCTGTATCTCAGACGATCTTCGATATCACCTGGATAAAACTCCCGGGCGCACTCGCGACATCGAGCACACACATACCTGGATGGATGATATCATATTTTTCCTGGATTTCGAGGAGCTTAAAGGCACTTCGCGCACGATAACCGAGCTTTTTGGCTTTCTCGAAGTAGGGATCTTTCACGATAAATGGCTTTGACATAATGTAAAGATTATTTTTTTGACTTTTTATAGGAGTGATATAAGATACTCTGTCGTCTTCGTTCTCTAGCATAGAGAGTACGACTAAAAAAGCAAATCATTTTTATGCCAGAAAATACCGCCTGAACCTACCTCATCATAGACCTCGAGATGACCGGACTGAACCCATTTCAGCATGGTGTCATCGAGGTCGGAGCGATGGTGATGAACGATACCTTCGATGTGATAGGAGAGTTTTTTATGGATCTCATACCACCAGATAATATCATCATCGACCCGAAAGCACTCGAGTACAATGGCTTCACTCTGGATCGTATCGCACTCGGTAAATCTTATGAAGAGTTCTGTGAGTACTGGGACGGATTCATGGAGACGCACTTCCCTGAGGGGAAAAAACCTATCATGGTCGGACAGTTTATCACGGCTGATATAGCATTTCTTGGGAGTGTCTTCGCGAATGCTCGCAGACCGAATCTCTATGAAAAACTCTGAAATGATATCATCGATACCAAGTCTATCGCGAACCAGGCAAATTCGATAGCAAGATATAATAAAATACAGCTTCCATTCCCCTCTACGAGCCTCTCAAAACCTGGTGGTATAGCAGATAGACTCCATATAACAGACTATACCGCACATACAGCGAGATGAGATATCATGGCAACACGAGAAGCACTTATGAAGTTTCTAAAGTTTAAGAGATAAGAATTGACAAAAAATTAAAAAAGTATTATACTATATAAGTCCAGCTTCTGATGGGTTTTGGAAGTTAAATTTTTTTATCTTTCCTCACCTGCGAATATGCTGGATGGGGATTATTTTCTTGAAAGGAAAATATATGGAATTCTCCATTAAGACTATCTTAGCAGTAATTGGTAAGATATTACTAGGCGCCTCAATAATGTGCTTAGGTTTAATAATTCTTTTCTCAAAAAAATCCATATTCCATTCTTGGGATATAAGGGATATAATTTTGAGTATCGTAGTATGTTCATACTGGCTATGGTTATTCTACTGCATAGGAAATGGTTTGCTAAAAACAAGCAAGTAATCCCCCTCTCTAAACCACCAATCTAGCGATTCGGTGGTTTTTTATAAAAAAATCCCTCCAAATGGAGGGATTTTTTTAGGAGAATAATTACTTAATCTCGACAGTAGCACCAGCCTCAGAAAGTTGAGTCTTGATTTTCTCAGCCTCATCTTTCTTGATACCTTTTTTGATGTCACCACCATTATCAGCAAGACCCTTTGCTTCAGCAAGACCAAGACCAGTAATCTCACGGATTACCTTAATGACAGCGATTTTCTGAGCTCCAGCTGAAGTCATAACGACATCAAATGAAGTCTTCTCATCGTCACCACCAGCTGCAGGACCAGCACCACCAGCCATTACTGCTACAGGAGCAGCTGCAGAAACTCCGAATTTCTCCTCCATAGCGGAGACGAGATCAGCGAGCTCTACGATCGTGAGACCCTCGACGAGTTCGAGTACCTTCTCAGCATTTTTAGAAAGATCAGCCATAGTATAAAAAGGAAAGGAAATAAAGTATATATTCGTTCTATCGTTTATTCGTTTTTTGAGGACAAAGAAACGAATCCGCGAATATATCGAAGTTTTGCGCTTCGTCCATAGCCTCTCAAGAAGAGACTATGAGACGAAAATCAAACTATGCAGCTGGAGTCTCTTCTGCAGCTGGAGTCTCTGCCGGAGCCTCAGTAGCTTCTGCCACGACTGGAGCTGGAGCCTCTGGAGCCGCTTCGGCAACTGGTGACTCTGCTGGAGTCTCAGCCACTGGAGCTGCTGGAGCCTCTACTGGAGCTGGAGCTTCTTCTTTTTTTGCTGGAGCTGGAGCAGACCCGACGAGATCACCGACTTTTGTGAGTGATTTCGCAGTGAGATCCTTACCAGCAGCATCGAAGAATCGAGCCAGACCAGAAAGTGGAGACATCATAGAACCGAGGAGTTTCGCGAGGAGGACTTCACGAGATGGGAGAGTAGCGAGCTTCTTCGTCTCTGTAGCGTCCATAAGACGACCATCCATATATCCACCGACGAATGTGATTTTCTGCTCTTTCTTCCACTCATTCGCATACTTATTCGCGATACCGAGAGGAGCGAGTGCATCACCCTTCGCGATGACGAGAGCGACCTGACCTGGGAGAGTAGCGAGATCGAGCTCAGCACCGTATACATTCTGGAATGCGATACGGATGAGAGTCTTCTTTACGATGACATAGAGAGCGTTCTGTGCGCGGAGTTCTTTTTTTAGAGTAGAAACCTCGAGTACAGTGACTTTCTGATTCGATGTGAAAGCGACACTTTTCGCTTCCTTCAGATGCGCTTCGAGAGCCGCGAGTTGCTCGCTTTTCTTTGCTTTTGATACAGCCATTTGGACAAAAATTATAAAGTAGGAATCATGAGCCATGCTCATACACTCTGACGAAAGTGCAAAAAAAATCCGCACTATATCGTACGAACCTATGAGTTATCCAGTATTCAAGTTATCAAGTTATCAAGTATGATACATACTTTTAGAACTTTATACTTTCTACTTTAGAACTGTGCGGTCCACCTCGGTTGGCTATTTTTATCCCGTGAGGGAACCAACTGTCTCCGATAGAGTGACTGGATTATATAGAGAAATTGAGAAAGTCAAATAAAAATTTTTTTCTCTCGTGATTTTTCTTATACTCAGATATATGAAAACTTTGTTTCTCGCATTTCTCGGGGGCATGCTCGTATTCGCTATATACCATTCATTGGATATTTGGTGGAGTTTTTCGAAGGTAGGATCCTCATACGGGAGTTTCGAAATATTAGGACGTGATAATACCGTACTAACACGTATACCTGAAGAAGATGGCTTCTCACTTCCCTACACATGACCACTCGATACAGACCTTATAAAAAGTATTATACAGATAGAAGATAGGCGCTTTTATAGTCATCATGGTATCGATATCATCGGTAAATGATGAGCTCTCATAGAGAACTATCGAGCGAGTGGGATAGTGCGCTGAGGGAGTACACTCACAGAGCAATATATAAAAAATCAATATTTTCCAGGAGCACCTCGTAGCATCATACAAAAAATCAAAGAAAGTATCTATGCGATATTGCTGGAATTTCATAGTAGTAAAGACACTATACTTAGATGATATCTCGATACTGTCTATATGGGTAATAGTCTGTATGGGATAGAGACTGCGAAAGCAATATATTTTTCTGGAAATATCGACCAAAATGCGCGTATCGAGATCATAACACGGATCAAGTATCCGAACCCTTCAGATGGAAGAGATGCCTACCAAAAATGAATATCTGAAAAATTAGGTATGCCGAATGAAGCATTTGTCATACCAAAAAGAGAGCGTCCCCAATATATCAATACCTATCCTCACCTCACTGAACGTATAAAAAGAGAGGTTTTTCTCCGATGTAGTGGTAGGACAAATGAGCTCGAAAAATTCATACAAATACTACCCACTACCCTCTGTAGTACAAAATCAATCTCTCTCAAAACCAGTATAGATACAAAACTCATGATCCTAGGGAAAACGATGCTAAATACAACTCTCGAAGGACTTCAGGAGAAAAACATACATAATGGTAGTATCTATGTATGGTCTGAAAAAGAAAAGAAAGTAATCATATATCTCGGTAATGGCGATATCTCTCGTGATAATGCTGTCGATATGATAGTGAAGAAACGCTCAGTATGATCGACTCTCAAACCTTTTGTCTATCGACTCGCTCTCCGCCTCGGAGCCCATCCAGATAATTATATTCTCGATGAGAAAAAAATATATGAAACCGATGCACCTGAGATTTCCTATATCGCCGAGAACTACATACCGAAATCATATGGTCCTGTCACCCTCAGGGAAGCACTCGGAAACAGTCTCAATAGCTCAACCGTGAGACTGTCAGAACATCTCGGTATCGGACGTATTTATGAAGCCTATAGAAGCATAGGCCTCGATATCGAACATGACTCTGGATACTATGGATATAGTATATCACTCGGGTGAGTCGAGCTCACGCTCGAGAATCTTATCGAATGATATCGGGATCTCCTGGATCTCTCTGATGCAGCGAACTTTCTCATATTCGATATCCTGAGCGAGGACCAAAATCGAGCTCGCACATTCTGAGTATCGAGTATCCTCAATACTTCTATACCTCTCGCTGTAAAAACTGGAACCAGTACAGACTTTCGAGATAACTGGACCATATGATATGATGAAGATACCATCATCTGAATATGGGTGTGAAATGTAAATCGTGAAAGTATGGACGACGTCTCTGGTATCAGTGGTGCTGGACCACTCTATCATCAGATCGCCGAAGCACTAATATATGCTGGGTACATAACAAAAACCAGTCGTACTCCCCCTGAGAATATCATATATGACTATATTTGCATAGATACTTCTTGTCTACAGAAGAGATGAGCCTATCGCAAAGAGGATGGGGCACAAAAATCAGATAGTATCCATCAGATATATTATCTAGAGGATTTTATCACGCCACTCACGAGTGAGGAGAAAGTAAAATGGAAGATACGGTAATTGCATTTCTCTCGATTTTTTATATACTCTCATACTATGTGAAACCCTACTGTATTCATCCTTTCTGGTCCTGCCTGAGTCGGTAAGACCACCCTCTGGCACGAGATAGAGTCGACGACACCACACGTGTCGAAAGTCATCACCACGACCTCACGTGGAGCGCGCGAGTGAGAAGTCGATGGACAGCACTACTATTTCATCTCTCGGAAAGAGTTCGAGGATACGATCCATACTGGCGGATTTATCGAGTATGCTCTCGTACATACGAACTACTACGGCTCGACTGATAGGGAGCTCGCTCGTATCATAGCCGAAGAGAAGTCACCCCTCTATATCATCGAGCCTCAGGGCATGGTCCATCTAAAGCCACTTCTCGAAAGTCGTGGATATAGCGTGGTCACCATATTTCTCCTACCACCATCACTCGAGGAGCTAAAGACTCGACTCCACCAGCGAGGCACAGAGACGGCAGAGCAGTTCGAAATACGACTCGCAACCGCTATGCATGAGCTCGAGCAACAGGAGTTCTATGATATCCGCCTCGTAAATGACGAACTCGAAAAAACCAAAATGGAACTCCGCACTCTTCTCAGTATGTAAATTTTTCTTATGATACCATTCCATAAAATCTACTCCGCGATATTTAAGTCATTCGACCTCCAGAGTGAGACAAATACGATACAGCACCTCATAAAAGATGGTGTGAGTCGTGTCCTCATCATCAAACGATCATGGATATACGCGCTCGCACTTATCTGGATACCACTCATCATCCTCATCGTCGGTGGTGCCAATATCGTGACAGCGATGCTATACCATAAAGATGCACTCGTCGCATATTCACTCATCGGAGGTGTGAGTATATCACTCTTATTATTCATACTATCAGTCTGGTCATATCTCGTACATTTTCGTGCTATCTACAGTCGTGCGAGTATACGGACTGATTTTACTACACTTCTCGAAGATCTCCATGCATGAGATAAATACTTTATGCGATTTTTTGATCAGACGGTACTAAATCAAATCATCCTAATCATCCTCATGATCTGGAGTGGAGCATCATACTTCTGACATATGCGAGAATCATGGAGCGCTATCATATGGCTCGATATCATACTCCTGCTCCTCCAGTGGATATTTCTCTGAAAGTATAGAAAACACATGATAGACATGGAGATGGACTATAACATCGTCATCCCATGAAAAATCATGTTCGTGAATCAGTCTGGAATGCTATCAAGCGTAAATACTATCGAAAGTGATAAAGTGAAGACCGTGAGTGCGAAATACTCTGGGTGGATAGGAAGTTTTTTTAACTTCGGAACGATAGAAATCATGACAGAGTGAGATAGTAATAGTACTGGGACGCTGCCTATGTACTATGTGACAGCGCCAAATGAAACTGCACGACTCATCCAGAGCATGCTGGATCCTGAGCAGACGAAAGAGCCAAATATCCCTATCGCACCGAAGCTCCCTGATGATGGAACACATGATACCAAAATCCCAAAACATTATGCCAGTGCGAAGTGAAGTACGATATCACACAAACATGTGACCTACGATGTAAAAGGGACTGTGAGGGATGTACTCGAATAGATTTATATTTTCTGAAATCTTAAACCTCTCTGAGTATTTGATACGATAAATCCATCATCCTGAAATACCAATGGATGGATGGAAAAATGAGATTTTATAACATATATAATATCTCTCGCGAGCTCTAATCTGAGACTCTTTTCAGGGTATCATAGACGGGAAGCAATACCTGAAACTAGTATAGTTTCATCTATATATACTTCTGTTATGTTATCTATAAAAGCATTTTGATGGGATAATAACTGAAAATATTTTATCAAACTGGTGTCAATACTATTTTGGATATTGTCTTCTGCTTCTGTCATACTCAGAGCTGTGCCTAACCACTCATTCACTTTTTTTTCGAAGAAAGTATCACCATTCGTGATGTGCATGAGCCTTTTTCATAACAGAGTGGCAGCATCGTGAGAGAAAAATCCATTATGCTCTGAATTTCATGATGCTTCCTGGAGAGAAGCCTCTGGAGATAATTGATTTTTAGACATAAATTTATACTATACGATACATAGTTACTATATTTAGTATAATACTTTTGTCAAAAATACCATACTCTCATACACACATCCTCTCTGAAAATGTCGGAAATAACGCTTTCTCATACGATATCCGTACGCGGAAATATCTCACCATACCAGCACTGCGGAACTGAACTCTCAATGATGTACGAATCTGAGAGCATATCGTCTTCGAAGAGGTGGAAGATGGCACTCTCAGATCATGTATATGACTCGAACAGTTTATACGACTTTCAGATAACGAGAAACCCATCATCATCTTCGATAATCATAATCATGCTCTCTATTTCTGGCTAGAAGGGATGCGCGAGGGCATCATATCGCCATGATGTGAGCTCATCCATATCGACGAGCACTCGGATCTCTGGGACAATATCTATCCTCTCAATAAAGAGAAAGCGATAACAGAGAGAGACTATGCATGGCAGTACACCAATCACTCGTGTAATGTCGGGAACTATATCCGTCCTGCGCTCGACTCTGGTCTTATCGGGAGCATGATACGCATAGAAAATGCCTGGGAAGTCGAGAAATATATCGACTACACTCCGAACGCGAATAGTATACTGAATATCGATCTCGACTTTTTCTCACCTGAGATGGACTTCATCGATAGTGAGATGAAGCTCAGATGTATCCGAAATTTGCTCCCGAAGGTAAAATGTGTTACTATAGCGACATCACCATTTTTTATCGACCAATGACTCGCCATAGAGAAACTCCATGACATCTTCGCGAAATAAGGCCACTCTACAACAAAAAAGATGTAGTATTTTTAAATGAAATGATTCTCTCCGGACTGAAACAACTGAGAGATAATGGCAGAGAAAATATAAATTTTTTGGATTTTACTGATATGAGTGGGAACCTCTGAGAAAATATTTTTGCACCAGAATGGACACATTATTGGAATTATTGGCGATGACAATTTGCAGAACAGACGACAAGAGAGTGATGAGAAAGAGTATTTCGAAAATGTATAGAAGAATTACGTAATAAATGATATCTTCGTGATATAGATCTCAGCTGACTCACATGAAACTTTAGCGAAAAAGTCCGCCAGATACTCGAAGAGACACTCTAGAGTGTCTCTTTTTTTCTGCGCATGTTTCGCACTCACTCATCGAGCTTTTTCAGGTGGTCATGACTGGGATGATCATGTGGTGGATGCTCTGTACTTACTCCTCCTGACTTATCAGATGCAGCATAAGCTGCAGTCACACATGAGAGACAAAATACGAGAATGAGTGAGCGGAGAATCATATTTGACGTTTTATATTTTTTATATTTTATCATATTTTCTAGGAAAAGCAAGTTGCTTTTTATCAGTTTTGTCTATAATCCCTGTGGATGAAAAATGAGAACAAAATCATCTTCGCCGATAATAAGAAAGCCCTCTTCGACTATGAGATCATCGAGGAGTATGAGGCTGGTATAGAGCTCTATGGTGAAGAGGTGAAGAGCATACGCGCTGGTAATGTAAATCTAAAGTGATCCTATATCCTCATAAATAAATGACATCCCTATGCGACTGGTATCCATATCGGTGAATATAAGGGAGGCATCCGTATCATAGAGCCGAAGCGCGAGCGAAATCTCCTCATGCGAAAAGGAGAAATCATACGCCTCGAAACCAAAATCAAAGAAATGGGAGCGACACTCATCCCGATGCAAATCTATACAAAAGGCAATCTCATAAAGGTGCGAGTCGCTCTCGTAAAAGGAAAAAAACTCTGGCAAAAAAAAGAAACCCTCAAAAATCGTGACCTCGATAGAGAAATGGCTCGTAAATTTAAATTCTAATGACACAAAATCCTCGCTTCATCGAATACTTCAGAGATACATTTTTCAGCGATAGTCCTGAAGAATTTAGCGCATTTCTCGCATCGCTCGAAAAAGGTATCCCTCGTACCCTCCGCATACGACCACGCATGGAAGACGCTGTGCGTGGACGCCTTGCACAGTATGGATTCATCCTCGAGGATACATATATAGCGAATGTATTTAGCATAGGGAGGAGTGAGGATTTCGACCCACTCGAGCGTCGTATCGGGTATACGCTGGATCACTTGGTAGGGAATTTTTATATACAGGAGCTCGCTGCGGCGACATCAGTACAGGTGCTCTCAGATGGGCAGATACATGAAGAGAATTTCCTCATACTCGACATGGCTGCAAGCCCCGGCGGTAAAACGACCCAGCTCTCTGAGATGTATCCGAGTAGTTTCATCGTCGCGAATGAGCCGACTCGGGAGCGTATCCCACAGCTCCTCCAGAATCTCGACCGCATGGGCAGTGCGAACATCGGAGTGACACTCTATCCTGGACAGTACTTCCGACATACTCCCGAGACATTCGACCGCATCCTACTGGATGCACCATGTAGTGGTGAGGGTACACTCTATAAAGGTACTGATGCGACGAAACACTGGCATATAAAAAATATAAAAACCATCGCTCGACTCCAGGAAAAACTCCTCGATGCGGCTATCATCGCTCTGAAAGTGGGTGGTGAGATGGTCTACTCGACCTGTAGTATGAATCAGCTCGAAAATGAGGGAGTCCTCGAAGCCATCATGAAAAAATATCCAGATACCTTCGAGGTGATATTCGAGAAGCATTTTTGGCCACATATCGACCATACGGGTGGATTTTTCGTAGCAAAAATCAGGAAATATGCGAGTATAGATATCGATGAGAGTACACGATGAACGAATATAAATGAAGAGATAAAAACCTATAAATGACATACCCTCGGTGCCACGATACGAGAGGATATCACACTCTATGAGCATACTGGGAAGATCCTCTCCGTGCAGAGACACCCTCATCTCCATGAGCTCCTCAAAACATACTACTTCATGCGACTCGGAGAACGCATCGCGATGATAGAAAATGGTGAAGTACGATTTACTCCTTTTTCTGTACGGTATATAGATACGATGGATATACCGAGATATACTCTCAGAAATGAGGAAGAGCTCGATCGATACCTCAGGGGAGAACTCCTCGAAGTCGAGATCTGAGATGGCCCTGTCATCGTAGCCTATGATGGTATCGATATCACTCTCGAAGAAATATCCGATACGATCCTCTCGAACCAGTTCCCACATGACTGGCGTAGAAAATAAAACCTCCCGAAACGGGAGGTTTTTCTAAGCTCTAGGAGAGAGATTATTGCATGAGTGCATCGATCTTCGCTGTGAATGTCGCATATGGATACGCTCACTCGACGGTGTCATACTTCCCTGTTTTTACATTGAGGAGAAGAGTTCCTGGTGTACCATTGAGGTTAAATTTCTGAGCCTCGCTCGTCTGCGCTTCGAATCGTGCGAGAGTCGCCTTTGTATCCATACATGACTGCCACTTCGCCGTATCGAGACCGAGAGTTTTCGCGAGCTCTGGGAGCTTCGCGACATCAAGTACACCTCCCTCATTCGTCGAGCCGTCCATGATAGCTTTATAAAATGAAATATATTTCTCATCACCGCCCACAGTATCAGCACAGAGCGCTGCTATCGCTTTTGCCTCTGTACCTTTATGGTTTACACCACGATTATTTTTAAATGCTGCAGACACCTTATCTCCATACTGTGAGAGAAGTGCTGGGAAGAGTTTCGTATCGTGATACTGTCTCATACAAAACGGACACTCCATATCACTATACTCGATAGCGATCACAGTAGCATCTTTATTTCCTTCGATAGAGGCATCATCGAGGACTGTTTTCACCTCTTCTGGAGTGAGTGTTCCCTTTGGTTCTGTAGTCGCAGTAGGAGTCGCAGCATCAGCCTGCGCACCACCATTTACGTATTGCTTGATTTTATCGATCTGCTCTGTGATCTGGAGCTGTGAATACTTCTGGAGGATATCATAGTTATCCTTACCTCCGACTTTCTCATACTCGAGATCGAGGAGGACTTTTTTGATACCGAGAGCGCTATCGCTCTTCGCTGAGAGCGTCTTTAAGTCGAATGAATACCCGAGAAGAAAGTATACAGAGACAATATTTAAAAGGAGAGATACGATGACAAGAATAGTGAGGACTGTATGATGTCCATGAGTATGTGGCACTGATTCTGTAGGAGCAGTAGGAGATTTTGTAGTCATAAAAAATAGATAAATAACTGCTCCAGTATAGAAAAAAACCTCGAAGAATCAATAAAAAAAGATTGACCCCATCACTCTTCGTGGTCGGAGATACTATCTCGGGAGCATATAGTAGGCACGTATACCGACCATAGCAGCATTATCCATGGAGTAGATATTTTTCGTCGGTGCGAAAAATGGGATAGATTTTTCTCTCGCGATATATTCGAGTTTCATCTTGAGTGTCGTATTCGCACTGACTCATCCTGCGAGCACCATCGATCTCGCATGAGTCTGCTCGAGAGCACGGAGAAGCTTCTCGGAGAGGATATCAGTCACCGTCTCCTCGAACTCATAGGCGATATATGTCTGGAAATCATGACTGATACTCCCCTTTTTCGCAATCTCAGCATCGATAATACGCTTCACTGCGGACTTCAATCCAGAGAATGAAAAATCGAGAGAATCCGACTCGAGCATCACTCGAGGAAAGAGTCGCTTCTCATCTATACCCACACCACTCGTGCGATACTCATGAGAGAGTCGAGAGATCACAGTACCACCTGGGAATCCGAGCCCAAGCATTTTCGATACCTTATCGAATGCCTCACCCGCAGCATCATCGCGAGTCTGACCGAGCATCTCGAGCGCCTGACCATATGGCCAGTGATATATCTCAGTATGACCTCATGAGACGGTGAGGACGACCGCTGGGAATATGAGAGCATCTTCTTCTCGTCAGAGATAGTTCGCGAATATATGTGACTCGATATGATCGACCCAGATGAGAGGCTTTTGGAGTGATAATGATAAAGTTTTAGCTACCGTCATCCCCGTGAGGAGTGATGGGAGGAGTCATGGCCGCTCGGTACAGGCGATGACATCGATATCAGAGAGTGTGATATGAGCGGCTATGAGAGCCTCATCGAGCGACTGGAATATCGCATCCGCATGTGACCGAGCTGCAACCTCGGGCACGACACCACCCGTCACACTATGCTCGAGCTGGGTATGCGTAGAGAGCGCTATCACCTCCCTATCATGCAGGATAGCGACAGAGGTATCATCACAGGATGTCTCGAAAGCGAGGATATACAAGGAATTAGGAATTAGGAATTAGGAATTAGGAATTAGGAATTAGGAATTAGGAATTAGGAATTAGGAAGAGAATATCTAGAGTCGTGAAAGTGTCAAAATTATATCCTAAATAATCCCATGATCTCTGAGTGTCTGTATCTGACTTTTGCTACAGATAGCTTCTAAATCTTGTATGGATACATTTTTTATATCATCAATACTCCCTGCGAGACTGAGAAGTTTTTTCCGTGTCACAGGACCAAATCATGGGAGTTCTTCGAGGATATTCTTTTTCATACTTTTCATACGTGCGCTTCGATTCGCTGTAATAGAGAATCTATGTGACTCATCACGAGCTTTTTGGAGGACCATGAGCTCAGGACTTCCATGTTCGAAGAGTATAGGTTTTTTATCTCGTGGGACGAATACCTCCTCCTCCCGCTTCGCTATAGAGCAGAGTGGAAATGTAGAGAGAAATGTATCTACCCGATCTCGTATATCTGCATCTGAGAGAGTAGCATCTTTTTTATAGTATTCATAAAGTCCATCCTGGAGTCACCTGAGAGCGCTCGAGAGCTGTCATTTTCATCCATCGATGATGATCAGATGCGGGAGATTCCCATACTCCATACCCTCGATGATGCGACGTGTCATGACCTCTCGATGGGATGCGAAGTCATCTATCATGCCATCAGAGAGGGTTTTTATCTTGTATTTCTTGTATCGAGATGTATCTGGTTTCCCATTCGATATAAGGACGCGGGATGCATACGTGAACTGTCCATGAGTATGTGATATATCATAGCACTCGAATATGATTTCTCACTTTTTCGGTATCGGATATCCGAGCTGAGTCAGGATATTTTCCATATGCGCACGAGTGAGAGTCTTTTGTTCCAGGGTGGCGAGCTCAGATTTATATGCATATTCTCGGAGCTGATTCTGAGCAAAGTCGAAGAGTTCTTTCCTCACTCAGACAGGATTCATATTGAGAAAGATGTTTTTTTCAGCAAAAAACGAAAGAAGCGCATGATCCTGTATCTCGGTCGTGAGTATGATAGAGTCAGGGAGACTCAGTGTCGTCGTGTCATCTGAGACGATATACTGTCGTGCGAGAAACTGCACTATCATATCTTCTCGTGTATCGAGTGATCCCTCTATAGTATGACGAAATATCCCTATAATATGACCATTTCTTACTTGTAATACTCATACGTATAACTTTTCATACTTTTCTAACATAACGAAAATATCATGATCTCATGGGAGAGCATCTCTCGCGAGCTGCTTCTCAGATATATGTCCTATGGCATCGAGGAGGATTTTTATCTTTTGCGCCTCTTCGAACTCCATCTTCTTCGCATGTGCATGCATCTTCGACTTTAGAGTGTCGATGACAGAGAGGTGCTCTCATCGGAGGAACTCCTTCATATGGAGTACGTTTTCACTATGGGCATCTATCTTCTCAGGGTCGAGGAGGCATGGTCATGGACAGAGTCCGATATAGTAGTCCATACAAGGTATGGCTCTACCAGCCGTATAGGTCACTTCGAGTTTTTTGGTATGAGTATTGGTAGCGAATCGCATCTTACAGCTCCTAATCCGAAAAATCCGTTTGAGTTGTTTTACACATTCATAGATATTCGATCACTGCGTATATGGACCGAAGTAGAGTCATCCATCTTGGGATTTTTGTCGAGTTTTTATGATTTCTGGAACTGGTCAGGGAGTGATTTTTATATAGGCAAGGTTTTTATCATCCTTCATGAGGATATTATATTTTGGCGTGAGATGCTTGATGAGATTGGTCTCGAGGACGAGCGCCTCTACCTCTGATTCACAGAGGATAGTTTCTATGTCGGAGATTTTCCCTACCATCTGTTTCTTCGCGAGAGTGAGACCGCCAGTATCACGAAAGTATGATGATACACGAGATTTCAGATTGATACTTTTCCCCACATAGATGACCTTCCCTGCCTTATCTTTCATCTGATAGACTCATGGGGTCGATGGGAGATTTTTGAGGAGGTTTTCGATGTGCGGTATTTCTGTAGACATACAGAGAGTGTAAGTTTTTTTTAGAAAATTCAAGCAATAAAAAATTTGCTACATTATAAATTATACGTATATTATAGATATAATTTACATTATAATATATACCTTCTATGTGATGAAAGTCTATAGATAAATATAACTTCGCTCTGGAAAAAGAGGTTATCTGAACACATAATAAGACACGAGCAAGGGTTGCAAATGGGTGAAAGTCAAATATAGAATTACTCATAGAAGAAGTCCAAGCTGTAAGAGCGGAATTCGGGGAAATCATATATCCAAACCCGATTGAAGAACAAAAAAAATAGCACCTCACTTTGACAGGTGCTATTTTTTCGATAAAATATCCATATGAGCAAAAACTACTATGACATCCTCGGGGTGAGCAAATCTGCGAGTGAAGCAGAGATAAAAAAAGCCTATAAGAAAAAGGCTATGGAGTATCATCCAGACAGGAATAAATGAGATAAGACTGCCGAGAAAAAATTCAAAGAAATCAATGAAGCCTACCAGACACTCTCAGATACCGCAAAAAAGCAAAACTATGATCAGTTCGGCAGTGCCGAGTGAAATCCCTTCGGTGGGATGGGATGAGGTGGATGATACTCTGGAGGTGGGTATACGGGATGATGATTCGGGGGATTCGAGGATATATTCTCCCAGTTCGGGAATGGTGGGAGGCAGACGAGTGGTATCGAGTTCGACCTCGGGGATATACTCGGTGGGATGGGAGGATGAAGTCGTAGAACTAGGACTCCAGAACCGGAAGAGAAAAAAGAGATACCGAATCTCGACGTGACAGAAACCGTAGAGATACCATTTCTCGACTTCCTCTATGATACATCCATAAATATCCGAACGGTATATGGGAAAAATCTATCTCTGAAGGTAAAGGCTGGTACAAAACCAGGTACAAAGTACAAAATATCTGGCAAATGACGCATCATGGATGGAAAAACATGAGACATGTATGTGATCGTCGATGCGAAGATGCCACGAGATATCCCGAAAAATCTCATGCCCATGATAGATGCTCTCAGAAGCCAACTCTAGCGTACTAGACATGGAAAAATACTAAAATATCCGAAAATAAACTTGCATTCTCGGAGAAAAATACCATAATCACCCAATCATTTTTCAGAAAAGATATTGCACATTTATAAAAATACTGTATAAATTTGCAATTTACTGAAGAATATGTTAATATAAGACCATGGTGAGAAATCTAAAATCACATCTCGAAAATGCTCCGTCTCTCCCAAAAAATATTATAGATGAAGTAACCTCTATGTATGCAAAGGAGTCAGGGAATCTGCTCAATGCAATCAGTGATATTCAAAATTTTGAAGTTCGAGAAGTTGCACTAATAGCATTACGTGAATATCATAAGGCACTCAACACAAACAATACTACTTTCCCAAAAGTAGCTCAAATCCTCTCTTCTCAACAAACAGATATCACAGCTGCTGCAAATGATGAATATTATGGAAATGAAAGACGCGCAGCCTAGTGAAAAAATTTTGCAAATCATAAAAAACCGATACAATACTCGTATCGGTTTTTTTGTCCTCTCTAGCCTTTACGACCTTCTGATATGGGTAACGTCCGTCTCCAGACACTTCTCGCGAGGTCACCTCTCTCAGATGAAGATCGCCATAATATAGCGGTGATTTTCGATGCTCTGACTGAGCCCAAACAACATCATATACTCGAAAACTGGGAGACATATATCGTAGAGATGGTCATGGTGCGCAAAGAGATTGATAGCGCCAATCGAGCACTTCTGGAAGAAGCTGCTGAGATGATAGATACGCTCAAAGATGCTAAAAATGCACATGAAGCCGATATGCTCCTCGCAAAATTCAAAAAACAAAAACAAACCCGCCTCGAACTCGAAAATGTCCATAAATATCACCAAGCCGATAAGCTCAACCTAATTCGCAGTATCGCACAGATTCCTGATTAGACCATAGAAAATATATACTGTAAAGAGGAAATCGAGAAAAATTTCGGTCGAAAAGCGAAAAAAGATAAAAAATAGTGTAAGATAATCCTATTCCCCGGTCAGGAATACTTATACCACAGGTACACCGTAAGAACGTGACTTATACATATATAAAGGCCGATATCGGCCTTTCTTTTCTTTTTATGACAGATTCATCTCCTTCACCATCCAAAAATCCACATGATGATACTGTTATCATATCTACAAACACGTCTCTCGATGGATATCGGCTCAAAAATTTTTATATGACGAATGCGTTTCAGGGTTTTGTTTGGATGGTATTCCACTTTTCTGTGGTATTCTTTTTTACCTTTCAGCTCAAAAGCGTAGCTCTCGTAGGCATATTTCTCGGGATCGCGAATCTGATAGCATTTTTTCTCGATATTCCTATCGGCATACTGCAGCGCTACTACTCTACGAAAAAACTCTTTATTATCGGCGCGATATCACAACTTATCGCGGTAGGGATATTTTTTAACTTTATTTACTGAGTATTCTCTGTAGCATGAGATGTAGGGAAAATGATTGTCCCTGATGGATTTACTGGTATTATATCATGGTTCTTTAGTGATGCTCTAAACTGGGTACTTATTATCATAGCATCATTTTGTTATGGTCTCACCAAAGAAGTAAACGATATCTCTACATTCGGATATATCCTCTCGAATGCACATCCGAGTGAATATGGAACGATACTCGCGCGAAATAATATAACCTACTGACTCGGATCTCTCATGGGACTCATCATATCTGGTTTTATCCTCTCTACGAATCCGACGATTGCGATTATATTCCTCGGGGGCATCATATCACTCTTTCTGATTTTTACGTATAGATTTTTCGATAATAGAAAAGAGAGCTTCGCGCTTTCTGATATTACAGGCTTTACTGTCGGCATCAGTAAGCTCAATAAAGAAAATGTGCAAGAATACCTTACCGAAAAAATCAGCGCCATCGATCTAGAAAAAGTCCTCAGTAGTACGAAATATATATTCATCAGGCCAGCACAAAAAAATACTACGAAGATAGACATGACATCATTTTATAGAGAAATAATCGATACTGCCAAAACCATATATGCTATCATGCTCCATATTCCTCCATATATTATTCTCTATTGGACGATGAGCCTCGTGCTGATATTTGGTTTTTGGGATACATTTGCTTCGACATTTCTCGTGAGCTTTCTCGATAATATAAAACATGGATGGAGCTATATACTACTCGCTATGATAGCTATACCCGCTCTCTGACTGCAAGAGATCGCGAGTCGAGTCGCACAAAAGGTAGGGATAAAAACAGTGGCATTTCTCGGACTCGGCCTCTCTGGTATATCTATGCTCGCTATGGGGATGATGACTCTCATAAATAATGGAAACTTCGGGGGTATTACGAGCATCATATTCCTCGGGCTTGCTCTCATAAATAGTATCTGATATGCATGTGGGATGTCTCTGGGACAAAATCAATTCCTCGATGCATATAATAAAATCTATGCTAAGACCCTAGATCTCAAAGAAATAGATGCAAATGCCTCTGCTGGACCGATGAAGATACTCCAAAATGCTGCCAATGTTATCGGTCTCATGCTCGGCGGACTTTTATTAGAAATATTTTGATATGAAGGATTTTTTATCCTCTTCGGTATTATAATCATCAGTATCCTCGTATGGAGCATTAAGATGAAAGATGCCATCCACGTGTAACTATCTCCACTCGAGAGTGACAGCACGATTTTTTACGATTTCGACTTCTAACTCTTTCAATAAAGATTCTAAATGTGGCCCTTTTAGGATAATTTTTTGGAGCCACTCTCATCGATTTTTCTCCCAGATATCTCTATCTGAAGCCATAAAAATATCATCTGTCTTCAGAAGAGATATCTTATTCACGAGTTTTGCTATGATATCTTGTACTCGCTCTTTCGAGGTATCATGGATGCGCAAGACTGCAAACTGAGCATATGGTGGATAGTGATATTTTTTTCTCTCACGACTCATCGTATCGAGAAAATCCCGATAATTCCCTTCTATAATAAGGGATAATAATGGATGATCTGGAGTATGTGTCTGGATAAATATATGCTTGCCTGATTTTTTTGCATAAGCGATCATATGATAAACATCTTCTTCTGTCCGATAATCTGGAAGGGTAATATCCGACTCGAATAGAAGGAATACCACATGAGCAATATCATCTCTCTGGAGGAGTGGTGTATGGACATGAGTACCGATCAGAATATCTCTATCTTTTATGTAGGAGATGAGCTCTGATTTTTTCACTGCGATATCACTATCCATGCGCATAATAGTCATATCTGGAAAAAGTCTCGATATATCAGATTCTACTTTTTGTATACCGATACCCACAGACTGAAACCGAAACCCATGACATGAGGAACATTCTCATGGAGTATGCATAGCAAAATTACACTGATGGCAGATGAGTTGGGATTTTGGTATCGTATGATATGCGAGTGCGATATCACAGTGTGGACACTTCGGAAAATATCCACAATCCTGACATATCCATGCACGACCAGAACCTCGACGATTATAGAGGATAAGGACTTTTTCATTTGCTCTTTTTGCTCATGTGATGAGCTCTGTAAGCTCATGTGAGATGAGTGAACCCTGAAATATGGTCGTACCAAGTGGTACTACCGTAATGGTCGATGTATCTCTCTTATCCGAGCTCATCTTCGATGAATTTTACGAAGCCTTTCACACTTTCATGGTTATGATAGATGGATGCATATCTGAGAAATGCGACTTCATCGAGATCGCGCAGTTTACGGAGGATATCTTTACCGATACGCTTTGAGGTGATACCTTGCTTATTTTGTGCCCACTCATTCTCGAGAGTATTGATGATATCTTCGAGTTTTTCTGGATTCACGCTACGCTTCGTCAGAGCTTTCATCATCGAACTCATTACCTTCGTGCGGTCGTATGGCTCACTCTCACCTGAAGACTTGGTGACGAGAAATGACACGAATTCCAGTCGCTCGAAGCTCGTAAAGCGAGCCCCACATTTCTCACATTCTCGACGACGACGGATAGCCTTGCCATCCTCAGTACTACGAGAATCTATCACTTTTGTATCGAGATTTTTACACTTTGGACATTTCATAAAAAGAAAGATTAGGGATAAATTATGGTACTACTGTCACTCTCGTATACGACGTATATGCATGATATTCTGGGGTATACATGAGGTATGCAGTTGCTGGAGGGAGGAGGTATTCTCAGACGGACTCTGGACGGATATAGTATGCATACTCGAGTGCTGACTCATCTCAGAAGAGATATTCACGGTATGCGAGGAGTTTATCTTCACGCGACTCTATATGATCCCACCATGTTCATCATATGGTACCTATAGCACTTTGTTCTGTCTTGAATATACCATTTATCGGCCTCCATCCACCTGGGAAAAAATCTTCGATAGATATGTGGCGTCTTCCTTCTTTCGGTAGAGTCGCACGAAGTGTTACTTTATAGAGCTTTCCTTTTTGAAATATAGCATTCGTAATCGGTTTTTTGATAATAAATTCACCCGATTCATCGATTCATTTCGACTCATCAATCTGTTCATATGTACGACGAATCGTGATACTACCAGTAGCAAATGCCTCTATATCTACAGGATTCTTTGGTATATCATGTATGATCGTCGTGACATAGAGTGGTATTTTTTTATCATCACGTTTGAGTGTATAGGAGTCACCGATTTTTTCACGAGTAGAGGTAATAGTATTGGTCGGTGCACCAGGGCGAAGTGGGAGATCTGCGATGAGGATATCTCATCGCAGGGCAATCGATATATCTTTCGAGATTTTTGGTACATCCTTCGAGAGACGTATGAGTGCGAGGAGAGTATGTATCTTCTCATAGGTAGAGACATAGTATGAGCCGAGATCCAATGAACGAATGATAGGATCGAGTATTTTGAGAGCTCAATCTTTATCCTGCCTATCGAGCAAGAGGTCTGCATAGAGTGCTCTATCAGAAATCCGAGTAGAATACCAATCATCAGATGTACTATCGAGCTGAGCACGGAGTGTTGTATCTATAGACTCAGTGTATTTACCGAGTTTCTGTGCTGCATATGCATATGCGACATATCAATGTCGAGAAAGCCTCTTTATATCTATCTCGCTCCACCATTGGGCAGCCCGAGGATCACGGAAACTCGCGAGAGTCCATACTGCCTCAGCAAAATCATCTGGATTCTTTTTATACTCTGACTCATTGAGTATGATATATCAGATACCATTTTCATATACTGCCTGGGGTATATACTCTCAGAGCTCCTGAAATTTCTGTAAAGAGCGGAGAACATATGGAGTGATATGGATATTTGCTTCTGTAGCTCATTCCCAGTATGTCCATCCTCCACTAAAATGCTGCATATCAAGTATTTTTTGGAGTCACTTCTTCGTATGATCAGTAGCCTTGGTCTTATCGATAGAAAGACTGAGTATATCAGCAAGAGAAAGTGCGATACGATTCGGAAGTGTAGATGCTATCGTCTGTTCGATACAGCCATATGGATACTGGAGGAGCGATGAGATACCTCTCCCTATCTGCTCACCGTAATAAGAAGATAGCGTGATCTCTACATTTGATACACTCGGGCTCGAGAGAGGCGAGAGAGATTTCGGGAGAGTATAGGTATATGTCGTACCTGAAAAGATTTCTACACTTCTCATCTTCGGAGCAAAGGATGGGGTGGATACTCGAGCAATGGTCTTCGTGATACTATCGAGCACCCTATCTCACTCTCGTAACTCGAGTGTATATGAGATAGTATCTCATATCCACAAAGGTGATGCCTCGAGAGTAAAATCTACGCTCTTACGCTCATCGACACCGAGAGAAAGTGGAAATTTTTTGGTAATATACGTGGCTCAAGTCGAGATTTTTAATACAACTTCTGTAGGAGTGATACGTTTGGTATGATTATATGCTGTGGCGGTGAGTGTGAAGGTGTCTTTATTTCGGATAATCATGGGTGCTGCAGATTCGAGGACATAGTCTTTACGTACTTCTATAGTCTTCTCAGCGACAGCGAATTTCGAATCACGTGTATTGGCTATGGTGATAATACGATAGTCTGTGACATTATCTGGAAGTGTGAATGTAATGCGCGCCTTCCCTGAGATATCTGTCTCTATACTCGGATTATAGTATGCTGTATTCTCGAAAAGTATACGTGAAGCAATCTGATCTCATGTACCTCATTTATCTCCACCTCCACCATTGGATCCTTTACGTGAGAGGAATCTATTACGCTCTATACCGATAGCTGAGAGTGCAGTTTTTACGGTAAATGGATACTTATGATAGAATTTTGCGATGATATCGAGATCGATATTACCGAGGAGTCGTATGAGGCTCTCATCGACTACCATCATCGTCACTTCTCACTGGAGTGGATTACCAGATCGATCTGTGAGAGTCATATCTGCCGTGACTATTTCTCTATTTTTATATGTAGACTTATCTGTCTTGATTGAGAGTGATCATTTTTTATCCGCGAGATCCGTGATAATCTCACCATATCATACTGCATATGTACGAGTAATTCATGGATTCGAGAGCGGACGGAGTGCTACTACTCCGATATATGCATTTGGGACCATACTATCATCGATACGGTATTCTTTGAGGAGAGTATTTCCTGAGAGATATACATATTCACTATCTATCACTCATCATTTCTCTCGAGTGATATAGAGGTACGAGCCCGTGAATGGAGTCTGTATGAGGACTCTGGCCGTCTCGCCTGCCTTATAGATAGTCTTATCTGGTATGACTCGAAGCGTATTGTCCTGGAGAGTACTGAGATCTCCAGCTATATAAAATATAGTATCAGATATACTCGATGCTGGGGCCTCTCATGACTCGATGATTGGTGTAGTACGAAAATGATATTCTCCTGGTGCGAATGTCATGGACTTCAGTGAAATATCTTTCGTATCTATAGTACCGCTCGCGACGACCGTATCCACTGATGTCGTGACGCGAGTCTGTCCAGCACGGATATCATCGACCATCACTTCCTGATACCTTCTCGATACTATCTCATAACTATACTTCCCTATCAGACTACTATCCCATTTTCCGTATTGTGGTTTTACTTCTCAGAGGAGAGACTCATTTTGGGTGAGGATCTTTTTCTTTGGAGTGAAGATGATCGGATTCTCAGGAGAAAATGACTTATATGCTTCGGGGAGCTTCACTATGAGAGACCCCGGTGTCGTCACCTCTTCTCCAGTGAGTGGATCACGTATAGTCACCTCTATGGTATATCGATAATCGCTATAAAATGACTGGAAGTCTACAGGAACACGTATGATACCATAGCCATCACTGTCGATAGATCCACTTCAGTCAGTGTAATGCTCGAGTGGTGGTTCAAAATAACATCACCAAAAACAATCTGAAAAATATGTATCATCAAATGCTTCGCTCCTATAGACTCGATAGGTAAATGGCGTATTTCTGAGCGTTGCCCCATTATAGTAGGCAGCCTTTATGACTCATTCTATAGTGAGATTACCACTATATACATCGGTATACCATGGTGTATAAGGATCTGTATTTGGGATACGACGAAGGTCTCGTATCATATCATTTTGGAGATCTGGACTTTTGAGTTCTACCGTAGCTGTAAATGTAGGATTTTTGAATATTTCGACCTGGAAATTCGAGAATCCGTATTCTATATATTCAGATGAATTGGTAGCGATAAGATTAATATTGTATAACCCGAGAGGCGCATCTTTCGGAATCTCGTAGTCTACACCGATCGATCCAAATTGATTCGGTTTGAGGGTAGAACGCTTTATTTCACGACCCAGTGGATCATTGATGATGAGATCAAATGCCTGCTCAGTCGGTATAGAAAGCGTAGATGTATTTTGTCTTATGATAGCATGCAGATGGGCTTTTTCGCCAGGTAGATAGAGTTTCCTATCTGTATGTACATATGCAGTATAGTTCGGACGATTCTCGTATGAGTAGTCGGAATCTTTGATGCCAAAATTATATCCCGTAATCCCATCATTCCATGTGCTGACGAGATATCAGAGTCATGTACTCGACTTTGCCTGTACGATAAAACTCTCATATCGACCCTCATATTCCCACCAGCTCTCGAATGAGAGTCCATATGGACTCGAATCATATCCATCTATACCTATGAGGGTATCTTTTTTTGTAGAGATTTTCCCGATACTATCGGTACGTCATATGACTATACCTGTCGCGAATGATGCCATCGTAAGAGGGAGATAGATATTTTCTGTCTTTCCTGTGAGTGGATCCCACTTTTCCGTATGAGTACGCGATATATTACGCATGAGAGTCACCTCCATATCTGATCGTGGCTTGCCAGTAGATATATCGGTCGCGAGTATCTGCATCTTACCACTGGCATCGACCTTCAGCGTGAGATGTGTATCTACTATAGAGAAGAGTATCGGACTGATAAATGTATCAAACGTGCTTGTCACACTGGGATCTGCGAATGAGAGCATATAGAGTCCATTTTTAGATGTATCTCAGAGGAAAAAATCGCTCACAAAAAATGGTGATACGTATCCATCTGGGGTGATGACAACATCTTTTTTTCGACAGTCCGAAGCCTCATGAGAATCGAGAATCTGAGATATTCCTGCATTCTTTTGAAGTGTGCGATCTGAGAGGATACGCTCGACACGAGCATAGGTATCGAGTTCGAGACGACAGAGTTTGAGGGTGTATGAGTTACGTGCTGGGAGGAGACTATAGAGCTTCGCGGGGATCTGCTCATTCGGAGTATAGATTTGTTTATTTTCTCCGAGACGGAGGGAGAGAAATGGTTTTGCCTGGAGTGTCGTCTGATACTCTATAGAAGCACTCCGTCCATATATATCTCGGATATCTTTGAGTCAGATAGTGTATTTTTCTCACTCTTTTAGAGGGAGAGTGAGGATAGCTCTATCAGGAGTGAATACGATGTCATCAGGTGAGACATCGATATTCGGGATGATGGAAAAATGCTTCAAAAAATCTATCTTCGCGTCGCGACGATGTGCTATATACTCAGGACTATAGAGAGATCCGATATCTCGATAAATATCATGGGAAAAACGGAATTCCACTCGACTCTTCATATCGTATTCAGGAGAGAGTGATGCTATGACAGAGCCTGTCGCAGTGAAGTCTTCGAGCCAGCGATCTTCTATGATTCGATATGATCAGGCTACTCCAGCAATGATACAGAGTCTTCATGCAGAGAGATCATATGGGAGTGCGACCTGACTCACCCACCTCTGTCCATCACGAGATGAGGGGGTGAGTACTCTCGGAGATATCTCTTTCCATATCCATGGAGAGAGATCGCCTGTATATGTCATCGCCACTTCTCCAGATACGGGAGTTCCTTTTGGTATATAGTTATATGGCGTATATGGACTGGGAGATCACCAGCTCATGATGCTACAGTCGAGTCAGTCCTCATAGTGCGCATAGTAGCGTATCTCATCTGGACTATATTCTCAGAGACCATAGAGGGTGATATTATATTTTTGGTCTCGAGGATCTCACTCCGATATAAATGAAAGATCTCTCGGTATATCCGTCGGGGTGAGAGTAATATCTCGCGGGAGGATGTATGGAGTAGATTTTTGCTCATTATAGAGAGTACTCGAGAGGATGAGAGGTGGATCTTTCGGATTCGGAGTCACATCTTCTATCTGTATATAGGCCTTCGATGTCATGATACGATACTCGCCAGAGAGCGCAGCTTCATCGAGCGGTATACCGTTTCTCGTGAGAGATCTGAGTACCGCACCAGTATCGAGGAGGATATCGTCTCAGGAAAAATGGAGTCGTGGTGGGGTGAAAGGAATCTGGAGTGCATATCCATACTGTGTCTCTGTCCCCCGAAATGGGAATGTCAGCGTCTGACTACTGAGACTATAGGCATAGTATCCAAGTGCACTCACAGAGAGAAAAGCTACGAAAATAGCAAATATGCGAGAAAGAGTATTCATAGTAGAAAATGGGTTATGCATATTATAGTATTTCATAAGGTCTTTGCAACACAAAATATAGTGTTTCGTGGTATTTTTGTATACGGTTTTTTCGACATACCATTGCGAAAAAGTAGCTTTTCTATATATTTATGACATGCATAGTGACGAGCAGACATTCCCGTGGGCAGATCTCCTCTCCTGGTACGAGATATCTGGTCGTCATCATCTCGAGTGGAGAGTCTATGTGTGAGATGATGCGACTCTAGGCTACCGTATATGGCTCGCAGAGATACTCCTCCAGCAGACACAGGCAGAGCGTGTACGTGTATACTACACTCGTATGCTCGAGCGCTACCCTACTATCCATGATCTTGCTCATGCGAGCTATGACGAGTTCTTCCCATACTATCAGGGTCTCGGCTACTACTCCCGCGCACGCAATATCCTACGTACAGCGAGCATAGTCAGTCATGAGTATGCTGGAGTATTTCCACGAGAAAAATCCCTCCTCCAGACACTCCCAGGGGTATGATGATATACATCGAGCGCGATACTCGCATTTGGTTATGGAGAACCATATCTCGCCTGGGACACGAACCTAGAAAAGGTATTCGCTCGGTACTATCACGGACGCAAAGATGAGAAGCTCACCGATAGAGAAAAAGAACTGATAGAAGAGGATTTCAGAGAATATATATGTTCCCATTCTCCCCATGATACGGGGGAGTTAGAGGGGGTTCAAAAACAGAGTATAACCCATCCTAGCCTTCCCTTCTCAGGGAAGGAAGGGGGCGAAGAAATTCACAGTTTTTCAGGCATTTCAAGAGCGATAAATAATGCCCTCATGGACTTCGCGAGTATAGTAGATCTCAAAAATCCTGCCCTCATCGACTGGGACCACTACCCTCTACAGAGTGGTCTCTGGTACGAGACACACTGAGCACTCGAGCCCATAGAGGCGAAAAAATCAAGCGTCTTCCCTATCCCTGATGCGACCGTCATGGTCATACTGCATGAGGGTCATAAGGTGTATTACTCGGAACCTATAGAGCAAGTATCTCCTCCATATGACTCTGTCATTCCTGCACATGCAGGAATCCAGGCAAATACATCATGTCCTCCTGATACACTAGATTCCGTGACAAGCACGGAATGACAGGTGCAATACACCCCATTTATCCTCCCACCATCGCTCTCACGTGATACGAGATGATATGTGCAGGAGTACTTCCGTGAGCAATACGGTCTCGAGGTCTCTGTCCGACCTGTGCATGAGAAGTGGATGAGTACGGATGGTCGCCCATATATCGCAGTGAATGCGCAGATACAGACAGGGAGAGCCGACTTCCAGAAATATACGAAAAAAGATGTGGAGAAATATTTCATCGATAGGGATAAACATCTATCGTAAATATAATGCTATAGATATATCAATGTCCGTGCTGACTACTGCCGATACTGCCTCCCGCGGAGCTCCTCTGGAAAGTGCTCCTGCATACTCTTTTTCTCTGGGAGATTATGGACATACTCATACCCTGCTCCATATCATGCCTCCCGCATGAGAGCTGTCGGAGCATTTCTGAGGTGGAGTGGGACCGAGAGATTCCCATACTCTCGGATATCCGCATGCATAGCCTGTTGGGCCATGTAGATACGGTTATCTTTCGGTGCATCTGCGAGATAGTAGGCACAGTTTAGGAGTGGGAGCTCACATTCTGGCATACCCATTTTTTCACATATCTCATAGACCGAGTTCGCGAGGATGATAGCGTGCGTATCATAGATATCCTCGGATGCGAAGTTCATCATACGGCGTGCGATATAGCGAGGGTCTTCTCCTCATGCGAGCATACGACCGATCCAGTATATCGCTGCATCTCCATCACTATCACGCAGAGACTTATGCATGGCAGAGATGAGCGTATAGTGCTCCTCACCATCCTGGTCATACATGAGGGACTTGCTCCCAGCCGCGAGTATACTCTCTCGCGTGAGTTCTCACTCTCACTGGAGTATGCATGCGGCTTCGAGGAGATTCATCGTACTACGGAGGTCTCAGCCACCCAGATGCGCGAGTATCTGCCACGGATGTCATACGCTGCCTGTCGTGCTCTCATATACCGGGATGATGACACGAGGATATCGCTCCTGTATGTGGTCTCTATTTTTCTCGAGAAATGCGACGATATCCGCCTCAGAGATAGGCTCGAGGATATACGTGCGACATCGTGAGAGGAGCGCATTTATGACGGTAAAACTCGGATTCTCCGTCGTAGCACCGATGAGGGTAATGATGCCTTTTTCGACCCATGGGAGGAGGACATCCTGCTGCGACTTCGACCAGCGATGTATCTCATCGAGGAATAGTATCGTCTGCCGTCAGTCGGTGAAGTTTCTTTGAGCTTTGGAGATGATTTTGATGACGTCGTCTTTCTTCGACAGCACTCCCGACAGATGGAAAAACTCTGCCTCCAGAGAGTTCGCTATGACGCGCGCGAGGCTCGTCTTCCCACACCCAGGTGGTCACCAGAAGAGTATCGACGGGATACGCCCCGCCTGGATAAATGTATATATCGGCTTGCCTCTCGCGATAAGGTGAGTCTGCCCCACGAGATCATCGAGCTTCTCTGGTCGCAGGAGGGATGCGAGTGGTGTGATAGATGTAGAAAAAAGTGACTGCATAATGATAAAAATAATCTCCTACACCCCTATCATCGTCTCGAGTATCGCCCACTCCTCGTCACTCACTGGTGTGATAGAGAGCCTGTTACCTTTCTGGAGTATCCGCATCGTCTCGAGACCAGGCATATCACGTATCATAGTGAGCGTGAGAGGACGCGCGAATGTGGCGACATATCCGACATCCACACAGTACCATATCGGCTTCTCGGGAGTCGCCCGCAGATCATAGTAGTCTCATCCCACCTCATACTGCGTCTCATCTGGGTGTGGAGCGGATACCACCTCCGCGAGTCCATAAATCCCAGGCACAGGACATGACGAGTGATAAAATAGCACCCTATCCCCCACCTGCATCATATCTCGCATATAGTTCCGAGCGAGGTAGTTCCGCACGCCGAACCAGCTCGACTGCCCATCGCGTGCGAGGTCTATTATCGAGTATTCGGATGGTTCGGATTTCATGAGCCAAGTAGTCATATATACTTAGGTGAAGTGAATAATTTAATTATACTATCTATGTCTTTTGTCAAAGGAAAAACACAGTTTTTCTACAAAATAAACTTGCATACTGAGGAAAGTATGATATTATGTGTCCATGGAATGGGGTGTCCCCGTTCGGAAAAGAGTTCTAATAGGACTCTTTTTTTGCTCATTTATGGATGGATCTTAAAACCAAATAATTTTCCATCTTTTTGATAAATTTTTGGCATAAGAACATCATATGCAGGATTTGGTTCTTTTGGAGAGCGAATATATGAAACGAGAGGATAGGCACAAAGATCTGCAAGCTGTACTCAGATATCATTTTTATACTTATCACGGAAATCAAAACCCGTAATACGTTTTCTAAATTCCATGCCATCAATATAGAAAGTACCCCTTGAGGAAACCTTATTATAATATTCAAGTAGTCATGCATCTTCTTTTTGTCATCTTTTCTCTACTATAATATCGACAGTATTATTATTTTTTCACATACAAAATACGAGCCTCTCTAACATATACGAAAGAGAAATCTGATAAGGATTCTCAGCTACTTTTCCATATTTTTTCACATATTCCTGCTTTTTGATACCAACTGCAATAATCTGAAAATCACCTTCTGAAATAATGGAGTTTAAGCGAGAATAGAAATCCTTTTTTACATCTAAGTCGAATAATATCTGAAAGGCTTTATCGCATTTTCTGATATCTCTACTATGCAGGATTACTTCATGTGTTCCGAAGAAATCATATTTCAATGCTTGAACTTGATTACTGACTTTCCTATAGGCATCTTCGGAGATGAGGATACCACATAGAAGAAAAAATGGAAAATCCTCATTAATAGAACTGAGTGAATGATCTCAGGTTTCGTCGATGAAAAAATAATATTTCATAAAAGGAAAGATACCCTTACATAGTATCGAATTTTCATAAGACCTCAAGACTATATCTAAACTTTCTGAAAAATAAACATATGTTCGTGCATGATGAGGAGGAAGTTATTATTCGAAAAAATAAATACTTTATAAAACTTCTTTAAAATACCGTATCCATGCATTTACCGTCTGAAGTCTACGGCGAATAGTACTGCCACTTATTCTCCATTTTTCAAAATCCCTCTCATCTACTCACTCAGAACCATACTTATAAGCATCATGGAATATTTTTGAGGAAAATATAATCTTGGCAAACTCAACCAGGAGTTCATCCTTGGATAATCGAGATAATTCTTCTCATCTTTCAGTAAGACTAATACTATCACCTCTTTCATTTTTACAGAGACCAAGAAAGCCCATTACAGAGTAATAATAGTCTATCTGACGACTCACAATATCAAATTCCTTCGAGAGCTCATCTTTTGAATTATATCCAGTAGATACATAGATAAACATAGATACAACTTTATCAAAATCATCTGCCTGAGGAAATGGAGCATCATAATTAAGAAGTCATTCCTTAATTGGAACTTTTGAAATCTCAAATATTTCAGTCTCAGGACGAGTAAATTGAAACTGTTTTTCATTACTACTATCTAGTATATACTCTCAATTTGAAACTATATAAAACGGTATAAATCTGATAATATTTCGTTCATAGAGTAATACATGAGAACGAATTTTTTTATTTACAACATGAGATTTCCAAAATAACTCAGGATAAAGAAGTTGCCTAATACTTAGGTTTCATCTTCATCACATCTTAGCTTCCACTAGATTAATGGATGAAGCTCACTCATAACCACCATCGACTTCTATCTGCACTCATGAGATATTATATTGTGTAGAATTAAGCATAAATCAAATCTCTGCATCTATTCTTATTCTTCATCTGATAGTAAGATATGATTTTTCTCAAAAAACCTCATCCAATATTCAATTTACTCAACATAGATCAAGTATTTGGGATTCAGTTTTAATAGAAAAAGGATCAATAGTACATATATCATCTCGAACTATCATCTTTTTTATATTTCCGACACTTGATATAGGAGCTATCTTAATGAATGGATTTGTTCGAGCAATTCGGTATATTCAATTTGATATAGCAAGTATAGAGAGTTGATTATTCTTCATAATCTGAGGTAAAACTTCCTCGTAATCTATTTTCGTCATTAATCTTGGTTCTCTATTGGAAATTCTTTTTATATCATCTGCTGAAATATCATAATAACCAACATGATCAATAGATCGAAGTATCTGAAGTTTATCGAAAATAACATCCCAAGCATCATGATTTAAGGTAGTCATAACATTAATTGGAATTAGATTTAAAATCTTTATATCGTTTGATTGTAAGATCGAGATATTCCTTACTTTGATCGATTCATATATATTTTCTTCCTCATACAATTTCCGAAGCAATACCTGTTGTTCAAGATCAAGAAAAGGGATCAAGAATAAGATCTTGATCCCTTGTAGACGCTATGATGATCCGTTTGAGGAGATCGATAGGTTTTTGTGTTGGATGTTTTCAATGAATTTTTTCCCAATTTTTCGGAGGATGGACTGACCATACTGATCGCATTTGAAGTCCAGGTTTTTTAATCAAGTCCCCAGACCAATCACCATTTTTCATGGCAGCATAATCAAAGTAATGTTTTCATTTTTTACTCTTTCTCGCCCATATTATAGTCTCATGAGAAGCTGTAAAAAATCTACAAGATAGGTTTGGTGCAGCATTTGGCTTGAACCAAGATATATCATTGAGTATGTGGAAACCGAGAATCTGAAGTGCATATCCACACTGATATATACTATGATATGTTCATGATATCCAAATAGTACCATCGGGCTTTAAAATTCTTTTTGCCTCTTCAAGCCAACGAATATGAAAGGCGAAATCATCTTCCGTTCCGGTGGATTTATCCCAATCTCATTTATCAACTTTTACCATGCGTCCAGAATGGACAGTCATTCATCAGTTGGAGAGAAAATATGGAGGATCAGCAAATATCATATCAACAGTATTTTCTGAGAATTTCGACATTATTTCAATACTATCTCAGTGATATAATGAGAAGTTATTGTCTTTGAAATACTGTCACATAGAAAGGTGTACTAGAATATAAATACACCAAACTTACACCCTTAAAAATGGATCGATCCCACACATGGTGGGATACGGAAAGTTTTGGCAAACAAAAAGGAGGATTCGCTCACCTTAATGTTCGCCAAAACTACAACTTCTTCCTATACTTAAAGACAGAAAGAGAGGAAAGGATTTTGCAAATCCTCCTACTTACCTTTAAATATAAAAAGAATAGAAGATGTAATTTTGGCTTTTTTATAGTATGAATTTTCCATAATAGATCAAGAAAAAGATCTATTAGAACGGAAAGGTATAAAAAAAATCCCCCACTTTCGTGGAGGAATCGACTACATCGCTACTTTCTGCGGCACACCCGATACACCCTCGAAGAACGCATCGAACTCATCCTGGAGCATCTCTTCGCGTTCGAGGAGAGCATTCGCGAGCGTCTCGTGGAGCTCCTTATGCTTCGTGATAATCTTCTTCGCATGCCCATAGGCAGTCGTGAGGAGTTCACGGACTTTTTTGTCTATGAGGTCCTGCGTCTTATCTGATATGACCTTCGCATTGCCCTGGCCACCGAGATAGTTGCCCTCAGACATATCTGGAGCGAGATTCTCAGGACCTATCTCCTCATCGAATCCAAATCGCATGATCATAGCACGAGCTATCTCTGTCGCACGCTCGATATCCGAGCTCGCACCTGTGGTGATATACTCATGCCCGAAGAATACCTCCTCCGCCACACGTCCACCATAGAGTGTCGCGAGCTCATCGAGATACTTCGCCTTGCTCGTATAGGTGCGGTCTTTCTCCGGGAGGAACCATGTGACTCCACCAGCACCACCACGAGGGAGGATAGATATCTTATGCACTGGGTCAGTATGTGGGAGCATCTTCCCGACGAGCGCATGTCCGATCTCATGGATAGCAGTGAGGCGCTTCTCATGCTCGGTCATACGGAGAGATTTTTTCTCATTCCCCATGACGACTTTTTCGACAGATTTCTGTATCATGGCGATAGTTATACTTTTCTTACTTTCCTTACCGGCGAGTATCGCAGATTCATTCAGGAGGTTACCGAGCTCTGCACCAGAGAATCCTACGGTGATAGATGCTATCTTATCCCAGTTCACATCCGAGTCGAATGGCTTACCTTTCGCATGTACGGCGAGGATTTTTTTACGGTCTTCGAGGGTCGGGAGATTGATGGTCACTCTACGGTCGAATCTCCCTGGACGTAGGAGTGCCTTATCGAGGACATCAGCGCGGTTCGTCGCTGCCATGACGATGACATTGGTATCATTATCGAATCCGTCCATCTCCGTGAGTATCTGGTTCAGTGTCTGCTCACGCTCATCGTGACCACCACCGATACCGGGAGAGCGCTTTTTACCTATGGCGTCTATCTCATCGATAAATATGATACTTGGAGCACGCTCACGAGCCTCACGGAAGAGGTCACGCACACGGCTCGCACCCACACCGACGAACATCTCTACGAACTCAGACCCCGATATCGAGAAAAATGGCACATCACTCTCTCCTGCGACCGCACGAGCGAGGAGCGTCTTACCGGTACCAGGAGGGCCCTGCAGGAGGATACCACGCGGGATCTTCGCACCGAGGTCTTTGTACTTCATAGGATTTTTCAGGAAGTCTACGATCTCGATGAGATCTGCTTTCTCCTCATCAGAGCCTGCCACATCCGCGAATGTGACCTTCTCATCCATATCAGGATCATAGACCTTGGCTCGTGACTTTATAAATGCCATCGGTCCACCCATACCGCCACCACCCATGCGGTTCATCATAAAAAATATGAGCGCCACGAAGAGTATCGTACCGAGGAGCGTCGGGAGGAGCTCTGAGACGAGGTTCGACGCCCATCCTGGCTCTTTCACAGTTATTTTCGTAGGATTCGATGGATCTGAGAGTCCGATATCTGTGATCTCCAGATTCGCTGGTATGAGAGTCTTATCCACATCACGAGACTTCACCATGACGCTATTTACGAGAGATTCATGGACTTTTTTTCGTGCTTCGATACTCGTCCCCTCGATGACGATCTCCTCATAGGTACCAGAGTTGTATCCGGTGACGATTTCATTGAGTCAGATTTTCTCATTGAGATTGATCTTCTCACCCGTCATATTCCCATACGTCCAGTAGAGTGAGAGGAGTATGAGGAGTCCTGCTATGGGCATGAGAAATTTCGAGAGGGATATCTCGATAATCTTCACATTCGCATTCGGAGGGAGTTTTGGGAGTTTTTTTGGTGATTTTGGGGCTGGTTTTTTTGGTTTTTTATCGTCTGTAGCCATGTGAAAAATATAAAATAATGGATGAAAAAAGGGCTCGTAGAGTATACGAGAAATACGAGAAAATAAAAGAATTTCGCTCGTGAAAATATTGACAGAGACGTACTCTTATGGCTGATACGGAAAATACGGAGTGATGTTCGTGACTTTCCAGTTCGTATCTCGAGACTGGAGGAGTGTATATACCCCATCGAAGTGGAGTGCACCATAGACGATGACGACATCCTGCCCTGGAGAGGCTATGAGAGTATCTACGATATGACTATTGCGTCGGTCGAGGATAGCCTGACGGAGGGATGGATCGAGCGCATCGAGGGCGACATCGGAGAGATGGGTATAGCGGAGTGAGAGATTCAGGAGGGCGCGTGCGACATATGGGAGGAGTGGTCCACGAGATGCCTCTGCGATACGAGCGAGCTCAGCGCTCGGGTCGACGATAGTCGTCTCGCCAGTACTGGTGGATGGTGGTATGAGTGACATGATCTCATCGATACTGAGGTCTACAGATGAGACGCTGCCCGAGGCGACACTCTCATATATGCGGTCTGTCTGTGCCTCGAGGCTGATGAGGCGAGCGATCTCGTCATAGGTACCAGAGTGTATCTTCACACCGAGGAGCGCATCGAAGCGGTCATGATTCTCAGGAGATCCTGGGAGGACTCACTCACGATATACCTCATATCCACTCCGTGAGAGCTCACCGAGTCTATCTCGGACACTCTCATAGTAGCGAGGAGTGGCGATGTGTGACATCTGCATGAAGATGACTTTCCTCTTCCCATCGGTGAGTGATACTTCTGAGAGACTCGTAGGAAAGCTATTGATCACCACGAGGGCGATACCGAGGACGAGTGTAAATACTCAAAACACATTCGATGTGAATATGATATTTCTCTCGAGCACTGCACGAAATGGTACTCTACGGACAAATACCCGTGACAACAGTGTCGCGAGTGTCCCTATCAGTACGATATCGAGTATCGCACCGAGGACTCAGGTAGGTCCTGATACGAGAGTCTCGAAGACGAGTGTCACTCCGAGGAGCAGTATGGAGAATACGATTTTTTTCTTAGACATAATGGCGAGACTGATAAATCATACTTTTCCTACCGACGACTTTTTCCTTTTTTCGCCATCTTCGATGCCTTACGTTTTTTATCGAACTCACGTTTTTCTTTTTTCTCCTCGCTCATATCACTATCATCTTTCTCCTCTCGGTCAGCGATACGGTCAGCATCCTTATAGATACTCTTACGTGAGCGGAGCTCGATATCGATAGGTGTCCCCTCGAATCCAAAGAGATCACGGATACGGTTCTCGATATAGCGAGTATAGGAAAAGTGGAAATGGTCACTATTATTCACTGAGATGACGAATCGTGGAGGATTCACGTCCACCTGAGAACCGTAGTAGATTTTTGGTTTATGGGACTTACGATTGCCTGTCGGTGCATGGTCGTAGGTGATCTGGTCGAGAAATTTATTGAACACACCTGTCTTCACACGCTTCTGTCGCTCAGCATGGATAGCGAGAGCATGGTCGAGGACGAGCTCGATACGCTTCCCTTCGATCGCCTGAGTGAATACGACTGGAGAGTATGAGAGGAAGTCGAACTTCTTCGACAGATAGACCATATATCGGTCGAGGATACTTTCAGTATTCATACCTGGCTTCGCGAGGACCTTATCCCACTTATTCAGGACGAGGATGATACCCTTTTTTGCCTTTAGGGCCTCTCAGACGATATGCTCATCCTGATGAGCGACTCACTCATATGCATCCATGACGACTGCGACGATATCTGATCGCTCGATAGCCGTCTCAGCACGCATGACACTCCACTGCTCGATATTCGCAGACCCGATCTTCCCCGCTCGACGGATACCAGCGGTATCTATGAGACAGATTTCGGTATCTTTATGCGTGATGATAGTGTCGATAGAGTCACGAGTCGTACCGGGCATATCTTTCACGATAGAGCGCGTCTCACCAGAGATCGCATTCACGAGGGATGACTTTCCGACATTCGGTCGTCCGATGATGGCGAGCTTTAGGATATCTGGATTCTCTGGCTCTGCATCTGCTTTTGCCTCATAGCCGAGTCCACGGAGTTTCGCGACGATAGCATCCTGGAGGGTATCGAGACCACGTGACTGGACTGGACTCGTCGGGATGACATCACCGAGCCCGAGACGCATGAGCTCATAGGACTCGAGGGCACGTTTTGGATTATCGGCTTTATTCGCGACGAGGATGATAGGCTTGCCTGATTTGCGTAGGCGCTTCGCTATCTGCTCATCGAAGTCGGTGAGACGATCATATTCGAGGACAAAGAGGATGATATCTGATGAAGTGATAGCATCATCGACACGACCACGCACATCTGAGAGGAGTGTCTCATTATCTGCCTGCACTATACCACCAGAGTCACAGAGAACATAGGATATATCACGGATCTCATCGATCATCTTATACTCGATAATATCTCGGGTCGTATTCTCGATATCTGAGACGATAGCGATACGATGCCGAGAGAGAGCATTGAAGAGACTGGATTTACCGACATTTGGTCGTCCGACCAAAGTAACACGAGCAAGCATAGAAAAAATATGAGGAAGAGAGCGTGAGGATACCAAAAATACAGGAAAAAGCAAGGGGATATTTTCTCTTCCTAAAAGCTCTAGGAAATATGAGAAAATTCGATGCTAAAAAGAAAGTATGAAAAGTATGTTTTTATCTTTGTGTGCTGAAGAAATCGACCTTATATAGGAGAGTCGCGACTGGGGTTCCCTTTTTTCGGATGCGTATAGAGAGATATCCGCCTATCTCTTCTGGGACGAATGTGAGATCCTCAGAGAGTCTATATATCTGCCCAGAGGTATCGATAGCGATGATAGGAGTATTATCTATGGTTGTGATATACGCACCTCATGGGATACTCGGATCTGAGAGTGTCGCCTGTATCATACGATATCCTGATGCAGGCTCTATAGAGAGGATAGAGCCCGTAGCATCAGTCGCACCTATCGAGACGATAGAGAGTGTACTCGGAGGAAGGATATCGATAGCATAAAGTCGTGTCTTATCTGCCTGAGAGACTCGTATCTGCATAGTATTGGATGATGTCGCTGGTGCAAAATCCAATACCAAACTACTCGTATCTGTCGGAAGTCCCGAACGTGGAGAGAGTGTAAAACTCGATCCTGACGAACGAAATATTCATCGCTCTGGAATACCGAGCAGTCATGATATGCTATATATACCATCTGCATCCGTAGTGGCAGTTATATTATTGATGCGCTCTATACTAGCACCTTCACGCACACGAAATATATCGATAGGCTGTCATGCCGTCGATGGGGACGTATCACCCGAGAGGGCTCATGTCGCAGAGACGCTTATGATGCTAGGGATCGGTGCACTGACTTCTACCTTGAGAGGTTTGATAGTGGTATTGCCATACTCATCGACTACACGAGTATTCATCATCCGAGTACCGAGTGTATCATATGGACCGACTACGAGGGAGTCTTTCGATAGAGTATATCCACTGCCGTTCATGAGAAAATCATCCTCATATACACCGTTCGCATCGATATCTGTCGTGATATCACCATCGATAGCGATCGTATATGGACTCATATCTGTGATAGTATCAGTCAGCGATACTGTGCGTGTCTGATATACAGGGACTCTGATAGTGTCAGGGATATTCACGACTGGGGCAGAGCGATCCAGTGATGCCATCGGTGCGAGGAGTGTAGTACCCGCACGGATAGGCGTATCTTCAGAGAGTGATCTCAGTCGAGCACTATAGAAACCGTTTTGATATGGGAAGTAGATAGTGTATTGGTCTGCTTGTTTACCGAGCGAAATATGTCGATACTCGGTACCTGCAGATACAGGGAGCGATGTTCCTGTATCTGGATTATATATCGTGACATCACCTGCTGTATTGATGATGCGTGTTCCTGGGAGGAGTGGCATTCATCTCATATCATCACTATAGTCGAGTCGCTCAGAGAGATTGGGCGTGATGACATATGCCTTACCGCGACTTATCGTACCAGAAAGTGTAGATGGGAACGTATATCGACTAAAACTCTCAAGACTGAGAGTCATGGAAGATGTGATATCAGTGGTAGTATAGGTGATATCTACTGGGGTATTACCTGTGTAGAGAGCCCTTCCAGCCGAAAGAGAAAAGTCTTGTCCTACTCAGAGGAGGGTAGATTTTTGTCCCTCGAGGATAAATCAGCTCGGACTCGATACTGACTGCAATACTCTATCTACTGGTGTGGAGAGGAGTGTAGGTGCTGATAATACAGGAGTAGAGACACTCATATCGATGATAGTCCGCGGAGATTCATCTGACTGCCCATCAGCACCGAGCATATCCCACTCGATATATCTATCGAAAAATTCGAGACGGAAATCAGTATCATCTGCATTCGATGGACGGAATGATAGTTCTATCTGTCCAGGGCTTGCGACAGATTCGATAAAATTATCAGGAGCTCGAGGCAGGAGAGATGTATCGAGCGAAGTCGTAGTGATATCGAGATCGATAGGTCGAGTCGGAGTATTTCGAGTGGTATACTTTATATAGAGAGTGCCTCACATCATGTAGATATAGTCCTCATCACCATCGGCATCGATATCGATAACCTCTGCTGTATCCGTAGGATCGAGCTCATCGAGATAGTCGAAGAGACGTGTCTGCACTCCACTGATAGGAGTGAGTATATATATACCCTCATAGTTCGGAGTATATCCCTCTGCTATCGGCGTCTGATCCACGAGATCTGATGGTGAGAGAGTCGATGCAGCCATAAGACGATCCACTTGCCTATCGAGAGAATGGAGTGTATTTTGGAATGCTCTATCTGAGGTCGATACTTTCTTCATATGGAGACCGGATTTTTGAAAATCATGATATCGAGTCAGAGCTGTATCGCTCTGTGTGCTAGGTGCTGAGATATATGCGGCGAGAGGGAGCTCAGTCTCTGTAAGAAGCGTATCTTTTTGCATCATTTTTTCGAGAACTTGCTCCTGAGTGTGCGTATCTGCCTGCTCTGATTTGAGATACTTATAGAGGAGGTCGAATCATCGTGTATGCCGCTGCATAACATCCTCTACTGTGTTATCAGTTTCGAGGCGAGCTGTCGCCATACTCGTATCAAACGTGCTCGTATCGAGTCATGCGAGGAGCATTTCTCCTCTGAGATACTGCGCGAAAGACTCTGTATCCATGAGCTCATTTGGAGTGTTTTGGATTTTTTGTATCTCTGTCGTAAGTGCGCTCATAAGATCTCAGATATGACCATGCCCCTCTGTAGTACTCAGTGGTGTGAGCTCTATATTATTCGGTGTAGAGATATCTATATCTGGGAGTATCTTTCATGGAGATCTCGCAAAATCCGCATTGAGTGCATTGATAGGACTCACAGCTGCACGAGCATACTCTGCGATAAAATCAGATTTTAGTTCAAAATTGACATGTGTGGATACGACAATCTCTCGTATAGAAGGGATTGCTATCTGTGGGAACTGCACACTGAGAAAATCGAATGGTAAAGTACCCTGCCTGTCTGTACGCTGCGCTATCACCATACCGAGGTAATCCTCTGGTACGAGTTGTGTTTTTTCCATAAAACACTGTATCTTCGTGAGAAGTCCGAATATTTTGAGCGATGCTGATACTGCTCAGAAGAGTTTAGGTAACTTCGGTGGAGGTGGCAGATTCGGCAGGGCGATACGTGGGAGCGATGGGAGATCTGGGAGATTGGGCAATGGTGGGAGAGCAGGAAGTCACGGTATGACTGGGAGTCGTGGGAGATTGATACCTACTCATGGGAGCCCTGGGAGTGAGAAATCTGGAAGATCTGGGAGACGTATAGGATTGATGCGGAACTGAAAATCAGGAACTCGCACCAGTATACCAAATCGTATATCCGAAAGATCGAGAACGATATCTGGCCATCGTGGGAACTGGAGTATAGGAAGCTGTGGTATGACAGCCTGGAGGACTTTGAACTTTGAGAATTTATGCTGCCAACGCTGATTTTGACAGACAGCACAGGTACGATCCTTATCCCTCCAGATATCGAGAAATGGTTGCCAAGTAGACACAATAGTCTTCATGAGGACATAGAACTCAGCCCAACGCTTAAATCGTATCCCATTATCTCGATACCATCCACCGAGCATCTGTTCGACTGCATCGACATTACAGAGAATCTGAGCGATATAACGCTGCTTCCATGTGAGATATCACTGTATCTTATTCGGAAACTGTGACCACTCATCGAGACGTCTCAGATTTTGGTCGATACTCGTACTGAGTCATCCGAGTCAGACGCGACTCTTAGCATCAGCACACTCTGCTGGAGTTTTATCGACACACCATGATGACTCAGCTCGAGCTATCTCTGACTGATACTGGCGGAGTGTACGAGTATATCGATCGAATTCTTGCGGGAGCAACCATGGGATATTGATTGGTATAGTCGCTTTTTCTATACGGATAAATGGGAGTTGTCCGATAAACTGATATGCTGCCTTTATCTGGTTGGCTCATCATGCTACTGTATTTATAGTGTCAGCATTTTCTGAGACTTTCTCATCGAGCCATGACTCATAGGCTCATCATACACTATTATTAGAACGAGTTCGATTCGTGAATTTTTCTGCAGCATTTACATTCGCAGCATCTCAGACTTTTTGCTGGAAGTCCTCCCATCAGTGCTCTAGAGAACTCTCGGAGAATCGATCGACAAAATCAGAAAAGCTACCATCGAGTACCGCATTTTGTCCGAAACTGCGCGGTGGGACGATGATAAGATTCGGGAGTGTGAGGAGCTTATTCGTGATCTCATCTGTCTGGCGCGCTACCCAGTCCATGATAAATTCTGGAAATCCTGTGATACGCCTATTACCGACACGGATGACTTGTTTTGGATCAAAAGACTTAACTTTATCGAGCGAAATATCGATGGTCGTACCAGAAGTCCTACTATCTCAGATTCGTACAAGTGGTCATCACCAATTTACCGTACGTACACCACGACGAGAGATAGCCTTATATGCATTATTGAGTCGAGTGGTCTCAGGACTACGGAGATATGAGAGGACATCATCGATCACACTCTCATCTACACTATCACTCCCAGTATCTGCCTGCATACTACAGCTCGCACCATTCCATGCTCTGGTGGTAGTACCGAGACCAGCTACTCCTCGGACATCTCCATCTGCGGATGATCCATCACCCTTACAGACAGGCATGGCCTTCGTCATGACGATACAGTTACCGTATGGGATCAGCGGGAAGAGTGGTCATCGACCTGCCACTTTCGCTGGACCCATACAGACTGCAGCACCCATACCGAGCGTGAGTGTAGGAGTGACGAATATACGTACTGTGTTCGTAGGAACAGCTATACCAAGAGAACCTCCTGCAGAATTTGGACCACATTTTGGTCCAGGAATGTATCAAAGCTTCGATGCTGGGTATACGGTAGGGAGACAACATGGGCTTTTTCCACATTTTGTTTGTTTTCCTGTCAGCGAGCTAAATACTGGTATACCTTCATCTATTTTTAATCCATCTCAGACAGCTTCACCAAGGATAACAGGATCACTCCCTGGTGCGAGTGGTGCCCAGTTTATAGGAAAACTCAGACATCCTCATCCTCAGAATCCACATGATAATCCATCCATGAGATTTTGGAGGATAGCCTCAGTATCAGACGTCACAGTCGGTGAGAAGCCGAGTGAAAAAACACCTGTACTCGGATCCATATTCGACTGTATGAGTCTATTTGGACTGAGATTATTCTGACTTCCCATACTCTCATACTCTGACTTGAGTTCTGCAGGACTCATATTTTCTACACTATCTGGGATACCATTGGCATCAGCATCTTTCAGGCGAGATGCGAGTGATGCTGGGAGCTCAGCTGGAGCGAACGAGCGAGTTCAGCGTGTATGAGATCGTGGTCATGTAGATGACCAGAGCATCATCTCAGCACCACAGGTATTGGATGTTTCGAATCCGATATCACCATAGACATCATCCCCCACGAGTCACCCCTCGAGTCTATCGACGATCATATCACCATAATTCGCATGGAGTGCCTCGAGCTCATAGGTAAATACGAGCGTCTGTCATGCAGGTATATCGAATCATCGAAGCTCTACTTGGTAGTCTTCGGCTGAGAGGAGATTGAGCGGAGCTTCACGACTCTGAGAACCTAGAATAGAGCGATATTCTGCTTCTGATGGCAGAGTGAATATTTTTGGTATCGTGTCGAGATATCGTATGTCAGTGATGGTTTTCGTGGTGGCATTTTTTAGTGTGATCTCGACTTGTACACGATCTCCGGTATGCAGAGTAGAGTTAGAGATATTACGATAGCGTTTTTCGATATCGACTCCATATGCAGCAACATATTCACTCCGTACATAAAAATTGCCACTTACCACATTCGCACCCGTATTATTCACGGGTATACTCGGACTATTCGCATTTTTCACAGTGATAGGAGTACCATTTGGATCTGGGAAATATGAGATGACACTCGAGAAATCAGATCCTCCAGTCAGAGAAATATTCTGAGATTGGGTGACTACCGGGGCGTTCACATTCCCACTCACTCTCCTATCATAAAAGACTTCTCCATTGAGTACACTCATGTCTGTACCAGTACCTACGGAGCTAAAAAGTGTCTTTGGAGTCGCGCTCGACTGGAGGGCTCATCCGATTTTTTGTGGAGCATCAGAGAGCGTGATACCGAGATTATTTTCTACTATATCCATCTCAAATACCCCTGCTGTAGCTGTACCATACAGGATGCTGAGATCTCCTCATGCTGTGAGCGTCACGATATCATCTCGACCATCATTATCCATATCATACACCTTATATTGGGTGATATCTTTCGGCATGGCTCATCATGATGTGAGACTGAGCGTCTTCTCCTGGAGTCGGCGCATAGTATTATCTACGAGGAGGAGCGAGCCAGACTGATCGAGAGAGAGGATATCTCCATAGTCATCTCCTGTAAAGTTACCGAATTCGATACTGCGAGTACTGATATCAGGAAGAAATGCTATTTTTTGTTTTTTACGAAATACACCTCCCATATTCAGATAGAGCTCCATAAATCCGTCAGTATAGACCACGATGATATCCTCGAGTCCATCAGCATTCATATCACGATGCTTATATGTGGAGATGGTACGACTATTGCTATCCGCTATCTGTGTTCCTATGGATCTATCTATTCCATCGATTTCTGTACCTGGAGCTTTTTTCTCTACATGTGCTACAGGATCTCAGAGATTGACGAGCATAAAATCATGAAACCATTTTGTCGATTCTCAGACAGTATCTCCTGCAGCAAATGAGAGAAGTGAACGATTATTCCCATGCCATCAGACTCATGGAATCTCGCGCAGTGCACCAAAACTATCGATATGACTCGGTCCGATCAGGCGCTCATCGAGTAGAGTCGTATCGGATGGGCGGTATATGGCATATCATCTGATATTCGGACTGAAGATCGTACCATAGATATCACTACGAGAATATGCATGCCCATCATCGAGAGTCAGACTCGATACACTCGTCCCAAGTGGAGCCAGTCCAACACTCTCTCATCATGATGTTCTCACTATGATACGCCCTATAGTGTCAGTCCCCTCTCGTACATCCATCACGAGACGACCATGTGAATACTCATCACGAGCAATAAGCTCGACTCATGGAGCAAGTGAGAGCCCAGCATTATCGGTATAACTCACACGTGAACGTGTACGATCGAGGATGCTTATAGTGGTATTATTTTTTTCGATATGATAGTCAGTCTCATCGAATGTGACGAACATGATACCACTATCTTCAGTCGGAAAGCTACAGGTATTTTTATCACTATCAGCCTCTGTACAGCTCGAGAGAGTCAGTCCACTGAGTGGATATCAGACACTCGCTATAGGAGTATCGGTAGTCGTATCAGATACTTCCAGACGGAGTGTCTGACCACGCGGAGAAATAGCTGTATCGAGAGCGATATCGAGAGATTGTCCGAGACTATATCCTCACCCTGGAAATATAGAGAATATGATATCTTTCTGATATGGTGATGTGAGAAGTGTCGATACTGCCAGACTCTGACTATTATTCGGAGTAGTGTTATAGAGTATCTGAGATCATTCTTTGAGATATGAATCACCTGCGAGGACAGTATATCGAGCGTTATAATCTGGGAGAAATGAGAAGGTATCTACGACATTAGGTACATAGAGCTGAAAATATGAAATACCATAGAGCTGTCGTATTGATTCAGTGGTCGATACACTGCCTGATGATTCTACGTTTATATCATCTCGATAGCTGATACTGTTTTGTGATATTGCTGGGACATCGACACGCCATAGTCCAGCGCTTCGAGGGAGCGTAAGTATACCATCTGTAAATGTGATAGATGTCGTCGTATCCTGATCCTTGGTGATAGTTCCTATGAGAGAATCCTGCGTGATATTACCATAGCGGTCTCGGAGTGTAAAATCGAGTGTCGTATCTCCGATCTTCCCATCGATGTACATAGGAACTCATGGTAATATCTGGAATACTTGCTCCGTCGTATTAGTAATACCTGGGATATTAATTTTGAGGAGATGATCGCCTGCTTTTTTTCCTGGGATAAACTGGAATGGCTTTGATTTACCATCTATAATCTCGAATGTCTCATGACTAAATTTCCCGGCTCCTATAGGAATATCGAGTGTGGCAAGTGATGAGAAGCCTGTAAGGATTTGACCTGTCGGACCATCAATCAACTCAATCTGCATATCGATAGTATCTCCAGCGACTTTCGGTATAGCAGAGCGGATGATACGAATAGCTGGCCTCTCGATAACTCGTATGTTTTGTGTGAGAGTCAGTGATGGATCAGTGAGACGAAAATCAATCTTCATACTCCCTGGTGTATCTGATATATACGAGAATATAATCTCTGACTCTATCACATCGAGCCTCATAGTATCTACAAGGGCGCCTTTACTATCGAGAAAACTCCCTCCATCTATCGTAGCTGTCAGCGATAAGAGGGCTGGGGATATAGGATTATCTCGAGAGTCGAGCAATCTGAGCACTCAGAGCGAGCTCGCACCGAGAGCAATAGTAGTAGATATCGGCTGAAATGTAAGTCGTGCGACATCCCCGGAGCGTACGTTAATAGTCGCTTCCCCGGATCGTCCACTCGCATCACGCGCCACGATACGATAGACAGAAGAGGCAATCTTATATTTTTCTGGCAGAGTCCATACTCATCCTCATACGATGATACCTGACTGTATAAGTATCGAGGATATATCATCATAGATATCGAGGGTATATGATCATCCGGATAATATATCACCAGATACCGACTTCGAAAAGAGATGGATATCGAGCGTATCAGTAGAAGTCGCAGCTATAGTGGATGCTTCTATCGTACCAATCTTTGGTACGATATCGACATATTCATCCGTCACGCGGATAGTCAGGATATCTCATATGATTTCTTGCCGCGTCCCATCAGGAAGGAGGAGAGATATCCTAGGACGGACTCGTATCGTAGAAAGCTCATTTTTACTCGAGAGTGCAAACATACCTCCCTGCTGGGTATATGACATCTCAGTAGAGGATAGCGTAAAATAAGAATCATATAATGATGTCGGTACATCTCCACCCAGTGATGTGACCGAGAGAACTTCAAGACCGATAGTAGCCTCATGTGTTGGTAATACGATTTCTCAGTCTCTATCAAGATAGGTCTTAATCTCAATAGTATCATTTTTTCAGAGGCTTGACCGTGCTACACTATAGACGAGTTTTCATTCGCCATAGTATGTCCTGAGTCTAGCACTATCTCATAATATCGTGGCAGGTGGCGATGTCGTGAAATGCGATGCGTGTGATATGCCAATCGTATTCCCTCCGCACGATCCCGCTACGATACGGGGTGGGAAGAGCGACTGGATCCAACAGAGTATAGCACTCGGCCACTGGAATAATGGAACCCCATCAGGAGGACCACACTGTGCAGTAGATCGAGAAGCTGGATCACTGAGAGCTGGGTCAGCATCAGCAATATTTGCTCACTGTATCTCACCGAGTCGATATTGGTACTGGGCAAGCTCTTCATTTGTCTCCTCATCTTCTCATCATGGTATAAATGGGGCAAGACCGAGGTAAGCTATATCATATCCATTTCATCATTTACTGAGTGATGGTGGTCTATCGAGTGATCCAGAAGCGATATTCTGGGAAGATGAGAGGGATTTTTCTACGAGATCCTGATACTTAGCCGTCACATCCCCATCGAGCCATCTAAGAGCACGGATGACACTCTCGATGACTTCATCTGAGATAAAAGTATTCCAGTCAAATGGTGATGCTGGAAGAGTGCCTGCATTGATGAGGGTATTAATTTTGGCATCAGTAGTACTGAGTGCTGTACTAGATTCTTTTGTCAGAATCTGTGACCATTCTGTTTGGGAAATATTAGAGAGCCATGTACGGACACTCGCTACACTCTCTGTCGGTGCAACGAAAAAATTCGGATAGGTAAATGTAGCTCTATTTCATTTTGGGGTGAGAAATTCGACAGAACGCACTATATCGATGGCGAGAGATGGTGTTGTGCCATTTTTTTCTGCGGCTGAGAGCTCATCTGGTGTAGGAGATACATGCTTCATGAGAGACGGTATCGTATGATATGCACGATCATGATATATCGTATTATCGACCATCTGGAGCCCACCCCCACCTCAGCCTCCTCATAATCAAAAACCTCATCCCACTCATCATCCACCTCCCACAAAACCCCCACCAACTCATCCTATCAATGAGATGCATGTGCTTCACAGATTGGTAATAGCTGGTGTGAGTCCTGTTCCATTATAGTACTGACCATCGATTTTTATATTTCCATAGGTACACGCATTTCCATACTGTGCGAATCCTGCACCTAGTGTACCATCACCAGGCCAAGTAGTATGCTGAGTCAAGCAAGTAAATCTAGGAGTTGGTGTGACTGTAACCTTACTACAGATTCACCCTCATCGATTCCACTCATCAGGATAAGCTGCAGTACAGGTATTGGTGATACCAAAACCAAATAGAGCTCATCATGTATACGTATATGTCCTAGGCTGCTGGAGATTATACTGGTAGGAGGTATCTATACAATCTGAGATAGAGGGGTCTCTGAGTCTGGTCGTTTCTTTCATCCCTCCGAGGGAGAATATATCACTACTAAATCATCGAAGTGCTGTCCCTGATGGTAAGTCAGCCAAATATGCAATCGGATCTGCACCCGCATCTGAAATACGTAAAAAACTATTACCACCATAGTATGCATCGAGCTTTGGCTTACCAGCAGCATCGAAACAAGCATATCCTGCACTTTTAAAAATACTGACCAGCGTATCTGTATCGGTAGTGAGCGGATCGAGCTGTGGCTCCACCATATTGATATCATATGCGGCATTAGCCTCTGTACGGATAGATCGACCAAATAGTGATGTCGCCCCACTCGAACCTCGCGCGATAGTACACTGATGTGGTGAGGTGATAGCAGCAGCCTCTCGTCCAAAATAATAATTTTTATATACTCCACCTGGATTCACACTGGATCAATCTGGAAGAGGAATGATATGTTTTATCGCATCGAGGATGAGAATTTTTCTGGCATAATTATTGGAAGTAATATGAGTATCGATACGTTCTTCGAGCGCACTATTTGTGGCATGGAGCGTATCGATAGCCACTTCATCTGTAAGAGTCATATCTATCGCCCCTTGATCGACTCGGACCAGTGTACCACTATTATAGCGGCCTGCATTATGGACGAATTTTTGTATATCGGAAAGCGTCTTTTTATTTATGATTTCATAAAATTTCTTCAGATATGAGGCTATAGGACGTGCTGTCTGAATATCTGGGAGTGATGCTATAGTCTCGTCAGAAAAGAGATCTTCGCCGAGACTGATGTCTGCCATTCCTGAAAGCGTCTGAGCATAGATATCTTCTGGTGATGGTGTAGCACTTTTGTATTGGCGCAAAGCACGAGTGATATCAGATAAGAGGTATTTGCTCCATCTTTTATAGACGAGATTTTCTGTATTTTGTACAAACAATAGATACTTATAGAGCTCATCAGGACTGACACTCTCTCTTTCAGTATATCCATCATAATAAAATACTCTCGGGGGTATATTAGAGAGTGTGAAATTTCCTGATTTTATATAAAACTCATGTGTCTTATCGAGCAGTCAGCGTATCTTCGCGATATCTGGTCATCCCCCCCAGCTTCATCCGAGAGATGGATTCATGACACCATGCCATATCTCGACATTACTATTTTCAGATATATTCGAAGCAAAGATATATTTTTTTTCTCGCTCATTATATAAGAATCGTTTTTCATCGAAATCTACATATGGATAGAGGCTCGGGAATGTGATACCATCTTTTTCTACTACTGGGATAGGAATATTCCCTATGAGAACAGTGCCCACGAGAGAGGAGACTCATCATTTCCCATCTCACTCATAGTAGAGTTTTTCATTTTGTGCGGCGATAGCCTCTGGACGAGCATCCGCAGGCACGACGAGAATACTCACTCGAGTAGCACGTAGATATCACTGTATATCCTCTGCATAGCGACGTATCTGGGATCGCAGTGTATCATATGTATCCTCATCCACGACTATAGATACGATATCCCGATAATCCTCTACCGCTGCGGTAGCACTATCAAAAAATGAAACCTGCACTGTCTGCGAAATGACAAGTGCGAATATAAGAAATGCTGATACATACTGACGAAAGAGCCCTATCTCACCTTTTTTTGAGGAGCGAACAGATGGCTTTTTTTGCATTTTTTTTATGAGCTCTGAGAGAGATAGCATCGAGCGATAAAATGATGGCAGTAGAATGCTGTAAATATATGCTTTTTTTTCTCTATTGCAAAGGAAAAAGAAGGGAAAAATGAAAATAAATTCGACAAAGTATTTTTTTTTTATATTATACGCCGCGAGCCGTTATTTTGGAGATGTAGCTCAGTTGGTAGAGCAGGGCCCTTTTAAGGCCAAGGTCCCGGGTTCGAGCCCCGGCATCTCCACCATTTGCCCTCGAAAAGCCCCACGAAAGTGGGGTTTTTAAATGACAAAAATATGAATGACGGGGCGAGAATCGAATATCAAAAAATGCCAATTGAATTTGGCATTCTTAGCGAGAGAGTCGGCGCGCTCCACTCGAGCGCGGAGCTCATATAAACCTACTCCCCTCTCACTTTCATCGCCTCCAATATACGCTGCATAGCAACGATATAGGCACCAGTACGGAGCATGACATCATGTTCGGCTGCACTTTTAAGGACACCATCGAGAGCGGTATCCATCTTGAGTTTGAGTTTTTCCTGTACTTCCG
>CAZQUZ010000002.1:0-12282 GCA_964596675.1 uncultured Candidatus Peribacteria bacterium
GGTCAGATAAAAATCACTGGCTGATCTCCGTTGGCCAATCGTGTTCTTACGAGTGATTCTACAGGTCTCGCATCTTGGACTGATGGGAATATATCATTGTCATGAGGACTTTGGTCTTTGTATGGAAATGTATTACAAGCGCCAAATTTTCTCGGTAGTACAAATAATAGTGATGTTCGTTTTCGTACAAATAATACCCAAAAAATGGTTCTGACATCAGCAGGTCGTCTCGGTATCGGTGTGACGAATCCTACGACAGCTCAGCTCGAGCTCTCTGGCTCTGCACTCATATCTGGAGATCTTACAGTAAATGGGAAAATTATCACTGATACTATAGTAAATCGTACTGTGAATAATGTCTCTATATCAGGTTCACTCTTTCCAGATGTCGCAGCACCACTCATATACAGGGATATCGGTTCTACAGCACAGCGATGGAACAATCTCTATCTCTCAGGTCAGGTGACTATCTGATGAGGCTCTCCAGGTCTCGGTAAAGTACTGACATCTGATGCGAATGGTCTCGCTACATGGACGACAGGATTCTCTGGTACTACTACAGCGAGTGGTATCACATGAGGAACTCAGAACTACCTTCCGAAGTTTGGAACAGGGGGTATCGGACTCTATATCTCCCAATTTTTCGATAATGGTACCAATGCTGCTATCGGCTCTACAGGTGCGACGAGTAAGTTCGAAGTATGGTCTGGTACGACAGTGAGCTCATCACTCCTCCATTTTCGAAAGAGAAATAATGTCGCACTCGGTCTCGGCGCTCTCCGCTCTACACTCGCTGATGCCAATGAGAATGTCGGTATCGGAGCAGAGTCACTCTTTACTCTCAGTGATGGTGACCAAAATACCGCTGTAGGGTATGCATCACTTCGCTCGAATACTACAGGATGAAATAATGTCGGTATCGGTATGGAAGCTCTGCGTAATAATGCTGGATGAAGCTGGAACTCGACTCTCGGTTTTCAGTCTGCATTCTCTGTCACGAGTGGTACAGGAAATACTGCTATCGGTCCGAGATCGATGTTTAATGTCAGTACAGGAAATCAGAATATCGCGATCGGATATGAGTCTCTCTTCGCTGTCGCAGGAAGTGCTATATCGAATAACATCGCCATCGGTAATGCTGCCCTCTATGCTGCTACAGCATCCAATAATATCGCCATCGGTAATAGTGCTGCCTCATCACTCACGTCGGGTGCGAATAATATCGCCATCGGTAATAGTGCTCAGCTCACATCTACTACAGCATCCAATCAGCTCAATATCTGAAACTGGATCTATGGAAATGGTGGAAATATCGGTGTCGGTACTGGTACAAATCTCACTGCAAGAATGAATATCGATAGTGGCACAAATGGAGTCACAGGACTCAGGCTCCCTCGTGTAAATAATAACTCTACCGTATATACTGGTTCTGCAGTAGGACTCGGTATCGATGCAAATGGTAATGTCGTCCCAGTATCGAATGGTGATGTAGTAGTATATGATGGTCTCGGGCGTAGTACTCCAGCGCCCGTTCCAGATCCGAATATTGCATGACGCACTATCCGATACGATTTTAATAAATATTTCCAACTCCCTACGAAGCAGTCATTCGTCGTGAGTGATGGAAATGGTGCATGATTTAATGCTCCATACTTTAAAGAAGATGGAGTGAGCGGAATATGTTCTTATAATGGATCATCAGGAACTTCTCCGTATGATTGTGCTGTAGCAGATCCAGCAACAGGGCTCTCTGCGAGCCCGAATAATTCATTTACCATGACGGCTCGTGGTACAAATTATGGATATCAGATCGCACTCGGTGCTCGTGGTGATGCTCCACTCTTTGCTCGAAGTGGTCGATGGTTCGGTGGTGCATCGAGTTATGGTAGTGGACTCTATCTCGCTGATGGTGTGACTCCTACTCCATGGCAAAAAGTTCTCACTGTGCCAGCCAATCATGTCGAGTACTTTTATGTAAATATCTGATATAATTCACAACTACAGGCAATCACTGGCGGTGGAAATATCGGTATGGGAACATCCATTCCAGATATGCGTCTCGTCCTCTCATATAGTGGTACTACGGGTTCTACATCTCGTATGATGCGTATCGAGCGTGGTATGCGTGGTGCAGATGGTAGTATGGTGACAGCTTTTGGTACCCCATATCTCATGATAGGTGGTAAAGAAAATCGTGCGAATTCTATACAGACCATAGGTTTCGGATATAATACTGGGACATCATTTCAACCAGCTGAGATAGGATTTCTTACTACGAGTACTACTGGAAATACCCAGTGAGACCTCGTATTCGCTACACGCAATGTTACCACAGATACTGCTCCGAGTGAGCGTATGCGTATCTTCTCGAATGGCAATATCTCTATCGGTAGTACGACGAATAGTGCTAAACTCCGTGTCGAGGGAACAGTGAAGCTCGGTACGAATGGTACCCAGCTCAATGCTATCATACGAGCAACAGTCACAAAGGATGTTGCATCGAGAAATACGATAACTTGTGGACTCGAGATATTCTCTGTGCCGAATGCTCTAACAACTTGAAGTGTTGTAATATCTCCAGCATCGGCACTAGCTGATCGTATGGTTATCACCTATGCACGAGTATCAGCTGCTGGTACAGTTGAGGCAAAATTCTGTAACGAATCGACAGGAACTATCGATGTCCCATCGATGAATTACTATATCACTGTTATACAGTAACAGGACTGATTATCTCGAAAAAAAGAGGAGCCTAGTCTCCTCTTTTTTTCTTTCGTGCGAATTTTTCTCTGATGCGACGAGCCTCTGTGGACCCGAGTTTTTCCTCGAGGACGAGATTCATCTCGCCATCGGCATCAAAGAGTGACATATCGAGATTGATTCCTTTTTCTTTTTTGTATCGATAGTCTTCGTAGTTCCCGTAGGATACGATAAGGTCACCATCTTCTATGATCCAGAGTTTAGTCGCGAGCTTATTCACGAAGTATCTGTCATGCGATATAAAGAGTATAGCTCACTCATATCGTCTGAGTGCTCGTTCGAGTGACTCTCTCGTATCATAGTCGAGATGATTCGTCGGTTCATCGAGGATGAGGAGGTGGTATGGGCTCTGTGAGAGTATCGCGAAGAGGAGACGAGAGCGCTCTCATCCTGAGAGCGAGGATACTTTTTTCTCTCCGTCATGGTAGCCGAATCCGTATGACTTCAGTATGCCACCGATACGCTCGGAAGAGTAGGGGAGTCCATGTGATGTGAAGTTCTCGGCTATCGTCATACCTGTCGTCAGGCTCTCGTGCATCTGAGAATAGTATCCGACGGATATCGTCTTCGCGACATGGAGATATCACTCGAGGATTTTGATTTTTTGTGACTCCTGTCATATCGAGCCTATGCTGATGATATCTTCTGGCATCGTGTCATCATGGATCATTTCATGTACAGGCTTACTCTTCGTGATGATAGAACTCTGTATATCAGTATCTGGCAGGCTCGCGAGTATCGTCTTTATAAATGTGCTCTTTCCTACGCCATTCTCACCCACTATGCCGATACGTTCACCAGCCGAGAGGGTGGCTTCCCGTATGAAAAAGAGAGGTTCACTTCGTCCTATAAATGCCTCTTCGAGTTTGATGAGGATTTCTGGAGCTTTTTCTTTTGGCACTTCGAATCGGAAGTCGACTTCTCGGATGGTCTCAGGTTTTTCGATGATCTCTATGCGGTCCAGCATCTTCTCTCGACTCTTCGCGAATCCTGCACGAGACCCCGCTCGGAATCGATTGATTAGGGATTTTTCTGTAGCGATGAGGGTCTGCTGCTCTTCATAGTCTTTTTCTACTATAGATCTTTGATGTCGTTTTTCCCTGACTGAGTCGGAGTAGTTCCCTATAGTGGTGATGGTGCCTTTCGGTCCGGTGATCTCGATGACTTTCGTGACAGTCTCATCGAGAAATTCTCTATCATGTGAGACGATAGCATATCATCATCGCCATGTATCCTGGAGATATTTTTCGAGCCACTCTACGCTCCATAGGTCGATGAAGTTCGTCGGCTCATCGAGGAGGAGAAATCCTGGACGCGATAATAGTGTCTTCGCGAGTGCTATCTTCGTCCGTTCCCCACCCGATACGTCACTCAGTGTCCGATCGAGTAGATGGTATATCCCTATCCCACGCGATACACGCTCTATCTCATTTTCATAGGTATATCAGCCGATGAGTTTATATGTTTCTATAGCCTCAGTATATGCCTCATATTCTCCGGTTTCTGCGAGATTTTGCTCCTCTCGCTCGATAATCTTCTCGAGCGCACGTATCTCGCTATAGGCATCTCGGAGCTCATCACGCACGCTCTTGGACTCATCCATGAAGTGTATCTGCTCGAGATATCCGAGAGAGATGGCACCGATATTTTCTATCGTTCCGTTATATTCCTGGATTTGACCTGAGAGGATACGGAGAAATGTACTTTTTCCCACACCATTGGGTCATACTATCGCGATGCGATCATCCATATTTATGATCATATGGATATTTCACAGTATGATATCGCCGTGTATCTCGTAGGATTCTATGTGTATATTGAGATGATTCATGTTTTTTTGAGAACTATGGTCAGACCCATTCTAGGGAGAAAGAGAAAAAAGTGAAAAAATTTTTGACTTTCATCTCAAGTTTCATAATATGTGCCCGTTGTCTCCACTCCCCGATAGCTCAGCGGTAGAGCAACCGGCTGTTAACCGGTAGGTCGTAGGTTCGAATCCCACTCGGGGAGCCACAGATAATAAAATATCCCAGCGAAAGCTGGGATTATTTTTTATAAGGATACAGTGCATTGATTTCTTCGAAAATAATCTTTGAGCTCTCTGATATGATATGTGAAAGCGTGTTTATATCTTCTGTCTCAGTTCGAGTCATTATACAGAGCAGATATGGATAGGTCGGATGATAGATGATACCACAGTCATGGAATTGATTTTTTGTGACTCCATTTTCATCAGAAAATTCCCGTTCTCAGAATTTATGTGCGATATGTATATCACTCGGTACTCATGCGACGATCCCATCTCGAAATACTGACTGTGAGAGAAGGTTGAGTCATGCCTCAGATGCTTCCTGTGAGAGATATGAGGCATTATAGAGCATGCGAAAAAATGATGCATACTCTTTTACAGTGATACTATAGTCTGCACTTCATTCGGGAAGTGGTATACTCAGGTCTCGGAAGAGTTGCATTTGCCGATCGTATGGCAGTGTGGCTAGGAGTCATCGAGCTGCCATGTTATCTGAGTAGACTATCAGATTATAGAGCATCTCACTGATAGTGTAGGTATTGCCAGGTATGAGTGAATTTTTTGGTGGTATGAGTTGATTGATTACTTCTCACTCCTTCGGTATCTCGACTTCGCGAGAGAGTATACTCTTATCTTCATCCCACCACTTTAGATAGTTCATCATGAGTGTGACTTTCATGAGACTTGCAGGGAGAAATGCCTCATCTTCAGCGATACCGAACCAGGGTCCATTGTTCAGATTACGAAAATAGACGGAGAGATGTGTATCAGGATTTTTTTCTATAATCTCTTTTTCTATACGCGCGATAATCTCTTTTTCGAATGGGAGATACTTTTGCTTCGCGAAAGAGCCATTATTTTCACACTCGAGGAGTGGATTCGTAAATGCATACCCACTGAGGGTCCTTATGCCACTCGATTCATCTCATAGGGGACTATCGGTGACAGTATCAGATGAAAATGAGTATCTTCACAGCAATACTCCTATTATCAAAATAATTATAGCTATAATTATTTGCTTGATGCGATGATGGCTCCGTGCTGCAGGTGAGTTCATAGTCTTTTTATGGTAGTATATTTGTTTTTTTCGAAAGTCCAGTTATAATCTCTCCATCTTTTCTTACCTATGTCAGATACACATTTTTTCATCACGACACCCATATACTACTCGAATGGTATCCCTCATATCGGACATGCGTACTCATCCCTCCTCGCAGATACGATAGCCCGTGCGAAGCGTCTCGAAGGGAAGATAGTGAAGTTCTCTACCTGAGTCGATGAGAACTCTCAGAAAGTCGTGGAGTCTGCAGCCGCGCAGGGTATGGAGACGATGGCATATGCAGATATGATGGCAGAGCGTCACCGTGCCGTCTGGGATGGTATCGACATCGAGTATACAGACTTTATCCGTACGACAGAGCCGAGGCACCAGGAGTTCGTCCAGATGGTGCTCCAGCGTTCATTCGATGCGGGGGATATCTATGAGTGAGTCTATGAGGGCAAGTACTGCGTATGATGTGAGGCATTTAAGAAAGACTCCGATCTCATCGAGAAAGATGGAGTCATGATCTGCCCCGACCATCCGAATAAGCCACTCGAACAACTCAAGGAGAAAAATTATTTTTTCCGCCTATCGAAATACCAAGACCGCCTCCTCGAGTTCTATGAGTCGCATCCAGACTTCATCACGCCTCATAGTCGATATGCTGAGGTACGTGAGTTCGTGAAAGGGTGACTCGAAGACTTCTCTATCTCTCGTGAGACCAATAAATTCGGCATATCTCTCCCATTTGATACTGAGCAAGTGACCTATGTATGGTATGATGCACTCTTTAACTATCTCACCGTGTGTGCCACTGATGTAGGTCGAGAAATGCCTCAAACAGATGCTTCAGGTATTTCTCGATGGTGGCCTGCAGATCTCCATGTCATCGGTAAAGACATCGTCAGATTCCATGCGATATACTGGCCAGCGATGCTATGGAGCGCTGGATATGAGGCTCCATCTCAGCTCCTCGTGACAGGACACTTCACGGTCGATGGACAGAAGATGTCGAAGTCTATCGGGAATGTCATAGATCCAGTCGCATACTCCGAGGAGTATAGTCGTGATATGATGGTACTCTATCTATTTAGTGCATTTCCTATCGGGGAAGATGGTGACTTCGACCAGAGTGAAGCCATCCTCCAGTACAATGCGAAACTCTCGAACAATCTCGGAAATCTCCTCAATCGCTCTCTCACCCTTGCACTGAAGCTCGAATGATGAAAGGTGAGTGGCTATGAGGATGCGACGATAGCAGGCAAGCGCGATGACTACATGTCGAAGTATATGTGGTATATGCAGGTCTATGATATGAAGTGAGCCCTCGACTCTAGCTTCGCATTCGCTACGGAGCTCAATCAATATATCGATACTATGAAGCCATGGAAGCTCGATCCGACTATAGACTCAGAGAGACTCACACTCGATCAGACACTCTCGACTATCATGGTCGGACTCGCACATCTCGCGTATAATCTCTCTCCATTTTTCGAGGAGAAAATGCGAGAACTCCTCGCCCGTATCGGCGTCGGTAAAGGATGGGAACTAGAACATGGATTCTCGGTATCAGAAAAGTGAGAACCACTCTACATGCGCCTCGAACCTCTAAAAAAATCTGCCTAATATGGACTCACGTATCCCAGCACATGCAGAGAAAGTATTTTCCTGAATCCGTATGGATATATACCAGTGGGATCAGGAGCTCTATGATGGGACGATCACTCGATTTGAGCGGTCACGATTCAGGGATGGAGCCTTCGTCATCGGTATACTCCCAGATGGTCGTATCCTCATGACCGAGCAGGAGCAGCCCGCACGAGAGGGGATTTTTATCGGTCTTCCTGGAGGGGCATTCGATACGGTAGATGAAGATCCTCTCGAGTGTGCCAGGCGTGAGCTCTTCGAGGAGACAGGATATGAGAGTGATGATTATGAGCTCTATATCGTCTCAGAGGGCTCAGCGAACCTCATCGTGTATACGTATTTCTACATAGCATATGGCTGTGAGCGACGGAGACCACAGCAAAATCCTGATGCCTGAGAAAAGATACGAGTCTTTACTCTGGATATCGATGGTTTTCTCGCACTCGCACATGAGTCGAGATTCGTACACTTCACACTCCTACCATATATGTACGGAGCACTCTATGATGCTCATAAAAAAACAGAGCTCATCAAAAAACTCTCTCCAAAATCCTCCTCCTAGAGTTCTATAATATGCCATCCAGCCTCATCTTTCGCTGCTGTGAGGATATGATTATCATATCCGAATGATACATCTGTACTCACATCATCCCATACTCATGGGAGTATAGTACCATTTTTTAGATATGTGTATGTACGAGTGTTTTTATCATAGATGATAAATAGATACGTACGAGGATTCGTCGCATCATAGTGGGCATAGTCATAAGATATATCTTCTTGTGTATAGTTCGTATTTTTGATGACAGTATCAGTATTTCTATAGATGCTCCATATGCCATCTTTTTTCCCAGCAAATATGATAGATCCCCCATCTGCTCCGACGATCGGATTCATATAGGCTTCGATACCACAGAGATTTCCTTTATATCGTGTGAAGAGGCAATAATATTTCTCTCCGAGAGGTCGTCCGAAGTATGCATATGATCCCCCATCTTTTTCGAGAAATGTCTCACGTACTTCCTCGAGATCTCTCGATACTGCGACCATATCATGATGCACTTTCTTTATACCATTTTTATCACTTGTTATGAGAAAATTTGCTCCATTCGACTGATATGAACCTGTGAGATACTCAGGAGTCAGCAGAGAGAGTGAGTTTCAGTTTTTGATAATAAGTATGTCGCTTCATGACTGGACGAGTGCGAGTGTCGTATCTCCTGTATGAGAAGTATCGAGTGCATATATAACATCATATGCTGTTCCGAAGGGCACACCATCTTTTATGATGTATTTTTTCGTATTTTTCGATATGGTCCATGCTATAGATGTAGCATCACGTGAGAGCGCTATCGGCAGAGTGAGGATGCCACCAGCATCTGGAGTGATGAGGAGTCCATCTTTATGTCTCGCGACCATGCGTTTTTCATCTCTCTGGAGTATGACATCTCACTCGTTCGATACGCGTGAGCCGAGCATGAGCGTCGCTCATGAGTATACTCGTCACTCTACATCTCTCATATAGAGTATATCTCATATGAGAAATGGAGACCGCCCATCGATGAGAGTACCAGTTTCGGTATGATTTTTCGACTGGAGTCTCCATGTCCGCTCATTCCCAGTGCTCGTGATACTCAGGAATGTATCACTCGCTCTCTCATAGTCTACAAATGGTAAATCCGTAGAAGCAGGAGAGACTACTATACCACCACTCTGTATCTGTACTTCTCCACTCGTATAGAGCTCTCGTATGATATCGTGACTCTGACCCCGTCCGAAATATGAGAGTGATGAGAGTATGAGTATGCCCGCGATACATGCGAGAGCAAAGCCTCATACCATGCCGATGACTGTATCTATAGCATCTGAAAATGAGCTCTCCTCTGTGGTAATATCGCGAGCCTTATAGCTCGTAGCGAGTAGTATACTACCGATGATGAGAAATATCCATGCCCAGCTCATCCCAGAGATGCTATCACCAGTTTTTATACTCTCGAGAGGAGTGAAGATAGTCATCCCACCTAGTATGATCACTCAGAGTACGATGAGTATCACGCACATTCGGTAGAGTTTCCATTTTCGCATCGCAGCGAAGAAAAATGCGAGTATCAATACGATAAGCATGATATATGCTATCGCTCTCATGTCTGTCATGAGATATGAGAGTACAGTACTCCCAGCATATACCCCAGGTCCGACTATACCAGTAAAAATACTGATAATCCCGAGAAACGCTATGTGTGTACGTGTAAGAGGCATAGAAGTATATTATACGATATACTACACATCATATACTTTTTCTGTAAATTGCAAGGAAAAACGGTGAGCACACTACTTAGATTTTTCTATTATTCTTTGCATGATATAGCAATCTGTAAAATTCTCTCATAATTTTAGATGACTTATTTCTTTGCCTATAATATGAAAGTTACATCTTTCATATGTTTTTATAGCTCATACATTTTCAGTATTTACTTGTAGGATGATACTAATATATCTCTCTGCACTATGCTCAATTATAGCAGATATGATTAAATCTAAAAATATCACACCATATCCATATCATCTAAATTTTGGTGTTATATAGAAAGGTCAGAGGCTATACCTATGTCGCATTCTTTTTTTTCATGAATATGTTAGTCCTAATCGGGCATATCCTATAATAGATTCTCCTTTTAAGCAAAGATAATAATCAGTAAATGTTCTATTAGATAGATAAAAGTCTAGCGGTTTTTCTATAAATTCATCGGGTTCAATTAGCATATTTCACAATCATATATCTGTAATTTGTGATTCTTTAAGTATTTTAATTAAAGAGTGAATTTCTTCTGTTGATGTAATGGGAATAATGCGAATCATAAGATAAAATATATGAAAAAATCGGGAAAGTACAAGCTTTCCCGATAATAAATGATAGAGAGTTTAACTAGTTGCCACTATCACAAGTTGTATCACCAGAACATTCAGCTGGCATATCGTATGAAATGCTGAGCGAATTATATGCATCGCGAGTAAATTCACGATCTTCTTGTGTGATACGATTTGTTCCATCGTACGGAGTATGATGCATGAAGAATCCTAGATTATCCATGCAATCTTTTTGGTACTTACGAGTCTGCAGAATGTGTGCATGCCACATCTGATCGACATCGTGACTCGGGACGAGGGTTTTTTGAGGGTGCACATAGTTCAAATAAATGAATGCCTTATATTCGGTTTCAATTTGGTCACATTTTTCTTGTGTCCAACCGAGTTGTTTCATCATTTTTTGTCGTGCAAGAGTGAGGTCAATTTGTTTAATTTTTCCTCGTATTTGTTCTGACTCAAATGAAGTCGGAACAGTTCTTACTGCAGCTAATTTGGCTGACATGATAATACTCCTTTTTCGAAAAAGTACCCAGTATTAGGCGATATCACTATAGTTAAAGAGAGAGAGAGAAGTCAATACTTTTTATATCTTTTTCACTGAGTTCTCTGGTGTTTTCGCTTTTGTCTCAGGCGTCATGAGGAGTGACTCTATGCTGCCTGGTGCTCATACGGGCTTCTCGACGGCGGTGGATATCTGTCGCTGGAAGTCGCGTATCTTATCGCCATCTCTGAGTGTGCTCATATCTCAGCCGAGTTTTTTATAGGATTCTTGGAGTTTTTGCCTATCTACTATACTCAGTACTGAGGTCGAGAGAGATATCTGATTCGCAGGATCTCTTCATCTATTCATAGCATCTATCATGCGGTAGAGTGCACGATTCCCATCTGGTCACATACGCTGGAAGAGTGTATCCTCGCTCGTGAGCCAGTCGAGATTCGTGCGGGCAGTGGAGTCGAAGGCATCTTCTTTGGTATTTTCGCTGTCTTCTGTTATCGTCTTTAAGCTTTTTTCATACTCTTTGGCGAGGTTTTCTACGGCTTCTATCTGTCTCTCAGTTTCTCTGATATCTCATTCGAGTGCATTTGCTTCGGCGATTTCCTTATTTGCCAGGGCATTTTCTTTACTCGCTTCGAGCGCCTTTTTTTTCGTATCGAGCGCGCTATACGTATAGATAAATTTATTTTTCGTATTCGGAGATTGGCGCGCTATACGCATATTCGACGCTATCGCATCATCACTCGTACTATCGATACGACCAGCGAATCTCCCTGTCTCTGATGCGATAGTATCGAGCTGGCTCGTCGTATCTCGATCGAGCCGCTCATGAGACGTCTCTATAGGTGAGTATCTCTTCGGAGGGGCTTCACGAGATATAGATATACCAGCCTGTGTGATACGCTCCTGTGGAGGTATCGGTGCAGTATCGATGATTTTCTCTCCATCTCTCCCTCGAAATATCAGAGACCGACTCTGACTATCCCAGACGACGGACTCATCGTATCCATCGCGGATATAGCGCTCACCGAGAGAGCGTATCTCGTCACGGCGCTCACCGAGGACGAGTCCACCTCGGGTCTCTACGATTTCTGGCCAGTTCGGCGGTCTACGTCAGATGATGTCGCTCATCTCATCTACAGACTTGCTGAATGCTTTTCTATCCTTTACATTGAGGGATTTTTCTATCTCGTTCGCATGGCTGATAGTATAGTCTGCGAGGATGAGATTTTTATATTCGCCATATTGCTCTGGTGGTAGACTTCCGAGCTCTTTCGGAGGATTTTTCGCTGCTTCGGCGAGAGCTTTTTTCTCTATATCTGGTGATATTGAGCGGATGGTGTTGGTGGAAGATTGAAGCGCTCCATTTATAGCTTTTGCTTTTTCGATAGCCGCTTCATACTCTGTTTTCTCTTTCTCTGTTTTTTGATTCGCCGCTTG
>CAZQUZ010000002.1:12382-66596 GCA_964596675.1 uncultured Candidatus Peribacteria bacterium
CGATAGCCGCTTCATACTCTGTTTTCTCTTTCTCTGTTTTTTGATTCGCCGCTTGCTCCACTCACTTTTTTTCTTCGATTCTCTGATTCGCCGCTTGTATATTCGTATCAATTTTCTTCTCTTCTTGATTCGCCGCTTCTTTCATTCATTTTCGCCAATTTTGATATTCTTTTAATGGGATATCATCCATCTGGTTATCTAAAATATCATCTTTTTCTGCTCATGATAATCGAGAAATTTCATAAAAACTCATAGTTTTACCATTCTTTAGAGTGACTATTTGTCAAAACCCCTTTAGATACAATTGCTCAATGCGTCCTTTTTCCGCTGGGTTTATGAGTGCTGCGGAGAGGTCTTGGGTGAAAATATCTTTCTGATTGGCCGATACTATACGTGAAAAAGTCTCACTATCCACCTGGAAGCCGAGTTTCTGGAGTTTATCGGTGATGTCTTTCGGGATATTGGGATTTTGCTGGAGGGTATCTATATCTCCAGATCATCACTCACCCAGTTTTTCGTATACGAGCATAAAAAATGATACCAAGTAATACTATGGTATCATTTTTTCTTTTTTTATGCAAAATTTCGCGGATTTTTCAATAGTTTTTCTATTCTTATTATAATGTCTTCAGGTTTACCTATATTTTTTATATATTCGAGTAATTCTTTATCTTTTTGATTAAGCTTAGATCCATTTTTTATATCAGATTCATATTTTTTCAGCAGGGTTGGTGCTTTAATAAGAATTTCCTTTATAGCCGCTTCTTTTTTTTCTGTGTAATTATTTTTTTCCTGATTCGCCGCTTGTATATTCGTATCAATTTTCTTCTCTTCTTGATTCGCCGCTTGCTCCACTCACTTTTTTTCTTCGATTCTCTGATTCGCCGCCATTAATTCCCATTCATCAAATCGTTCTCTTTGTGATGCTTTTATCTGGTTATCTAAAATATCATCTTTTTCTGCTCATGATAATCGAGAAATTTCATAAAAACTCATAGTTTTACCATTCTTTAGAGTGACTATTTGTCATCCCCCTTTTTCCGCCGTAGGGACGGAGGCGGAGGGAGTGCTATTGAGAGCGATTTTATTCGTAGCATCTTCAGCATGTGCAGTTCATGAGAGTGTCATGATTGTGAGTGCTGCGGCTGCGAATTTTCTACTATTTTCAGAAACTGCGCTGAGAAGCTTCGTGAGCTCTGCTTGTACCTGCTCCATCACCTCACGAGGTTGTTTCTGATGGGTGTTTTGATGGTCGAGTTTATCCATAGTCATATCCATAAAATTTATGAGAATATTCGCATGAGTATGATATCGTATATGTATATATGTGTCAAATTTTTTTCTCCTTTTGCTAGAGCCATCACAGAGACGTTTTCTGATGGGGAAGTGGAGATGTAGGAAAAGTGGTGATTTTTGTATACGAGAGTTGTACGATATGGGGAGAAATCCTACTTTCGGCGTACATAGGGAAAGGTCTGACATTCGCGTATTGGCAGTCATTCGAGGAATGCAAACAGTCTTTCTGATACTCAAAAACCCGCAGTTGGCGGCATTCCATGTTTCAGCATATCTATAAATTCATAATCTGCCATTTGTGCTTCATCATCTCATGCATCTCTCATTGCTTGTTGTTTTTCAAATCTTTCAAGTTGATCTATCGGATCGTTGAGTTCACTATATCAGTTTCATACCTCGCTTCATGCGATGATAATATGAAATCTATGAGTTATATCTGGATTATGTACATCAGATTTTGCGAGTGGACTCGTGAATTTCGGCTCATTGATAAGAAATGCAGGACCGGTAATATTTTTTCTTATATACTTCCAGAGATAATCCACGAGACGCGCTCTATTATCCGCCTCATAGTGTGCTCATAGGTTTTCGAGTTTTTCTATCATTTCTTCTTCTGTTGAGCTGAATATATCAATACCAGTTCTTTCTCTTATCAGTTCTTGATAATCTAGAATTTGCCATTCCAGATCAAAGTCTACCTCATGTCCATGGATAGAAAATCTCCTTTTTCAATATGTCTTATCTATGACATCTAGGTAGAGATTTTTTATGAGTCACATCATATCATTGTAGTCAGCATATGCCCAATAAACCTCCATTTGCATATAATCTTGCGCATGTTCAGGGGAGACTCACTCATTACGAAATACTGGGCCAATCTCAAATGTTTTTTCAAATCCACCTGCCATGAGTCTTTTTTGCCAGAGCTCTCATGCTGATATGCGGAGAAATACCTCACTATCATAGGCATTATAGTGCGTTTCGAATGGTCGAGCATCTGCTCATCATGTCGTGTTTTCAAGTCTTGGTGTATCAAGTTCTAGAAATCCCTCATCTTCAAAAAAGCGTCGCATACTCGAAAAATACCTACTTCGACGCACTAATCGTGCTTGTATCTCCGGATTTAATATATCGAGGTAGCGTTTTCTATACCTTGATTCTGTATCTTGTAATCAATGGTGTTTTTCTGGAAGTGGGCTGATTGATTTTGAGAGTAGCTGAACATGCTCCATCATCATAGCCGGAAAACCGCGCTGACTTTTAAATGTAATTCCAGATACTCCAATAAAATCACCAACATCAAAATATTTATCTACAATATCGAAACTAGTCAGATTTGTTGCATCGATGGTATAATTATTACTTGCATCACCTCGTCAGTCTGCTAACAGAATTAGAGATTCTCGAGTAAGTCCTACCTGAATTTGTCATGATTGGTCTTGGATATCAAGAAACATGATATTTCCATGTCGCCGTCTTCATACAATTCTTCATGCTATCGATGCTCTTTGTGCAGTATTGATATCAATTTGCGTGAGTTGCGAGGGTAAAAGATGTTCTACACGAGACTTGATATCTCATGTAGTTGCATCCCTCTCAAATCTTTCAGGATAACATACTATTCAAGCTCGTTCTAGAGACCTTCATTTTTCTACTCGAGATTGTTCTATAGCAGTGAGAGATTGTTTCATATAAGTAAATGATGATAAAAATAAATTATTTAATTGTATGAAGTCATATTTGAAATATATTTTTATTTTTTTCTCCTGTAGCCATATTAGTTGAATTCTTATCTAGTGTTGGCATGACGAGTATGCAATCAGTTGGTGCTATTACAGGGATATTTCCATCATGTCATATGAGAGCTCATTTTTTGAGTGGCATGAAATTTGATTTTATTTGAAAGGCATAGGTGAAGATATCGTTGAGTCACTTGTATACTCGAGTCATATGTATTTTTATGGTATTTTGGCTTAATTTTTTGTAATGACTTTCATCCAATATTCATGTCTGTGTCATGAAGTTAAGTGCAATTTGATATGCATTTTCTTCCCCATCTGGTGCATCATGATTCCCTGATTCAAATGTGATTCCAATCGTTCAATGTGCTGTAGCATATGACTCGATATCACCCGAAAGTGGAGAATCTGTCATCTCAGATCCATCCCAAGATTGTATCTGTCACCATCATGAAACGATGTGTCATATTCAGAGCTTCTCAGCAAGACTAATGCTATCATTCTCAGCAAATGAATATGGTTCTGAGGGTCAGGAAGTTGAGTGGAGATCTAGGAGGTAATCAGCACTCTCAATTACTGGCATGATCTCCCTAGATCTCTCATATTCGTATCAGTCCATTTTTGGAGGATTGGAACGGAAAAAGCGATTCATATCCAGAATGCCGATATTATCTTCTTTTACTCAACGTATATTATTCCTAATAGCTACTTCGTTGACTCAAGATATTAACATTAGTACTCATTTGCTAAGTAATAACTCTCAATTTTTTAGCTTTCGAATAATCCTTTTTACTGCATTGATTCAAGAGCTCTCATTTCAATGTGTTCATGATAAAATGAGAACAAGAGGTCATTCTATCTTTGAGGTAAAAGAGTATAAATTATTCATATTTTTCATTTAGTTAATTGCATGTAGTGTTGTGTATAGTACTTTTCATTGAGTGGTTTGTATAAGCCTTCAACTTTTACTATTCTGATTAATTAATCATTGTAATTTAGTTTGGATTTTTTCATACCAACTTCAGAGCTGAGTTATTTCATCAGCAACGATAATCACTGATAGGTGTCTCTCAGATATAAATGTTGTAGGTATTATACCCCTATTGGTATCAGCTGAAAAAATTTGGACTCATGCTTCGTTAGCGTATTTCTGAAATTCCTCTAAATCCTTTACTCAATGAGCGGGTAATTTTACAAACATTACATTTTGTTCTTCACTTCAAAATATTTTGTCAAATGTTCTAAGTGGAAGTGCTCAGGTATCTCTTCAGAGATTCGGATCTATAAAGTATGGAGTACCTGCTTTAGATATTAGGTAATCAAATCATCAACTTCATGTAAGTCATAGCCTATCAATCATTCGTTCCGACCTAGTGTATATGATTGAAGTGAGATTATCCAAATTCTTTTCTTTGATGGTAGATCTTGACATACGAATATTCCCTTGAAATTCTCAATTATGAGTTATTTGCACTGTTGGTTGTCACATTAACTTTCCGTCCTGAAATTGGACGCTTAAAGAGAGGGGATCTTCTCAGAGTTCAGGAATAACTACGGATAGGGACGCGAGATCTATAAGTTCTTCTAAAACTATATCTCAGAATGGAAAGGTATATCCTGAGATAAAATCACTAAGTTCACTATCACTTCTAAGTAATATTATTCATTCTCAGGATGCTGCTAGTACAGGTTTGCAGGCATAGGAGAATATTCACTTTTTCTTGAGACCACTAATAGCATTGGCTAGACCTAATGTTCACTCCGAATGTTTGATAAAACTACCTTCAGGGATTCAGTATGCTTTCTTTTCTCCATCTGTAAAATATCAGTCATGTAAAAAAGATTTTCATCATAATTCTTTTGCAAGAATAGAGTCATTTACATCACTTATTACTGTTTGGGTATTGGGGTTAATTTCTTCTATGAGCTCCTTAAATCGCATCATCGCATTGGTAACCTTATATCACTTAATGCGTATTCATCCAGGAAAATTACCAAGACTTCCGAGTAGTAATCTCACCTCTTTTGATATAGATCAAGACTGGTACTCCAATAGTCCTCATCTACTATCTACATATTTCCCCCAATCATAAGTTCTACCAGTTATATATCATGTTGGTGTATAGTGTTCTGGTGGTATTAGTAGCATATTGTCTTGCATTCTGTTATGCTCAGATTCTGTTATTAATCATTGTTTTCTGTAGAGATTCAATAACTGATCTAACTCTGGAGTATCATAGACTGTAATGTTGGCACTACCTCCACTCCGTAAATGTGCCAGCATTTGTAATAGGTATCGTTGCGCAATATAAATACTATCAATATCATCTGTATCTAATATATACTCCTCTGGAATATCTGGCGTGAGTAGTAAATGTTCGTTACCTGAATTGGTCATAGATTGGAAAGTTATTGAGGTAGTGAATGACTTTTATCGAGATCCTTGCATAAATCAAAAAACTGACTAAAATGTTATAGTTTTATATTTATATGTTATATATGTAACAAAAATTTATGAGAAAACTATCAATTATACTATCTGAAATGATTATAGAGAAGCCATTTTTAGAGGAAGCTATAATCTACTGATACCTAAATTTCACAGCTTTTTCTGAGCATATTCAGCCATATATACAGCGAGAGCTAGGAAAAAATGTATCCATACATGCCATTAAAATGGCGCTTTCGCGTTTTGATGGCTTTACCCAAAACGCTATCAGTCCTATGAGTCATTGACTCAGAAAAATATCTACCAGGATGAATTTATCCATTCTGACTCTCGCACGCACACCGAAAAATATTGAACTCATAACACAGTTTATGGTGGAACATCGTAAAAGTGATAAACATTTTTTTACTGTAGTAGAGTGAGTACATGAGATTGATATAATATTTACGCACGATTTGATAGAGTCTATAGAAGAGAGATTTCCGAGTCATTCGAGAATACTGATGGTTTCAGGATTGTGACTGGTGACGGGTGAGTTAGCTGATGCTGAGATATCGACACCATGATTATTTTATGCTGTTACGAAGCGATTAGTCTTTCACGGTATCAATATTATTCAGGTGCTTTCTACGTATCATGAATTAGGCATCATAGTACGAGAGAGTGATATGAAAAAAGCAGTACTTGTTTTAATGGATTAATCAAAGGACTGCTTTGTCACTAAAAAATCCTCCATATCGGAGGATTCATCTGCTCTATGACTAGGCTGCGATGAGTGCATGCTCGCTCTCGACAGCGAGGGCTCGAGACTCACGAGATATCTTCGCGAGTGCTCGAGTATCTGCATCTGGCATCTCCATGAGTGCCTGGGACTCTGTGACCATGAGCGCCTGTGGATCGATACCGTATGCCTGGAGTGAGCGAGCTCTGAGGGCTATGAGTGCGCTCGCATGTGCGCCGATAGGTGAGTGAGATGACATATATGTATAGATATGAGATAAGTACATATATAGAGTAGCACATATTTTATCGGGCGTCAAAAGTTTTCTATTTTATATAGTTTACTCTTTTATAGAGAGTGCAAAAAAAGAGATAGAATATCCACGAGTCTGCTATGGGATGATATTTTTCTAGGGAGTGTACATTTTATAAAAAAAAGTAATCATAATTTTTGACAAGATAAAAAATATGTGATAAAGTATTTAGGCATAATAATTTTTTAACCAATACAAATATGCATACTCTCTCTAATAAGCTCCTCGCTGGAGCACTCGCGGCTGGTATGATGGTATCTACTGTCAGTACATATGCTGCTGTCATCGGTACGGGTAGCGTACAGGGCTCTGGAGCTCTCACGACGAATGTCACATGGAATGATACATTCCCAGGTACAGCTACTGGTACAGTAAATGGTCTCGCTGTCACAGCACAGGTGACTCCAGTACTCAATATGGTCATCTCTGGAAGTGGCACTATCGCTCTCGGTAATCTCTCTTCTTCTACAGCATCGACTGGATCTGTAAATATCGAAGTCGGTACAAATGCTGTAAATGGTGCATCTGTCACGGCACGTTCTACGAACGGCGGTCTCCAGAATGCATCGAATGCATCTACTTATATCAACTCTCTCACAGCTGATGAGGTAGCAGATAGCTATAAGTTCCTCTCATCACTCGGTGGTACAGACGATTCGAGCTACTCTACATTCACAGAGTCTTCATCACTCAATACTGAAGTATCTGATAACACTACAAATCATGTCCTCTATACATCGAATAAGCCTCAGCAGCTCGATCAGGTAAATGACTTCGCATTCTCTGTAAGCGCTCAACCATCTATCGAAACTCCTGCTGGAAACTACTCTGATGTCGTCGTCGTCACTGTCACAGGTAATTTCTAATATATTAGAAATAAAAAAATAAAAAATCCCACTCATTTGTGGGGTTTTTTATTGATTTTTCTCGACAAGAAAATTCTTATATGGCAGACTGATAGTACATTATTTATTTATTTCTATATATGTATAGTTCTCTTCGTCGAAAAATCCTCACAAGCTCACTCATCATAGGACTCACTCTCCAGACTACATCGCTGTCATATGCTTCACAGATAGGTACTGGTACAGTCGTATGAAGTGGTGCACTCACAGCACCCATTAACTGGAACGATACATTCGTCGGATCCAATGCGAGTGGTACTATCAATGGTATCGTCGTCACTGGTCGTATCCTCCCTACACTAAGTATGACTATCTCTGGAAGTGGTACTGTCGCTCTCGGTAATCTCTCTTCTCTCGCGGCTTCTACAGGCTCAGTAAATATAGAGATAGGTACCAATGCTCTCAATGGTGCATCCGTCACGGCACGTTCTACGAATGGTGGTATGACGAATACGACGAGTGGTGCCATCGTGATCAATTCACTCGCTACTGATGGATTCGCAGATAGCTATAGATTCGTCTCATCTGTAGCAGCTACGGACTCTACTGCCCCTGGATTTACTCATAGTGGTGCTCTCAATGTACAAGTGAATAATAATGTTACAAATCATACACTTTATACGTGTACGCGTGCTCAACCTCTTACAGCTGTCGATGATATGACTTTTTCTATAGTAGCACAGCCAAACGGACAGACTCCAGCCGGTGACTATCGTGATATAGTAGTCATAACAGTAACGTGAAATTTTTAATCTATATAATATATTTATAAAAAGTCTTCTTTCGTATAGGAAGACTTTTTGCTTTTTCGGAGTCTTTTTGTACTATAGGGAAGATTTTATTTTCTTTTTTTGTATTCTATGAGAAAGCTCCTTGTATTTATATTTTTGGGTGTTATATTCCATACAGTACATGCCGCGAATATCGATCTCGCAGTTTCACCGATAAAATATGAGATAAATGTTACATCAGGACAGGCTACCACAAAGACTATCACATTTTATAATAACTCAAATGAGTCCTATACGATATATCTCTCTGCAGAAGACTGTACTGCAGATGTACGTGCTGGTACTCCGAAGTGTCGACCCAATACATCTTCCGGAGTAGATCCACAGAGCCTCGCTACTTGGATTACATTCGATGGCGCAGACCGCTTCACAGTGCCAGGAAAATGAGAAAAAAAAGTAAACTTCACGATCACTCCACCTGCATGAGTCAGTCCAGGATGACACTATGGTGCTGTATTTCTCAATAATCTCGATACATCATCGGATGGATGAAATACAGTCAAGATGATACGTCGTGCCTGAGTACTCCTCCTCGTAAATGTCCCGGGCAAGCTGATATATAATACAGAAATCGGGGATATAGCTATCGATATCCCACTCGAGAGTGCCCCGAATAAAGCCCAGGAGAAAAATATGCCAACCTGGAAAAAATGGACACAAAAAATCCTGCAGGAACTCGATCCACGCCTATGATCTGATGAGAGTGAGATAATATTCGATGATTCAGATTTCGTAGTGACATTCACGCTGCCTGTCAAAAATAGTGGAAATACTCACATTATGCCACTCGGACGTATCGAGCTCTATGATGAAGATGGGATATTGCTCGAACGAGTCGGAAAAGAGGGTATTCGTACCCCAGAGTGAGTCTTTCTCTGAGAAAAAATCGTGGACTATCTCCCGATAAATGATGAAACGAGTAGTGTCCTACCAGGATCAGATCGTATATTTACCGTTCTATGGAAATGATTTGCCTATGAGACAATAGAGGCAGGTAAGTCTGTGATCAAATATCTTACTCCAGCTCAGTATTATAATCAGCTCGAGAATAAAAATACTACCGTCCTGAAGCCATGGGAGCGCTACCGTACTCGTCCTATCATAAAAAACATCACAGCAAAAATCTATCTCGAATATCGATGAGAAGGGGATGATGTGATTCCATATGAGCGAGAAGAGATCATCAAGATAAGCTATACAGCACCACAAAAAGAATTGAATTATGGTATGATCGCAATAGCAATTCTCTTTATAGCTCTATATTGGATATGGAGAGCCTATAGGAGAGAAGATACTCGTATCAATCGTCTCGAAGCCGAGATAGAATATGTAGAAGCCGAGATCGATGAACTCGAAAAGGGTAAAGCGCTCGCGAAAAAAGCACTCGAGAAAAAGGCTCAAAAAAAAAGCATAAGCACTAAAATGCCAGTCGAGACTCCTGCTCCTGCGAAAAAACCAGTCGCTAAAAAATCCCCTGCTCCAGAAGCTCTGAAAAAGCCTCGCGCTCCACGTACTCCAAAATCACAGTCATAATTTTTCTCTATGTTCGTCTGTACTACATGCCATGGTCAGAGTCTGAAGTGGTCAGGAAAGTGTCCTCACTGCGGTGCATGGAACACGCTCGAAGAGAGTGTCTCTGAAAAATCCCAGAAATGAAAAGTAAAGTCAGGGAAGGTCATAGCATCTAAAAAGATAGAATCAAAAAAGACAGAGAGTAGTATCCGATACATGAGCCAGTCAGGTGAGCTCGATGGTGTCCTCGGGGGTGGCATGACTCCTGGGAGTCTCATCCTCCTCTCGTGAGAGCCTGGGATAGGGAAGTCGACACTCGCACTCCAGATGGCAGAGTGGTATGCGAGTCATGGGATGAAAGATGATAGCAAAAATCTCAGTGTACTCTACATCTCCGGAGAAGAGAGTATCGTACAGATATCTGAGCGTGCGAGGAGACTCTCTGTGGGACATGAGGGTATCGATATCATCACGGAGAGTTATTTCGATGATATCGTCTCTACGATACAGTCGCATCCGGCGAGTATCATTATCATAGATTCGCTCTCAGTGCTCTGAAGCGATAATCTCGATGGCACATCGGGGAGTATATCTCAGATACGGACGATGACAGAGGTTTTTATGAGTATCGCGAAGACGAGTGGGAAGTCGATCATCCTCATCTGACATGTGACGAAGGATGGCTCGATATGAGGTCCGAAAGCGCTCGAACATCTCGTGGACGTCGTACTCTTTCTCGAGGGAGTCCGCACAGAGAACTATCGTATCCTCCGAGCACTAAAAAATCGATTTGGTCCCACTGATACGGTATGACTCTTTCGTATGGAGGAGTCGTGACTCATCGATATCCCGAATCCGGGTCTAGAATTTATCGATGCGACGACGAGCAAGCTCCCGTGAAGCGCACTCACTCTCACTCTCGAGGGGAATAGGCCGCTCCTCATAGAGATCGAGGCGCTGACGACCTATACAAAGTTCGGCTATCCGAAGCGATCGAGTCGTGGTATCCCACAGGGAAAACTCGAGCTCCTCATCGCTGTGATGACGAAGTTCACTGAGACGAAGCTCGAGAGCTATGATGTCTATATGAATATCGGTCGAGGGCTCTCTCTCACCGAGCCATGAGTCGATCTCGCCTGTGTCGCTGCTATGATGAGCTCGAAATCTGGGAAATCCCTCGGTGATACGATATATCTCTGAGAAGTATCACTCACTGGCGTCGTGAAAAATGTATTTCTCCTCGAAAAACGTATATCTGAAGCAGTAAAACTCGGATTCTCCCATCTCGTAATACCAGAGCAATACTCTGGAAATATCCCGAAGTGAGTCGAGATTACTCGTATTCGCACTATTAAAGAACTCTCTATTTAAAATCTATCTGATGAGAGGATATCTTTGATATCACTATAGGTATATCATTTTCTCTGGAGTGCGAGGATGAGTTTTTGCCTCTCTGTAGGGTGAGTGATATTATACTTGTGTTTATATTTTGCGTACTCTTTTTCCAGATTACCTGTATCACTAGATCCCTTGAGTATCTCACGTATCTCATCTCGGAAATATGGATACTTTCCGATGAGTATGATTTGTATGGATTGGAGAGATTTTCATTTTCTCTGTAGATTTTCTATTTTTTGCATGATGAGCGTCTCATATTTTCACCAGTCTTTTATCTCTGCATCATTTTCACTCAGGGCTTGTTCTATCTTTGATTTCGGGAATCATTTCTTTAGGAGTTTATTCGCTATATCGCGGAGTCATATACCAGTCGTGAGGAATGAGCGTACCCACATAGTTATCATGAGCTCTTCTGTATATCCGTTTTCTCGTAAAAAATCTCATATAGGAAAAGTATGACTTTTCTTACTTATGTATTCTCTAAGTTTTTTTTCGCTCGGTGCATATCTGGCGATGTAATTCGCTATGCGAAGGGGGAGATTCATGATAGTTTAGTGATGGTATTTCTGGTGGGCTTCTTTGAGTTTCGGATTCGTCACGTGGGTGTAGACCTGGGTGGTCGTGATGGATGCATGTCCGAGGAGTTCCTGGATGATACGGATATCCGCTCAGTTCGTGAGCAGTGTCGTCGCGAAGCTATGTCTGAGAGTATGGGCGTGCATATTCTTCAGTATGCCTGCCCTGAGACCGTACTCTTTTACCATATTCGTGATAAAAAATCGAGTGAGCCTCACATTCTCATCTGAGAGATGTATAGAGCCTATATTTTCCTCATTATAATTGTGTCGGATAAAGAGTGGATTGAAATCATCATGTCGACTTTCCAGATAGAGTCGTATAGCACTCGTAGCTCACTCTGTTAGGTAGACGACACGTATCTTATTTCACTTTCCTCGTATAGCAAATTCCTGGGTATCTAGATTTATATCTTTTTTATCGAGTGCGGTGAGCTCTGATATACGGAGTCCTGTAGAGTAGATACACTGTGATATAGCATAATCTCGCTTTCATCGTAAAGATTCCTGATCGATGCTCTCGAAAAATCTCTCAATTTCTTCATTCGTCAAGAATGTCACTTCCCGTTCCCCTGGTCGTATAAGATCTAAGCTCGTCGGATCGATACAGTTAATCCCTTCCTTTTTTAGATATTTAAACCATGATCGAAATGTAATGATATGAGCATTGATCGATTTTATAGCAAGATTTTCTTTCGAAAGATTTAACCGAAATTCATCGATATCATCTTTTTTTATATCTTCCACACAAAATGTATACTTTGACATAAGCATCTTTCGTTGTGTCCGATTTTCCATACGTTTTTCTTCCACGATATCGAGCCATAGGTCTTTATGAGAAGACACTTCTTCTATCAGTTTTGGTTCCAGAAAACAGAAAAATCTCCAAATATGAAATTCATACTGCTCTACAGTGCGCATACTTCGTCCTTTATGGAGTCGTAAGTAGGTAAGGAAATTTTCGAATGCAAGAAGTCATAACATAAGTCTATGATAGTCATTTTTCTTTCGAGTACAATAAAAAACTCTGATAATTATCAGAGTTTTTTATTAGAATATAGAATCTACGATTTTTCGCTTCAGCGCAATCTCTACATCTTTTATGCTTCATTCGCCAGTGAGTTGTATGTGTTTTCCAGTTTCTTCATTGAATACACGTTTATATGTATCGATAATGTCACCTTGCGTTTTATGGATAAAAAGTCTTTTATCATTTCGAGTCATCTTCTTTCATTCGGGTGAATAGACGAGACTATTAATAAAGTCGAGTCCCAGAAGTGTTCATTCTGATTTTTTTTCTGCCTTTGAGAGGCTCGTATTTTCTTTCATTGCTCTCTTTTTTAGGCGTTTGAGAGATTCATCGAGCGTGATAGTGAGCTCTATAGTGATAGCCTTATCAAAAAGTTCACGGTATATGGTGTTTTTCCACCAAAGGAGACCATCTCTGAGCTGATGCTCACTCATACCCAACATGAGCCCACGTACAATCAGTGTCTGAGGTCCGCGGTCCATGATAACTATATGTCATTTTTTCATCGCAGGTATAATCTGACGCTCTACACGATAGACGAGATCTGCTGACTGAAGAAAGAGATTAGTTTCAGGAAGTACTCTTTCATCGAACTTCTTAAGTGCTTCATTGGCTTGGAGGAATTTACCGAGGATAGGAGCATCTTTCCAAGATGATATCGTTACTTTCTTTCATTCTTTTTCGAGAAGTTTTTTTAGTAGCTTAATCTGAGTAGATTTACCAGATCCATCAGCTCCTTCGAATATAAGGAGACTTCCAGGAAGCGCATGACAGTTAGATATATTTGGTCGCATAGGTGAATTCTATAAATAAAGTATGATTAGGATTCGTAGTGAGGTCACATGAGTTTGACATCATATTTTTTCTCGAAATATCGAGCAATCTCTTTGATAAAAATAGGGGTAGTTTTATATACAGGCGCAGTTCCATCGATTATATGGATGCCATTTTGCTCTGCGAGGATATCGTATCACTCGATGACTTTTGTTTGGAATTTTTTAAAACTCTCGATGATATTCTCAGAATAGCGTACATCCATACCAGCCTCGTAGTGCTTCAGTGGATTACGACCGATAGCTCGCTGTGCTGCTATATCTACAGAGATACGGAAGTAAAAAGCTAGGTCAGGTACAGGAAAATATGCATCATAAAACGGCTTCAAATGCTCCATCTTAACACCTCTAGCATACCCACGGGCAAGTGCAGTATACATGTATCTATCACAGAGTACTACCATACCAGCACGGAGTGCTCCACGCATCTCTGTAAGATATCTCTCGATAAAGTCAGAAGCATAGATAGTATCGAATACTGCCGCAGGCATATGAGGGTCACTTTTTTTCACTTGCTTTTGCATCTCATGAATCTTTAGAGAAGAGTTCCATATGCTATGAACACAAAAGAATCCATTCGATTCGAGGAGATTTTTCGCGATGAGGAGCTGAGTAGACTTGCCAGATCAGTCAGATCACTCTACGATGATGAGAGTGCCAGGTCGTTCTTCTGTAGAAAAAAATATTTCTTTTTTCGCAGAAGTATCTGCTTTTTTTGCTGGAGATGCCTTTTTCTGAGTAACCATAGGGGAGTATATAAATATATACTTTCAATATAGGAAAAATAAGACTACAGTCAAAAGAAGTCGTATATTTCATCTAGCGATTTCTAAAAAAAGTGTTATTGATACATTTTTGTATACAAAATATATGGCATATTTTTCTTTGAAGATTGTTTTTAAAATAGAGAATGGCATATACCCTTATGTGTACATTGACAATTCATTTATTGTATCGTTTTTTGATCCTCTTTGGATACGAATTATGTTAATAATATGGCATCAATAATATTTCGAGGAGTTTCATTAATGCGAAAAAGAGCAATGATCGCATCTTCTATTCTTTCTAGTCTTTTTTTGTCTGCACTTGGTATGATTCATGTGATGATATCGAGTACTTCTTCGTGCTCGAGTTTCTTTTGATTTGCGATATATCAGATGAGGGCATCTATATTTCATTGGTTATACTCATTTATATAGCGTTCCAGTTCAGTGGATTCCTTTGTTCTTTTGTGAACTCGTAAGAGTGATATCGTACGTGATTGTATCGTCTCGAGGAGTGATTCACTATGCTGAACTACGAGTAGTATGATGGCATGTCGAGGTGGTTCTTCGAGTATTTTTAGTGTCGTATTCATAGCTTCTATCGTTGCTTCATCAAAATCCCTAAGTATGTAGATTGCTCTTTTTTCATAGGGTATTTCCTGTATGTCATCGAGCCATCGTCGAGTATCTTTTACTGAGAGATGTTTGGTATCTGGATCCTTCTCATAGAGAAATACTCCTGGTATCATGCCACTTTTGCATTCATCGAGAGTCTCTATATGAGCTCATGAATACTGTATCACGATCTCTATAGCTGATAGCTCGTCTAGTACGAGTGGAAGTGACGGACCTTCTGATATGAGTATGTGGGTCGCGATGGGGTGCATGAGTACTCTGGTTAAATTCGGGATTTGATTTTGAACTATTTTGTCTATAATAATCATAATTGCAATATTTTCTCATGCTTTTTTGCATCTATGCGCGCCCGAATCCAAGCAGTTTTCATCCTTTTTTCTATTATTAGCCTGCCTGTGTTAGGATACTGGTATTTTTATGATGAAAAAATCACATCCCTTATCTTCGATAATACAGGTGAATATCCATATACTGTAGAACTTCGATGAGCTCTTTCTTATAAATATTTTCCTATTCTCGATAAGGCTATCTACTATAAAAGTACCTGTAAGGATGCGTGTATTTTTCGTCCTATTCCACCGATTCCTTATGATATAAATATTACATCTCCATGAATGGAGATGATATCAGATAAAAAAACCCTAATGAGAGGTTCGGCTGATACCTATAAGATAGTTTTTATGCCGGCATTGATTTTGACTCCACTCGGACAATATCTCAGAGAAGACACTCAAAATATATCCATCGGTACTTCCCAGGCTGGTGAGGATATCCGTATGGAGAAGTCTGCAACAGGAATGATATGATTCTTTCTTTCCTGAAGTGAGGTGCCATTTTTTAGTACCCATGCTACTATAGCATCCGTGCAGATCGATAGAACACACTCTAGTCTTATCATCGATACTATGACCCGAGAGAAGTACATCGTAGATATATATACTGGCGAGAGTATGCTCTATGATAGGGGTGATGATATACTCTCTGCTGTAATGTCATATTCATGGAAAATCCGAACGAATAACGAGCTCTACGAACATACTGGAGATACATGGCAGAAAAATATGCGATTTACTGACTATATCGATATCTCTCCAAGGTGGCGTATCGGATATATCGACGCATGAGATACACCTATACATGCTGTCCAAAATATCTCTCCACAAGAATCTCTTCTTATATTACTCGATAGAAAAACTGGAGTCCAAAAAATTCTCAAAAAAGGGACACAAATCAGTGATTTATTTTTCTATCTCTGAAAACCTGCCTATAGAGATGTGGATGGTGAAGTTGGGTTGGTCGAATTTGATTTTACGATACTCGAATAAATTATGATTTTTGACACACATTCACATTGTTACTGGGACTCTCTGAAGCTACGCATAGATGATATCATCGCAAATATGGATACTCATAGTGTCATGCATGCTACACAGATATGATGCGATGTCGAGAGTTCCGAGAAGGCTATCGCCCTCGCGAGGAGATTTCCTGGGAGATTTTTCGCTACCGTGTGATATCATCCAGAAGAAGCACAAGATAATGGTGACTACAGCTATATAGGAAAACTCGAGAAACTCATCCATGACTATCGAGATATAGTGGTAGCTGTAGGGGAGTGTGGATTCGATTATCACTATCTCGATGGGAGTGATGGAGGGAAGATACCTGTAGATATGACCACACTCTCCGATAGAGCGAAAGAGCAGATAGAACATCAGAAAAACTGGTGGCTCATCCAGTGGGAAATCGCTCAGAAATATGACCTCCCACTCGTCATCCATACCCGAGATGCGAGAGATGCGACACTCGCATTTATGAAAGAGCACGATATCTACAGAGTCGTCATGCATTGTTTCTCGGAGGATTGGGATTTCGCACGAGAGCTCCTGGAGTTTTCCGATGATATTTATTTTTCATTCTCTGGTATCGTCACCTATAAAAACGCTCTAAAAATACAGGAAGCGGCATCAAAAATCCCACTCAATCGTATACTGATAGAGACGGATGCTCCATTTCTCGCACCGCAGCCAGTACGTGGTAGTGAGAATGAGCCAGCTTATGTCAGATATGTGCTTGATAAGATTATCTCTCTTCGAGATGAAGTTCCAGAAGAAATCGAACGAGTGATATATGAGAACTCTCTCCGATTTTATGGAATTTAGATATTTCCTGTAGAGTCATTGGTAAAGTATCCACGATACTCTTTTTCATCGACGATTCATTTTTCCTTGAGAGCCTCAGCATATCTCCGCATCGTTATCATGCCTTCATCGGATCATGTCTCTATAGCATTTGGTATCTGCACAAAGTCTCACTTTATCACGAGATTGCGTATACCAGAGTTCATATACATCATCTCTCGTATCGCTATACGCCCTGGAGTATCTACTCTCGGTATGAGTCGCTGAGAGAGTACTCCTATGAGAGAGTCTGCTATACGTGTACGGATCTGATTTTCTACCTCTGATGGGAAAAACTGTATGATGCGGGTCAGTGTCTGTACGGTGCTCGCAGTGTGGAGCGTCGAGAATACGAGATGTCCTGTCTCCGCGAGAGTCATGGCTATCTCCATAGTCTCAGCATCGCGTATCTCACCGATCATGATGATGTCTGCATCTTCACGGAGCACTGCACGTATCGCATGAGAAAATGATAGAGTATCTCGCCCGACTTCACGCTGAGAAAAACGAGATTTTTTATTATGAAATAAGTACTCTATCGGATCTTCTATCGTGATGATGTGTTCTGTGCGAAATTCATTGATAGCATCTACCATGGATGCCATAGTTGTAGATTTACCACTTCCAGTCGGGCCAGTAATGAGAAAGAGTCATTGTTTGGATTGGAGGACTTTTGACAGACTCTTAGGAAGTCCGAGTTCGACGAGATTTTTTATATTTTCTGGGATTTTTCGTATAGCGATACCGATCTTTCCGCTGTACATATAGGCATTTCATCGGTATGAGTGCCCATCATTATGTACATATCCGAAGTCTATCTCGAGATTATGCTTAAAGTATGATATTTTTTCCTTTTTCCCGTACATGAGCGTATAGAGAGCATCAAACATCATGATCTTATCAGGCTTTACGTCTACTCCACTCTCGACTAGAGCTCACTCCACACGTATGATGGGGCGCTCTCATTCTTTGATATGTATATCCGATGCAGAGCGACTCGCTGCTTCATCGAAGAGATTATAGAGGAACATAGATATAGGTTTATATATCTACGATAGCATATATCACCGATTTTTGCGAAAAAAATGAGCCTCAATTTACTGAAACTCACTTGCATATGATAAAAAATATGGAATTATACTCTCACGAGCACTCGCTGGAGCTCCTCGAACTGTCTGATCTGCTCATCGAGTCTGAGTTTCTGGGCTTCTGAAACTTGCTCGAGTGCCGTCGTCCCAGAGATGTGCTCCTCGACATCTGCCTTTGCTCCTGTGAGTGTCTGTTTTTGATCTTCGATGCGAGTGAGGAGGTCGGAGCGGAGGTCTGTGAGGATATGATATATAAATTCACATTCTGCTTTATAAAATTTATTAAATGTTCAGCCCATCCCTATTGACCTCGATTTAGTAATATAAATATGCATTATATTTGGGTTTAGTTTTCGGTAAAACTCTACTTTTCATAAAAGCGTATAAATGTTTTGAGTTTTTGTAGCAATTACATCTATTTCATATAATAAATTATTATCAGTACTCAATTCACGATTTAGCGAGAGTGTATTATTTAATATTCATACGATATTATTTTGGATTCGCTGTACAATCCAATATTCTAAAAAGATTACTCCAGTACAATACATAATGAATAGTTCTATTTTTTCTATTTCATTAAAATTTGATGCTAGAATTATGAATCATCATATTGTTATTAGTAATAATTGTACTGGGAAATAGCTTAAATTTCATCGAGTTATAATCTCTAATAATTTTTCTATAGATTTTTTAGCTTTATCGTAAGAAGTCATATTATTTTTTACTTAATTTTCTCGAGCCACCCCTCATACACACTCATATCCACCATCTTCAGTGATGATGGTGTCTCGGTGATAGTCGTCTCGATATCCGCCATACTGATAGCATGTCACTCGAGGTCCTGCTCGCTCAGGGTACCACTCTCTGCCTCATCTACGAGCTCCAGGAGATCTCGACTCGCATCTCGCGCGACCTCATCACATATCGCCTCGATATCAGCAGACACGTATCCATCCGTGAGCTTCGCGAGCGCGTCATAGTCGAGTGGAGCATGTGGACGTCCAGCTCGCTCGATATACATCTGGAAGAGCGCCTTACGCGCTACCTCATCTGGTGGTCCGAGATATATTTTCTTATCGAGTCTTCATGAGCGTAGTATCGCAGGATCTAGGTGATCGGGGCGATTCGTCGCGGCGATGACGATGAGATTCGGAGCATTTTCGAGAGCATTAAATTCCTGGAGGAACTGTGAGACTTCTTCTGCTTTATTGGCATCGACATTCGATGTGCGAGCAGAGACGAGTGAGTCTATCTCATCGAGAAAGAGGATGATAGGCTCCGACTCTGCAGCTTTCTTTGCTCAGGCGAAAAAATCCTTTATATTCTTCGTCGTCTGGTGGAGGTATGATGAGCCGAACTCCCCCATATTTTTCGCGACGAATCCACATCCGAGCTCTTCGGCAAGCTTTTTCGTGATGAATGTCTTACCCGTACCAGGAGGACCATAGAAGAGCATACCAGTCGGGATTGAGATTTTGAATTTTTCATATTCGCTGTAGAGGCGAAGGAGGAGATTATTATTTTTTCAGGAGCCATTATCCATACTTTCCACCCCCGAACCCCCATTTTCTGTTTTTCATCATTTTTGGATGGCATCTTTTTTCAGTTTCTCGACGAGAAATTTAAATCGTATCGGCTTAATAAAGCTCTCCTGGAGCTCTTTTTTTAGGTCGTCCATACCAGCGACCGCCTCGAATCCAAAAGGTTTGCCCTCTACACGAGTGAATCTCTGTACTTCTAGAGCTGGTGGAGTCTCGTCTTTCGGATTCCCAGTTTTTGGCGTGGGGACTCAGGCAGATGGAGGAGTCGGAGGTGTGAACTTCTCATCGAGACGCTTCATCATATCGGCGGCTTTCTCGGCTCATGCCTGCATATCAGTGAGTGACTGCTCGAGGAGATCGATGGAGTCTCATTTCCAGTCTTTGTTCATCGCTTCGCGGAACTCTGGGGATGTGGTGATAGCGTCGAAAAATGCATCGAAGCCTTGGTCTTTAGATGTGGTCATAGGTGAGAAAAGTAATAAGTAAAATTATGCTATCTTCGTAATTCAGAAATAATAATTGGTATCATAATACTTCCAATAATACCACAAATATTTGTTAATAGATAAAATCATATTTTCCATATAATTCATGTTTTTGGATTCCAAAAAAATCGAGTCAATAACTTCCAAGAGATTATTCAATACGGTATTATTCATAAAATAGCAGCTAACATTACACCAAAGTCACCCAAATAATCATAAATAAGCGCTACTCATACGTATAAAATTACAAAATATATAATTCCGTTTACTATCGTAGTGCGTAAGAAATTTAAAAACCAATGTATTTCTTTATACTCATTTTTGTTGTTATTATCAGCACTTCAATAATTACTCACTGTAGCTATACGACTCTCTATATGCTTCTGTAGTCGGACTCACTGAATATCGAGCGCAGTAGCTGTGTGGCTATTTCTAAGAGCATTTGCTTGTGCGAATATCTCTCTTTCCACTCATTCGAGCTCTGTGATATGGAGAGTTTCCCATGTATGTATCATTTTTTCAAATATTTGAAAAAATCCGAACATCCCTCATCGATATTTCTCGATAAAGAGGTCGATTTGCTCCATAAAACGATTCGGATTATAGAATATATGAGCATATCATCGTATCATATCTTTTTTTGCATCTATTAAAGTGATATCTTTCATAATTACTGTGATTTCATCTATAGTATTTTTAATAGACATGACTAGATTTGGGTCTACTCAAGTATTGATATAATCGTCGCTTACATATGTCTGCAAGACATGGAATTTTCTTTCTAGCACTTCAAGTCGTTCGATTATCTCATTCAGAAATGTTAGAATTTCATTGTGTTTATCATTTTCATGACTAGTACCAGATTTTCTAAAAGCTAGAAAAAATGGGATGAGAATATATAATGAAAGTATCGATATCCATATTATTAAAAGTATAGATATAGTGGTATCATCGTGTACGTTTTTTAAAAATGATAATTGAATTATTCATCATACTATTAGTAAAAATAGAAATCATGTGGCTATTTTATTATATCCAGAAAAACTTAGTATGGTATTATCCCATATTTTTTCTTGATTTATAGCATCTCGTATTTCCGGGAGTGAGATATTTTTATTTCCCTCTATCCAAGATGACTGATGTTTTGTACTGTATAAATACTTATCAATAAAATCAAAAAGGATGTAGTATATTTTTTTGAATAGTGACATAAATTTTACTGTAATTTTTCCCTATACCCCTCCAGCATCTGCATCGTACGGTCGATGGATACGTCCTGCATGATGAGGCGATCTTTCTGGAGGATGAGAGGCTTCTGGAGTGACGCCTCAGGTGTCTCGGATATCTGTGATGTGAGATGCGAGAGGGTCGTATCGAGTATAGCACGATTTTTCTCGAGGAGCAAATATATCTCATCTATCGGTGCGAGTATCTGAGTTTTTATCCAGTTCCCGTATTTCACGAAGTTAAATATATCTCTATACTTCGAGGACTCGAGGAGCTGTCTCAGTGCGAGAGTATCATCAGTCGCCATACGTGCCCGAGTATCGATGAGCTCGAATGACTCTGTGAGACGAGCTGATAGACTATCTGCCCACGCATTTCTACCAGCCTCCGTGAGGAGCGATACGGAGTCGGTCTTCGCAGACTGGAGGAGATGTGATGACTCATCGATAGATGAGAAAAGTGTCTGTATGGTGTGCTCGGTGTCACTGCTCGCGATGAGTGCTCTATGTGCTATCCATGTGAATAGCCGTGCCAGGATGCTCACGAAAAATACCCCGATAAAGTATACGAGTGCCATCATCCCACCATAGAGGAATCCTGCTATCATGAGGACGATGATGATACCACCTGCATCACGTGAGCGACCGAGATTTTGTATGAGCTTGCCTCATCAGAGAGCGATATCTTTTAGCTGTGCGAAGAGTGATTTTTTCTGCATCTCGATATGCTCTGCGAGTCCAGATGGCTCGAGAAGTGGTTCACGAAAGGTTTTTTCGAGGGTGGCGAATGCAGATTTTTGGCTTTCATAATCTCATTTTTCTATCACTTTTCCGAGAGATATGTAGTGATCATCGGTGATGACGAGATTACCCCCACGGGTATAGAGATATGACTTATATATCATCTTCATGATGAGGACCGCGAGGACACATAGGTAGAAAAATCCGAGCACTCCCAGTACCGTGATGAGTGTACCTATGACTCCACCAGCAAATCCTATGATACCTGCTATGACGGTGATGATGGCGAGCGGGGTACTCCATGCGCGTATGATGGCGAGATAGTCTGAGAGTACGCTCATGCGGAGCTCATCAGAGGATATCCACTCATAGAGATAGTATCATCGCTCATCGACTTTTTGCTCGATATCATCGCGAGTCTCTATGATGTCTGTATCGGGTGAGGGAAGTGTGCGTGTGAACATAGTGTATTTCGATATATAGGGATTATAGAGAAAAATCAGAAAATACAAAAAATCTCCCTTTTCTAGGGAGATTTCCGGATACATATTACTTATTCAGCTCTTCTGCGAACTCTTCCTGGTCTTTTGCTCCGAGGATTTTTATCGCTTTGAGCTTCTCACTTGCTTCATCGAAGAGCTTATTCTGTGCATCAGCCTCTATCTTTACCTGTGCGCGGTATGACTCGATGGTGTCGAAGTGATTTTTGAGCTTCGTGACATTCTCGACGAATACTGTCGCGGATAAGACTGGTTTCGATGAGAGCTCTTCACTCTTACGAGCGCTCTCTATAGACTTATCTGTGAGCTCAGATGACATCTTATCGATCGTCTCGCCCATGACTGATATCGCTGCCATAGAGGCATCGAGGGCTTTCTGAGAAGAGGTCTCGATGAGTGCTGTCGAGAGGAGCGTCTTAAAAATCGGACGAGAAGAGCTCATAGAGAGTGAGAGCTTGCTCGCAGCGTCGAGACGCATGAGGAGACGCTTTCGTGCCATATCGAGGTTCCCGATGAGGACTACGAGATTCGACTGGAAGTACTCCACATGACGGATGAACATATCATACTTCATCTTCGTCGCCTCATCTGTCGCCTCTGTACCTTTTGATCGGAACTCTTCGATTTTGGTATTGAGAAATTCTTTATACGCTACGACTTTCCCGATATTCGCATCGATACCATCGAGGAATTTTTTCTGGAGCTCGATAGAGGTGTTGAGTGAGTTATACGCTGTATCGAATCCTGAGAAAATCATCTGGATTTTCCCTTCGAGGTCTTTCATGTTAAATGCTGCCTCATCCCACTTCGAGTCGAGCTTTTTCATGAGGGATCCGAGGACTGGTATGGTCTTCGCGACACGCATCATGGTACCATCATTGTTTATGATTTCTTTATAGACGTCTTGGACTTCACCATTTATCTCGGCGAGAGTATTGGATACCTGCATGATAGGATCTGAGTCTACGATAGCGGCGGTCTCTGAGATGATGGAGTCGATAGGTGCTGTGATCTTCTCTCCGAGAGAGCGAAAGTCCTTGGCCTCAGCGAATGTCTTCTCGACTTCTGCCTGCTCGGTCGCACTGAGTGGGCGTGCCTGGATATCTGCGATGATAGCCTGAGCTTTTTTATCGTCTGTCTGGTCCTGAGTCTGTGTTTGGGTAGCCATAGATTGGAGTATTAAAAATTAGAGAGGATTAGATCTATATAAAATCTAAAATCAGGACTATTGTATCGGGATTTATCTTTTTTTGCAAAAGATTTTCCTATATTTTTTCGAGGAGTATTTTCTGATTTTCGAGGCGCTGCTGTGAGAGCTCGAGTACAGATTTTTCACTCTGAGAGTTGCTCTGAAGTGAGGATATTTCTTTCTCTAGTATATCGAGTTCGCTCGCATGTCTGTCTATCCAGAGTCTCAGCTGTATGCGATATTCGTCTATCATCTGTGCGAGCCATTTTTTATCATCTATCGGTGCTGTGTGTATAATTTTTCAGTATTTTTCTATCTCGTCTGTGAGGTGGGCTATACTTTTCGATATCATATGTATATCGCGCGCCCGCATATCATTATCGCGAAAATCCTGATTCATATCTGATAAGACTGAAGAGTAGAGATTCATGATGCGAGATTGCCTCTCTCTGATACTCGGACGAGAGAGCATATATATGATGGCTATCATCGACACCAAAAATGCAACACCGATAATCAGGGATGGGATGTATGTGATAAACGACATAGATAAAAATTAGTCACCATAACCGCCACCATTCGATGAGCCTCCTCCCCCGTCGAAGCTCGAATCTGAGCTATAATCAGAGCTATAGTCATCTCGATCATACCTATCTGAGCCATAGGTAGGACTTCCTGATGATTCATAGTATCCATTTTTGGCATAAAAATATCACACTGCTCATAAGATACTGAGAAAAATGATAGTGATAAATACTCCAATGTAGACTCTACTGAGCGTCTTGGTATTGATATTTTCTCATGTTTTTGCTCGTATGATGATATAGAGAAGTATCGGGAGAAATAGATACAGTCCTACCATTCATTGTGTAAATAATACGAATACCCCCGCTAACATAAGTGGTAGAAGTAGAATCACGGTCAATATACTGACACGCGGTGAATCGTCTCATTTTCCTATAGTTGCTATGAGATTTTCTATTTTATGAGTTATTTCTATATTTTTATCTGTAATATTTTTATCACTTATAATCTTGTACCAAGTTTCGATAACTTCATCGATATCTCATCTATCCAGAAGCGGTCTGAGATGATTCTCGATGATATCTCTACAGCGCATCTCGCTATAGCTGATTTCCATTCATTTTCCTGTGATGATACGGATTTTTTTCTCTTCTGTAGCGATGATGAGGAGGATACCATTATTGAGATGTTTTTGTCCGATACCATTTTCCTCGAAAATTTTCATCCCGATATCGATGAGTTCATTTCACTGTCGATGCGGTATGATGACTGTCACGATTTGCTCAGTAGTTCGGTCTTCATGCAAGGCAAACATCTGATTCAGAAGGCTTATTTTATCAGCGGAGATGACCTTACTGTAGTCGTTTATATATAAGGATAGTGTACCGATTTCGAGAGGATTCATAGTAAAATAATGATGATATATATAGTGTATTTTAAATCTCTCTTTTTTGCAAAAGAATTTTCACACAAAAACATATAGTAAAAACTTGCAAAAATATATGGCATGAATATCATGTATGTATGAGTAAAATCGAGCATAGTGTTTCTGACATTTTCGTGAAAAAACTCTCTGAGAAAATGTGAAAAATCATGAGACGAGATGATATATACGATATCTGGCTCGCGAGTGGTGGAGCCAAGGCTCGATTCGCAGCTGCTCTCACACGAGTAAAGTATGCTGGATATATCACGACACTCGGCGGATGACTCTATCATATCTGACAGGGAGATCTCGATATGGATAGTCACTATGCTCAGATCGTCTCACTCCTTATCCGTGAGCATGCTCCGAGTGGTGCTATCATCGCGCATGAGAAGTCGCTCGAGTATCACCTCAGGAACTATGAGATACCACCTTTGCTCGTCCTCTATACGAGAGATATCGATAAGCGTGTCAGGGTAGGGAAGTATGCATTCCACTTTCGTACCAGAAAGACTGGCGAAAAAACAGGTACCAAGAATATGTATCGAATCTACCAGGAGTCGAGCATGGATATATCTGTCGATGAAGTGCGTCTAAAGATCCTCTGACTCGAGGCAAGTCTCCTCGATGTGCTGAGTCTACGAGTACACGAGAGTGGTATCGAAGAGGCTCTGGTGCTCCGATTTCTCGAGAAATATCATAAAAAACTCTCTCGAGAGATCCTCGGAGAGCTCGTGGCACATAGGTATATCCGTGCACTCAATCGTCTCCGTAGTCTCGCGAAAGAGCATGGATATATGGATGTATATACGATGACACTCGATATTATACGACGGGAGGGGGGAGGGTGTTATCTCCATCTTTAGGCGTTATTTTTTCCATATCACCAGTTTTCATGCTATGTTGGAATATATTCTCGACTCATTTTTGTACCTTTCTCGTTACATCTATGCCATGGATTCGTACAGATCCGCCATTTATGTGGATTTTTAATCATTCTTTTGGTATCGTGTATATATTACCATTATGCTCTAGGTTTGTCGGCCAATAATTACCAGAGCTATTTAATGACTTGATGGTAGTGTCTTGCATTCATCATTCAGGTTCGCTGATTTTTCCCATATTTTTTATGATAAAAGCGCACTATAAAAAATTTTTTATCAGTGTCAAAATTTTTTTTGCTTTTTCCTCTTTTTTGCCTATGCTCACGCTCATGAAACTCCAAAAATATCTCGCACATGCATGAGTCTGCTCACGTCGTAAGGCTGAGGAGTATATCGAGCGCGGGCTCGTCAGCGTGAATGATGTCGTCGCGCATATCGGACAGGTCATCGACCCAGAAAAAGATGTCATAAAAGTCGATGATAGAATCATCGAAGATCAGCAAAATCTCGTGTACTATATATTCCATAAGCCACGCGGTATAGTCACGACCTGTCTCTCAGGCAAGGACGATGAGCAGGGGATCATGGATATCGTGAATGTGCCGGAGCGCGTATTTCCGATAGGACGCCTCGATAAGGAGACGACTGGGCTCATCATCCTGACCAATGATGGGCGTCTCTCGAACTACCTCATGCATCCACGCTATGAGCACGAGAAAGAGTATGTCGTAGAGGTGTATGGTAAGATAGAGGATAGTCACCTCGATGCGATGCGATCCTGAGTGCGTATCGAACTCAAAGATAACGGTACACGAAAACGTATCATCCGTCGTGTATGAGGGGAGGATAAGGTCATCACTCGAAAGTATACTACAAAACCGTGCGAGATCACACGACTCTCATCGTCTAAATTCTCTATCACGATAAAAGAGTGAAAAAACCGACAGATACGACGTATGGTCGAGGCCGTCTGATATGATGTGAAGCGTCTGAAGCGTATCCGTATCGAGAGCGTGCATCTCGGAGACCTCCCAGATGGGCAGTGGAGACGTATGAGTCAGTCTGAGCAGGCTGATATCCTGAAGCGTATCTGAGAAACTGCAGAGTAGCTACTTAAAGAGCCGCATGATAAATGATACCACGGTCGTCACTACTCCTATAACGATGATAGGGAGTATGCCCGTAATGGTCACTGTATCCACCAGTTGGTCTGTCACGTAGACGATGATGGCTGATATCACGAAAGAAAAGAGTCCGAGCGTGAGGAGCTTCAGTGGGAAAGTCACGATACGGAGCAGTGTACCGAGGATGAGATTCACTATGGCGAGTATGACCGCGAATATGAGAGCACTTTTATATCCATCTGCGAGCGTGATGCCATCGACATATCCTGACTGTGCTATAAAAAATATAGCACCAGCGCTCACTATAAATGAGAAAATATAATACATAAGATGCAAGTGAAAAATCATAAAATTGAGACGTATTCAGTATAAAAAGACTGATTTTTTTTGCAAATAAATCATGAATATGTTAGTCTAGATGATATAGTTTATTACTTTCTGTTTTTTTATGGGACTTTTTGATAACCTTTTTCTCGATGCCAATACAGCTGTCACGATAAATGACGGAGTAGATCATTCGAAAGATGTGGTGCAACCTATTATAGAGCCTCTACCTATCTCACAGGGATGAGATAATGAGGCATCTTGAATACAAGATGCTGCAAAAGATACAAAGATAGATGATTCTCTTGATACACTTTTTGATGCCGATAATGCTGATGAAAAAGCATCAGAAAAGATACTTGCTCCAGAGCCACCGAAAGATATTGCTCTTGAGATCGGTCTTGGTCCAGCTACGATCACGCCTGATGCCATAGAGACTGCTACTGAGAGTTTTGATATCTGAGGAGATATATCATTTGATATCTGAGGAGATATGGGGCTCTCGAATCATGCGCCTGGCGATACCTCAGCTCCACCTCCTGACACTTCTGTTATATCAGAAGTCGAGATGGAACATATCGATGATACTATAACAAATGAGAATATATCATGAGTGGATGTCCTTCCAGACATGACTGATGCGGCTCTCATATCACATATAGAACCGCTCATAGAAGTATCTACCCCCGAAACTACCCTTCCCGAAAATAATATCGAAAGTACAGATGCTACTACGCTATGAAATACAGGTTCTGAAAATGCTCTTTTCTCACTCCTAAATTCCGATGCAGTAGAGTGATGAGATGTCATTCCTGAAAATAGCGAATTAAGTCCAAGTATCGATGAAGGAGTATCAAATGATTCTTTGTTTGGTATGATGGAAAATGCTCCTGATCCAGTAGCTCCAGGGCTGACAACAGTAGAAAATAATATGATCCATGAGACGAGCCCTCTAGAATGAGTATCATACAGTCCTATCTCCCATACTCCCGCTCCTTGAGCTCAGGTGCCAAAGCTGAAAGCAAAGCTCTCTGAATTCCTCTCTGAACTTGAGACTATGGAGGTGGGCGATGAGACTGCGAAGACACATAAGTTCGAGCAAATAGAAATGTGTCGACAGAGAATCTCCGAAATCCAAATAGAATATGATGCACGTATAAATGCTTTAAAAACTGAAATGCAAGCACTCGAGCGAGAAATCGCTGAAATGGATAGCGAAAAAAATCATATAAAAAATGTGATACAAACATTTCAAAAAGAGCTCGAAATCGTATAAAGTTGCTATTCTCAGACTTTTTATTATCATTTCTTATATGAAGTATATCCCAAACATCTTAATATTCCTTTGTCTTTTTGTTATCTCTTCGAGTGCTCTCTATGCAGGTATCCTCGATGGTATAGATACTACGAATATAGAAAATGCATCTATCTCTGTGAGCACCTCACCAGACGATAATATCGAAGAGGTATCTCGTGATTTTGGGCTCAAAGTACTCACAGTATTTCGTCTTATCATATCGGGTTTTGCTCTCATATACCTCGTACTGATCGGAGCATATATGATCGTATATTCTGAGACTGAAGACCGTATAAAATCCCAGCGAAAACAGATCACATATTCATTGGTTGGTTTTTTATTTCTCAATATTCCAGGAATGGTATATACCGTATTTTTCTGATCTGATGTCGCATGACAGTCCAATGTATCTACGAGAGTCATTGGAGATGCTGCAGAAGTAGAATTTTGGGATCAAACTTCACTCACATGATTGAATGGCATTGTACCGATGTTAATAGGATTCTTTGAAATATTTATTTTTGGACTCGCTATTGTACTATTTACATGGTGATTTTTCCGTCTTATCCTTTCAGGTGGAGATGAAGAAGTACAAAAAAAGGCAAAAAATCGTATTTTATATGGTATACTTGGCTTAATATTTCTCGGTTTTGTGAAATTCTGGTGAGGCATTATAGCTCGCTGAGATTTTTTTGGCGAATTTGCTACTGTATGAAATAAGTTGGCATGATTAGCACTTTATTTTGCAGCTCCAGTAGTGATATTTTTCTTAGTGCTCTGAGCGTATTATTATATCACATCTGCTGGTGATGAAGAACGTACGAAAAAAGCAAAAGCAATATTTGTAAATACTCTTATCGCGGCGCTTATATTACTCGGTGCATATAGCTTTCTCTCGGATCTTGCCACATTCACTCTCTAGGTATGATATCTTCGGAATTACTCTTTCAGATGCCGTCTATCTCTATAATATATGGTATAAATATGAGTTACCTTATATTTTTTGGTATTTTTCTCGTGAGTACATGGATTTGGATATATTACCGTATTTCCCGAGAAAAGCCCCATGAGCCATCATCTTATAATGTTCCTTTACCAGGAATAGGAGATGAATCTTTTTTAGAAAAAATTGCATCATATCTCAGATGGAGTATCTGATGATTCGATCATCCAGAAGCGCATACGGCTCGAGAGATGTCGTCCTCGAATCAGCTCGTAGCTATCCTGAAAGAAGTCGAAATAAAGGAATATAGCAATGAGATATCCGATGATATCTATAAGAAAAATCTTCTAAAACGCATTCAATGATTGTAGTTGGTAAGATTCCTAAGAATCAGGAATTGCTACTTAAAAACCCCACTTTCGTGGGGTTTTTCGAGGGCAAATGGTGGATCCGCCGGGGCTCGAACCCGGGACCTAAGGATTAAGAGTCCTGCGCTCTACCAACTGAGCTACGAATCCAAAATAGCCTGCAGAATATAGTCAAGATTTATAAAAATGCAAATTTTTTATAGATTATATTTTTTTCGTAGTCGAGCATGGACGAATCCATGGAGCATGGAAAGTAAAATTATAGCCATAATCAGATATGGGGTAAGTCGGAATTCTTGAGAAGATCTGGTATATATTTTTTTATGAGAGATACTTTTGTTTATCTCTCGGACAATTTCTTGGAGTTTTTCTCCATCACTTCAGATAAGATATCTTCCTCATGTTTTTTCCGCTATCTGAGTCAGAGTAGTGTCGTCTCTATCTGCCTGTATCGTATTGCCATATGTATCGTAAAAATACTGCCGAATACCCTGTGCATTCACATAAGAGAGTGCTGTTCATGAAGCACTTCAGATTCATATAGTGTATATGATAATATTTTGTTTTTTTGCCTCTTCTAGAGCGATGAGCGGATCGATACCTATATTTGACCGACCATCTGTTATGAGGACGATATATTTCTTTCATGTTCATCATTTTTCGAGCGTGGATATGGCCTGTATGAGTGCATCACCGATATTGGTTCCAGAGGTATCAGATATACTCTGATCTATCGTATCTGTAGTGATTTGCTTTAGGAGTCCTAGGAGTCACGCTGTATCGTACGCCGGCGGGCTCATTAGAAAGGTTTTTCCAGCAAAGATTATGAGTCACATTTTTTGAGATATATCATACTTGAGTATATTATATATAGCACTCTTCGCACTATCTAAACGACTCGGCTGGATATCATCAGATTGCATTGATTTCGATATATCGAGTACTATGAGTGTCGATTGTTCCTCGATTTTCTCTATATCCGTAGTATAGCTGAGTCTAAAGTCTATAAGTATGCCAAGAACGCTCATTAAGATACTGCCACGCAGTATCCATACTATCCAGAATCAACTTGGTATATGAGAAGATTCTTTTAGGAAAGTATTTGGAAATCGATTGCCTATCTTTTCATGAAAGCACGATAATAGTACACTTACTATGATTATTCAGGCTATGATTACGAGAACCTCTTTATTCATATATTTAGTATAAAGAAATTCTTAAAGAAACAAAAATATGTACTTATTAAGCGAGTTTATAATTTTCCTCAAGGGCTTTTATTCGGTTCGAAAGGGCTGGGTGGGTAGAGAATAGAGAGTCAGGTTCAGTGATCATAAATGCTTTTAGATTTCACTGATGTAATGGTTGGGTATCGAGCTTTCCGAGTGATTCGAGACGTTTTAGAGCTCATATCATACTCGACTTACCTGTATAGGTAGCTCATCCGAGATCGGCCCTGTATTCTCGATGGCGAGAGAACCACATGATGACGATACTCGCGAGGAGTCCGAAGACTATCTGGAGGATATGGTATACCATCATATAGGAGAGATGTGATATTCATTCGCTTTCTTCCCCGCGGGAGAGAAATCCAGCTATTACACGAGAAAAAATCTGTGAGAGTACGATAACAAAAGTATTGAGAACACCACTAATGAGAGTAAGTGTTACCATGTCTCCATTCAGTACATGTGCCATCTCGTGTCATATAACTCATTGTACTTCAGATTCTTTCATGTTATTGAGGAGTCCTGTAGATACTGCCACTAGAGCGCTATTTTTTGTCGCTCAGGTAGCGAACGCATTTGGCTCAGCAGATTCGTAGTAGCCGACTTCAGGTGTATCAATATTATTATCTTTAGCTATCCTTTCCACTGTAGTATAGACAGTCTGGAGACGACTATCCATGGTATGAATAGTATCTTTTGTAAGAAGTATGATATTATATGCTTTTTTTGCTTGCCACTTCGAAATAAATAGTGATATGAAGGCTCATCAAAAACCAAATATAAATGCATAGACTAAAATGCTTCCCATGTCACCATATTGACTGAGAAGATTCGGAAAAAATTTCTGTATCGTAAGCATCACGATTCAGAGAAGTATCATGACGGCTAGGTTGGTAATGAGGAAGAGTGATATCCTTTTTAAGAATGTAAACATAAGAAGTATAGATTAAAGCGTATACGTATATATTATATGGACTCTCTATAAAAATCAACTTGATTTTTATATATATTCCGTACAATAGGAAATGTATTACTTTTCTAACTTTTCTTATATATGTTCTGAAAGAAAAAAGAGTCGCGATCTATAGATATCTGAGTGAAAATGCATGGGTCCGTCACAGTAGGAACAAAATGACAGATAGTCATACCGAAAGATGTTCGTGATATGCTCGATATTACTGAGTGAGATACTCTTATGACCATGACAAAATATGGTCGATTTGTCGGGTTTATTAAGGCAGAAGATATGGAGGATTTTATAGAACTGTTGAAGTCGGAGTGTAATCTTTAGTTTTATTAAATCGCGTTTTTTATGTTATACCGTATTATTTATATATTTTTATCCCTTTTTCTCATTGCGAGTTGTGGCTCAGAAAAGGCTGATATAGGCGTATCTCCTGTAGAGAAAAAAGTTTTTCTCGTAGAGACCGAGCTCGTAGGGAATGCTCGTGACTCTTATGTAGTAGAAAAATCATGACGTCTCACGGCTGGTTCGACACTTACCATGACAGCAGAATCTGTAGGTGAAGTTTCGAATATAAACGTAAAAGAGGGCACAAAAATCAAAAAAGGCATGAAAATGATAACGCTGCGAGATACAGTGAATTCATATGATTTACGTGTCGCTCAGGCGCTAAATGCTATTAGCTTACAAGACGCTAATATCGAAAATACGAAAGTAAATCTCGATAAGATGGTATCGGATTCAAATATTGCTTATGAACAAGCAAAGCGGACGTATGATACACTAATTTCAAAGACCAATCTTTCCTATGATACAATCGTAAACGCCAATCAGAAGACATTCGATACACTCGATGCGAACTATAAAATATATCTAGCAGATATAGAAAAAAATCTTGACCAAGCACTGTATCAATCAGATCAGATTTTAGGATTATCATCGACATTCGAAAATACGAATAATAACTTTGAGTCTCAGCTCGGTGCACGAGTCTGATCCCTCAAAGTAGCGAGTGATAATTCCTGGGGTACGGCCATGGCTCTGCTCGCTGATATCCGGGCAAAGAAGATCAAAATTATAACACCTGATACAGCTCAGGCTGATATAGAGCTCATAGAAAAGGCATATGCAGCTATTACTAAACATATAGATGATATGATATATATGCTCCAGAATAATGTCATCTCCGGATCTCTCAGTCAGGAACAAAATAATGCATGGCTCGGTATATATGCATGATATAGGGCTTCTATAAATGGATGAAATACGGGTTTTACGGCATGGAAAAACCAGATACTCACATTTATAAAAAACTATAAACTGAATGAGCTCGCTACAAAGGTTGCTATAGAAAGTCTAGATCGAGATCTAACAAAAGATGAGCTCGCTCTCATAGAAAAATCCTCAGATGCAAAACTCCTCTATAATAATACCATCGTCGATATAAAGGATCGTATATCTGCAGCAAAACTCGCTCTTAAACAAGCTGAAAATACTAAAATAACTGCTCTGAGATCGAGAGAAACGACACTTTCTCAACTCTCTGTGGGTCGTCAATCTGGCGTAATTTCTCTCGAACAGGCTGAGCGTGAGTATGCTAAGCTGAATATCAGTGCCCCATTCGATGGGAGTGTCGCACGGGTTATAGCAACACCGGGGCAAAGAGTGACACTCGGTACACCTCTCGTAGAAGTAGTTTCAAATCTCCCAGAGCTTATTATAGATCTCGATGCGGATATAGCTACATCCCTCAGTATCTGAGATGATGTCGGAATCCTAGTATGAGAAGTTGCTCTTACGGGTTCTATCACAGCTATATCTCGTGTCGCAGGAAATAATCTACTATATACGACTCGTGTGGCTGTTCCTGGGGCTTCCCTATACATAGGTACTGCTGCTAAGGTGATGTTCCATGCCTCTAAGGAATCATCGTTAGATACCCCTACGAGTATATCATTACCACTTCGTGCCGTGAAGATTATCAGCGAACAAGAATGAGAGATTAGCCTACTCCAGACTGATGGAACTCTCTATAAGAAATCAGTACGACTCTGAAGAGTGGCTGCTGATAGCGTCATTGTCGATGATATCATAGAACGATGATCCGTGATTATATTGAGCGATGTTTCGAATTTTGACCCCAATAAATTTACTATACAAAAAATCCAACCATAATACCAGCATATATGATTGATACTAATACATCCCGACTCACCGAGCTGAGAAATCTTGTCACTACTGGATTTCTCGGTTTTTGGGTGAGGCAATTTCGCATGTCATATCTCATAGTTATCACGATTATCGTGATGGGGCTCGTAGCGGTTATGGCTATACCAAAAGAATCAAGTCCGGCAGTAAAGCTTGGTATTATATCTATATCTACGAGCTATCCTGGTACGAATCCTATCGATATGGATGCTCTTGTGACTGATAAGATCTATAAGGAAATCAAAGATATAAAAGGTATTGATAAAATTAGTGCGAATTCATCTCTTGGATTCTCTAGTCTTGCCCTTACACTAAAAACGAGCGCCGATACGAAAGATGTACTCTCAGATGTGAGGAGCTCTGTTGCTCGTGTGGTTCTTCCAGCAGATGCGAAGACACCAGTTATTACTGAGATAGAAACAGATACGACGCGAGCCTTTTCTGTATTTCTCTATGCCAAAAAACCAGAGACTTCCCGTGCACTCCTCTATGAGAGGGCTGTGGAACTCCAAAAGGCTATCGAAAAGGTACCTGGTATAAATAGCGTGAATCTTTCTGCAGAGTGAGCTGGAGGTCCAGCAGATGCAAATGGATGAAGTGATGCTACGTATGAAGTACATATCGTCATACCTGATGAAAAGCTTAAAACCCTTTGACTCACCCTCTCTTCTGTAGCGAGCATACTGCAGTCTTATAATAGAGATCAGCCGATTGGAAATTTTGAAATAGGGGAGAAAAAATATGATTTTCGTATCGAGGGAAAAAATACCACCAGCTTCGAATTTTTACATATCCCACTCCCATTGCCCGAATGAGGAAATATCACTCTAGCTGAGATAGCTACCATAGAGAGAAAATATAAAAATGATGCTGAGAAAATCCTCATACTCTGAGATGGACTCGAGTGATTGGAAACAAAAGAAGCTGTAAGCGGTGAAAATATATGATATATATATGCTGGACTGACTGTAAATAAAACAGAAAGCGCTAATATCTTTTCATCGAGTGATGCAGCGAAGAAGGTGGTGGAAGAAATGCTCACACAATCAGATTTTGCTGATTTTGGTGCCGTATATGCTATCGATCTCGCTGATACTATTCGTGATGATTATAAGGAGCTTGCTAAGGAGGCTATAACCACACTTGTCCTTGTATTTATAGCGATGTATATGTTTGTGTGATTTCGAGACTCTCTCTTTGCCTCTATCACTCTCCCCCTCGCGTTTCTTTCTACATTTATCTTGCTCTACTATAACGGATATACGATGAATTTTCTCACGAATTTCTCACTTATCCTATCTTTTGGTATCGCGGTCGATACTATCATTGTGATCGTACAGGCTGCGAGTGCGAAGATACGTGTATGATATGATCCTGAGTCGGCTATCATGCTCGCACTTCGTGAATATGCTGTGCCCATCATTTCATGAGTGATGACGACTATCGTCGTATTTATACCGATGATGACACTTCCTGGTATACTCGGTAAATTCCTCGCATATATTCCAGTGACGATATTTTGAGTTTTGGCGACAGGACTGATTCTCGCACTTACGGTAAATAGTGCCCTCTATATGCTCTTCGTGCGAAGAAAAAATGAGTACATAGATAATCCTCATGCTACAGAATATGCCACTCCAGAAGAGAAAGAGCTTCTCGCGCTCGAAAGAGTATGAAAAACAGCTATGAGTACAAAAGACGTACCACTTAGACTTCATGTTATCCATAGCTTGACCGAATGGTATAAAAAAATATTGCGTAATTTTCTCGAACACACTTCACTCCGACGCATATCGATACTCCTCCCAGTCTTTTTATTTATATTGAGTTTTATATTTTTAGCCCCTTTGGTCGGATTTACACTCTTCCCGACCGATGATAATGCGTATACGAGCTTTACTATAACGGGTCCTGTATGACAAAAAACAGATATTACTGCTCGTGATGTAGAGGGTATAGCTGATATATTCGTCTGATATGGGGAGATAAAGTATACGAATATCTCTATAGGTGGTAATACTGTAAATGCTGCTGTCCAGCTCACAAAGCGAGATGAGAGAAAGAAAAAATCTCAGAAAGATGTATTCGAAATAGAAAAAATACTCCTCGAAAAACTCTCGATATATGAACAAAAAGGCTATAAAGTCGTGAGTGAGGTCCTAAAAAATGGTCCACCATGAACTAAGGCTGTAGGACTGAATCTCATCGTCGACACTCCAGAGAAGCTCGATAGCCTGATACAGGTATCTAAGGATTTCGAATCACAACTAAAAAGTATACCAGGTACAAAAAATGTATGACGTTCGTCGAATGATACTCCAGGGCAGTTTATATTCACCCTAAAAAAAGACCTCATCGCTACGACAGGCATCAGTCCTACTATGATATATGGTATCGTCTCTCAGAATATGAATGGAGTGACAGTCTGATCGGTAGAGGATAATGGTGAAGATATGAACATCCTCCTAAAATCTGATATCTTCAGAGAGGAAGTGCGCATAGAAGACATTATGTCACTCCCTATCATTATAGGAAATATCACCTACAATGTCGGTGACTTCGTCGATGTCGTCATATCGAATGCGACTGCCGCAGTGAGTCGAGTCGATGGGGACATCCAGATTACTGTCGATGCTGATATCGAGGATGGCGTAGATACCGTCTCGACCCAACAGTCCCTTGTCACATATGCTGAAAAATATGATTTCCCTGCAGGAATTACATACAAGAGTGGTGGGGAAAATGAAGAAAATAGTGAACTTATCGTGGCTATATTATCAGCATTTTTTATAGCTCTTATCGTGATATTTGCTATCCTCACACTCCAGTTTCATAGCTTCTCACAGCCTCTCGTGATACTCTACTCTGTGATTATGTCACTTCCATTCGTGATGGTATGATTGCTCCTCACAGGGAATCAATTTTCTATGCCATTTGCCATCGGATTCATCGCATTTACTGGTATCGCCGTGAATCATGGTATCATCCTCATCGCTGCGATCAATGAAAATCTCAAGAAATGAATCGAGGGAATTACGGCGCTCGTAGAGGCTGGATCCTCTCGTCTCGAGCCTATGCTACTCACTACAGTTACTACAGCTATAGGCATACTCCCTATTGCTCTTAGGGATAAGTTCTGGGCTGGTATGGGATTTACGATCATATTTGGTGTCATATCAGCTTCGTTTCTGACGCTCTTCATCGTAAAGGGTATCTACTATGAGATGTATATGAAAAAACATACCCCCGTCCGTGGACTCATCTCGATCTGAGTACGAAAAATAATATCTAAAAGTCGAAAAATAAAATAATCATGAAAAAATCACAACTGCCCCTGATTCTTGCTACAGCATTTCTCGATATGCTCGGGCTTGGTATATTTATCCCTGTCCTTCCAGATATCATATCGAACTTTGGTATCGCGGCTTCATGGAGTGGATATACGCAGGGCATTTATGCGCTCGGTATGTTTATAGGCTGACTCATGTTCGGAGGGCTTTCTGATACTTATGGGCGTAAAAAAATACTCGTCGTAACTTCGATGCTGAATTTCGTATGATATGTCCTTATGCTTGTTTCAGTTTGGAGCATTAGCTCCACAGCTATTCAGGCATGAGGAGTCTGGGAGTGATTTGGATTTCTCTCTCTCCTCTTCTTATTTTCTCGATGGATAGGTGGTCTCGGGTGAGCAGGATTCGGTGTAGTCCAGGCATACATATCAGATATCTCATCGAAAGAATCTCGCACCAAAAATATGGGGCTCATGGGAGCGATGTTCGGACTCGGATTCCTCATCGGTCCTGCACTCGGTGCTCTCTTATCGCATTTTGCTGGTATATCAGGCTCTATCCTCGCTTGTGCTATCATTATATTACTGAATGTCTTGGCTATTATATTCTTACTCGAAGAACCAAAAAAACATGTCGAAAAATCGACAAATGATATTTTCGAGACCTTTTCTTTCTCTCGAGATGTAATCATACTTTTCATACTTACATTTTGAGCGACTATTGCATTCAGCTCTATACAGTCGATGAGCGGTCAGTACTATAAAGACGTTTTTGGATTTACTCCTCGAGAAATCGGATTTACGATGGCGATAGTCGGCTGAGTCGCAGTCGCATATCAGTGATATTTTGTCCGATTCGTACGCAAAATATGCGATGAGATACAGATGATCCATATAGCATTTTTTATACTAACAGTATCATTTCTCTGATTTGCTCTGAATACTTCTGTGATGGGTATATATTTCTGGGTGATATTTTTCCCACTTGGGATGGGCTCGTTCCATCCATCAGTCGGATCACTCCTCGGAGCTCGTGCGGGTCGTGAAGTCGGGAAAGTCATGGGATATAATACCTCTGTCGCGAGTATCGGACAGATAGCTTGACCTGTCATCATGGGGACGATATATGCATTTCAGGATATCACATTTTTCGGGTATACATTTTCTCACTATACATTCCCATTCCTTTTCGGATTCCTGATTTTTATAGGATTATTCGCGCTCTCATTTCGTCTCCATCGTTAATTTTATCATTTCTTTTTTATGTCTTACGGCTCACTCCTTATCATCATTGCGGCATTTCTCTGGGCAGTAGATGGACTCTTGCGACGCTCTCTCTATAGTCTCCCATCATCTACGCTTATATTCTTCGAGCATATCGTCGGACTTCTCTTGATCGCGCCATTTGCGTATAAGAGCTTTCGAAAGGCAGTATTTTATAAAAAAGATAAAATAGCATTTTTCACGGTATCACTCCTCTCATGAGTCATTGGTACGCTATTTTTCACTATGGCGCTCGCAGCAGTCGGCTATATCCCTATGAGTGTCGCTATCCTGATACAAAAGCTCCAGCCTATTTTCGCTATCTGAGTCGCTATAGTCGTCCGTCATGAGAAGATACCGAAGTGGTCATATCTCTATATCGTCATTGCTCTCATATCTGGATATTTCGTCACATTTCCTCACGGAGTATCTATGACTCCAGAGGGCCAAAAAGAAGTCACCGCAGCCCTCTATGCTCTTATCGCCGCAGCTGCATGGGGATCGTCGACGAATATCTCGAAGTATCTCCTCTCTCGCTATCAGCCTGAGCTCGTCACGTTCGTGAGATTCGGACTCACGAGTATCATCATCGCTCTCTGACTCATCCTCATCCCATCATGGAGAGAGGGATTCACTCTCCCAGGACTCACACAGTGGGGATATCTCCTCGCCATAGCGCTCTCGACAGGACTGGTCGCTATGTATATATACTATCGTGGACTCCGCTCGACGCCTGTCCATGTCTCTGCGATACTCGAGCTCACATGGCCTATCATCGCCGTATGAGTGGATTATTATATGTATGGTACCATATTCGCTCCTATGCAGTATCTCGCTATCATAGTCCTCATGGGGTCTATGTATATGGTATCCGCTCTCTCGAAAAAATCATCTCCACTTCCTACTGACTAATCTCTCTATGATATCTGGTATCGTCATCCACGGTAAGGCGCTCGGTCGTACTATCGGCTTCCCGACTGCGAATCTCTCACTCCCGTGCTCGTGTACGGATCTCCTCGATGGCACCTATGGTCTCTCGGGTATTATATGATGAGAGACATATTATGGTATCGGCGTCTACCGCAGAGATATCGAGCTCTTCGAGGCTCACTTTTTCGACTTCGATGATGATATCTATGATGAGATGATATCGATCGAGCCACTTTTTTTTATGAGAGAAAACCAGAAATTCTCCTCCCTCGATGAGCTCAAAATCCAGATACAGAAAGACAGGGAAGTGATGGAGGAGTGGATATGAGAAATCGAAGATAAATAAAAAACCCTACAAATTTCGCAGGGTTGAATTTTTTATTAAAAAAGTACAGAATCGACTTTTTTAAAATGTGAGAGTTCATCTTGGATAGGGTATCGTCCCTAGTATGTATCATTATATGATCGCCTAATGGCTAATAAGATATATACCTCTAACATAAGTCCAAGATATAGTTCTAGTATTCGAGATACTAGAACATGAAACGGTATTTAATCGTCTCAATATATAATATAAAAAAATAATTTATTTTGTCAAAAAAATCAGAAATTTTGCTTTCTCTCTCGAAAAAACTATACTCTGAGTATGATTGTCCACTATATCGCTATCGCTGCTATGGCGAAAAATCGTATCATCTGAGACGCTGGGAAAATACCCTGGCATAGTGCTGAGGATTTTGCTCACTTTAAGGCGACGACGCTCGGTCATCCTATCATCATGGGACGAAAGACATTCGAGTCTATCGGTCGTGTGCTCCCAGGTCGGGAGAATATCGTCCTCACGAGAGGGGATTTCACATTTCCAGGCGTGACTGTGGTGCACTCTCTCGGCGAGTTAGATGAGTATCTTCTGCATCTAGGGTATGGAGTATCGACTCACGCAGATTGAGAGCAAAATATCGCTTTTATCTGCTGAGGAGCTCAGATATATGAGGAGTTTTTTCGGGCAGGGAAGGTCTCTGAGGTCATCCTCTCAGTCATGGATATCGTGCCAGATGGAGATGTGGCGTTCCCATATTTCGAAGAAGGATATACGAAGTCGAGTGAGGAGCGGCGTGAAGGGTTCACTATCGAGCACTGGATAGCATGACACCATCCAGAGCTCCATCCTCATATCTAGGCGAAAAATCCTCGTAAAAAGTCGAGTACGTGCCCTCCGCCATAGATAAATATACCGATAACAAATCCTTCTCAGAGAGCGACCGCGAGGAGGAATTTATAGATATTCATCCGTACAGCGCCTGCGATATAGCAGATGAGATCCGTCGGGAGCACGAGGAAAAATGACCAAAATGTCACCGCATAGAATCCATATTTTTCTATCGCTTTTTTAATACTTTCATTTTTTACATTTTTCGCGAAGTAGTCATCGAGCCCGAGTATATCAGAGAACTGATAGATGATATACGCAGATATCAGTATCCCCGTCATCGAGATGAGAAATACTGTATGTGGAAGCCCTGGAAAGAGTATCATCCCGACCAAGATGAGTGGAGTGCTCGGTACGAGGAGGAGTCCACGAAAGAGAAAAAATGTCCCATACAGTATCAGTCCCCAGATGCCGAGTTCCTGCATGGCACTTGCTAAATGCTTCGGATCGAGCATCTCGGGGTGGAGGAGGAGTGATATACCGAATATCGCGAGGATCACTATCCAGAAACGGATGACATATTTTCGAGTTTTTTTGAGCATAGAGAGAGTCTATGAGTGATGTCTTTTTTGTCAAAATAAGTTTCCGAAAGAGAAAATCTTGATAACAGAAAAATATCGATACAATGGGCTTATATTAAATTTTTTCTATGGAAATCCAAAAACCACAAATCATCCTCATCGGAGGCGGTGATGCACATACGACGACCGAGGCATATCTCGAGCGACTCGAACAGTACGATGACGACCTCCTCTCATCACATACTGGCTGGAAAAAATGGCTCTCTGATGGCCTCTCTGCGCATGCTGAGACGATACGTCCGAATATGCCGAGCAAGGAAAATGCTTATTATCCAGCATGGCAAATCTGGTTCGAAAAGTACTTCCCATATATCGCGAATATCCCCCCACATCATGAGAGTCAGAGTACTCTGGATCGTATCGAGGCGAAGAAAAATCTCCCACACGTCCCGCTCGTCCTCATCGGACACTCGCTTGGTGCGACATTTCTCCTGAAGTATATCTCTGAGCATGGCTTCCCACGAGATATTGATGCACTCCATCTCATCGCGCCGGCACTCGATGACGCTGGACTCATCGGTGAGTCACTCTCGACATTTTCACCACAGGCGAGCCATCTCTCTCATATCCATAAATACGTGAAGCATATCCATATCTGGTCCTCGACAGATGATAGCGTCGTCCCATATGATCATAGTGTGCGCACTCATGTCGCTATCGTCGGCTCTGTGCTCCATACGTTCCATGATCGTGGTCATTTCGCGACAGACTCTCACTTCGTAGAGCTCTTCCAGGAGGTGCTGAAAGTGATACATAAAGACTAGTCTATGCACTTCGCTATCGGGACGAAAAATCTCCCAAAATCATCAGCCATCGAGCATGTGCTCGCGACCTCACCGTATACGAGTGGGGCGACTTTCTCGAATCATGCCGTCTCGTCGTGAGTCCCAGATATGCCTACGACCCTCGAGGAGATGCGTACTGGAGCCAAAAATCGAGCCGTATTCACACGGAGAGAGTGTAGAGATGCTGACTACTATGTCGGTATGGAGGGGTGAGTCTATCGCGACTCGGAGTGAGAGGAGTACTGGCTCATAGGGGTCGTCTATATCGAGGATAGAGATGGTGTAGGATACTATGGATACTCGTGTCATCTGAGAGTCCCAGATGCGGTCGTGGAGTGACTCTTTGATGGGCAAGGGAGAGATCTCGAGCAGATCGTCCATGCACTCTGAGGGAGTGAAAATATCTGAGATAAACAGGGCTCATATCATGAGTGGACTGATGGTATGCTCACACGACGAGAACAATTTATCATGGCGACACAGTGCGCACTCTCTCCATTTTTTAATCGGTATTATCAAAGGTAATGAAACATTTTTCTCTCGTACTCGGTGGATGAGCTGCTCGTGGTATCGCACATATCGGTGTCATACGTCGGCTCGAGGAGCTCGATATGGAGCCTACGGCTATCGTCGGAACGAGTATCGGTGCGCTCGTGTGAGCCTGCTATGCATGTGGATATACGAGTAGCGAGATGAGTGAGATTGCTCATGATGTACCATTTCTGAAACTCCTCGATATCGATATGAAGACTGGATCACTGAAGTGAGAAAAGCTCATTAAATACCTGGAGAAATATTTCGGTGAAAAAACATTTCGAGACACAGATATCCCCCTCACCATCATCGCGACCGATATCGATACCGGAGAAAAGTATACATTTCGAGAGTGAAAAATCATCGACGCGATACGTGCCTCTATCGGGATACCGGGGATTTTCCGTCCGTATAAATACGATGGACGTATGCTCGTAGACGGTGGACTCGTCGCGAATCTCGCGATAGAAGAGGCTCCATCTGATAGTCCCGTCATCGCCGTATCTGTGCAGATAGAGCTCTCGAAGGTAAAGCGCTCTCCTCGTGGTCTCATATTCCCGAATGGTACACCCGTCACACATGCCTATGGCATGATACGCAAGACTCTCGCCATCATGATGGCACGAAATGAAAATGCCTCCCTCGCTCTCCATAATAATACCCTCCTCATACGTCCTGGACGGCCAGAGATAGAGTACTATGACTTCAGGAAAGTCGATGCGCTCATCGAGGCTGGGTATATCGCGAGCGAACCTATCTCATCATTTCTCATCTAATCCGTATGTCTTCGTCTTTTGTACCAGTGAAAAATTTCCCACCAGGGTACCCTTGGTACCGTCGTCTGGGCGCGAATATCACATACTATTTCTCACAGGTCCCACTCTGGCCACGACGCAATAATCTCTCTCGTACGGATGTCCGAAATATCTGGACATCCGTACGTGCATGAGATGTCATACTTGCTGGGAATTTTCAGCATATTTCTGGATTTTTTATCGAGTGAGTCGTCTCTCATGCACTCGGATATATCGGCCGATGACGCTGTATCCACGCCTTTGCCCATGGAGTATCACATATATGACTACGCAAGGTATGTCGTATGTATGATACACTCCTCATACTCCGCCCTCGCTATGCTGATGAAACCCTCCGAGGAATGTTTATCACGACACTCGTGAGTGAGCTCGGTAAGCCGTATGATTTTTTCTTCTGAGCGGATAAACAAGCAGAGGCATACTACTGTACGAAGCTCATAAATGACGCACTCCAGTCTGCTGGATATGATACATGACTCACATCTATAGCCTCGCCACATACGATGATTGATGCGACCCTCGATGATACATTCGCAGCCCATAGAGTTCTCACGCCAGATGCTATGATATATGGTGATTTCGATATCGTATTTGTCTCGCATAACCTCATAGAAAAAGATGGAAAGTATACTTTTCGAGATGGGCCATTTGGGAAGATTCTCATGTAGAAGTGTTTTCTGCGACTCTTGTATTCTCCGTGATTTCAGTATACTATAGAGGTATCTATCACTCATAATACTCGTATGAAAAATATCCTCTCTCTCATATCGGTCGAGCATCTGGGTGCAGCATGAGCACTTCTCATGCGCCGATTCCTCCTGCCGACACTACTCGTTCTCATCATCACAGCATGCTGGTTCTATCTCGTGAATGTCGATACAGTAGATGAGTCAGAGGTATTTCGTATCATATTCACGGGTGTGGTGACATTTTTTCTCTCGGTCGGAGTCATACTCTATGCTGAGACGCGTAAGTGATTGTCTTTCGTTAGATTTCTCCCGATAGTACCGATACTCTATGGGGTATGATTTTACTTTACAGTGCATGTCAGAGAATCTGTCTCTCTCGAGTCAGTGACGTACTTTCTCCTCCATCTCATCGGATTTCTCTCACTTATATTTTTCGCGCCGTATATCAGTCGTATGCGCGAGGGAGGGCAGGGAAGTATCGAGTATACGAACTATTTTTCTCGGATTGCTTGGGTATTTCTCATGTCGGGTATCGTAGGAGTCTCTATCATGCTCCTCGGATTCATCGCTATCGGTGCTGTGGATGCACTCTTCTCACTCACATGGAACGAGGATATCTATGCGAACTGGGCGACTCTCGCGCTCTCACTCATCGCTCCACTTTACGCTCTCGTCCAGCTCCCTATGAGGAGCGATATCGATACCAAAAAATATGAAACCAATCGTTTTTTCGCATTTCTCATACGCTATGTCGCGACTCCTGCTATCTATATCTACTTCGCTATCCTCTATGCCTATAGTCTGAAGGTCCTCACGAACTTCTCTGACTGGCCCAAAGGGATGGTTTCATGGCTGGTGATAGGATTCTCATCATTCGGATACCTTACATATATCTTCTCGAAGTCGTATGAGGACTCACGGATTGTGAGTACATTTCGTCGGTATTTCCCATATGTTGTCATCCCACAGATCGCGATGCTCGCCTATGCGATATGGCTCCGTATAGCGCAGTATGACCTCACGATGAATCGATATTTCGTCGTCATATTTGGTCTCTGGCTCCTCGGAATATCCCTCTACTATGCAATATCTACGAGCAAGTCTCTCACCATCATCCCAGCGTCACTCGCGACAATCTCACTCATCATCTCTCTTGGTCCATGGTCAGTATTCTCCTATCCGCTCATGAGACAGGAGGCTCGCCTCATCCGTCATCTCGAGTCAGCGAATATCCTCCAGGGAGGCAAAATCGTCCCACTCAAAAGTGAGCGTGACATCTCGAAAGAGCTCTCTACGGAGATAGCTGGAGGTATCGAGTACCTGTGTAATTTCGATGACTGTAAGTATATCAAAGATCTCTTCGTGGATGCCTATGAAAAAGCAGATATGGATGCATATAAAGAATGGGAAAAGTGGAATAGAGATAACACGGGTGCGGTGTTTCCATGAGCATCGACCTGGGATATCACGAGTGCTATCACGACCGAGCTCCGAGTAGCGAGATATCCATACGATGATGAGAAGCGCGAGTTTCCAGAGCAAGAGTATCTCTCTTATAATATCGACTATCAGCAGTGACTCTTCCCACTCGATGTAGCATGATATGACAGAGTCCTCCAGGTCACGAGTGCCGACCAGAAACGTGTCTATCCAGATAAAGCTGCCTATCCCTACATCGTGTATGATGCGCAGTCTGGCGCACTCTCATACTACACTGCGAGCGGCGTAGTAGATGTCTATCCACTTACTCTCCCAGAGCAGCTCATGGACTCTGCGACCGTATCGCCACTCGATGCATCAGAGCTCACATTCGTCCTGTCAGATGATGAGCGTGAGATACGCCTCATCCTCCAGAGTCTCATGGTGAGAAATCCACGCTATACCGGCACTCCATCGAAAGATATGTATATCGAGGGTGCGAGCGGATATGCACTCGTAAAAGAGCGAAAATAATCCCTTGCAATTCTCTAGATTTATGTATACTCAGTCTTAGTTAAAAGCGTCTGAGCGGCTATCACCCGCGAGCTGACAGAAGAAATGTTCCTGTCATTCCGTGCTTGTCACGGAATCCAGTGTTCCTAAGACGCTGGATTCTGGAATACATCCAGAATGACAGAGCAAACTAGAACTGTCCGGAGTCGAGATACTCCGTCACCAACATAAATCAAGTATCCGCTTTCGGTGGTACCTCTCTCGTAAGAGAGCCAAAAGCACACAGTTTATAATTTTATTGTGTGCTTTTTTATTTATGTGATTATTTTCTTCTCATATAACTCCTGATATTGTATCAGAAATCTCTATAAAATTTTCGAAAGAAAAATATATCTTTGGAGTCGATACACATATCGAAGGTATGCTCGATATACCAGAGTGATATCCTATATCATGAGATATGAAGATATGAATACGATATAGTATTTTTGATAGTTATAATGATTCAATATTAAATTGGGATACTATTGATATAGCTGATCTTTCTGATATTGCTGATGTGGATGATAATCTTATAGAAAATATAACCATTACTGGTCCCAAAAAATCCTTTTCTTTTCTTATAAAGTCTCCGAATTTTTATGGAGATATTTGAGTTCCTGATTATTCGAATTATTTTTCATATATAATCAACTGTATTACTGTATCTATTCAAGATATTCATTTTTCTCGACGTATACCAGTACGTATAGAATATCCAGGATTTGACAGTCTCCAACTCAAGGATCTCGATCAAAGAGAGAATATTGATGAAGAGGATTTGGATGATTTAGATGAGACAGCTAAAGATAATACTTTATGATTGAAAGTACTTTTTGACGATAAAGTAATACCAGAGTATCTGTATAATGATATGACTGAAATAACCTGATTACAAAGAATTGGTAAATTTGTGCATGATAGTAAGTTTCTAAATAAAATTTTTCTTTTCTGAATTTTCACTTTTATTCCTTATTATGGTTGGAGTTTCAATTTTCAGACATTTAATATTTTTATGGATGCTCCGAAGCAGGCTATAGATATTGTTTATACTGTATTTATACTCATATGTATCTATCTTCATTTTTTTTGTGTAGGTGCATATAAAAAATATATAGAAAAAAAATCATGGTGGATGAATATGTTATATGATTCTGAAGAAGATTTGGAAGAAGATTATCATATAAATTGTTTTCAAAAAAATATTATGTCATTACGTGAATTGGTGGCTGAGAATACGAAAAATCCATGATTTTCACTTAACATGAGAGGTACTTTAAAGATGGGACTTTCTTTATATCACAGTCATCGTAAGCATGAGCAAATATTTATAAATAAACAATTCGCAGAATATAAATTTTCTTCACTTGCAACATTACTTGACCATCAAATAGAACTACCAGACTGGGTGCGTGATATGGTATCGATTCATGATGAAGACTGAAATCTATACTGTGATATTATTATTTTTATCCAGTATGATGGACTGATGAATCAATATAGAGAAATCAATTTATACTAACCTTTATTTACCCTATGTTCCCATCTATCTCCCCAAAACAATCATTTCCCGCACTCGAGTCAGAAGTGCTCGCCTACTGGAAAGCGAACGATACTTTTCAGAAGTCTATCGACTCACGCCCAGAGGATAATCCATACCGATTCTACGATGGTCCTCCATTTATCACGGGGACTCCGCACTATGGCTCACTCCTGTCGTCTATCGTGAAAGATGCGGTCGGACGCTACTGGACGATGCGCGGGAAACGTGTGGATCGCGTCTGGGGATGGGACTGTCATGGTCTCCCCATCGAGGAGAAAGTCCAGAAAAAACTCGGACTCAAGTCGAATAAAGACATCGAAGAGCGTGGGATAAAAGAATTTATCGACGGATGCTATGAGTATACAGACTCTACCTCCGCAGAGTGGGAGTGGTATATCGATAAGATCGGTCGCTGGGTCGATATGGACAATGCATACCGCACGATGGATCAGGACTATATGGAGAGTGTGATGTGGGTATTCTCTGAACTCTGGAAAAAGTGACTCATCTACGAGGGGAAGCGCGTATCGCTCTACTCATGGAAGCTCTCGACTCCGATATCGAACTTCGAGGTCGCCATGGATGATACTTATCAGGATGTGAACGATCCGGCTATCACGGTGAAGTTCCGACTCGACGCATCTGAAAAATTCCCAGCAGGCACCTTTATCCTCGCCTGGACGACTACTCCATGGACTATCCCTGCGAATATGGCGCTCGCAGTCGGGGAGGGTATCGATTATATCCTCGTAGAACATGCAGGAGAGTGACTCATCGTCGCAAAAAATCGTGTGGAATCCGTATTTAAGTGAAAGGGTGAATATACCATCATCCGAGAATTCAAAGGCAGAGAACTCGTCGGACTCTCGTATGTCCCGCCATTTCCAGAGTACTACCTTGGCAAGAGATGAGAGAAGGCGCATCATGTCTATGCGGCCGACTTCGCGACCGATACGGATGGTACTGGTATCGTCCATATCGCTCCAGAGTTCGGGGATGTGGACTTCGGTCTCGCGAAAAAAGTCGGTATACCCGTCACAGAGGCACTCGATGATGAGGGTCGATATACTGCCGAGATATACGATATGGAGTGAGTCCACTATCTCGACCTCGAACAGCCAGAAAACGGCGCCAATAAGCGAAATATCGAGCGCATGAAAGCGGATGGTACCCTCTTTAAAAATGAGTCTATCACGCACCGTGTGCCATTTTGTCCGCGTTCGGGTACTCCTCTGGTGCAAAAGGCACAGTCGAGCTGGTTTATCGATATCCAGAGCCAAAAAGAGAAACTTATACAGGCGAATGAGCAGATTAACTGGTTCCCAGAATATCTAAAAGAGTGAAGATTCAAAAAGTGAATCGAGTCCGCTCCAGACTGGTGTATCTCTCGTACGAGATTTTGGTGAGCGCCGATGCCAGTGTGGATGAGTGAGGATAGATCTGAGCGGCTCGTCGTCTCATCACGTGATGAGATCTATGAGCGGAATCAGCCGTATGGACAACTTACGAAACTTATCATTACTCGCCATGCTGAGAGTCAGGCAAATGTCGATAAGCACTATGATGATATCGGACTTTCTCCACTTTCAGAAAATGGTCGAGAGCAAGCAGAGTCACTCCTAAGAGAGCTCCAGGAAAAATGAGTGGATATTATTATCACATCACCATTTCTTCGTGCTATCCAGACAGCTGAGCCACTCGCAAAAAAACTCGGTATAGAAATCATCACTGATGAGAGACTCAGGGAGACTGATCATGGAAAAATGGCAAATGCCCACTCTTCACCAGAGTTAAAAATCGAAAGAAATACTACTTTTTTCGGTGAAGACAAGGATCATAAATTCGCTGAAATAGGTGAATCCTACTCTGATATACATGCTCGCGTGACATCATTACTCGATGATATATATATAAAATATCCAGGCAAAACGGTTTTTATCGTGACTCATGGATTTCCTGTGGCCATCATGAGTGGACATCTTCGTGAAAAGTCTATACAAAGAGAGGTAGAAAATGCATCCACACAAACATTTATCCTCGATGTCGCGAATAAAAAACAACTCAACCTCCATCGTCCGTATATCGATACGATAAAACTCCAATCACCGAAAACAGGACAAGAACTCACTCGCATCCCAGAGGTCCTCGATGTCTGGCTCGATAGTGGCTCTATGCCATATGCGCAGATGCACTATCCATTCGAGAATAAAACTGCCATGGAGGCGAGCTTCCCAGCGGACTTCATCGCGGAGTATGTCTGACAGGTGCGTGCGTGGTTCTATGTGATGCACGTGCTCGGCGTCCTCCTGAATCCTACGAATAAATCCGTCCCGACCCCGAGCTTTACGAATGTCATCACGACAGGAGTGATAAATGGAAATGATGGTCGCAAGATGTCGAAATCATATGGTAACTATCCAGATCCGCGTATCACGATAGAAAAATATGGAGCTGATCCGATACGATTCTATATGCTCAATAGTCCACTCCTCTCGGGTGGGGATATGGACTTTAAGGAAGAGGGGATTCTCGAGACGATAAAGGGTGTCATGCTCCCGATATGGAACACGTATAGCTTTTTCACGACGTATGCGAATATCGATACTTGGACGCCTGATACGACAGAAGTATGGTTCACGAGGCATGCAGAGAGTGAGTCGAATATCGCTGGCCGTATGAGTGATGGATCTGATAATCCAGCACTCACCGAGAATGGTCTACGCCAAGCGAAAATTGCTGGTGAGGCTCTAAAAGAGCAGGGTAAAAACTTCGATATCATCATCCATACAGATCGTATCCGCGCACATGATACTGCCCGTAGTATCGGCGATACGATAGGATTCACGGGTGAGTATATCATAGATGATGGCTTTGCTGAGCAGACAGCAGGGGAGTATGCGAATATGACACTCGAGGAGATAGCTGCTATGCATGGTATCGACTCTGCGGATGCGAAAAATCATCCAGAACTCCGAAAAATCTATAAAAATAATAGTGTCGAAAATATCGAGCAATTCGAATCACGCATACTCACAGCGTATGAGTCTCTTATAGCAAAATACCGAGGCAAACGTATCCTCATAGTAGCACATGCTGGGACTCCACGTCCTATGCTCCATAAGTACATGGGTATGTCATATGAGCAGGCATACTATGATACCTCTATAAAAAATGCAGATCCATTCGAGCTCATGACGACTCCTATCGCCAATCCACTGGATCGCTGGATCCTCTCGAAGCTGCAGGTACTCATATGACAGGTGCATGATGCGATGGATGGATATGACGTCTCGCGTGCGTGTCGCGCTATCGTCGAGTATATGGATGAGCTCACGAACTGGTATGTGCGCCTTTCTCGTAGGAGATTCTGGGAGTCTGGCATGACTCCAAATAAGGCATCTGCATACTCCACCCTGTATAGTGTACTTGCTGAGATTTCGAAGCTCCTCGCTCCATTTATGCCATTTCTCGCGGAGAGTATCTATCGTGGCCTCACGACTCGAGAGTCCGTGCATCTCGAGTACATCACTCGTCCACATAGACACCTCGTGGATGCTGCACTGAATCGTGATATGCAGATATGCGAGCATGTGGTATCTCTCGGACTCGCACTCCGCAGTCGTGAGAATATCCGTGTCCGTCAGCCACTCCAGTCTGTGACGATCACATCCGAGCTCTCTCCGTACTATCAGGCTATCATCCGTGATGAGCTCAATGTGAAAGAAGTCAGATACGAGGATCCTGAGAAGCTCGCAAAGAAGATATGTAAGCCAGATGCTCGTAAGATCGGTCCAAAATACGGGAAAGATGTCCAAAAAGTCATCGTCCAAGCGAAGAATGGGAATTTTACCGAGAAAGAAAATGGTATCGTGGATGTCGGAGGATTTATCCTCGAGGCAGGGGAGTATGTGATGGAGTATCTCCCACTCGAGTGAGTCGGTGATGTCATCGGGGGCTATGGTATGGTTATAGCGCTCGACACTACTATCACAGACGACCTCCGTCTCGAGTGATATGCTCGTGATATCGTACGCCTCATCCAGGATATGCGTAAAGAAGCCGACTATAACGTCTCAGATCGTATCAGTCTCAGTATCTCTGGAGAGGGAAGTGCGGATATCGTCAGTCGATTTGGCGCGTATATCGCACATGAGACACTCTCTACCCTCGTGGAGACGCTATCGAGACCAGACATCGAGAAAACAGAGATGATAGAAGAGGGAGTGACTATCACTATTGCTACTCAGAGATAGAGAGTTGCTTTTTCTGAGAAATGCATATAATTACTTTATATTTTAAAGTAATTATATGCACAAAATGCCAGTCATCTTCGTCGGACATGGGAGTCCGATGAATGCCATCGAAACAAACGCTTATACTGAGAGCTGGAGTGCTTTTAGAGAACATATACCTGAGAGGCCTCGTGCGATACTCATGTTCTCAGCACACTGGATCGCGACGTGAGAGACTCGCATCAGTACGGCGAGTCATCCAGAGATGATATATGATATGTATGGCTTCCCAGAGGAGCTCTATAGAGTCCGCTATGATGCTCCAGGCGCTCCAGGTATCGCGACAGAGATACGAGATATTCTCGCATGACAGGGGATAGAGGTCATAAGAGATGCAGAGAGGGGCTATGATCATGGTATATGGTCTGTGCTCATGCATATATTTCCAGATGCAGATATCCCAGTCGTGCAGATATCTCTCGACTATAGTGCATCACCACAGTATCTCTATGATGTAGGGAAGCAGCTTTCGATGCTACGTGAGCAGGGAATACTGATACTCTGAAGTGGGAATATCGTCCATAATCTCGGTGCCATCGACTGGTCATGAGACCGTGTGTATCCATGGGCAGTCGAGTTCGATAGACGTATCGAGCAGGGTATCATATCGAGAGAGTATGAGGATATCATGGAGTTCGAGCAGTGGGGAGATATGACTCGCCTCGCACATCCGATGCATGATCATCTCCTCCCGCTCTTTCCACTCCTTGGAGCGGTTAGTGATGCCGATAACGTGAACTTCTTCACGCCAGAGATATCGATGGGCTCGCTCTCTATGCGGAGTATCGTATGGAAGAATTAATGGAGTCAAAATTATATTGACATGTAATTATTATATGTATAATAAGCTTCATCTGATTATTATACTATGTTGAATTTCTCTAGTAAGCTTCATGAAATCACTTCCTGACAAAAAATTCCTGAAAATAGCGTGATAGAGTCTATTGATATCGTACTCGGGAAATTATATGAGTTATTGGATAAGCGAAGTTTATGGTATGGTGAGAGAGTGAGTAGTGTCCTCGTGGATGACTTTACAGAGGATAAAAAAGGGGTAGATAGGGTAGAATATGTTCACGAAGTTCAGAAACAAATACATGGAATACTAAGACAACATCCAGAGTTTACTTATGATCTCAGTACACGCGCGAGCTGAAGAATCGAAATTACTATAAAAAAGCGATAGAATTCTAAATAGGGCACTATATAGATATATACAGTACTTCACATAATGTAACTTATGTGAAGTAAATAGAGGATTTCTGGATATAAGATACGATCTCAGTATTATTAAGTGTTTCATATGGTGTTATTATTTATGAGTCTATGTATGTGTATTTTCCGTACCGTGTAGTTGTTAGTTTTGCACCTATGGTTAGTATTATATTCTAAATAAGAAAAATGTATCGTTTTCATATATTCATCCTATAAGGTATCTCTATGCATGGATTTTATGTACGATGAGCATTCTATCGTCTCGATCGTCGAAAACCCCGTAAAACGCAAAATTTGAGGTCATTATTTTGAGAATTATTCTCATAATATCGATTTCCTATTCTTTCCTAGAAAAATTTGATTTCTTATGATTTTCCATACCATCTATCAGTTA
>CAZQUZ010000002.1:66696-77378 GCA_964596675.1 uncultured Candidatus Peribacteria bacterium
AAAGTTAAAAGTTAAAAGTTAAAAGTTAAAAGTTAAAAGTTAAAAGTTAAAAGTTAAAAGTTCAAAGTTCAAAGTTCAAAGTTCATTTCTGTTTTTTCTATGAATACGCTCGAAGCTTCTTGTCACGATATCCTGTATAAAAATTTTTCCTATCAAAATGAGCTCGTTTATATGCTCTATGATCTCGAATCACCTCTTGCAAATATTCTCTATAGCGCATTTTCGCAGATTATTCCTGCGAATAATCGTATTAGAGAGTTCAAAAACCCTCCGCAACCGCTCTATCGTGGTGGCATGGTAAACCCTGATAATCCTCATACCAAAGAGCAAAATCGTATAGTAACATCGCATAATATCGAAGAAAATAAACAAGTCTGACTGGATCATCATCTGCGTCCTCATATCGCTATAGAAGTCACGGATCCCGAGATAGAATCTATAAAAGATGAGCTCACGAGTCTCCCGCTATGATCTATCGTCATACTCGTACAGTCGACGAATTTCCGACTTTCGACCTTTCGTATACGACTCGAGCTCTTCCATAGAGGTATCCATGTCCTCGAATTCAATCATCTGGCATATATTCCAGAGTGAGAATTCGATACATTCCAAAATGCTCTCATCTATCGTAGCGATGAATATGCGCGTCTCGAGAAAGCTTTCGCAGAAAAATTAGCATGAGCATCATCGACAGAGATCATTTCTCAAAATGGACATATCCTAACATTTGGTCCAGTGGAGCCCATTCGCTGAAATACAGGTGACTATAGTGCTGTAGAGAATAAATGAGGTACCTTCCCTATCGGTGAGGTATTTACGGAGGCTATAGACCTCTCATCCGTATCGTGAAAGTCTCTGGTAGAAGCATTTCCGAATGAGGACTTCTCTGTGAATCATTGTGCTCCATTCGAACTCATCATCGAAAACTGACGAGTACTTCCCTCTTCTGAGTTTCCTCCAGCATTCCAGAAGCTCTATGACTGGGTCATCGAATATGAGTGAGAGGTTATGGTACGTGAGCTCTGATTCGGACTCAACCCTGCTATTTCTCGTGATACTCCTCTTACGGATATTAACTTTCATGAGAGAAAGCTCTGAGTCCATCTCTCCCTCGGTAAAAAGCATGGTATCTATGGAAAAAAACTCCTGAAAACTGAGACCCAGAGATTCCATATCGATGTCTTCGTCGCTCTCGAAGATGTGCGTATAGATGGTATGAGTATCTATAGTGATGCGTGATGGACTCTCTAGATATAAAAAACACTTCATATGAAGTGTTTTTTATATCTTTTTCTCGATTTTGACTGCGAGTCATCACTTTGGACTTGCACTAAACTCCATAGTATCGACGAGTCGCTCCGTGATATAAAATAATCCCCTCCCCCGCTTTTCCATATAGACGGCATCTCCTTCAGGAGTATGTTCATTTTTTATAGCGATCATGTCTTTCGCTTTTTCAGAATCTTTTCCATTCCCTGTATCATGCACCTCCAGTATTATAGAAAGGAGCCCATCATCTCATCGCCCTGCTTTTATGATACAGCTATCGAGATCTCATAGAGCACTTCCATGTTCTATGGCATTATTTACGAGCTCATCTGTGATGAGGATAAAACGCCCTCTCCATGGCGCAAAAACACCATGAGCATCAAAAATCCGTCATACAAAATCTCGTAGGACTTTCGACTGACTATGGTCGGTACCAAACTCTATCTCGATATCTACAGTAGAAAGATTGGGATGCATCTTTTCTAGAAGACTCATGGCGATAGCGTATTCTTTATCTGCGATGTTCACGACGATACTCATGGATAATGAGAGACGAATATATAAATCTCTATAAGTATAGCATATTTTGGATGAAAACACAAAAAAACACCTGCAAAAAGCAGGTGTTTTCGAGATGTTATTATCTGACAGCCTCTTTAAGAGTCTTACCAGCGCGGAAAACTGGAGTTTTCATAGCTGGGATTTTGATCTTAGCACCTGTCTTAGGATTCACACCATTGCGAGCTGCACGGTTTGAAACTTTCCAAGCACCGAAACCAGTAACATTTACTTCCTCACCTTTTTTAAGTGACTTAGTAATAACTTCGATCTGAGCCGTAAGAGTTTTTGCAACAGCATCCTGACTGAGACCAGCCTTAGCTGCTACTGACTTAATGAAGTCCTGCTTTTTCATAGTGGAAAAAGTTAAGAAATAAAGGACAATCGCATTATAGAGAGGTTCTTTGAGATTGCAAAATTTTTCTTTACCTTTAGTCTCTATTCTAAGGCAATATTTTATAAATTAGTGTGAGTTTTCCTCTTATTTAAGCCAATATATTAGAATAAAACTTTTTATATTTACATTTTCTATAAATATATTTTTATAATATTAAATGAGTTGACTTATGATGACAGAAAAGGCAGCAAGTATAATGCCAATAAGCCAAAATCGCATCACTATATTCTCTTCGCTCCAGCCTATCGCCTCTAAATGATGGTGAAAAGGAGCAATCCGAAAGATTTTTTTACCATTTCGATACTTCTTCGAGAGCATCTGTAGAACCACAGAGAGCATCTCGAGCCAGAAAAGAGCGCTCGATATAAGCAGGACTATGAGAGTATCGGTCATCATCGCCATAATAGCGAGTGTCGCACCGAGTGATAGAGATCCGACATCGCCCATGTAGAAGAGAGCAGGTTTTATATTAAACCAGAGAAATCCTATCAGAGAACCGCATATAATAAGACAAAGAGCTGCGAGAATGGTGAGATTTTGCTCGTAACAGATAAACGCATATATCCCATAATTAAAGAAAAGGAGTCCTCATGCGAGCCCATCGAGCCCATCGGTGATATTTACGCTATTGGCCATCGTCGTGATGATGAGCATAAAGAGTGGGATATACCAAAATCCGAGATCTATACTTCCGAGAAATGGTATACTGATATTCTGGTAGCCGAGCTTCACATAAAACCAGTAGGCTCAGAGCGCAGAAAAGAGGAATAATAATATGAGCTTCACACGTGCAGAAAGCCCCTTTGTTCTGCCAATCTCTCTAATATTCAGATAGTCATCGATGAGTCCGATCATCCCTACGGTTAAGAGTGTAAAAAGAGCGAGATAGGTTTCATTTCGACTCCAGAGAGAGTGATTTACCTGTATGCCAAAATCAGGTGCAAAGTGCTGGAATAATACGGAAAAAGCCACCATCATAAACACTACTGCTAAAATAATCCCTCCTCCCATCGTCGGTGTGCCGATTTTTCCAGCATGGAGTCGTGCGAACTCTGTCGCTTTCCCGATGAGTCACTCTTCCCGGATTTTTTTACCCATATTATACCTATAGAGAAGATCTATGTATCTCGGTATCAGGATGAGTGTGATGCCTGTAGCGATGAGAAGATAGAGGAAGAGAAAAGTGATGCTATTTGCCATAAAAAATAGATTATACCGCTCGAGTATAATCTATTTTTTATATTTGCAAATACTGGAAGGTATTCTTATCCTTTCGGAAAGATATACGGTATGAGAAATTCTCGTATTTCTCGGTCGAATTCGTCACTTTCCTCAGGTACCTTTACTTCGAAAATATAGACAAAATCATTCGCATTTGGGATTTCTGTCTTTATTTCGATTTCTATCGGAGCATATTCACCGATTTTTCATTCTATCATCATGAGCATATCTCGTATAACCTCGGGATCTCAGATCATTTTCTTAAACGGTACTTTATAGGTATAGAGATAAAATCTGCGACGTGTCAGATTTTCGAGATTTTCCGTGTTGAGGGTGCGATTGGGTATATATACGACTTTCCCCTCGGTGCTCATGATCTTTGTATAGTTCAGATTTATCTCTTCGACGATTCATTCGATATTTTTTATGCGTATGGTATCTCCTATCTCGAATGTCTTACTGAGTATGATAGAGAGGCTTCAGAGGAGATTGGCGATGATATCCTTGCTCGCGAGAGCGAATATTGCTCATCAGATCCCAGCTCATGTCAGGAGTCTACTCGTGTCTACATGCAGATTCTCCAGGATGATAAAACTCCCTATGATCCACACAAAAAGGAGGATGATAAAATGAAGTGTCGGAAGAAATTTTCGGATAAAAAGATGATCACTCGAGAAGCTATGTTTGATCTCGCGCATGATCATGCTTATGATATTCGCGATAATCGCTGTGATAAGGAGTCATCTGAGGGTGATGTATGTATTATCTATGAGTGTCCAGGTGCTCGGATCCAAATTTAGTGTATTGGATTCTATCATGAGATGATAGACCACTACAGTAAAGGATAATAGCACTGTCCAACTCAGGAGATACCAGAGATAATTGATGCGGCTACGAGTGAGTAACATGGGTATAACAGAAAGATATATATCCTAGCATATCAGATTCCTCTTTTTTTTACAAATTTTCATAGTATAATTCTTTCCTTCTTTTTCTCTTGTCTTTCTTGCTTTTTCTGTCTTTTTTTATATCCTAGGCGCTAGAAAAATATGGGTTTTCGCATCTCTCACATACATGAATATGATCGATTCATCGCTATCGATCTCGGTTCCTATAGAGTACGTGCTGTACTCTATAGGATTTCTGATGGACGACTCTGTATCGAGTGAAGTGCTTCCATACGCCAACATAAGAAAAATATGGATGGCTGAAGTATCGCAGATATGCAAGGTGTGGCTGATACCATAGATGCAGCTATCCATGAGGCATGTAAAAATAGCTCCGAAATTCCTGATGATATTATCGTCGGATTCTCTCCGATGACATCAGTGCATGACTCTATGACGAGTCAGTATATGCGGGACGATGAGACGAGTCCTATCACGATGGAAGAGCTCGATATGATGATAGAAAAAATAGAAAAAGCTTCACTCATGCGAGCCAAAGAAAAAGCAAAATTCGAATATGGTATCGTCCATGATGATATTCGTCTCATCTCGAGTACGCTCACTTCTATCCTCGTCGATGGGAAAAAGGTTTCTCATGCTATCGGGCTTTCTGGTAAGTATGTCCGCATCCAGGTGCTGAATATCTTTACTCTCGCGAGTGAGTATAATGTGTTACGCTCGATTATTTCGAGTCTAAAAAAACGTACCATATCCCTGGTTCCTATAGCACTCTTATTTCCGAAAATTATCGAGAAATCAAATATTTCCGAAGAAGAATCGATTTTTATCGATATCGGATATACCCATGTGAACTTTGTCTTTCAGAAAGATCATGCACTCACTTTTTTCGAGACATTTCCGATGGGTTCACATATGCTCATGCAGTGAATGAAGGGTATCGATACGAGTGGAACTCACACCACCATTGAGAATCTGCTTATGCGAAAAAATCCTACTACAGAAGAGTCTCTCCTGCGCGAACAAGGAGCTCGTGAGTACTTTGAATATATTGCCGATACACTCTTATCCATCCTGGTCGATATGGGAGAGACACTCAAAATGAAAAATATTATCCTTTCCTGATGAATATTGAGTGCTCCATGGATGGAGAAATTATTTTTAGGTATACTTTCAGAAAGTCTCGGATATACTGTCAGACACATACACCTCGAAGAAACTCAGAAAGATGAGTCCCTCCCGGCTCCATATACACTCACGCGCTGACTAGCTCTCCTCTGACAGGAGCTTCTCCATACAAAAAAAGATCCTATTATTCGCATACTTCGCTACACTCTCTATCACTATGAATAAGCTCATCCTCACAAAAGATATGACCCTTATCCAGGCTATGAAAGCCATAAGTGATCATATACAAACATGACCTACGCCTATCGTCGTCGATATGGGAAATGTTACATTTCCTTTGACACGAGATGTATTTCTCGTGATGAAAAAGCGTTTTCGTGTCGATGAGATGAGTCTCATACTGAACTATGATTATGAGGTAGATATGGCGAGATCTATCGGTATCGGGGCTACAGTATCATGAGTGCGAGCTGAGTTTGAGCGAGAATTTCTCGAGAAAAATATCATCAAACATAATATGACCATAGGAGAATATTTTCTCTATGAGCTCAGGCGATGATGGGAATATATACGATTTCTCATCGTACGTAAGCGCACTAAGATGCCACTCCATAAGATAAAAAAGTATTCTCCGAATACATTCCTCATCATCACAGGATTGATTATGTCTTTATCACTTTTGGTGTTTATTTTTCACTTCGCTGTCTCGAAGACATATGTATCCGTCATACCCCAGACGACTGTCCGTCCTGTCAGTGCGAACATCCTCTTTACTCAGAGTACCTCATGAACCCTCTTGTCAGATAAAAATATGGTCCACATGAAGAAGATCGTACTACCCGTGGAGCATGTCATGCGATTTACTATAGAGACTATAGATCCGAACTCTGCTACGAGTGCTGTCGGGCGTGTGACAGTGTACAATGAACTCACGACAGAACAAGCCTTAAAGCCTTTTACTCGATTTGTCACGGAGGATGGTATCGTGTATCGAAGTGATACCTGGGCCAATATACCACCAGCACGGACGCTCAATGGTATCACAGAAATAGGCTCTGCAGAAGTATCACTGAAGGCTGATCAATCAGATGAAGCAGGGCGCATCATCGGGGCACGATGAAATATCGCCTCAGATACGTATCTCTCTATCCCATGACTGAAATTTAATCGAGATAAAGTATACGCAAAAGCAAAAGAAAATTTTGTATGATGAACGGATTCGAGTGTCCATATCGTCACAGAGCAAGAGTTCGAAAAATCGAAAGCCATCCTCCGTGAGCATCTCGAACGAGCAGCACGTAACCAGATACAGTTCTGGCTCGATGAGGAAAATAAAAATAAATCCGAAGACTATAGTCTTCTTATGGCTGAATCTATCAGCTTTACGGGTGAGACTATCACTATAGCTTCATGACAAAAAATCGGAGATGCTGCCAATGAGATAGAACTCAAATGAACCATCATGGTCACGGCACTCGTCTATGATAGGAGATCAGTCATCGAATATCTCACTGAGATTTTTCGAGATAAGCTCCTCCTCGGTACAGATAAAGAGCTCGCCATCCATGAAGATACACTGCGTCTGACGAATGTCATCTCACGAGAAGAGCGTGATGCGAGCATAAAGGCTACCATGGAGATGAATACGACCATCACCTATGACCTCGAGAACTCATCGAATGAGCTCACTCGTCGTATGAAGGTCATGATCGCAGGACTCTCGAAGGGTGAAGCGATAGATCGGCTCGTCGCAGAATGAAGAGTGCATGAGGTGAATATTTCATTCTCTCCATTTTGGCTCACGCGTGTATCATCGAATCTCGATAATATCGAATTTATCATAAAGAAATAACACTCATCACGCCATGTCTCTCTCCCAAGACATCGAATCCCGTATCAATATCATCGACCTCGTCGGACGATATGTGGATATGAAAAAAGCAGGTGTGAACTATAAAGCACTCTGCCCATTTCATAGTGAGAAGTCCCCATCATTTATCATCTCTCCGCAGAAAAATATCGCCCACTGCTTCTCCTGTGGGAAGTGAGGTGGTCCACTGAAGTTCCTCATGGAGATAGAGAAGATCGACTTCCGTGAGGCGATATCTATCCTCGCGAAGGAGGCATGAGTCGAGCTCAAGACTGACTTCCAAAAAGAGCGCGCCGATGCCTGAGGTGATATCTATGCGCTCTATCGTGCGACCGCTCTCTGGTACCATAGCGTCCTCTATAAAGACGAGAATAAGAAATACCTCGACTACCTCCTAGACCGTGAGATATCGCATGATACGATCAAAAAATTCCAGCTCGGATGCTCGACGTCTCCACGCGACCTCTGGTATCACCTGAAAGAGCAATGATTCACTCCACAGTTTCTCATCGACTCTGGGATTTTTATCGCGGAGGGGCGAGATAAGTTCTTCGCACGTATCACCTACCCGATAGCGAATAGCATGGGTCATGTGGTCGCATTCACGGGTCGAGTGCTCGATGCTGCCCTCCCGAAGTATCTGAACTCCCCTGCCTCCCATATATTCGATAAGAGCTCTATCCTCTATGGGCTCCATCTCGCGAAGCATGCCATATCGAAAAGTGGTGAGGTCTATATCGTCGAGTGACAGATGGATACGATCATGCTCCATCAGGCGAGCGTCGAGAATACTGTGGGTATCAGTGGGACTGCCCTCACGCCCGAGCATGTGAATATCCTAAAGCGATTTACGAAGATCATCTACCTCTGTCTCGATAGCGACTCCGCGGGAGTAAAGGCGACATTTGCATCCATAGAGACCCTCGCGAACCAGGATATCGAGGCGCGTATCATAGAGATACCGAACGGCAAAGACCCCGATGAGTATATAAAGTCCTGAGGTGATTTCGCGAGTCTGAAAGATGACTCTCTCTCGCCGATAGGATTCTACCTCGCGGAGTGAGGGCGTGAGTATGATCTCACTACCGTCATCGGGAAGAAGAAACTCATCGAAAAGTGTCTCTCATTCCTCGTGCCGATACGCTCACAGATAGAGGTAGATATGCATATCACTGAGATGTCATCTCGTCTCGGAGTCTCGAAGGATGCGATTTTTACTGAGTATAAAAAATGAGCCTTCGCTCGTAGTACCCGTAGCCGCTATACTCCGACTGCAGATGAGTCCCCTCAAGGAGAGAAATTCGGCTTTACACCCACAGATATGCTCGCATGATATATCTATCGATATGAGCTTTTCGACTTGTTTTTCCGAGAATTTCGATATACTCTAGAGGATCTTCCGAAAGAAGGGAATTTTTCGCTATTATCTACTATACTGTCTCGAGGGTCTATAGACCCCGATGATGAAGAGCGACTGAAGATCATATCCCTTTCTCTCGAAGCCACACATCCCGATGAGGACCTCGCCCAGATCCAAAAGGCATCTGCCGACCTCCTCAAAAATCTCCATAAAGACCTGCTCATCGCAGAAAAAAATCGAGCCCTCGCTCGTGGTGAGGACATCCTCACACTCAATCAAACTCTGATCCCAAAAGCTCTCGCACTCGGACTCCCTCCGAGTGTGCTGAGATAGTATTTTTTCTCCTAACACGCTCTGCTCATGGCTACTCCTCGTAAAAAAGCGCTCCCGAAAGATACCGCTGCCCTAGAGATCGATCTCTCTGCATTCGACATAGATGCTATAGATATGCCAGTACACACCCCGAAATCCTCAGATACTCCACACGATACACCGAAACCTCTCTCGAAAAAAGAGCGAGATGCCTTCGATGATACACTCGTGCCGAGTGATGAGATTATGGACGATGAAGAACCGACGATAAAAGATGACTTCGATGATGACTTCGAGGATCCATTCGATCTCGATGATGATGCGCCAGATGGTGAGGAGAAGTGAGATGACTACTCCGCTCCGAAAGATTTTTTCACAGACAAGCGCCGAAAGAAAAATCTGAAAAAATTCCTCGATGTGACGGTCCCACAGGAGTTCCTCGAGGGGATGAGTGAGTCTATGCAGCTCCTCTTTAAAAAATGAAAAGCCGAATGAAAACTCGTCTACGATGAGGTCATGACTGCACTCCCTCCAGGAGATGATATCGAGCTCATGGATGAGGTATTTTCTCGTCTAGCGAAGCTCGGTGTCGAGCTCGTAGACTCTCTGGATCATGATGAGATGTTTAAGGACGCAGGGAAGAAAAATCAGGACGTAGACCTCTCTGAGATCTCTGATGACTCTATCCGCATGTATCTGAATGAGATCGGTCGATTCCCACTCATCGATGCAGAGGAAGAGGTACGCCTCGGACGTCTCATCCAGAAGTGAGACCAGGAGGCTCGTAAGCGTCTCGCTGAGGCGAATCTCCGTCTCGTCGTCTCCATCGCGAAGAAGTATATGGGTCGTGGACTCGGGCTCCTGGATCTCGTGCAGGAGGGCAATGTCGGACTCTTTCGCGCAGTGGATAAGTTCGACCCGGATAGAGGATTTAAGTTCTCTACCTATGCGACGTGGTGGATCCGTCAGGGCGTCACTCGTGCTATCGCGGATCAGGCTCGTACTATCCGCGTGCCAGTCCATATGGTCGAGACGATCAATAAGTTTAACCACACGTATCGCCGCCTCACACAGGAGCTCGCTCGTGAGCCACTCATGGAGGAGCTCGCACTGGAGCTCGAGATGGATGTACGCAAGGTGCGCCAGATCATGCGTATATCGCAGGATATCCTCTCACTCGACTCCCCTGTCGGTGGTGAGGAGGATACGACGCTCGGTGACTTCGTCGAGGATGATAAGTACCTCACTCCTGAGAAAGCGACCAATCTCTCGATACTCAAAGAAAATCTCTATGACATGCTCGACTTTCTCACGCCACGTGAGAAGAAGATTATCGTCATGAGATTCGGACTCGATGGTGGTGAGATGCATACGCTCGAAGAGGTGGGCAAGGAGTTCGGTGTGACACGTGAGCGTGTCCGTCAGATCGAAGCAAAAACTCTCGAGAAGCTCCGGACCCATCCGAGTGCGGATAGGATTAAATTCTTTCACTAGAGTAGTTCTTGTTTTTGAAAAATTTCATACTTTCTGTATCAGAAAACCAGAATCATACGGTTCTGGTTTTCTTTTTGGTAAATCGCAAAAATTCGCTATAATCAGCTCTCATATATCAGGGTTCCCACTTTTCTCACCCCATCTCCCTCATGCATACCCAGTCGGCCC
>CAZQUZ010000002.1:77478-151252 GCA_964596675.1 uncultured Candidatus Peribacteria bacterium
TATCAGGGTTCCCACTTTTCTCACCCCATCTCCCTCATGCATACCCAGTCGGCCCTGACCATGTGTGAGCGGTGTGATGGACTCTGCTGTCGAGTGTATGATATCGTCGATACATCTACAGGTAAGCTCGTGAAGCCCGCGGGAGAAAAGTGTGGATACCTCGATATCAAAAATCGGTGCCGTATCCATGCTACACGAGACCGACATGCAGGATATAAGGACTCATGCTCTCAGTATGACTGTCTCGAATGATGACCTATCGTGACGATATTTGCTCGGAGGATCCCACAGGACTACCCAGAGCGATATGCTATCATCTCTTCCCTACTCGAGACGATACGGATATCTATAGAGGCATCTCCGCTCGAGCGGTATGCGCTCCTCGACTATACTGCGAAGCTTCTCAATAACATAAATATCGATGAATCACTCATGTTATCCGTGAAAGTCGCGAGAGTGAAGATAGAGCGGTGGGAGAAAGTGTAGAAAAATATGTTTAGCAAATCCCCTACCGAGATGGAGGGGATTTTGAAATCCAGGGACAGCATATTTAATAGTTGCTCGAAAATATATTAAGATAATCTTTATAGATATAGGATTGACCATATTTGCTAACTTTATCTTTTGGTGTGAGTATACCGAGAGAGATAAATCGCTCAATAACTGTCTGTGCCCCTTTCCAGGTATATCCTGTCCATGACACGATAGTAGCGACATTCACGATAGGCTGTGCATAGAGATTTCGTAGTACTGGCATAGCACTCTCGGCTGATCGTTTTCAGAGAGTTTGGATTTTCTCAGTATCTCTGATGCGAAGTGTAGTAATCTCCTCTATCGTACGGATTCACTCTGTAGCGATGTCGATGATGCCATCGAGAAAAAAATCAAGCCATCGCTCCACTTCACCATGATGATATCCAGAAAGCATCTCGTAGTAGAGTTGCTGGTATTTCTTAAAATATGAAGAGAGAAATAGTACTGGCTTCTCGAGAAAACCCTCTTTCCAGAGATAAAATGTGATAAGCATACGTCCTGTACGACCATTACCATCGAGAAATGGATGAATCGTCTCGAACTGAGCATGGAGGAGTCCTGCTCTGATGATCGCTGGTATAGCATCATCTCAGTGCATGAATCTCTCAAGGTCATCGAGAGCACGGTGCATCTCGTGCACTGGTGGTGGCACGAAACTCGCACTATCTGGGCGAGTTCCACCGATCCAGTTCTGACTCTTTCGGAACTCTCCAGGATCAGCAAAATGAGTTGCTCGCGCACTACTCATGAGCTCCTTATGAAGTTCTCGGATAAATCTCAGAGAGATAGGAAATTCATCAGCCGTCACTCGCTTCATACCGTAGTTCAGAGCCTTGATATAGTGGAGTATATCATCGACATCGTCAGGAATATCGTTATTGATATGAGCCTCTGCCTCGATCGCATCTATCATCGTCGCACGAGTCCCCTCGATCTGACTCGATGAGGTTGCATCTTTGCGCAGATACATGAGGAGGAAAAAATCCGCATCAGGCAGAAGCTTCGTGATACCATCGAGCTTCCCGATGAGCCGCGTGGCTCTATCACTTTTCTTATATATCTGCGATGAGAAATCATCCAGTCCAGCAGGAGGAAATGGATGAGGTACAAATGCCTTGTATCCAGCAGACTGCATGATGAATGTGCCGAGTTCTATTTTTTTCATAGTTTGTATCATTTGGAGTATTTAAACTATACAAAGTATATACTTTTGTATCATTTATGCAAATAAAAATATACAAAGTATCTATACTTGTATCATATTAGTGATGCAAATTGCTGAGAAATCTATAATTCACTCATGTTATCCGTGAAAGTCGCGAGGGTGAAGATAGAACGGTGGGAGAAAGTGTAGAAAAATATGTTTAGAAAATCCCCTACCGAGATGGAGGGGATTTGTTGTTTTATTTGATTATGTCTCTGAGCTCTAGGGTGAGTTTCTCTATAGATTGATTTCTTTCTTCTATCTTCCCGAGTATCTCGCTCGGACTCGGGAGAGTTTCTTCTACTGCTTTGTTCGGATTCTTTGCAGAGAGATCATAATCTTTGATATCCTCGATTTTCACGATCCAAGAATTTGGAGTGAGCGCTCGAGCCTTTTGCAGTTCTGTGATATCCTTTACATCATTATATGTAATCGGTTTATTCTTCGTGAGCGTGCGTCCGAGAGCTATCTCATAGTACCAGATATCACGAGTCGATCCGATGCGGTCAAAAAATATGATATTCGTTTTTACGCCAGCATATGGTAGAAATACTCCTCCAGGAAGTGAGATAATCGTATGGAGGTTATAATTATCGAGGATTTCTTTTTTGATGTTTTTGAATGCTTCGGCCGTACTGAATAATACTCACTCTGGGACGATAATACCAGTTTTTCACCCTACTTTCAGCATCTTGTAGATATGCTGGAGAAATAGCATTTCTGTCGCATTGGTACGGAATGGGAAGTTAATCTGGATTTGTTCCTTGATCTTTCCTCCAAAAGGAGGATTCGCGAGGATGATATCATGCCGATCAGATTCTTGGATATCTTTGATGGTTGTCGCAAGTGTGTCTGCTTTCGAGATATTTGGTGCAGATACACCATGGAGGATCATATTCATCACTCCCATGATGTATGCGAGTGGTGTCTTCTCATTTCCATAGAATGTTCCATGATTGAGCTTCTCGAGTTCACTATCTGTTTTTACCTGAGGCTTCAGATGATTATATGCCTCGATGAGAAATCCACAGCTTCCAGCTGCAGGATCATAGACGGTTTGACCTACTTTCGGATCTACGATATCGACGACGAGCTTTATGATTGAGCGTGGAGTATAGAACTCTCCATTATTTCCTCAGGCATTCCCCATGTCCTGGAGGAGTCATTCATAGATATTTGATAATTCGAAGAGATCCTCTCCACTCTGGAAATTGAGACCATCGATGATATCGATCACCTCACGGATATTGTTACCGTTTTCGATTTTATTCGAGATAAAATAGAATATCTCTCCGATTTTGTACTTTATCGAATGATAATCTGCATCACTTCCCTTAAATGACTTTAGATATGGAAAGAGCTTCTGATTCACAAAATCCTTGAGATCATCTCCCTGTATATATCACTTTTCTTGGTTGATCCAGTTTTTCCATCTGTATTCATCTGCGAGGATATAGACATAATCTTTCCCGTCGAGCTCAGCAGCATCACGACTACTCTCCTCGTAGTCATCGAGAAACTTCAAAAAGAGGATCCATGAAATCTGCTCCGTGTATCCGAGGGCTCAGGAGATACCTGAGTCTGTGCGCATGATATCCTTGATGCGGTTGATGTGTTGTTGCATGGTATATTTAGTTAATCAGTAACGAGTCTTCCTGCGAATGCCTCTTCGAGGAGACTCTGCTTCAGAGTCTCGAGGTCTCATATCTGTGCCTCATACTCTCCTCTCAGTGCTGTCGTCTCGGCAAATACTCGGTCGAGGTGTGCGACGATCTCGTGCTGGCGAGGGAGAGGTGGGAGGGGGATTTGGATTTCTTTAAGCATACCATTGTTTACTCCCGCTTGTCATATCCATTTATTCGCTAAATTCTGAAAAAATCACTTACCAAAAAGATAGTTAATATAAATTGAAACATACTTTGAATAATAACTATTCTTAATTACCATTCTTGTTAAATGATTACTAAATCCATATTCGTAATCCTGTTCCACATACGCTGTTTTTCATACTAGCTCTTTGCTGTTGGTGTTATTGAAAATAATATCTCATTTGAAGATCTTTGCCTTATTCATATCTATCATATCAGGATTGATAGTTACAAAATGGTCAAAATTCAATTTTCAATCAGTTCAGATATTGTGAGTTCTCAGATGTATATATCCATTTGAGACTTCATTCTTTTTATTACAAGCAAAACCACTTCCCATAAACTCACAAATTTCTCAAAGTGTTTTGATTTCATATTCTCCACTCTGAAAACTCTCTTCCAACACACTCTTCCTTATATTCTCCACATCTACGATATTCGCTCGGAGGAGAGATATCTGCTCATCGATACTCGCGAAAGCGGAGTCGAGGCGAGCGACGATACGAGACTGGGTGGAGAGGGGTGGGAGGGGGATTTCGATATTTTTAATATCTTCTAGTGATATATTTTGCAATGCACCACCTCTAGCTTTATTCTTAAATCAGTTTGATAAACTTGATAAGAAAATATATCTAAGAAAATCTTTATTTACAAAATTTTGATAACCTCTAATGATTGCTAAGGCTTGATTTGTATTTGCAGGGAGAATATCTTTTGTCACTAATGCAATAGATCCAATAGTTCATGCAATTGAAATTAAGAAGTCTCAATCCTCTAAAATACTACGTTTCTGTGACAAATGCGCTTCCTCTGAAATAAACGCACTTAAAGAAGATTTATTTATTTTTCCATTTGATATATTTTCTATCTTTATGAAGTTAATTCATTCACTCAAAAAACTATAACCATAAGTGGTTGGAGTTGATCACTTTGTGACTAATGAGGTAATTTCAGAGAGTTTTTTTATGGGGTACATGGTTGCACTTATTTTTAGTTATATTGCACTAAAGAGTATTATTTCTCTCTATAGAGCCATTTATGAGGTATACTATGTTTGCACTTATTTTGCACCTAGTTACACTAGAGACTATATATAGCATTTGCATCTCTTTTTGACTTTGCATGTCTTTCTATAAGTCAGCTATCTATCAATTTACTGAGATTATATCGGACGGTCCTCTCAGGTATACTGAGTAATTCTGCGATCTTATGTAGAGTAAGCTCATTATGTTGGGTGAGGAGTATGATGATGAGTTTGGCTGTCTCTGAATAAGTGTTAAAGTCTTTTTCTATCCTTTGTCTTTTTTGTTCTGAGATAACTCTATTATCAGACAGGGTATTATTCTTAAGTACCAGTGTTACGATCTTATTCTCGTTGGTATATATAGGCTCTGTCATGAAATACTTTTGCATACTCTCAAAGATACGTTTTACTCACTCATTCAGCTCTCTTACATATCAAAAATCATTGAGTATTCTCGCAATTCTCGGATTTCGTGCATAACGATGGGTCTTTATATTCTCAGGAGTGACAAACGATGGAAGTGGTCAAGAATTCGATATCTCAAGCCTATCATCAAAGTGTTTTATGAGAGTTACATTACCATGAAGGTTATATGATCTATGAGTAAGAGCATTTACTATTGCCTCAAGCCATGCTTCTTCGGGATATTCTGCTATTTTTCTGAATTTTCACTCGGATAAATCCAAAAAGTAATAATCTTTCAAAATATTTTTAAAGAATAAACGAAGTAGCTCAATTATTCGTGGGATAGGACCAATAAATCTCTCATCTTTTATAAGATTTAATGCTGTTCCAGTTTGCATGCTTGTACCGTCATACCGCACATAACGTAAAGAAGCCGATGGTATATATTTTTCTGGATCCTCTGCAAAAAGAAGGACTGCGGAATTTCTATAAAAATACTTTCCATCTTTAAAGATTGCAAGATATCTATTCACCAGAAGATCTCGAAAGTCTCATTCATACTTCATCTTCTTTTGGTAATATTCACACACTGATTTTCTAAAATCATTCTCATCAAAATCTGGAACTATTTCATCCTCATATTTACGAATACTTTTATCATATTGGAGTTTTTCTACTTCTGCCCTATCGAGTTTTCTTGTTTCGTCTCATACCCTCAGGTAGACTTCTTCAGTATCCTTCTTCATAAATAATCTCTCAAAATCAGGCTCGATATGGTATATAAAAATAAGTTTTCAATCAATATCGATTTCTTCTATTCTAAAATTACAAGGTGGCGAAATAAAATCGATACCAATTTGCCGAAAGTTATTTAATTTTATAGGATCAATTTCCTTTCAGTCTTCTATAACTCATTCATAAATACCGAGAAATATTATCCCTCATTCTGCATTTGCCATACCAATAATACTATTTGCGAGTTTTGACGGAGTGATTCAAAATGACTTTCTCTCAAAATGGGTATCTTCAGAATCTTGGATAATATCTTCAAGTGTGAGATTTGGTTTAATTGCTGATAACATATAATTTTACTTAACATATAAACCTTCCTGCACCTTATAATACGCCTCTCTGAGTGCTGTATTGCTCCCGAAGACACTTGCGAGATCTTTCGGTGTCCTTCCGAAGAGTGCTACCTTCGCAGCGAGTCCATCCCGACGGAATTCGAGTATGCCATTTCGCACATAGAGTGTGAGGAGGAACTCGAGAAATGCACGAGCATCGAGACTCTCATACTCATCGAGAAGAGTGGAGGCGATATCTCGTCTCTCGGTACGATAGCGGATATCCGTCCCATAAGAGAGATGAGCGAGGACATCGAAGATATCGGAGTTCTCCGCTTCGAACATACGAGTGAGATCCTCGAGCTGATCGACACCGATACCGATAGTCGTGAGGTGAGCAAGGAGATCTTCACGAGACTCTGGGTCTGACCAAATTTTTCGAAGCTGTGCTTCATCCCGATAGAACATCGGGAGTCTATCTACGAGCTTCATGAGGAAGTCTTTCGACGAGAGAAGTTTCCCAGTCTCTGGGTCGATATAGCGAGTCTCGATATCGATAACACGGACTTCCCTGCCTGCATCGAGCTCAACGATGAGAGTTGGATCTCGTGGTTCTGGAGGTCAGATTGGTCACTCTCTCGGTTCTTTTGGTCATTTTGGCTCTCAGGGAGTCTTTGGCTCTGGCTCTGTGATATCCTCTCCACCGTCCCATATCTCATCACGGAAGTCATTGGTCGCACCGACGAAGTCGAGGATCGTGAAGAAGTCCTTGCCATCATAGAGGCGAGTTCCACGACCGATGATCTGCTTGTATTCTACTATTGAGCCAATATTGCGCACAAGGACGATATTACGGACATTCAGCGCATCGACTCCAGTCGTGAGCATCTGAGAACTCGTGAGGATCGTCGGGATAGTTTTATCATTGTCCTGGAATCGTTCGAGATATGCTCGTCAGATGTCTCACTCATCGGAGGTCACACGGACACAGTAGTCAGGATCTCGGATAGATTTGTACTTGTTGATACTATCTCGCATACGGAGTGCGTGTGACTGATCGACACAAAATACTATGGTTTTTTCCATAGGATTTATATTCTTGAGTATCGTCTCTGCGATGATGTCTGTGCGTTCATCGACGATGATATTTTTCTCGAAATCCGTCGTCGTGTAGACAGACTTCTTCACTTCTCCTTGGATGACTCTATCTCCACTTGTGAGAGCGAGTTCATCAATATTGAGCTTGATTCTTTTTATCTTAAACGGCGTGAGGAATCCATCATCGATCCCTTGCGCGAGAGAATACTCGTAAACGGGTTTGCCGAAATAGTTATAGGTATCGACATTGTCATCTCGCTTTGGGGTGGCAGTGAGACCGAGATGGACTGCGCCAGTGAAATATCTGAGAATCTCTGCCCAGTTCCCATCCTCTCTCGCACCTCCTCGGTGACACTCATCGATGATGATGAGATCGAAAAAGTCTGGATCATAGCGATTATAGTATGGTTCGAGGATTTCATCTGGATTTTCTTCACTTGCTCCTCAGACGAGAGCTTGATAGATAGCGAAGAAGATATTCGCATTCGTCGGGACAATTCCTCATTTCTTCTTGATGAGTTCTCCATTGATCTTGAGGATATCTTTCTCGAGCGGATTGAACGTATTCATCGCTTGATCCACGAGGATATTGCGATCAGCGAGGATGAGTATACGAGGTCGTCGCTTCCCAATACCATCACGAGACCAGCGTGCCATGAAGAGCTTGTACGCAACCTGGAATGCTATCACAGTCTTTCCTGTACCAGTGGCGAGCGTGAGGAGGATTCGCTTTTTCTCATCGGCGATAGACTCCATCACTTTTGATATTGCGATCTCCTGATAGTATCTCGGGCGTTTTGATGATATATAGTATGGCTCTTTCTGGAGGACTTCTCGAGTATGGTTCACTTCCCCGAAAGTTCTCAGGTAGAGCTCTTCTGGGCTTGGGTACTTTTCGATATAATCTCCTGTTCCACTCTCAAGGTCGAACTGATATATCTTCTGACCATTCGTCGAGTAGAGATATCTGACTGCGAGGATCTTCCCATATTCTTTGACTTGTTCGAGTCACTCAGTCGGATGGAGATCGTATTTTTTCGCTTCGATGATAGCGAGATTGACTCAGTTATACTTGAGGAGATAGTCAGCATATTTCTGCTTTCCTTTTCCACCGACGAACTTACGACCATTGGTGAATGCGTATTCACGGACGACAAAATTATCCTCCCAACCATCTCTTTTGAGCTGAGGATCTATGTATTTAGCACGGGTGTCGGATTCGGAGTGGGGCATGGAAAAAAGATATTTCCCCCATTCTATCGAAATCCTCCTCCCCTGCAACTGTATCTAGAAAATCACTCCTAAAAATTAAGAATGTTTTAATATTTGGTGCAAAAGTCGTATAAAAATCCTCTACTCCCCTATGGAGTGATAGTGATATCCTCTTCCTCATAGTAGTATGAGTAGTCGATTCACTTCATGAACATCTCACGGCTATGTATATCATCTGTGAGAGCATGGCTGATGAGTCGTGCTATCTGTGTCCGATCCGTGGGACTCGCTATCATCGCGTTCATATAGTCATGCTTGGTGATCTTGCTCCAGTCTACGCACTTTTTTAGGCGATTTTTCAGTATGAGGTCGAGCCAGATGCGCGCACTTCGTCAGTTCCCCTCCATGAATGGATGCGCCACATTCATCTCGATGTACTTATCCACTATAGCATCGAGAGTATCCTCTGGCATTTTTTCTATATCTCGGAGCGTTCCCTCCAGATATTGCGCCAGAGCAAATTGGAATCCTCATTTTGAGATATTTTTGTGTCGTATCTGACCTGCGAAGTCATAGAGTCAGCCGAAGAGATAGGCATGTATCTGCTGGAGTCACTGCACGGTGCCTACCTCGATACCCTCTATCATAGAGCTCTCGAAGAGGGCATATGCCTTCAGTTTACTCTGTCCATCTATGCTATTATCACTATAAGTGAACCAGTCGAGGAATGCTATAGATTTTTTGCCGGGAATCAGTTTTATGACTTCTATGATATCATCTTGGGAGAAGCAATCGGTCGCATATTTTTTCCCATCTGCGGACATGAGTTTCAGTTGACTACACTTTGTAGTCAACTGGTTTCCCTCTTTTTTGAGTCTGAGTTTCATGACGCTCCAGTACTTTCTCGCACTGGGGCTCTCAGTCAAGATGGCTATCACATCCACGATAGAGTACCACCACTTGCTCTGGACATCATCCCAGATGGCACGCACTTCACGATGGTCGAAAAAACGGATGGAAATCTTATCACTCATGTGCTCGCTAGGTTAAGAGTATGATTATCTCGTCAGTATCTCGTGTCCCGTCTCGGTGACGAGGATAGTATGCTCCCACTGTGCAGAGAGTGAGCCGTCCTTCGTCCGTACGGTCCAGTTATCTCGGTCGATCTTGCCTGCGTATTTCCCGATATTTATCATCGGCTCAATGGTAAATACCATACCCGGCAGCATCTTCGGTCCGCTATTTCTATCTGCCTTATGGTAGACATATGGCTCCTCGTGGAACCTGACTCCCACGCCATGACCGGTGTAGTCGCGCACCACGCTATAGCCGAGTCACTCAGCGTACTTCGCTATCTCGTATCCGATATTGCCGAAAAAATTGCCCGGACGCACCTGGTCGATACCGATGAGCCATGCACGCTTCGTCACGTCGATGAGTGCCTGCGCTCGGGGGTCTATCTGCCCGACGGTGTACATGCGAGACGCATCACCGAAGTATCCGTCCACGATAGTGGTGATGTCGATATTCAGGATGTCTCACTCCTTTAGTATCTCGTCGGCACGTGGGATACCGTGACAGATGACGTCATTGAGCGATATGCAGGTATAGCGTGGATAGGCATTTTTGCCCTTACCCCAGACATTGCCCCCCTGGTAGTCGATACATGCAGATACTCCCCCGCCCTGGAGGATGTATGTGTTCATGATCTGGTCGAGCTCGAGTGTAGAAATCCCGGGCTTTATATATGTACCGATCATATCGAGCGTGCGCGCAGTGAGGTTTCCAGCCTTTCGGATTCAGGCGATTTGCTCAGGAGTTTTTATGATGATTTTTGCCATATTTTCGAAAAATTACTTGCAGTATAGAGAAATCTGCATAATATGCAAATATTGACAATCAATTAATTTATAAATCAATACACTTATGGCAGAAGAAAATATACCATCATCAGTCGCATCTCATACTCTGCTGGATATAGATGATCATGAATATGAAGCTCGACAAAAAATAACAAGATCAGCAGATGTATGAGTCCATACAGCAAAAAGAGTGACTGAAATCACACAGAAGCCAGAGTGGAACTTCGCGAAGATGAAACTCGGTGAGGTAAAGGCATGGACACGATCATCAGCGCATACATCAACTATCAAAAATCAACTCCATAGGGCTCAGATTTTTTCAGCTCCATCAGGGAAATATAATCTAGAAGGGAGAACTATCTCTGAGATACTGGCTATCATCGATGCGAAGATAGAGCCTCGTCCTGACGCGACAGAAATAGCTGGAAGCAAAGAGGCATATAAAGCAGCGCTCGATGCTCGCCAACTCGAAAATACTCTAAATAGACTCGCAGAAAGATCGAGTGCCCCTATGAAAAGACGATATACATACTAACTATTCCTATACAAATCACTATGCATCCAGATGTACCAAAAAATGAGGAAGTCCTCGGAGAAAATCTCAGTATCGCAGAGATGCGTAAACGGTGCTGAGTCGATATCCCTGTGCAGACAGCGATAAATCGTCTGAAAAATGCTGGAGTATATAAAGAAAGCGCGCATAGTAAGATATATCAGACCAGCGAATTGACTCGTGCGAGACTCCGAAAAATCCTCCTCACCGTCCGTCCACCAGAAACAGATAGTATAGAAAAACTCTGACTCGATGGATATCATGCGATTCTCGATAAGCAATCTCTAGAAGGGAGGGATTCTCGTGTCGACATGGCTCTCGTGAGAAATAGAGGAGGTAATGTAATCAAAAAATCCTAAAGATACCTATCCTATCACCTCTCTCGGCTTTGATCCATCTGCCGGACCGACTATCCCGAGTCACTCGAGGATATCTACGACACGTGCAGCACGACCGTAGCCGAGCTTCATATGGCGCTGTATCATAGAGGTCGAGCACTTCCCACTTGATCTGACGAGCTCGATAGCCTCTTCGACTATTTTCGGATCCTCGTCTCCATATCCCTCACTGCTCGCAGAGCCCTCATAGTTCCCACGGTCTCACTCTACGATACTCCTATCGTAGATGTCCTCGAGCATCGCAGGGTCGATAGTACGCTTTATATGGTTCACGACACGCTCGACTTCATCGGTCTCGACGAGGACTCACTGGAGGCGAGTCGATGCCATGGCGCCCGTCGGGAAGTAGAGCATATCACCACGTCCGAGGAGGTCCTCAGCCCCGATAGAGTCGAGTACCGTACGAGAGTCTACCTGAGACGCCACCGTGAATGCGACACGAGATGGGACATTTGCCTTGATAAGGCCTGTGATGACATCCACGCTCGGTCGCTGTGTCGCGAGGATCATATGGAGTCATACGGCACGAGCTTTCTGAGCGATGCGGGTGATAGACTGCTCGACTTCTTTCTTATTCCCGCTCATCATGAGATCTGCGAGCTCGTCGATGATGATGACGATGACTGGCATACGATCTTTCGGTCATACTTTCGCGTTGTATTCTTCGAGATTACGGACATTGAGAGGTTTGAGTGTGCTATAGCGGCGCTCCATCTCTGCGACCGACCATTTGAGAGCATTGAGTGCTTTATCTGGATGATTGATGACGGGTGTCAGGAGATGTGGGATGCCATCATAGATACCGAGCTCCACCTGCTTCGGATCCACCATGATCATACGGAGCTCACTCGGAGTATTTTTATAGAGGAGCGAGAGGATAAATCCATTCATCCCTACAGACTTACCACTGCCCGTCTGACCTGCTATGAGGAGATGTGGCATCTTCGCGAGATCTCAGGCGATATAGTCACCATTTATGTCCTTACCCATGGCGAGTGCGATCTTCGACTTATGATGGGCAAATACACCATCTTCGAGGACTTCACGGATACTGACGATATCTCGCTTTTCATTCGGCACTTCGATACCGACGAGGCCGAGTCCTGGGATAGGTGCCTGGATACGGATAGATTTCGCCTTGAGGGCGAGGGTGAGGTCTTTTTTTAGGCTCTCTATCTTCGATAGTCGCACTCACTCACTCGGTCGGAGACGATACTGTATGACGGTCGGTCCGACACTCTCACCCTCCATATCGACATCGATACCGAACTGGAGGAGTGTCTTTTGGATGAGGATAGACTTCTCCTCGATCTCATCGGGAGAGACGAGATTTCTGTGCTCGACTTGATTGAGGAGCTTCGTGCTCGGGAAGTCCCATGCGCCGAAGTCCACGGTCGGATGCTTCACTTTCGACTCTATCACTTTGCCATCTGGAGTCTCGAGTGGTACTTTTTTCGTGAGACCAGAGAGGGCATTCGAGAGGATAGATTTGCCAGAGAGTGGTGATTTTTCTTCTTTGGGTGGAGTTTTTGCTTTTTGGATGTTTTCGAGCTTGCGTTCGAGCTCTTCAGCCTTTTTCTTATAGGTGTCATCGAGCTTGCTCCTGCGTACGGGTGGCTCATCCTCCTCATCTGGGAGTACTGCCTGGCGGACACTCGAGAGCGATGGAGCCGCAGCGCGGACATGTGAGAGGAGGGTGCGGTATGAGATGCGGAGTGTCATCCAGAGGCTCGCGAAAAATACTGTCACGAAACCGAGTATGCTCGCCGATGGACCAAAAAATCTCACCGCCTGCTCATGCAGATCGAAAAATCCGACCACATCACCGTCGACCATGCCGATGAGTGAGGTGACCGCGAGAAAAAAGAGAAATAATCCTGTCAGACGTGCTCATGACCAGGATGCTTTTTTTATGATGATCATCGTCCCGAGGATGATGAGTATGGGTGCAGATATCCAGCGATACTGCTCTCCGAAGAGGATGAGCCCCAGTGATGAGAGGTACTTCCCTGCTATGGATGCTTCCTTGGTCGCGAGGAGCATGAGTGCTCAGATGATGACGAGGAGTCATCCTGCGATGATATTCTGGAGCTCTACCGTCATGAACGCTTTATGTGTGGTTTTCTTTTTCGCCATGGAGGTATTATATAGAAAGCATGCAGCGTTGCAAAAGGAAAGTAAAAATATATTTTACGATATTTATAGAAAATGTTTTGACAAGAGCACTAGGATTTATAGTATCAGATTCGGAAAGTAGTCCATGTATTTTGGTACGACAGTAACAGAGACTGTATGTCATATAAAAATGCTTAGGTGCTAACGTCTAAGAATACAGTAATGTAGCTGGTATCATGTGGTGCTACTTTCCACCAAATCCTAAGTGCTCACTTCTCTGAATGTAGAGCATTTTCTTTTTGTATTTTTCTTGCATTTTCCTTCTTTTTGCATAGATTTCATCTCATCTTTACGCTTTGTAGAGAATTGGTTTTCTAAAAATTTCACTATGCTCAAACTCATCGAAACACTCCGCTCGAAACCGAGCGATAAAAACATCCGCATCATCCGTATCATCTTTGCCCTGATACTCCTAGGGGTAATATATTTTGGCTTCCAGAAGACATCTTTCGAGTATGCTGCTATCCCAGCATGAGCGCTCTATGTGCTCTATATCTTCCCTCTTATCGGTCTCGTGCGCGGTATACTCGATCCAGGTATCATGCGGCGCAAGCTCTGGAAGTGGACCCAAGTCGGTTTCGGTATAGTTTTGATGGTGATGGCACTCTTTCTCATCGAGACAGATACTGCGACTGAAGCAGTGACGCCGGTAGGTGGAGAGATATCTGCATCAGCTCTCGTAGCAGGTGCCTCCCGAGAGACAGTTATCGATACAGATTTCTGGGTAGGTTTTCTCGGATTCTGGCTGACACTCGCTGGACTCACACTCGCATCGAAAAATATCACGAAGAAAAATGAGCGATACGGTGAGATCGTGAAAAAGATACGTGTATAAGCTGCTGGTTCTTTTCATACGATAAATCCCTACAAAAACTAGGGATTTTTTTGACACAGGAGAAAATATCTGATAGAGTGTATATGTCTACTTCACAGATAGGTAACTTCATATACCGACTTCGGAGATTGGGTCATCTAAAGTGATCTCAGTCTCAGAATCCATACAAATACACATACGAGCGCCAACGCTTATACAACTATACAAATCGCGACTCCATAAAGGATAGCAAAAAATATAAAGAGCTGGTTATACTCTCAAAAAAAACCAAAGTGCAGTAGACCATAGATTTTCTCAAAATGAAGATAAGAGAAAATATCATAATCCCCCTCTCAGGCTTACTAATTTATTTATACAGCCACGTTATGAGAGTGGGATTTTTTATGCACCGAACTTAAAGAGCATAATATCGCCATCCTGTACGATATACTCCTTGCCTTCCATCTTTACCCTTCACTTCTCTCTCGCTCCTGCCCATCCACCGTATTCGACGAGGTCTTTCCAGTTCACGGTCTCTGCCTTTATGAATTTTTTCTGGAAATCAGTATGGATGACTCCGGCTGCCTCTGGTGCTGTCCAGCCCTGATGTATCGTCCATGCACGGACCTCTACCTCCCCTGCTGTGAAGTAGTACTGGAGTCCGAGGAGATGATAACACGTACGGATAATCTCGTCCATCGGCGAGAAATCTATCCCCATATCTGAGAGGAACATCTTCTTATCTTCGTCAGAGAACTCGAGCATATCCATCTCGATCTTCGCGCTCACTGGCATGACTGGTATCTGCGTATCAACTATTCCCGTTATGGCTCTGAGCTCGGACTCTGGAGTATTTACGCGGTCTTCTGTGACATTCACCGCATAGATAAATGGCTTTGCCGTGAGGAGATGGAGGTCTGATATGGATTTTTTCTCTTCATCGGTCATCTCCATGAGTGAGGCGATCTTCCCAGATTCGAGGTGAGACTTGAGTCGAGCATATATTTCTTCATGAGCTTTGGCTTCTTTGTCTCCGCTTCGCGCCTTTTTCGCATTATCCCCGATACGCTTGTCGAGTGTCTCGAGATCCGCGATGATGAGCTCAGTATTTATGATCTCGATATCACGCTTCGGGTCGATAGAGCCACTCACATGGTGGACATTCGAGTCATCGAACGCGCGTACTACCTGGAGGACTGCATCGACATTTCGTATGTGTGAGAGGAACTTATTCCCGAGTCACTCACCCTTACTCGCACCCTCTACGAGTCCAGCGATATCGACGAATTCGACACTTGCAGGGATGATTTTGGCACCATTCACGACAGCACGGATTTGCTCGAGGCGATCATCATTTACATTTACGATACCGACATTTGGCTCTATGGTACAAAATGGAAAATTCGCAGCCTCTGCGGCGTATGATTTGGTGAGTGCATTAAAAAGTGTGGATTTACCGACGTTCGGGAGTCCTACTATACCAATCTGCATAAAAATATATAAATAAATGAATAATGAATTCTGTCCTCTAGAATTCGAGTTTTTGTGTATTCGTGGATGGGGACTTACTCGGAGTAGTGTCGGTGAGTATCTTATATGCTCAGAAGATGGCGATGAGAATAATGGTAATCAGATATATCCTGAGCACTATCTTCAGTGATGGTGAATAATCACGAAATGTGCCTATATGCATGACGACTATCATCACAAAGGCAAAGAGTATGATCAGTACCGCGAGATATATGATGAGAAGTGTAATCGGCATAGAAAAACAAAAAGCTCATATATAGACTATTTATTTTTCTCTAAAAAACAAGAAAAAAGAAGTCTCGTGAGACTTCTTTTTTCTTTTATGCATCTACATGTTCCACTTTATGGTGTTTATGGACTGGATGTTTTGCTCCGATGTCTTCGAGTGTTGACTCGACGCTCGTCACTTGTTTTTTATTTTCTTCATCTTTTTTTAGTTCTGTCTCGAGTATTTTTCTCATATGCATAGCATGCTCACGTTCCTTATCCATGATGAGCTTCTCTGTGTGTGCAGTCTTTTCGAGTTCAGTAAAGCGGAGTTTTTCCATCTTATATCCGAGCTCTTCCGTCTCTTTCGCAGTATGACGAGTATCAATATTTCCGATCATGACATCGATGTTGGCGAGTGACTTTTCGATAAATTCTCGTGGAGTCGAAAAGTTGTGAGTAGAATCGATCACTTCGTTCATAGGAGCTGGTGTTATAGGAGTTTCTGTGTTTGATGTTATCGGAGCTGGAGCCTCGACGATAGGAGTGATAGTAGGCTCTGCTGCCATGATGCTATCGAATATACTACCACTGTTTGATACTACCGGAGCTGGAGTCGTGACAGTAGCTACTTCGGGAACTGGAGTTGGAGCTGGTGTCGGTGTACTCTCGAACATTTCAGTCAGAGGAGTTGGTGTCTGAGGTACGATAGTTTCTACTGCTGCTGGAGTCGGGTCAATAACAGGACTCTCAATAGATGCTACAGGAGTGGGGATCATTTCTGCTACCGTATTCGATGGAGCTGGGACTACTGACTCGATAATCGGAGCTGGAGTCGATACGAGTATAGAGCTCGTATCTGCCTCTGCATGGAGAGTCGGAGCAGTGGCACTAGCATTCATGGCATCGATATTCTGACTCTCTGTATCAGCTCAAAATACAGTCTCTTCAGATGATTTCTCTATGATGATAGGAGTATCGTCGTGTGGAGGCTGTCCGCTCCCTGTGGGAGTTGTTCCTCCGCTCACACCACTGAGTGGGTCTGCCTGAGCGCCAGTATGTTCTGGTTTTTTGAGGATGTCGTCAAAAAGTCACATAAGAGTAAAAATTAATAATACAAAGAAAGCATATCACTTCTTTTTTTAAAATGCAAATTTTGACGCATTTTTTATTTTTACTGGAAAAAATACATATTTTTCATACACTCACGTCATGTCATTTGTCCACCTCCATACACATTCACACTATACATTCCAGCGCTCACTCGGGACTCCTGAGATGATAGCGAAAAAAGCAAAAGAACATGGGCAGACTGCTATCGCACTCACGGATACCGGGAATATGTACGGAGCATTTGAGTTCTATAAGGCGTGTAAATCTGAGGGCGTGAAGCCTATCGTATGAGTCGAGTTCCTCATCTCGAAAAAATGAAGAGCCAATCGTGATAAGGATAATGAGATATATGAGATAGTACTCCTCGCGAAAAATATCGAATGATACCAACACCTCATCGAGCTCGTCACACTCTCCCAGCTCGAGTGATATATATGAGGTCGTCCTCGTATCGACTTCGAGCTCCTCGAAGAGTATCATGGTGGACTCATCGGACTCTCTGGTTCTATGTATGGTGAGATAGCGCAGATGATATCGACGGGTCGAGATGAGTCACTCATCTGTGAGCGTATCGACTACTATACGAGAGTATTCGGTGAGGGGCACTACTATCTCGAGATGGAGGAGCATCCAGATAAGCCGCTCCAGTGAAATATAAACAACACTATCATCGCACTCGGTAAAAAATACGGCTATGAATATGTCGGTACGAATAATAGCTACTATATATCGCCAGATGACGCCTCAGTGCAGGATATGATGATGTCGGTCGCAGATGGACGAGCTCTCGATGATCCAGATCGTACGACACTCATGAATGGTGACTACTCTATACGCTCGTCTCGTGAGATGGAGGAGCTCTTCGTCTATGCGCCGAAAGCATATGAAAATACCGCGAAAATCGCTGACATGATAGATCTCCAGATAGCCTATGGAGACTATAAGATACCAAAATTTCCACTTTCAGTGAGTGATATGGAGCTCTATAGATCATTTCTCAGTCACTATGATGCTGGATATCAGAAGCTCAGTGAAGAAGAATGGTTTCTCCGAAAACTCTGTATCGATGGACTCCTCGGTCGATATGATATCGCTCTCGATGATGATGCCAAAAATACCATGATATCAAAACTCGTGGTCTCTCGTCCAGAAAAAAAGCTTTCTGATATGAGTCTCGATGAGCTTCATGTACTCTCAGAAGCACATTATCCAGATTCAAAAAAATTACTTATCGCGAAAATAAGTGATAATGAAAAAGAGATTATCAGTCGTCTCGAGTATGAGCTCCTCGTCGTAGATCTCATGGGATTTAATGGATATTTTTGTATCGTGGCGGACTTTATCAAGTATGGAAAAGAAAATGGTGTCCCAGTCGGGCCGGGCCGTGGATCCGCAGCAGGTGCTATACTCGCGTATCTCTCAGGTATCACCGATATCGATCCACTTCGCTATGGTCTCCTTTTTGAGCGATTTCTGAATCCCTCTCGTGTCTCCATGCCAGATATCGATGTAGACTTTTCGGATGAGGGACGTGATAAGGTGCTCACCTATGTCCGTGAGAAATACGGAGCAGATCATGTGGCTCAGGTATGTACATTTGGTACACTCGCAGCGCGTGCAGCAGTGAAAGATGCATGACGTGCTTTTGGTGTGCCATTTGGCGAGATGAATACCTTTGCGAAGCTCATACCCGCGCGGCCGGGTATCAGCCTCCTCCAGGCACTCGAAGAATCCACAGAGTTTAAGACCGCGTATGATACCGATGAAAAGTATAAAAAAATCGTCGATACTGCTCTCAAGATGGAGGGCTCTGTACGTCAGCTCTGAGTCCATGCCTGTGCGGTCATCATCGCTCCAGAGCCGATGAAGCACTTCTGTCCACTCCAGCCACCACCGAAAGATCCGACCTCTATCGTGACGCAGTTTTCTGCTGGTCCACTCGAAGAGCTCTGACTCCTGAAGATGGACTTTCTCTGACTCCGTAACCTCTCTATCCTCGACCGAGCCAAAAAAATCGTCCAGGAAGTCCACTCTATAGAGGTAGACCTCCTAAAGATAGACTATGAAGATCCGAAAGTACTCGCACTCTTTGGTGAGGGTGATATGACGGGAGTATTTCAGTTCGAATCGGCGGGGATGCGACGCTATCTCAAGGAACTCAAACCATCTGCTTTCGAAGACCTCATCGCGATGGTATCACTCTATCGTCCTGGTCCTATGGGATATATTCCAGACTTTATCGATCGAAAGTTCGGACGTAAGACGGTAGAGTATCCACACCCGTCACTCGAAGCAATCCTCCGTCCGACTTATGGTATCGCGGTATATCAGGAGCAGATTATGCAGCTTGTACAGGCATTCGCAGGGTTTTCTCTCGGTGAGGCGGATATCCTCCGTCGTGCTATCGGTAAGAAAAAATATGAACTCCTTATGGAACAACGAGGCAAATTTATCACGGCTGCGAGCAAGGAGTGACATCCAGAAGAGCTCGCGATATATATCTTCGATGAGATTATCGAGCCATTTGCTGGATATGGATTCAATAAATCGCACGCAGCCTGCTATGCGATGATCGCCTATCAGACGGCTCATATGAAGACCTACTATCCGACCGAGTTCATGGTCGCGATGATGACCTCAGATGAGGAAGATACAGATCGTATACGTCTCGAGATAGAAGAAGCGCGCCAGAAAGACCTCAAAATCCTCCCACCAGATATCAATGAATCTCGAAAACACTTTACCTATATAGATGCGCATACTATCCGTTTTGGACTCAAGGCGATCAAGTGACTCGGTGATGGTCCAGTGGATACTATACTCGCAGCACGGAAGTGAGGTGAGTTCACTTCCCTATATGACTGTATCGAGCGCACGGGTGGAGATGTGATCAATAAAAAATCTCTCGAATCACTCATCTACTCATGAGCACTCGATAGATTCGGTGAACGTGCGAGTCTCCTAGCCTCTATCGTGAAGATGAGCGCATATGAAAAAGAGATACAGTCTAAACGCGAAACATCGCAAATAGGATTATTCGATATTTCTGATGATACGGGGAGCCACGGAGCCCAGTTCGAGCTGACCAAGACGGAGCCTCTCTCATTCGAGGCGCGTATGAAGTGAGAAAAAGCGATGATAGGATATCCTGTATCAGGACATCCGCTCGATGGTATGTCTGACTTTATCCGTGCGAGATCTAAAAATCTCGGTCCCATATTCGAATGGATGGCATCACTCGATGAGGTCGTCGTAGCACCCATCGTTTCGTCAGTATCTGTATCTGAGGAGTGAGAACCGAGCGATCCGCTCGAGCCAAGTGAATCACTCACGGATAACGATGTTCCACCACCTCCAGAGCTCCCTCCTATCGAAGAAGAAAGAGAGGAATCCATCTATGCTCAGCTCATATGAGTAGTCGCGAATGTTCGCAAGATGCAGACAAAGTCTGGTGGCATGATGCTCGTGGCAGTTGTAGAGACGGTGGGGTTTGATTTTCGTGTCGTGATATTCCCGAAAGACTATGAGAAATACGAATCCAAGATAGAAGAAGATACTATCGTCGTCGTCGATGGTCGCGTGAAGTTCGATCGAGAGGCGGGTGAGATTAGTATATTTCCATCGGCAGGATTCGGGAAAAAACGCATGGACAGCGATGGTGCAGTGAAGTGTTTTTCTATCTCCGCATTTCGTGAGATGGCCTTCTCGAAGATGAGGACATCTGATGCTCCGAAGGACTTGCCTGATGCAGAGCCATTTCTCGATGTAAAAGTAGGTACTACGGAGGCGGCTCGCTCTATCATCGATATCCCATCTTTCTGGACCAAGGAAGACCTCCTCGATCTCCGTGACTTCCTCGAGAAGTCAGAACCATGACTCACTCCTGTCTGGATACGGATACATGGACTCGAGAAAGATACGAAGTTCTCTATCGCATCTCTCGCAGATCTCGAGAGTTGGCTCGAGAAGAAAGGAGTCTAAGCATTTATTGAGTATCTGATAAAAACATTTCTATCGTAGCTCTATCTCGTCGGAGGAATCCACTATTGATATGCGTTTGAAACGGATGTTCTTTATACCTTTCCCATTCCCTCTGGATAAATGTATCATATATACTCCTTCTCGCATCCTCAGCTAGCGTGGCTTCATACTGGGATATCGTATATCCGAGAGATGCGATGTAGGCCTTGTACTTTATGCCGATGCTTTCTAGCCATTTTGACTCTTCTTCCGTGACACGTCCAGAAAAGGGGTTTCTGCGAGCGATAGCGTCATGCATGATAAATTGGTCCTTATAGAGAGTATTACTCAGTCTTTCGTAGTGTGCCTGTTTTCTTGGTGCCAGGAGTTTTGAGCTGAGATGACTCTCTATGATGAATCGTATATCGTTTTGTATAGATGCTAGATCTAGTCATAAACTTCAGAATTTCTTCGCATCAGCAATCGATTTATTTCTCTTATATATTTTAATCTCATGTTCATCCATTCATGCTGTTGTTTTTCGATATTCAGCTTCTATTTCTGTCTCTAGCTTTGTTTGCTTATCTACTTGTATCTTTCCATAGTGCTCTACCATTTTTTGGACATTCATCATGGAGTGAGATTTTTTGGTATATCCGAGTATCTCCGCTACTCTTTGAACCATCGATGTCGCTCTCGCGAGAGCCTCACTCTGTCATATTTTTGTATCGGTAAGAGATTTTGCTTCTATCTCCATATATGTCGGGATAGTCGTACCATTTATGGTATCATATGTATCTATAGCGACCTCTACACTTCCCTCTTCGAGTGAGAGTATGTATGCAGTGCGAGTCTTCGTATTCGATGTGATGACACTATATCAGAGTGATTCCGCGAGAGTGTATATATCACTAAAGCTATATTTTCCGATGATGATGTTCTGCTCTTCGGAAATGCTGATATGCTCTCATCATGTTGCTGCTAGTTGCTTTACCTTGCGTTCGAGGGTGAGGATATCACCATCTTGTCTCAGGCGATACTGATCTCCGTGGCGATCTCGTATCCAGGTCGTCACGAGGAGTCGTGGAATTCATATGATAGCTCAGAGCGTAGTGAGTTCTCTGTGTATAGCGACTGTATCGATGTCGAGGATGCGCATCTCGACTTCGAGGTTCTGGAGAGAGTTTATGGCTTTCATGGGTGAAATATTATGAGATATATGACGAGTATATCCGATGGAGAAATATCTCTTCGAAAAAGTACTATATTTGTCATAAAAATTTTACAATATACTCGATAAACATATACTGGTATATATTTTTATTTGTCACAAATTGTGTCATATGGTGAATAACTTTGTCCGTGTACTCGAAAATCTCTGACTTACGACTATCGTGGCAGAGATTTATGTCGCACTGTTCGAGCTCAGAACTGGGAGTATACAGGATATCGCCAGGCAGTCCTGACTTCATCGGACACAGATATATCGACACATGCCACTTATGCTCGAGGAGGGTCTTATCACTGAGATGCTCGACTGAAAGAGAAAGCGCTATATCCCGAATGCTCCGAATCGTATCCTCGCGAGCTATGAGAAAAAGCGCGATGCCCAGATAGCTATGATGAGTCATATGCAGAGCCTCTATGATGAGCACCATACTCACTCCAAAATCCTTTATAAAAAATGAAGAGCTGGCATCTCAGACTTCTACTCGGATGTGGTGGATTCACTCCCGCGCGGATGAGTGTTTTATCGTATCACGACAGAGAAAGATACGAAACATATCGATGATACCTATATCCCATCAGACTATAAAAAACGGCGTGATGAGAAAGAGATAGAGCGTATGATTATCATGAGCGAGTCCAATGCAAAAAAGAAGACCAAAAAACTCGAACGAGAAATCCATACACTTCCCGATGATAAAGTGATATTTGATGACGATATATCCTTTACGATATATGGTGAGAAGATTGCCTATATAGACTTCACGAAAGAGCTCAGCATCATCATAGAAGATGCTACGATAGCTGAGTTCCATAAAAAACTCTTTCGGATACTCTATGACTCTCTCTCATAAAAAAAGACCCACAGTGATGTGAGTCAAGATTGCCATAGAAAGCGCAATCATCGAATAAATCCTTTGAGCTGTAAAACTTCCTGGACATCTTTTCCTTTCAGATCAGATATTTCTTGACCTGATGAATTAGACCAATTTTTAGGAGAATTTTGCCATCGACGAAGTCCAGTGTAGGAGCCATTGACGTACATATCTCCATTATTATAAATCGTTATGCTTTTACCTTGGATAGTAGTATCCAAAATCATGATGCTTTCCTTTTAAAAATGATGGCAGAATCAGTATACTCTAGAGGAACTACTTTTGTCAAATTATCTTTTGCTTTTTCTGCTTTTTGCGATATATTCACCGCACAATTTCTTTTTCCCGAGGAGCGTATATATCTATAGAGATAGCTTCTCCCCATATCTGGAGCTGTTTACTACCCCGTCTTTCGAGCGTTATCGAGAGCAATCTTCGTCGTAAATCTTCCCTATAATATAAGAAGATATTGTATTTTTATCTTTCTCGCGATATCTTTCTCGCGAGTTTACCCATTTTTTTATGTCTTTTTCGACTCTTTCTCTCCGCCCAGAAATCCTCCAGGCTCTCACTGATCTCGGCTATCATGACCCGACTGAGGTACAGTCTCAGGTCATCCCAGTTGCTCTCGCTGGTAAAAATATCATCGTCCAGTCTCAGACTGGTAGCGGTAAGACAGCAGCGTTCTGTATCCCAGCACTCAATACTATCGATACCAAGGCTCGTACTCCACAGGTACTCATCCTCGAGCCGACTCGTGAGCTCGCGTCACAGACTCGTGATGAGGTATTTAACCTCTCTCGCCATATGCGCATGGGATCTCTCGCGGTCTACGGTGGGTCTCCTATCTGGAAACAAAAAGAGGGACTTCGTGCAGGTCCTCAGGTCATCATCGCGACTCCAGGTCGTCTCATGGACCTCATGGAACGTGGATGGATCAATCTCGATGACGTCACGACACTCATACTCGATGAGGTAGATCAGATGATGGATATGGGATTTGCTCCTGCAGTGACTGAGATCTGGGAGTCTCTCAAATGACTCAAACAAGTCCTCACATTTTCTGCAACCTATACAAAAGAAATCACTCGCATGCTCGATACGCATATAAAGGGTGAAGTCGAGTCACTCATACTCTCGAAAGCCCCTACTGTCGATACGATCGATCATGTATTTATGCGTGTCGGTATCCGAGATAAATATCCAGTATTGAAGCGCATCCTCGAGCGTTTTCCTGAGGATAAAGTGATGATATTTACCGCGAAAAAACATGAGACAGAAGAGCTCGAGCGATACCTCTATCGTGATGGATTCTCTGCAGCGTATATCCATGGTGATATGCAGCAGCGAGATCGTATGCGTGCTCTCAAAGACTTTAAGGAGGGGCATGTACGTATCTTTATCGGTACCGATGTCGCATCTCGTGGTCTCAATATGAATAATATCAATCTCGTCGTAAACTATCATGTGCCACATGATCCAGAGAGTTATATCCATCGTATCGGTCGTACTGGTCGTGCTGGAGCATCTGGACATGCTATTATGCTCGTATCATCTGAGGAGACTCGTACATTTCAGCGTATCGAGCGTATGCATAAGATAGAAATCACAGAAGTTGATGTTGAGGGTGTTATTATTCCACGCGTCAAAGAAGAGCGTCGATCATTTGGTGGAGGAAGTAGTGGAGGCTCTGGAGGTGGATACCGCGGACGCGGAGGATACGGTGGACGCAGTGGTAGTGGTGGTGGAGGATATAGTGGTCGCAGCTCTGGCGGCGGCGGATATCGCGGTCGTAGTTCTGAGGGTGGATCTGAGGGTGGAGGATACCGTGGTGGAGCGTCTGATCGTCCAGCTCGTGATGGTGAGGGTGGAGGTGGATATCGTGGAGGAAGTGGTGGTGGTTCTGGTGGTGGCTACCGTGGGGGTTCATCTTCTGGTGGAGGATATCGTGGAAGTAGTGGTGGTGGTTCTGGTGGCAGCTATCAGCGAGAGTCATCGAGCAGACCCTCTTCTTCTGGTGGATATAAGAGCTACCGAGATCGTGATGCTGGTGGATCTCACGAATAATAAAAAAGAGGCGCAAGCCTCTTTTTTATTATATAGTTCCGTTATCGAGATAATTCTGGAGTTTTTTTCCGAAATTTTCGAGCGAGAATTCATCAGCTCGTTTGATACAGTTTTCCTTCAGTTCGAGAGAGTGTTCTGGCGTGAGTATGCGCACCGCATCTATGAGATTATATACGGTGAATTCGGGTGAGAGGAGTATCCCAGTTTTTCCATGGATGAGACTCTCTTTATATCCACCCTCATCTACTGCGATCACTGGAATACCGCAGGACATACTCTCGGTACATACAGAACCAAAGTCTTCATCTTTCCCTACGGCTATACTCGCTACCGCACTTCCGAGTACTTTTATGAGCTCGAGGTCTGAGCTTATTTCATGAAAGAAGATATTATTATATCCACGAGCCATATGCATGACAGATGTTTTTTCGGTATCAGTTTCATTATAAAAAATGACAATATTTTTCTCAGGCATATGCATAAATGCATGCACTATCCTATCGACTCTTTTTTGCTTTTCGAGACGAGAGAGTGATATATAATAATTAGAAATTTCTTTTTCTATTACAGATTCTACATTATTATGCTCCTGTACTATGAAGGCAGTTTTTTCTTTTGCTGGACGATATCTGAGTGTATTGACTGGTGGATAGAGCACGATGATATCTTCTCTTTTGGACCATTTTTGGAGCCAGAGCTTATTCATCTCAGAATTCGTGAAGATTTTTTGTACCTTTCGGAGCTCATATTTATAGAGGATTTTTCTCAGAAAGAGCGCAATCGCATAAAATTCATGAAAGAAAAACGGAACTTCTGCCATATATGCCTTTCTACCATCGAATAATTCATGTGGGAGTGAGTGTGCATAGTATATGGTTTCTGTGCCCGGAAGTACCATATGTATAGCCGTGATGGCCTCATTTGATACTATGAGCCGTTCATAATTTTTCGTGATTTTTCGTGACCAAAAAAATCCCCATTTCATGCGGAAAAATCATGTCCATCCTCTCTGCATTTTATGAAACAATTCATAAATTTTCCCATGATATCAGAGAGATTTTGGATCATAACAATTCTTGGACCATATAGCAGTAGCGATATCTGCGAAAAGGATATTCGCCATACTTATATTCATCCGCTCTGCACCAGAACGTGTCGTGAATTCATCATGAAATATAAGAGTTTTTGTATCTGTCATACTATGAGAATATCACATTCTTCATTTTTTTGCAAAAATCAGGATCGATTTTTGATTCATTTTTTGAGTTTTTTTATTTTTCCTATATACTCCTCTCTGTACTCTCTTATCTTTCTTCTCCTATGGCGAAACATCTCAAACATCCAAAATCAAAAAAACATGTAGTTACTGATTTTCTCGTGCCGACGATCATCGATAAAGTCGGCGGACAGGAGCGCGCATATGATATCTACTCTCGCCTCCTCGAGGATCGTATCATATTCCTCGGGGATGCTATCGACTCTGCGGTCGCGAATACTGTCATCGCACAGCTCCTCTACCTCGAGAAAGTCGACCCAAAATCTCCTATCACCCTCTATGTGAACTCTCCAGGTGGACATGTGACCGCCGGTCTCGCTATCTATGATACCATGCAGTCGATAAAGCCCGATGTCATCACGGTCGCAGTCGGCCTCGCAGCCTCTATGGGATCTATCATCCTCTGTGGTGGTGCTAAGGGAAAGCGCTATGCTCTCCCTCATGCTGAGATCATGATCCATCAGCCACTCGGTGGCATGGAGGGTCAGGCTATCGATATAAAGATCGCAGCAGATCATATCATAAAAACCGGTGAGACGCTCTATGCGATCCTCGCGAAGCACTCTGGACAAAAGATCGACACTGTACGCAAGGACTGTGACCGAGATAACTATATGTCTTCACAGGATGCTCTCGAATATGGACTTATCGATAAGATTATATAGTTCTATGAAATATCTCATATTATTTCTCATACTCCTCTTCCCTACTCTCACGAGTGCGGCAGGTATGTCGAAGCAAGATGCTTGTGCCTATCCTGATGGGATACACTATGAGGAAGTCTATGTCCTCTGGCCGGGGAAGCTCCCACAGATAGATGCATTTCTGAAGAAAAATGGATTTCTCTACTACTTTATCCATACATTTCCAGATACGGAGAGTCTCGCAGCCTATCGTGATGCTGGGAATCGTGATATGGGTATCATAAAAAATACTGGCTCATACTTCGTCTCATATGAATGTGCTCGGTCGAAGGTAAAATTCCATACAAACATACGTTCTACAGAAGGGACGACCTATGGGAAGCTCCACTGGATACATGGTGATATCCTCGACTATAGCCTCACGCCTCGCAGTCGGCGTCCGTGTGCCACTCCTCCAGATAGTCTCCTTGCACTCTCTACGATAAAAAAGCTCTCTCCCGATACTCGTAAGGGCATCCCTCGTACGACATCGAAGAGTTGTGTCGCACGGAGTCAGTATAAGGTCACGACTCCATGAGTCATAGACTGGGAGACTGAAGAACAGGATCTGACTACCAAGGAGTCATTTTATACGAAGTATAGCTATACCATCGCGACCGATAAGATCCGTAAGGTTTCTACTACAGAGTTCGACGCTGCGTCTGAGGCTACAGAGACTACGAATGATACAGTCGACTATCGTATCTATAAGAAAGACATCATCCCAGAGATAGCTGTCACTCAGACCGATACTCATACGCAGATACGGTATAAATGAAAGCCTATAAAAACATATGTAAATGCAGAGTTCCCTACTGAGCTCCTCACGCATGGCCCAGACGAAGAGCCTGACTGCTATAACTCTCTCGTGAAAAGTATCCCATCGACTCGTGCGAAAGATATCGTCGGGAAAGAGTATCTCCGCTCCTGTCTCGTCCTAAAGACTGAGCGCGTCGGATCTCGTTATATCCTCTTCTATGGACCAGGTATCGGTGGCAATCGTCTCTCGCTCTATGATATAAAGACGAAGAAATTTTATCATAATCTCATCAACACCATCCTCGATGCGAAGGTCGCCTTAGATGGTGGGCTCATCCTATTTTCGAAAGAAACTGGATCCTACTGTAGTAAAAAGGTGAGCATCTATGAAAATGGCGGACTGCGTACTCTGTTCGATGAGTGTAGTCTCGCATCATCTGGTGTGCCTCTCGTCTCCATAGAGCACGTCACCGTCGATAGAAAGACTGTGACTATCCTCTATACGCCCTATAAGACCCTCGCCTCTGGAGATATCGTCCTCGATACGAGTCTCACCTCCCGAAAAATCATAAATTTCTAATCCATGTCAGATACAAAAGCTATACATAACCTCCTCACCAAGTGAGTCTCTCGCGTCATCGATAAGGCGAATCTCGAGCGGCGCCTCCGCGCCTGAGAGAAGCTCGTCATAAAGTTCGGTATCGACCCATCTGGGAGTATCGTCCATATCGGACATATGGTGCCTATCCTGAAGCTAAAGGCATTCCAAGAGCTCTGACACAAGGTCGTACTCCTCATCGGGGATGCGACTGCGCAGGTCGGAGATGCATCGGATAAAGATGCAGAGCGTCCGATGCTCGCACGTACCGAGACTCGGAAAAATGCAGAACTCTTTTTGCAAAAATTCGCGAAAGTACTAGATCTCTCGAAGATAGAGGTCTACTGGAATAGTGAGTGACTCGATGGAGTGAACTTCGCATGAGTTGGTGAGCTCGCGAAGAATTTTTCGGTCGCAGAGATGCTCGACCGAGATAATTTCTCGAAGCGGTATAAGTGATGAGTACGCATATCACTCCAGGAGTTCCTCTATCCTATCATGCAGGGGTATGACTCTGTCGCCATCGCGAAGAAGTATGGCTCATGTGATGTCGAGCTCGGAGGCAATGATCAATACTTCAATCTCCTCGCCGGTCGCACACTCATGGAGGCGCATGGTCTCCCGAAGCAGGATATCATGACATTCGAGCTGCTCGTCGGGTCTGATGGGAAGAAGATGTCGAAGACGAGCCCCAATACTATCGCTATCGATGAGGCACCACAGAGTATGTATCAGAAGCTCATATCCATTCGCGATGATCTCATAGTTCCCTATTTCGAGCTCGCGACGGATATAACGCTCGAGGATATCGAAGTCATAAAAAAACGCCTCGAATGAGGTGAACACCCGAACACTCTAAAAGAAGAACTCGCACAGTATATCATCATGATGTATCATGGGAAGAGGTATGATGCGAGTGACGTAAGTAATATCGAGGAGTTCAAAATTCAAAGCTCAAAATTACAAGACGGTACTATGAGTGTTTCTGATTTACTTAAAGAGCTAAGTTTTTGTGCGACGTCTGGTGATGTACGAAATGCTCTCTCTGGGAACTCTGTCCGTGTAAATGGGGCAGTTATCACTGATGCGAAATTTCTTGTTACGATTTCCTCCGAGGGTACGCTTATCGAGATGGGTAAGAAAAAAGCAAAAAGAGTATTTATATAATCATCCCACTATGCCCTTCCTCCTCATCTACGTGACACATCCATCGAAGCCAGAGGCAGTACGTATATCGACTGAGCTCCTGAACCAGCACCTCGTCGCCTGTGTGAACTACTATCCTACCGAGAGCGTCTACTGGTGGGAGTGACGACTCACGAAGAGCGAGGAGGTTATGACACTTTATAAGACGCGATCAGAGCACTGGGACCAGGTGCGCACGACGATAGAGTCTATGCATAAGTATGAGGTCCCGTGTATCATCCGCCTGGCGACCGTCGATGCGAATGCGAGTTATGAACAGTGGATATGAGAACAAACACAATTATAATCTCTCACCCCTATCCCTATGACACCATATATCGCATCATATCTCTGAGGCATCATCACGCTGCTCATCCTCGACGGTATCATGATCACATATGTCGTCCTGCCGCTCTTTCGTCGTCATGTCTGAGATCTCATAGCGACCACTCCGAATATGCTCGCTGCATGATTATTTTATCTCCTTTATATAGGATTTATCCTCTATCTCCTCGTACTACCCGCGAGTCGCGGAGAGATGGATAGCGCTACACTGATCCAAAATTCATTTCTCATAGGTGTGATGTGCTATATGACCTATGAGCTCACGAATATGACACTCCTAAAGGGATGGGGCTGGTCGATGGTCGTCATAGATATCCTCTGGTGAGGCGTTCTCACTCTCGTGATCACCTGGGTGATGTATCGTATTTTTACCTATTTTCACTAATGCGAATATTTGCTATAATATCGAGTATTATTATCCTGATAGGGTTGGATCAGTATTCGAAATACCTTTTCGGATGAGTGTTTCAGTCATGGATTTTCGACTGCTTCCCCATCGATATACAGAGTGAGTGCATCACTCGCTATATCCCTATTATCGGTGAATATCTGGGTATCACTGTGAGTCATAATACTGGTATCGCATTTTCCCTACCCCTACGGGGGCTTCTCCTACAGATGATTACGATAGGACTGATTATCTGACTCGTCGTCTACTATATATATGAGGAGTATCCGAAAAAGAGTCATCTTATCGATACTGCCTATGTGTGTATCCTCGCATGATCGATAGCACATGGATATGAGCGCATCTTTATAGGACATGTTGTAGATTTTATCTCGGTGAAATATTTTGCCATTTTGAATCTCGCGGATATACTCATATCTATCTGAGCCATTCTTATTATTTTAGCATATGGATACAGTAGTAGAAAATCTCGATAATCTCTCTCCAGAAGAACTCCTCGGTCCTCCGAAGTATGATGGTGTAGGTATACTAATGGTCATGCTCTCGAGTTTTATGGTAGGGATGGTAGCATGAGTTATCGTTATGCTGCTTGCATATTTTGCGATTGGACCATTTTCACTCGAGAGTGGAGCTTCTCCTATATTGCTCGTATTTATCAGCTTTATAGCCCTTACGATAGGCAATATTCTTTATTATACACTTTTAGCTCGTATATTTCCTCATATATATTCACGAGGACGTACGGCACTTGGGCAGATTGTCATCATGTCGATAGTCTTATATATACTCTTTGTTCCTATTTATCTCGTGATTTCTGGTATTTCTACAGAGACATATATGATATTGATAGCCTTTTCGGCACATGTTATCGTGAATAACTTCTTCCTCTGACTCGTGATATCTCTGATATCGCAGTATCGGTATGCGATTTTAGGATTTTATGCGAGCATTATATCGCTCGTCATGACGACGAGTATCATAGTTATGATAGAGTCCCAGGTAGTGAGTTCTTCTTCGTCGAAAGCTCTTTTTATCCTCATGGGACTTACGATCCTTACATATACACTTTCTGGTACGATGAGTGCAAGTGTCGCATGGATATATTATCGTATGTATCGGATATCATGATACGATCCTATCGGCAGTGTATTTGCTCGTATCGAAGATGATGAGCGCATTCTCGAGCGTGATGCTGCTGCTATGCTCACACATTTTCATAAATAAATACTCTTATGTATACTCTTGTCCGAAAAACACTCGAAATCTATCTCCGTGAACAAAGAGTTCTCAGTATCGCTGATTTTCCTCCAGAATCTTCTATCGATATGAAGTCTAAGGATGCTATATTTGTCACGCTCTACTACCAATGACGCGTCGTCGCATCAAGCGGTCGCATCGTCTGTAAAAAAGAAAATACCGTCTATGAGTGTATCGATAATACACTCCTCTGTCTTAAAGATGCTCGTCTCAGTCTCGAACTCCAGGATATAGCTATGCTCTCAGAGCTTCATATACGTACGGATCGTATCAGTACAGAAAATCGTCGCATACTTCGTGATATTACAGAGCTCGATACTACGCGAGAAGGGCTGATTTTTCTCTCGCAAAATCTCTGACTCATGTCTGTAATACTTCCACATATGATCCATGGTGATACTTCGCCGGAGATATGTTTTTCTCTCGCACTGAAAAAAATATGAGTCGATCCTCTTAAAATAGCTCCATCGGACTATGTCATCTATGGACTTACTACCGTGAGTGAGAGTGATTTTGGTGTATAAAAATACTTCTTTGTAAAAAAAGCTTCCAAAATTTGCAAAAATTTAAGAAATATGATTCAATAATAAGGATCATATTTCTTTTCATATATTTGTATGTCATACAAAAATACATATTTCCGCAATTTTGCCCGTACGACACTCGTACTCTTCATGATGAATACGATGGCGCCGACGCTTCAGTTCGCCTTCGCTGACTCGACACAGTACTATGTCGATGCGACGAATGGTCTCGATACGAACGATGGATTGTCGCCTGGCCAAGCATGGCAGACTCTCTCTAAGGTAAATGGGACTACCCTACTCCAGGGTGATACAGTATCTCTGCTGTGTGGTGATACATGGGCAGAGCCTCTCACTCTCAATAGTACAAATGGAGGAGTCGGACTCCCAATCACTATCAATGGATATAGTGGATGTACATCATCGAATAAACCACAAATCGATTCGATTTCAATGAATACTTCATCTGAAATAGTGATCAATGGTATCGAAATCAGTACCCCAACTATCGGCAATAGTGTCGATATGAATGCATCGAACAGTATCACTTTTACGAATAACACATTTTCGAATGGGAGTGGTGTATGTATGAATATAACAAATTCTACAGCTATGAGTGTAAATGGAAATACATTCTCAGGATGTGAATATGCGATGAATGTAAATGCGAGTGAATGAGTGATAAATGGTAATATTTATTCTACTATATCACAAGATGCTGTGACACTTTCGAGTGCCCTTCCTATCGCTGTGACACAAAATATATTTGCCAATATTGCTCAGAGTGCTATCATATACGGTCAGGATAGTGATATCACACAAAATACTATCACCAATAGCTGTAGTACTTCATCGGTCGACTGTGCTGCTATCAAAAATAACGCTGCTCTTTCAGGTTCTGTCATCACCGCGACGGTTACAGAAAATACGATTAATGGAGTAGGTTCCGGTATTTCTGGAAATCGAAATTACGGAATCTTCGCAGCGGATGTAGGTGGTATGACAATCACGCATAATAGTGTCATCAATGCTGAGGTAGCTATCGCCCTTAGAGATGCACATACGACTACTGTTACGAATAATACACTCCTCACTTCTCGTGCAAAAACATTTACGGCTACCCAGACATCTTCAGGTACTTCTTATGGAAATACCTTTAATGAAAATGCCTTTCTCCAGAAGAATCCAGACTATCCATATATCGAAATCCGTGATGAGGTGGCAGGATCAAATATGGCAGACTCTATCGTATCAGCCAGTACTAACTCTATATATCCTCTCTATAAGCCAAATACATCATTTATTCGTACTGTAAATTTTGGTTGATTTACTCATGAATATACAAAACCTCTGCTCTCTCAATTTGATGCTAGTATTTCCAAGTTTGAATACTTCGCATATAAGCCGTATACATTTACTGGATCATATGCTACAGCAAATCTTCTCTCGAATCCAAATTTTGATACTGATGAAACTCTTTGGACAGTAGCTGCAGATACAGGACTTTCTCCTACACTTTCATATAATGCGGTCGGAACGTATAGTGGTGGTTCTGCTACTATCACTCCTGCAGGTGGTGTCGCAGATCGTCTCTGGATGACGAATGATGCTACACTCAGTGTGACATCAGGACAGACATACCTGATTACTGGTTATGCAAAATCATCAACTGGAACGATTAATCTTCGAGGATTTCTCCACTCATCATCGAATAAAAATACTCTCTATTCTGATCGGATAGCTGAGACATACGCGAGCTCTACAGGGAATCTCTTTTCTTTCTATATTACGGTAAATACAACCGCTGCAGATGCTCAGTTTACTCTCGAAACATCGAACCAAGATGTATCATATGAGGTCGATAGTGTGAGTCTTCGTCGTATGAATGCTGTCGTAAAAAATAATACAGCCAATGAGGTACTCATCTTCTCGAATACGGGATGAGTTGCATATGACCAATCATGTCCTGGATGAGTACCGTGTGCTGCATATGTAGATGCACTCAATGCTACGACTGCATGGCCAGTAAATATCGCTCCGTATAGTTCTGTATTTACTCTCTGGAATGCAAGCACCAATATCTTAAATGTTCCATCTTGTACGCTCAATCTTTCATCAGGATCACTCCCTACAGGTGAGCCCGTCACGGCAACATGGAATCTGACAAATTCCCTCAGTCAAACACTCCATTATTCTACATATACGGGCTCTATAGATGAGTCTGTAGCATATAGCGGTAGTCGTACATTTATCCCACCGTATGATGCTGTATCAACTATATCAGTAGATAGTCTCAATGATGTTGGTCCGGGTATCTGTAGTATATCTGTGACGACTACGAACACTGCGCCGACGATTTATCCTGGAACTACTACTGGTACAGAAGATGCTGTACAAATAGATGGTACTCTTTCAGGCGTTGATCTCAATCCTGGTGATAGTATTTTCTTTGAACAATTTGGTACAATGCCTACAAATGGTGTACTGAATGTAGAGTCATCAGGAAGTTTCCAGTATTACCCAAATGCAGAGTTTTGTGGAAATGATAGTTTTGAATTTCGAGCACAGGATCAGCTCGGACATGCTGCAGATCCTGTCTTTCAGACAGTACAGGTAGATTGTATAAATGATACTCCGATAGTTATGGGTGATACTGCTACAGGATTTGCCACTATACCAAAACTCATTGATGTCATCGCCAATGATACAGACGCTGACACACCATATCAGTCTCAGATATTCAATATTTATGGTTATACTTTACCAGCAAATGGTACTGTGAACATCATCGGAAATCAGATAGAATATACGGGAAATGTTGGTTTTAGTGGATCGGATTCACTCCAGTATTCTATCATCGACCAGAGTGGAGCTATATCAAATACAGGTACACTTAGTCTCAATATTTCTATCATCAATAATCCTCCAGTAGTCAGTAATAGTGGTTTTACCTTTAATGAAGATACGACACTGAATGGATCTGTGACAGGTTCGGATATTGATGGAAATCCCCTCACCTTCACGACGACTTCCCTTCCTATCCATGGAACACTTACTCTTTTAGCAAATGGTGCTCTTACATATGTTCCAGATGGCAACTATTTTGGTACAGACTCATTCGATTATCGTGCGAATGATGGATCGCTTGACTCTAGTACAGGCACAATCACGCTCAATATTAATGCTATTTCTGATGCACCAGTGGCGGTTGCTGATAGTTATACTGTACTTCAAGATACATTGATGAATCTTTCAGTAATGAATAATGATACAGATGTAGACTCAGTCACTCTTACATTGACTGGATATACGAATCCAGCCAATGGTACTCTTACACTTGCTTGAACTGGATTTGATTATACTCCAAATCTTGGATATACAGGACCTGATAGTTTTACATATACACTTGAAGATGATACTAGTCTTATTTCCAATACTGTCGTCGTCACACTGAGTGTGAGCTCTACCAATCTTCCGCCTACTGCAAACACAGGTTCATTCAGTGTAAATGAAGATGACATCTTGTTGGATCTTGTGACAGGTGCAGATCCTGAGCTCAGTACGCTGACCTATATAGTCGATACTCTGCCTACAAATGGTGTTCTTGTTCTTGATGGCAGCGGGTCATTCACTTATACACCAAATGGTGATTACGCAGGATTTGATAGCTTTGTATTTCATGTTTCTGATGGTGTATTTAGTTCCTCAGGAGCTACTATATCCATCACAGTATCGCCGATAAACGATACCCCTAACGCAGATCCATATATATTTACAGCGACTGGTAATAGCATGGCATCGAGTGGAAATATCTACTCATGAATTCTTACAGGTTCGGATGTAGAATCACTCATTACATTTACTGCTGCGACTCTTCCAGTGAATGGTATCTTGAGTCTAAGTTCGACATGAGTATTTACCTATACGCCTGCATTGGGGTATACAGGAAGTGATAGTTTTACCTTTACTGTATCAGATGGCATCTTGTCGAGCATCGCTGCGACGGTCGATATCACCATCATAGATGCTGTATCTTCATGATCTGGAAGTGGTTCAGGGTCTTCTGGATGAGGTGGAAGTGGAGGAGGTTCTTCTTCAGTGGTAGTCACTCTTGCTGGTGGCGGAGGTGGAGGAGGTGCTGGTTCGAGTCAGTCCTTTCCTGTGTATACTATCACGCCTGTTGCATATACAGGAACAAATGTAGATGTTCCGGAAGAAGAGACTCTTCTGAGCGCTGCTCCTGAAAGTAATATTACTACGAATTTTGTACTCTATGATCCGAGTGGTCTCCTTTCACAGCTCTTCTTTATGAATAGATTCATCTCAGCATCTGGAACGCCTATGGTTGTTAGTGGTGAAGTTATGGAGAGTCTCACAGGAGTTAATACTTCAGAAGAAAATAGTCTCGATATAATCGATACTATGGAGTTCGATGATGTAGATGGACCGATACTTCTAAGAGAAATCGCTCGTATGTTTATATCTGAAACAAATACCCTCCAAGATCCTATCGAAATGTATGATTATGGTATGATGAAGATTATGAGTATTCCAGCAGAGCCAACATCGCGCCTCGATCTCACTAAAAATTATATTATTCGACTCTTCTCTCAGCAGCAAAAACGTTATCAAGAAGCCATAGAAAGAAATATATCTCTAAAATCAGAAGAGAACCTCATGGAATAATTATAGATTATTTTCAAAAAAAGTGTGTCCGATAATAGGCACACTTTTTTTGTAGTATGCAGGTTTCACATTTTGGTTTTCGAGCAGTACACTGGTATCGTCCGAAGAGCACGAAAGGATGGTGGAGTATTTTTTTCTCTACTACAGAAAAAATAGTATCGATTTTTTTATCAGTTTCCTCTGGTGTTTTTGTTCATACGATACCGATACGATTCATAACTCGGTGTATATGAGTATCGACTCATACATAGGGCATATCATAGAGTACGGAGAGGACTACCTTGGCTGTTTTTATACCGATTCCGGGAAATGTTTGGATAAGCTCTAGATTATTGGGGATTACTCCATTATACTCTCTCGCCAGTATAGTGCCAGTTTCCTTGATAAATTTTGATTTATTTCGGAAAAAATTTACATATTTTAGATGCTCTTCTATTTCCTCGAGTGATAGTTTTTCTACGTCTTTTGCTGTCTTCACTTTTTCGAAAAATGGAGGGGTGATTTTGTTTACCTGCTTATCGGTCGTCTGTGCAGAAAGGATTACCGCACAGAGAAGCTGAAAATCTGTCTCATAATCGAGTTCTATTTTTTCCCCACCGTAGATTGCATATATCTGATGTATGATTTCATTCCGAGAGGATTTATTCATAGGAGGCGGTGATTCATGGATAGACAGACTCTATATTTTTTCTGCATATAACTCTATCTTCGCATGAAAATATTTTTCATGGTATGCGTGCATCAACATAGGAGTAGATTCATTTTTCTATCTCAGGATTTTTATTTTCTATAAATGTTTTGAGGCTAATGAGTTGGAGTCTGAGATAATTATAGGTGGCAACTTCTCCTGTTTTTTTCGTAAAATCTTGCAGTGTGAGGAGGATGCGTGTTTTATTTTTGAGGAGTATATGTATCTCGTTCTCTTTTCGAAGGTATACGACTGATTCTATAGCGAGATGTGACCATGTATTTGTAAAGAGTTCGAGTGTTTTTTTCATGACTTGCGCTTCAGATTCACTCATGATTTCTTTATAGTCTAGACTGAGATCGTCATTCAGAGATTCATCTATGTAGATAAGTGGATAGAGGGATGCGATTTTTTCTTCTCTTGGTACGAGCACCCCATTTTCTGTCATGCCCCAGTGTTTGTTTGCTATACTGGGTATATCTACGCTAAACAATATAGGATATCCGGAAATAAGTATTTTTATATTATTTGGATAGAGTCGGTCGATACGTATGAGTGATATATTTTTTTGGTATTTCTTGAGGGAGTTTGCTATTTCTGCTTCATTGATAAAAAAAATATTCTCTCCATACATATCTTCTATGCTCCTATAGGCGACTGATATATCGATTCATTCATCGAGTCATTCTATGAGCACTTTTGATGGACTGATGAGAAAATAGGGTGAATAGAGGATGATATAGAGTGATGCACTGATGAGAAATATTCCTATGTATTTCAGATAGGCTTGCTGATTTTGCGTAATTTTTGGGGATATATAGATTTTTTCCTGGACAAATCGCATAAATGGCGAAATACGTTCACCATTTTTTCGAAATATATTCCATGTTTTCTCTCGAGTCGTTATCTTTTCATCACGAAATAAATATTTTTGACTCTTCTCTCGACTTACTTCACTACGAAAATTCCGATTTTTATACTGTTTTATGAGATTACGGATTTTCTTGAGAGAGACCATATTGATTGTCGAGAGATTGGATAAGTGAGAGGATATCTGCTGTTGCATTTTTCTGCTTCCCTACGCGTATACGTATGCGAGGGATTTTTCTGAGAGAAAAATCTTTTCCTACTTTTTTCCGTATGGTATCTGCGCAAGGTGCGAGAAAGTGAGGGAGATTTTGCTCATTTGATTGAGCTGCGACATAAATATCAGCATACTCGTAATCATCTGTTATCGATACTTCCGTCACATTTATGATCCCGAACTCATGTGTATGAAATTGTTCATATTCCATGATTTCTCCAGCAGCGTAGGTTCTGAGAGCATCGGCGAGCCTTTTTTGGCGTATATTCATGATAAAAATAGCAAATATCGAGTAGAGTTGCCTAGAGTATATGAAAAAACATCTGAAACCAAAATCAAATCAAGAGAATTATAGTTTTTTTCATATCATTTTTTCGAGGTCTGACTTTATCGGTCCGATGAATGAATAGTCCTTTCCGAACAAGGTAAATTGGAGCTTCCATGCATGGAGCCACTGACGGCTGAGCTCATATTTTTCCTCTATGAGAGTATTTATCTTCGGGTTTCCATAGACTTTGTCCCCGATGATAGGATGTCCGATAGAGGCAAGATGCACTCGTATCTGGTGTGTGCGACCCGTGAGGAGATCTACCTCGAGGAGTGTATAGGCATCATCTATTATGCCTTTATTGTAAAATTTCGTTTTAGCGATTTTTGGATTTATTGGATCTTTTGTGGTCATTTTTTTCCGATCATACGGGTCACGTCCGATGTATGACTCGATATATCACTCTTCATCTTTTACCTTACCCGTTACGAGGGCGAGATAGGTTTTTTGGATCGTGCGTTTTGCTATCTTCAGCTGGAGAGCGTGCATGGCTTTATCATTTTTCGCGATAATGATGACTCCACTCGTATCCTTATCCAGACGATGGACGATACCAGGGCGTTCGATGCCATTTATGATAGAGCTTCCCTGCGTGTATTGTTCAGATTCGTCCGTGCGGACTCCGAGATTCTTAAAGTGATATAATAGTGCATTTACGAGCGTCCCCTTTCTTCCATCTTCTCCTGGTGTGGGATGTGTATTGATACCGGCTTCTTTATTTATGATCGCGAAGTCCTCATTCTCGAAGATGATATCGAGCGCGATATCCTCGGCTTCGAGTGCCATATTTTCCACTTTCCACTCTATCTCGATGACATCGCCACGATAGATTTTTTTATTTTTCGAGAAGTTCGCACCATTACATGATATCTTTCACTCGTCTATCATCTTCTGGAGATAGCTCCTCGACTTTTCTGGAAAAAGAGCCGATAGGTAAGTATCGACTCTTCGAGTTTCTCTTGCATCCGCGAGTACACAGAAGAGAGAGGTATGGTAGGTATTCGATGAACGCATTATATAACTTTTCTTTCGTAGCTCTCCACTCCCTCTGGGAAGAATCGCTTAATCTCGATTTCTGCATTTTCTACTGAGTCAGAACCGTGTATGATGTTAAATCCGATACTATTCGAGTAGTCAGCACGGAGCGTACCCATCTCTGCCTCGGCAGGATTCGTAGCACCACAGAGTTGTCGCATGCCAGCCACGACATCTTTCCCTTCGACGACGATACCGACGACAGGACCCATAGTCATATATGATACGATCTCTGGATAAAATGGCTTCGTCACGAGGTGAGCATAGTGCTCATCGAGAGTAGCCTGAGAAAGGTTAAACATCTTGAGTCCGATGATCTTAAAGTTACGATCTTCGATACGTGCGACGATGCGTCCGATGAGTGAACGGTGGATGACATCAGGTTTGAGGAGGAGGAGTGAGCGCTCTGCCATAGAAAAATAGGAAAATAATAAAGTGCTAGCATAATATGAAAAATTCGCAAAAAGCAAGAGAAATTATCTTTTTATGCAGCTTCTCTTACTTCCTGTTGAGTTCCGAAACTTCCTGCCTTCAGATTTCTTCACTGAAAGAGGAATTTTCAGGTCTCGATATAGTTCCCATTTTCTTTTTTATGGGATTGGAGGATTGATTGTATTCTGATGGCTTCATCTGTATTTTGTATCCATTCGAATATAAAATGAGGAGCATTTTCCTCTATCGAGAGCTGTGCGATAAGTTCTTTGATGTGTCTGAGGTGCTGAGGATTGATCGTATTGTCGAGTATGGATACTACGAATTTTCCGTCGATTTTTATGTAATTCGGCATTATTTTATGATCCTGTAGGGTCTGGAGGATATCTACACTCATATTTTTATCTGTACTATCAAAATAGAGATCATCTATAGCTATCTTGCATCAGAGTTCTTTTTGGATGAAAGATATATTCTCTAATACTTGCTTTGTTAGAGTTCCATATGTATCTTCTACGATCTCAAAAATCAGATTCTTTCTTTGAGATGAAGTAAGTCCTTTTTTATTCAATAAATTATAAATAAACTCCTTAAAATTAGGGTTATCGAGATCTTTCATAAATATATTGATCGAATTACGACCTCCTTCTTTTACATCATCAGTGGCATCTTCAGTTACGAATCGCAGAAGATGTCTCGTGGCTCCTATGTTTTTCAGTATATCGAGCCCATCTACTATCGATATCTCCTTTGCGAAACGAATCAGTCACTCATTGGCATGCAGTGTACCATCGAGCTCGAATATTCACTCTTTTTCTACATGTGATTCTTGAAAGAGGGGAAGAATAAGATTGGATATCTTTTCATTTGTAGTATTTTTATGAATTTCTACATTTTTTCTTTCTCCAGCATTAGCGATCCTTGTATTTTTAAAGAGTTGTTCTATATTTGATCATAGTTTCATTTCTTTATTCTGGAGAGCTCGAAAAATCCGATTCCCTACATAAATAATATTAGGAAGAATTTTATTCTCACTCATTTTTATGAGAGTTTCAGTAGCTTCTATGGTACCATTTTTTTCTACGAGTCCATCATAGAGGGGCACTCAGAATCCTGCCTTTTTCGCCTGTATAAGATGATCGAGTGCCACGGTATCGAAAATACCATAATCATCTGGTTTAATCTCTAGTATGATAGAGTCTGGCTGTATTCATGAGGCTTTGTGTGACGCCACGAGTGTTCGAAAGTCCGCATTTCGGATATCCTGTACATAGAGGGGCACAGAATATTGATTTTGCCGAATACGGATATTATCACAAGCGAGTTCATAGGCTTTCTGAAAGACTCAAAATGTGCCATGCTGATCTTTTAGTAGATTTTCTAATTCTTCTGCTGATCTTGAATCTTCAAAAGAATGCTCTATATGAAAGGTATCATTGAGTCAATTTAATGCTCGCCCTACATTTACATGGACAGTTTCCGAAATAAATGTCACTGCATTCTTAGCACTTGCTTCGAAAAGTTTACTAAATTTATCAGTATCGATAGGGGGAGTTCCGATAAAATGTGAATTACCTGCAGCAGAAATGGCCATGTGTATAATATAAATATACGCGTAGTATAACACTCAAATATTAATTTTTTATTAATTTTTATGATGAATTTTCATTTTATGTCTAATATTTCATAGAAAATGATGAAATCCGTTTACAAAAGCAAAAAAAATTATACACTTTTTATATGAAACCATTATGATGCGTTGATATTCCAGAATTGTATGAATATTATCGTTCACATTCTCGAGCCTATTTCCACTATGTGATGCAGGGCCTATGAAAAAATACAATAGTCGTCGAAGAGAATAATAATTTTGGATATATAGTTCAGTATCTATGGTGACTATTTTCGATAGGATTTTTCGAGAAATCATCGATACAAATCGATAAGGTTCTCCTCCGAAAATATGGCATGAAACGTGGCATTATCTTCTGGTCTGGATGGCGAAGATCTCACCCAGAGGGTGCATGATGGCTCCATCTCGGATATCTCATATCCCACGCCTACCATCACTCGACTCGGTCTGCTTTCTCAGTATTAGATGCGCCTGAGCATACAGAGAAATGGTCACCGAATGCTCGCTGACATGTGCGTAAAATACGAAAGGAAATCGATGCAGGCATCATAACAATAGACACCACCACTCCCCTCGAGGACTTTATCATAGCATATAGAAAGACGCCAGTTCATCATAAATGGAAACGCTATAACATCTACCGTCAGAAATATCTTTCAGAGCATTTTCCTGAGAATATCCGTATCTATACCGCCTCTATCGATGGAGAGATACTCGCTGGGGCGATATTCCTCGATGATATGCCGACCTCGACCTATCTCATAGCGTTCCAGCATGACCGTGCGAAGTCTCATCATCTCGGACTCGCACTCATCGATCGATGGTTCCGTGAGTCAGTACTTCTCGGCTATAGATATCTCGACTTCGACCATATGCAGGACACGCTCGATCCGAGCTCGTATAGTGGATATACACGGTTTAAGTCCGAGCTCGCAGACTATGAGCTCAGATTCCCGAATCTCTGGATGCGATTATTTTTCTAGGGTATCAGTATTTTTGTGTCGTTTTGACTCCACGAAACTGATAATTTTACGCTTTTTCTCTACATTCTCTTCCCACTTCCCTACGATACCGATACTCAGCGTGATACACTTATCCTCGAAGTAGTCGATATCCATCTTATACTTGTGTCCGATATAGGTCTGGTAGTATCCGCAGTTTTTCTTCGACAGTGTCGGGAGTATCGTATCCATATATATCTCGAGTGCTCCCACGAATGTCTCGAAGTCGAGCGTGAACTCTTCCTGAATATAAGGGACTCTGAGGACTTCTTTTCGTATGCTATTCGTATGGAGGTCTTCCTTGCGGATATTTTCGGTGATGAGGCGATGTCCTGGTATGACGAACATGCGACCCGTGTTGTCCCCGTCATTATCCTTGCCGAGGATACCGATGGAAAATACTCGTATATAGATAATCTGTCCCTGTATATCCCCTATCCCGATCGTATCGCCGATATGGTACTGCCTGAGTACGAAGAAAAATGCTAGAACCGAGAGGATAAAGTCTTTCAAAGTGATGATCATCGCACCGATACCGACGAGGAGAAAATTCATACTCCCACCGGTCTTAAATGTCATGATGACGAAGAGGACGAGTATGATGGATATCGCACGTATTACATCGATAATCTGTATCTTGCGATAGTATTTCAGATAGTACTCTGCATGCTTCGGGTCGACCGAGTTCTCATACTGGGAGAATATCGACTGCTTCATGCGAGATTTTATGCTGCGGGAGAGTACCTCTACGATGAGTCCGATGAGGATAGCTGTCATGAGCGGTCACTCGGAAGATATGATGCTCGAGAGATTCGCGAGGAGAGATGAGAGTGAGTCCATAGTCTATAGGTGTATATGATACTTCCACTATAGTGAAATCATGGAAAAATGCGAGGGAATTATACTATGAATTCTGTAAAAAATAAATTGACATCTATCGTAATACTCATTATATAGAGTCTATGCAAAAACTCCATTTTCTCGATAGTATCCCCGAAGATATCCCTGCGGCATTCCCTGCTCCTGTCCTCGCCCAGGTAGAGGATATCGTGCGGACTGGTGTCTCAGATGGTGCTATATCACGCAGATATGTGGAGGGTATCACGATAGATGGTGCGACTTCGCTCGATCTCGATGATGCGATATGGGCAGAGCCCACAGAGTATGGATACCGTCTATCTATACATATATCTGATGTATCCGAGGCCATAGAGACATACTCCCCTATCGATGTAGAGGCACTCCAGCGGACGACGAGCATCTATCGTCGCGACTATGTCATACCGATGATCCCCCATGCCCTCTCGAATAAGCTCCTCTCTCTGAATGGGAACCAGCAAAATCTGACACTCTCTATCGATATCGACATCGATACAGAGGGCAATATACTCGGCTCGAATCTCTATGAGTCACGATTCCAGAGTCTGAGGCGATATAACTATGATGACTTTCATCATGATGCACATACTCCCGAGAGTCCTCACTATGATGCTATCACTGTACTCGATGAGATAGCACAGCTCCTCCATAGACGACGCATCGCACGAGGGAGTCAGCTCTATGCAGATATCGAGGACTATCCACTCAGAGAAAAGGTATCAAAAAATCTCCAAGCATCAAAAAATCCCCATCGTATCATCGAGGCGACGATGATCGCTGCGAACCATGAGGTTGCTCGATTTCTCGACCAAAATAATATCGCCTGAGTCCATCGTGAGCATCTCGCACTCGATGAGCGTGCGTTTTATGTGCCGAGATATGCGCACCATCGATGACTCGCGCTCGCTGGATATACGCACTTCACTTCGCCGATACGGCGTATCGCAGACCTCATAAACCATCGTGTGATAAAGGCATTTCTCCGTAAGGAGCCATCTCCATTTGTGCCGGAGACTCTCACGAAGCTCATCTCCTATACGAATAAGACGGTCCTCCGCATCCAGACCCTCGGCCAGGAAATCGACCATGAAGAAAAATGACGAAAAGTCCTCGAACGATACCAAAAAACTCACTGAGATGATCTCGCGTCACATCACTTCTCATCATATATCCGTCGAGCATCTCATAAGGATGATGACTATAGGCTGCCGAGTGCGATACGTCAGACCGTCCTCGATGATATCAAAAATCCTGACTCCACTACATGGCACTGGGCTGTCGGCATCATCCTCCTCGGGAATGATATCACCCTAAAAGATGCACTCTATCATGAAATCGTCCGAGAAAAACGCATCATGCCACTCGCATTTCTCAATATCCTCGCTCATACGAAGCTCTTCCGATGAGAGAATCTCCTCTTCTCGTATGATGAGCATACGAATGGAAATGAATTTCGTATAGAAATGAAACTCCCCGATGGGACGATGCTCCATAAAAAGGCGAATGTCGGTAAGCTCGGTCGTATGGAGCACATAAAGTGAGTCGCCCGACATAAGATCTGTGAGGCGATATTTCGACACTATATGGGGTAGATTATTTCTTCAGTATATTGACGAATGTCTCACTCGGTATACTCACTCGCCCGAATTGTTTCATCTTTTTCTTTCATTCTTTTTGTTTCTCGAGGAGCTTTCGTTTACGGGTGATATCTCATCCATAGAGTTTTGCTGTCACATCCTTTCTCATGGCAGAGATATCCTCACGTGCGACTACATCACCGCCGATAGCTGCCTGTATCGCTATAGCGAACTGAGCTTTTGGGATATTTTCCTTTAGCTTCTCACATACTCGACCTCCGAGATATCTCGCGCGAGCTCGGTGTACCATCATCGCGAATGCATCTACCGGGTCTCATGCGACACGGATATCGAGCTTTACGATGTCATCCTGCTTGTATCCGATCGGCTCGTAGTGGAGGCTCGCATAGCCGGATGAGAGCGACTTTAGATCATCATAAAAATCCCCAACCAGCTCACTCATCGGTATCTCATAGTGGAGTACGACACGGTTCGCATCGAGATACGTCTGATTCTTAAAAATACCCCTTCGCTCCTGCGCGAGATTCATGAGATTCCCGATATATTCATTTGGAGTGATCATCTCGACTTTCGCTATCGGCTCTTCGATGTGGATATAGGTCCCAGGCTTCGGGAGGTCCTCAGGATTTGAGATGTAGAGATAGGTCGCATCACGTCCCATGTATTCGATGAGCTCGCCATTTGCTCGTGGATAGTCTGCTCGCTTATCTCATCCTATGAGTACCTTATACGTCACCTGTGGACTCGTGATGATGACGTCCATATCATGCTCTCTCCAGAGGCGCTCTTTCACGATATCGAGGTGGAGTAGTCCGAGAAATCCACAGCGAAATCCATATCCGAGTGCGGGTGATGCCTCGTGCTCGATGACGAGAGATGAGTCATTTAGTTGGAGTTTTTCCATGGCGTCTTTCATCTTCGGGTATTCGTCTGTCTCGACTGGGAATACTCCTGCGAAGATATATGGCGTGATACGCTTAAATCCTTTTATCGCGTTTTTTGACTCTGGACTGCCAGCGAATACCGTATCACCGACACGAGCCTCAGATATCGACTTTAGTCCCGTCACGACGTATCCGATTTCTCCCTCGTAGAGTGCATCTTGGGGTGTATATTTCGGACGGAAGCATCCGACTTCGAGTGCTTCCATTTTCGCTCCAGTATTTATAAATTCGAGCTTCGCTCACTTTCGTATCTCTCAGGAGAAGAGCTTTAGGTATACGACGACTCATTTATAGGGGTCATACTGCGAGTCGAAAATGAGCGCTTTCGTGATACCCATCTCTCACTCTGTGCTCTCATGTGGGAGAAGTTCTGATGTAGGAGAGAGTTTTTTCGGTTCTGGCATGCGCTCGATGACGGCATCGAGTATGGCTTCCACATTTATCCCTGTCTTTGCAGATACGGGGATGATATCTTCTTTTTTACAGCCGAGGAGATTCATCACTTCTTCACTTACGCGGTCGACATCAGCCGATGGGAGGTCGATCTTATTGAGTACTGGGATGATGGTGAGGTCATTTTCTATGGCGAGGTAGACATTCGAGAGGGTCTGTGCCTCGATACCCTGACTCGCATCCACGACGAGGATGGCTCACTCTACAGAGGCGAGAGAGCGTGAGACTTCATACTGGAAGTCGACATGTCCCGGTGTGTCGATGAGATTGAGCTCGACTCACTTCCACTCCATGCGCACGGGAGTGAGCTTTATCGTGATGCCGCGCTCGCGCTCGAGGTCCATATTATCGAGCGTCTGAGACTGGAGTTCGCGCTTCTCGAGGGTACCAGTGATCTCCATGAGTCGGTCTGCGAGAGTAGACTTCCCGTGGTCGATATGAGCGATGATACAAAAATTGCGGATAGAGGTAGGTGTAGACATGCGCGTACTATAGTGAAAAAGCTCTATAAAACAAGCAAAAACCTCTTCAAGTGAAGAGGTTTTATTTAGAGCTTCGCGAGAAGCCATCCTATACCGATATACACCAGAACTGTGAGGACGAATCCTAGCCATCCAGAACCTACTAGAGCAGACAATATGGCAATACATGGTATAAAGAGTACAGTTCCCCAACCTAGAAAGACAAGCCAGAGAATTAATTTAATAAACCACATGGGCGCCTCCTAGACAGTAAGAAATGTCTGTATATTATACATTAAATATATGTAAATAGCAATTTTTTTCAGAAATTTGCAATTTTTTTCATGAAATGATAGTATAGATAATATCTCATGACTTAATTTACTAAAAATGCTACTAACTACAGAAAACACATCTATACCAGATGTAGAATTATCTGATATACCAGATGTAGAATTATCTGATGTTTTTTATAATGGAAAAATATCATCAGATATCTGGTCTATCAAACAAATTGATGAGATAATAAATATATTCCTCATAACTGCCACTGAAGCTCTCAAAATCCTCACACGAAATAAGGTGCAAGATATTGATATTAACGGTCTTAATATTATAAAAAATGAAATGTATTTTTCTATTCATGAATTTGCAAATATAAGTCGTTTTTATACTGAGACGTTCCCAGATAATGCTATCATTTCAGAAAATATATATGCACTTCATTTTCACTATCTCCAGAAAATCATACCAAAAGTGCTGAGCTATGAATCACTCAATAAGAATAATCTGACAGATATTATGGGCGCAATGAGTGAGATTATATGATTGATGGAGACATTCTTACATCACCCATTGCTCGATAAATATATCTCTCGTGGATGACAGTCTCATCCAGAGGTTATACATGCGCTAAAAGCAAAATTGCATGATATAAAAATCAATTTTGAGGAAGATATAAAAAATATAAAGAATATGGATTTTGCACTAGAAGGCATACAGAAATATGATGACTATAATAAAGACACTTATACTCTATTTTATAAACGTTTTGAGGATTTTTTCTCATTGATCGGAGAAAAATGACACCCCAATATGATAAAAATCTCTTTTCAAGATAAACCACTTATGCTCGAGGAAAAACCCAGAAAAGTATCCAGTTTTTACTAAAAATCCCAGCTTCCTGCCATATTACTCGACTGTGTATAGTTGATGACGGTCGTCTCGAAGAAGTTCCCTTTATCAGCATTTGGATCCTGGAGACGATCCAGGTGCTTATATGGATTTTTTATCGCATCAGCAAAGAGTGGTTCCATTCCGAGCATAGAGAGTCGCTGATTCGCGAGCCATTTTGTATACTCTTCTGTCGTCTCACCATTCATACCCGAGATACGATTGCCGAGGATAGATTTACTCCAGGTAATCTCTTGTTCTACAGCCGTTTTCGTCATATCGCGAATAATCGCGTCACTATAAATCTCTGGAAATTCGCGCTTTATCTCGCGAAGGATATTCGAAAATAATGTCACATGTGTGAGCTCATCACGACGGATATAGGCGATCATGCGACCTGTTGCTGGCATCTTCATCCGGTCTACCAGCGTATCGAAAAATGCGAAACCATTATAAAAATAGAGTCCCTCGAGGAGAAAGTTCGCGACGAGTCCACGGAAAAATGTCTCATCACTCGGACTATCGATAAAGTTCTGGTAGATTTGGCCGATGTATTTATTGCGTTCGAGGAGGACTGCATTGGTCCGCCAGAAGTAGTATATCTCATCACGCTCCTCACTCGATACCACGCTCTCGAGGATAGTCGCATATGACTGAGAGTGTATCCCCTCCTGGAACGCCTGGATAGAGAGGAGGAGGTTCACCTCAGGACTCGTGATATAGTCTGAGAAGTTCGGGAGATTCACTGTCTGGATAGAGTCGAGAAATATGAGAAATGAGAGGATACCCTTATACGCTCTCTGCTCATCAGATGAGAGTGTCGTCTGGAAATCTCGAGCATCATCCTTGAGTCCGCTGACTTTCTCTGGCACCCAGAAATTCCCTATCATTACCTGATAGAGACTTTTTGCCCATGGATATTTTACGGCATTGAGATTAAAGAGTCCAGTCGTAGAACCCTTTATGATAGTGCGATGTTGGATATCGTCATTCCCGAGAGGATTAAATATAGGATTTCTCGCGATAATTTTCGCATCTTGTGACGACATATAGTGGTTAGATTAATATATGAGATACAAGATATAGTATCTTTTTCTTATAAAATGCAAGAGATTTTTCGAGAATTTATCACTATATTTCCTTATTTTTCGAGCCATGACCATATAAAACTCGCGAGCAACGAGCCGAGCATAGAGCCGAAGAGTATCCAATGAAGTCGTGTGAAGTAGTGCAGGTATGCTCTTATGCGAAATATATGAGACTGCTTATAGTTCCGGATAAATGCATGCCCCATCGTCGAGATGAGATAGCTCTCTGAGTCATTTTGCTCATTATTTCGATACTCTGCGATGATATATCCACTGATGATAAGGTGCTCCAGGAGAAAGATTTCTTCTGGTGTATCGAACGGACTTCTCATGTCATCTGACTCCATGTGTCTCTTATAGAATGTTTTACCGATAATGGCACGAAAGTCTTTCGACTCGAGAAAATGGTATATCTCACGGGGTGAATACATAGTGTGGGAGGATTATTTTTTAGCTATGACTCTACGCTTGCGTGGCATCTCATCGAGGATTATCTCGACATCTTTCTCTACGTGTTCTATCTCACGCTCCATGCGCTCATCAGCTTCACGGATACGCTGGAACTGCATCTGGAAGACGAGCGTCATCGCATAGAGAAAGAGTGGCACATAGAATACCGCATATCCCATCGTGAGTATCTTCCCTGCTATCGTCATAGGTACCAGATCGCCAAATCCTATGGTCGCAGTGGTAATGACTGTGAAATAAAATGCATTAAAGTAGGTCTCTCCTATCGGATGTCCGTGCTCGAATGCATGTATGAGTACCGTGCCGATGAGCCAGCTCATGATGAATATGATACCGATAGCTATGAGTTTCCGATGATGGAGATGTAGCATAAAAAGAGAAGAAAAAATCTTCTTTTAGTATAGGGAGAGAGTGTATTTTGTAAATGTATTTTCTTATTCTGTAGATTTTTGCATATCCCATCTGGCTGGAGCCTGTGCATAAAATTCTCGAAATGGATAGTTCCAGTGCCGTACAAAATCGTGTATAGTCGCGAATCAATCTGTCAGATGAACGTTATTTCATAGGGAATCATTTTTTAGCTCGAAAACCTCCCGTATCTTCTCATGGGTCAGGAGTTCCAGATGGCTCACTTCATCGAGATGGAAGCTTTTCCATCCGTTTCGAGAAATTTTGGGAGCATTTTCTGAGCTTTCATGGAGCTCAGTTCCTCGAGAATCGATCTGGTATGCATCCATTCCTATTGCAGTCCGAGGAGATGTTTTATAGAGCCGCATCCGTGTGTTTATAGTTTTCGGTACTACCAATTCTCCATCCTGACGCCTCACAGAACTCTGTAGATAGAGGCTGTGTGGAAGTATGATACGAGTAGTGTTTTTGTAGATGATACCTATAGGGAGCTGAGAGAGTACTGCTCGCTGGATATTTTGCATGAGATCAAAAATATCATCCTGCATATACTCTGTAAAACCACCTGGGATGAATGGTTTTATATCAGCAAAATCAATAATCTTCTCAGGGATTTTATAATTGTTCGACATATGTATGGGTAAATAATTATATATTACAAAATATAATTATTTGTCAAATTATTTACTATATGTACTGCGAGAACTCGGGAGTCATCAGAACTGGACTGTGAAGCTCCGCCCATCCATCTTATATGTGAGTGAATCTACCGTCATTTGTGTCTGTGCACCAGTCGGATAAATATCATTGCTCGATATGTAAAAGTCTACCTCTAACGTTCCTCCTATAGATATAGTAGTCGTCATACTAGCATTTATGAGCGATATACTATTTCCACTCGATGGCGAGGCGAGCGTCGTCGATCCATTTGATCCACAGGCACCGCTCGTATCTCTATCTCTCGCACAGAGTATGCCGACGAATGTCCTCCCCATCGGGAGTGAAAAAGTCGTACTCGCACCGATGGCGGTGACGGTGACATGATGATTCTCATCTGGATTTACCACTTTCATACGGAAGAGATTCTCACCGATATTTGTGAGCATGAGTGTCGGGGGTACGATACCGAGAGTATATGCCTTCATTATATATGGATTCCCAGAGATATTCGTACGAGTCGATGTGTTTGCATCCCTCATGATGATATCCTCTGGTGAAATCGATAATCCTATCGTACTTGCATCAGCAGTGCTAGGTATGTCTATGATACTCATGAGTATACGGAAGTGTCTTATCGTATCTCCGCTGAGACTCAGGGTGATATCAGAGAATTCTATATTCGTATTCGATATCTTGGCTGTGGCAGGTATCGACTTTCCTGTTTCTATGTCGATGAGGCGCGCATCGGTGATATTATAGACGAGTGACGTGAGTGGTGCAGATCCGATATTTTTTAGGGTGATTTTTTCGAGTTTTTGGAGACTATTTCCAGAGCCTGATTTTAGAGCAAAGCTTCATATGCTTTGTTCCTTATTTCTCATAAGATATTTGCCTGTAGAGGTATCCATCGAAGATGCTACGATTTCTATCTTCCCAGACTCGATAAGAGTCGCGATAGTTTTGCTATCGAGGACTTCCCCACCCCATCTACAGGTGATCTCTGAGGTAGGATTCGCTGACATCATGAGCTTACATGTGTCGAGTGCCTTTGTTTTCGTGATATCGTGGTTCTGTACAGCGATACGACCATCTATATACCCATCGAAGTTACTTTTTGGTTCATTCGATACGGTCGGTATAGAAGTTTTTGGAGTGGTATTTTTCGGAGTGAAGACTCGTGGCGCTTTTTTTGAGAAGATGAGTTTATTATTCCAGATGCATTGTATACCAGAGTTTTTTTCTTTTTTTACCTGAGTCATACAGAGCGTCATGACTTTGGGGCGTTTTGATTCGGTTCCTTTCGTGAGGAGTGAGGACTTTTTTGTCGTAGCATCGATACGGTATATGCTATAGCTTCCATGTTGTAAGACTGCCCCAGATGCAGGTTGTGCTAGAAAAATAGATCATATATACAGTGAGAGTAGGATTATGAGAGGACGTATAGGTGATATATACATAAATGAAAAAATTATTTATAAGGAGGTAAAAACAAGTATTATACTCTTTTGTCAGAGAGTTGTTTATATACATACTCCCGTATTTGTGCATAGGTTCTAGAAAGTTCGGACACTTGGGTATATAAGGGAAATATATCTCCTATATCATCGAGAGCGCTTGATACGTTGGCTATATCCGAGAGAGGGATCTGTGTGATGTGTTTTTTATATGCTCGGAGTTGTTTCTGGATTTTTATCATCTCTATGCGTATTTCGATGAGTCTATGTATCATCTGCTCTATATCCATAGTATATATGCTGTCTCTTTCGAGAATGGCTTCTGTCTGGATTTTAGTAACTTCTCGGTATAGATCTCATGCCTGCTCGCGTATGAGCTGGAGGTAGGCGGTAAAAGATATAGGTGCGGTGATTCGTTTTACTATAGAGATTCATGGCATAAGAGGAGTAGGATAGATGTTTTAGATATATATCTTCGCGATACTAAATAGTCCATATGCGATAAGACATGCGCATGGTATGGTAAAAATCCATGCCCACACGATGCGGAGTGTCATGCCCCACTTTACGGCGCGAGCATTTTTCGCACTGCCGACTCATGAGATAGCACCAGTGATAGTATGCGTCGTCGATACAGGGACTCCGAGTGATGACGCAGTGAAGAGTGCGATCGCGCTCGCTGTCTCTGCAGCAAATCCATCTATGGGACGGAGTTTTACGATCTTAGAGCCCATAGTTTTCACTATCCTCCATCCACCAGTGAGTGTACCGAGTGATATGGCGATATAGGCAGAAATGATGATCCACATAGGGATTTCTGCTCATTTTTCCAGGAGATGTACAGAGAGGAGGAGACTCATAATGATTCCCATCGTTTTCTGAGCATCATTGGCTCCATGTCCGAGAGAGTAGAGTGCAGATGAGGCGAGCTGGAGCCATCTGGAGACTCGATTCATCGTCGAGAGTGTGAAGTTCCGACCTATCCATGTAGCGATGATGAGGAGGAAAAATCAGAGAAATGCACCGATAAGTGGTGCGAGGAAGATAAAAATGAGGGTCTTTGTCCAGCCAGATATGATGACGACCTGGAGTCCTCCATTCGCTACGGCGGCACCGAGGTATCCTCCGAGGAGTGCATGCGAAGAGCTCGTCGGGAGTCCGAGCCACCAGGTGATGAGATTCCATGATATGGCTCACATCAGTCAGCAAAATATCACCATCGGCGTCACGAATGATATATCTATCATCCCCTTGCCTATCGTTTTCGCGACGGCAGTACCCACTACAAATATAGCAGCAAAGTTAAAAAACGCAGCCCATATCACAGCATTTCTCGGAGAGAGGACTCGGGTCGCCACGACCGTCGCTATAGAGTTTGCACTGTCATGCATACCATTGGTATAGTCGAATATGAGTGCCACGACTATGATAAACGATACAAATGGATAACTGATGATAATATCGAGGAGAGAAGAAAAAAATTCCATAGAGAGTATATGAGAAAGTAAAATATCAGAAGACTAATTTGCCTTGAGTTTTAGACTTTCTACAGTATTCGCAGTGCGCTCGAAACAGTCGAGTGCTGACTCCATGTGCTCTATGACGACTCTCCACTTCATGAGTTCGATAGGATCCTTTTCCTGGGTAAAGAGCTCTCGGATATTCTTCATATAGAGGGCATCTCCCTGACTTTCTATAGTATGGATAGCGATTATTGTCTTCGAAATATTCATGGTATTATTTTTCTTTTTTCAGAAACATCCTTTTATGAGTGCGATGAGATGATCGGCTGCTTCACTATAGAGTGATGCGAACTCGGTGACACATGCTTTTTTATCAGTGATATTATACATATAAAAACCACGGATGACATCCTCGAGCTGATCTACGACATCATCGAGCTGGATGACGAGTGCATGGAGATCTTCGCGGTCATATGGTGTGATAAATGCTGTCTGTAATTCTGTGAGTATCTTATGAGTGGAGCTATCTGCCTGATTTTCTATGATATTTGCTTTTTGTGCATATTTCTCGAAATCCCCGAAGTTATCTCCGAATTCATGGACGAGATTTACCATATCTTTTATGCTTTCAGCCAGTGCGAGGAACAAATTATCGAACCTATCATTCGTAGGAAATAAGATACTCATAGAGGTATAAAGTAATGATATAAAGCCATTACTAGTGTAGTGATGATGGGCATTAATGCAAGCTTTCTCATCAGAGAATCACTTATACAAATCTGGTATTTATAGTATAAATAATACCTCTTCTAAAAGGTATATGATACGTATCTGATATGATTTTCTTTGCTGGTGCGAGTATTATTCCACCGCTTATCATGGGAAGCCGCAGCCTGTATGAGTCACTTTTTAGCGAGAGTATTCCCTACTCGCTCATAGTAGTCCGTGAGTATATCCATAGCACTCTTTGCTACGACTATCTGGAGTTCGCGAGTGTCTCTCGGAAGTCGATATATCATCTCTTCGATAGTATGTGCGCCGAGTCACTTATATTGCTCAGGGTCTCAGAGGAGTTCTTGGGTACGACTGTAGAGATTCTCCGCACCATCGGCGAGAGTCTTTTTCACTCTATCTTTCTCCATGCCAGAAAAAGCAGTCAGGCTCACGAGTTCTGCTATCTTCTCTGCTGTCCGTATCTGGTAGTATGCAGAAGATGCTATCACGAACTCACCACCCTCAGTCAGTATATAGCCATAGAGCTCACGACTCTCATATCCTGTCGTAGGATCGAGCTGTTTCCACTCACGATAATGTACATCAAAATCTTTTCGCATTAATAGTAATAATACATAAATATAATATATGTCAATATAAATATACTACAATAACTCCACTATCTTCATAAGGTATATACGACTGTGGCTAGACGAGGCTCATTTCATGGCAGCATATCCCATGCTGAGTGTATCTTTCCTCTTGCTATGAGCTCATTTCCTGCACGATGATAGTATGCCATGAGTGCAGTTTCTGCGTTTTTCGATACAGGGATGATGAGCTCATCTGCAGCTGGTGTGATGATATCGATGACACGCTCGAGTGTCAGGAGTCCGATTCACTTATACTCTTTCGGATCTCAGAGGAGTCGCAGGGCATCATCATAGAGCCGATCCTCGCTCATCTTGAGCGAGCGGTCGATACGCTCATCTTTCGTTCCAGAGAGCGCAGAGAGTATATGGAGCGTCGCCTTACGGACATGCGCTCGTGTGCTATACCATGCATGCGAGACGATAGCTGGTTCTCATGTGGCTGCCATGATGCTCCCATAGAGCGTATAATAATCCACACGACTCTCCTCTTCATATGAGTCCTGTCGAGTCGTATAGATGATGTCATCTGGAGTATACATGAGTGGGCCGCGTAGGGGGTGATATTATTTGTGCTTTTTATCCCACTTCATCAGGGATGTATGTCTTTTGCGCATATTTTCTATGAGTGCGATAGCACCACGGGGATGAGCGAGTATCTCTCTATCGAGAAATATCTCATGAATCCCCTCCCCATCGGCTACCTCATATACGAGTGCGATGACCTCTTTTTCGCGCTTTCCCTGTTTTTTGTGTCATCGTACCTGCTCTCTCCACGCCCATCCATGTGGTGCTCCCTCTTTCCAGTTCTCTGAGTTCCAGTCATGACGGATTTTGGCACTTTGCTCATTTACATCCACATCTGAAATCTCCACCATAGCTGATGATGCGAGGAGGCGTTTTACTTTTTTTCCGACTGCTTGTGTGAGCTCTTCGAGGCGGTCTGGAGTGATATGCACGAGGTCAGCTACACCATCGACACGAGAGATGATCTCATGACAGAGTGCAGATATCTCCCTCGTATCATGTATCTTATGGAGTGCGACTCGCTCGAGCTTCCCGAGAGCTCGCCCTATTTCTCTGTCTCATGCGGATGTATGAGATTCTGCGACACGTTGTTTTACCATGTGGATATAGTATGCATAAATACGAAATGTCAATACTATTTTATAAATATAATATATGTCAAATATAGTTCTCACTCCCATCTCCTCCACTCGCGAAAAGAAAAATCCACCTGAGAGGGTGGATTACTTATTATTTTGATTCCTCGATTTTATTTTCATATATTCTTGCCTCGGTACATTGATTATCTTTATTATAATATAGCTTTATGCACGTTCATTCAGAACAGATATATTCCCCAATTCATCTACTAAGAGGATTATATCTTTCTACATTTTTCACAATATTACAATTAGTATAATTTTCATTCATATAACCGTCAGATTCCTGAATAGATAAAATAATATTATAGCCAATAAAAATGCCTATCACTATTATAAAAGTTATAATTTTATTTTCTGTGCTATCGTTTTCTTCGGACATAATATAGGTTTTTCTTAAATTGTAATACTTTCATTATATTATTTATCTTTTTTTGTCGAGGTTTTTTTATCGTCTCTTAAAGCTTTGCGTTGTTGATTTATGAGAATTTGCGTAACTTTTCGTAGTATATTTACCAGTTATAGAGCTTCGGTATCCTTTTGATTTCGCGAACGTCGTCTCAGTAAAGAATACGAAAGAAGTGAATGTAAAAATAGAAAGTATGAGAAGTGATAATTTTTTCATAGTGGAAAAGTTAGTAAATTCAACAATCTTATTATAATCATAATTTATTTTTGTCGATCATTTCATCTTTTTTTATACTCTTTTATTTTGCATTTTCTATGAAAAAAGATATAATCATCTTACATGAACTCCGATATGTGGTGTGGAGAGTGGTCACGGACCTACTCTGAGAAGCATACACAGCGGAGTTTTTTTATTGTTCTCATCGTCTGAAGAGTCATATCTCGAGATCTGCGAATTGTATGGAGAGATGATTTTTAGATGTCAGAAATTCTATTTCTATAGTCTTCGAAAAGTGAGAGCTGAGGGCTTTCCCGAAGCGCTTCCCGACTTTTTTCATATCTGAGTCTAGTCTGATATAGTCTGGGAATATCATAATCTCATCAGGATGATATTTTTCTATAAAGTTTTCTATGTAAATCTTTAAGGCGTCTAAATACTGCTTATCTGATGAGATGCCATGAATCTTTTCACAGTATGTAGCATAGCGTACTGTGTGCTTTGATTTTGCTTTTAGATAATTTTCCCTGTCAGGTTTTCTCGTAGAGGAGAGCTCATAGTTTGTCGTGTAGATACTCTTGCAGTGAGTATTCATGGCATGTAGTCCATATTCCCCGAACAATCCTCCCATATAGAGAAGATTGTTTTTATAGTCTTTCGACTCATCGATGTAGAGAAAAACTCTTTTCATATTCTTCTTATTTTCACAAAATAATTATCCACTACAACTTACACATCCCTCCTTACTCACCTCACTCGACAGAGAGCGTACATAGTAGACCGTCTTCACACCCTGCTTCCATGCCTTCATATAGTATGAGAAGAGCTCGCGAGGAGAGACCTTCGCTGGGTCGATCATCCACTCGAACGAGATAGACTGATCTATCCACTTATAGACGGTAGATATCATATCGATGACATCGTTCATATCCATATTCACATACTCCTTATAGTACCAGAAGTTCTCAGAGTTCAGCTTCGGAGCGATACGGATAGTCGGAGAGGAGAGATTCGTCTCGACGAAGTATTTTTTATATATCGGGAGGAGAGCGGCGGTCGTACCCACGATACCTGCGGTAGACGTGTTCGGTGCGGGACCGAAGTGATAGCCGAAGCGGACTCCGTGCTTTTTCATGTCAGCGAATATCGTCTTCCACTCGTCTTTCAGTGATGTATCTGTGAGATACCATGCCTCATCGTGACCGAGGAGGATGCCTTTATCGTACTCACTACCAGCATAGAGCTCATACTGTCCACGCTCGGCGGCGAGGTCGATAGACGTGCGGTAGACTTCCCATGCGAACTCTTCGAACATCGTATCTGCGACCGCTCGAGCCTCAGCCGAGTCATATGCGAGTGAGTGTGTCGCGAGGTACTCAGCGAGACCGAGGTATCCGAGAGCGACGGGACGATAGCGGAGACTGGTGCGCTCTGCTTCTTTGAGTGGATATTTCGTGATAGTGACGACATTATCCAGTATGCGCATCATGACTGGGACAGTCTCTTTCATCTGCTCGCGAGTGTTCACTTTCGCGACATTTATCGATGCGATATTACAGGTCACAGTATCTCCTGCCTTATACTTTATATTCACTTCACCATTCTCGAGGGTCTCCTCGATGAACTCTGTCGGAGAAGAGTTCTGACAGATCTCAGTACAGAGCTGTGTCGAGTAGATATTTCCTGCGTGCTTGTTTGGATTGAGGCGATTCACAGTATCACGGAAGAATACATATGGCATACCTGTCTCGACAGTAGACTTTAGAAATGCCTTAAAGAGGTCTTTTGCTTTGATAACTTTATTGAGTTTCAGTTTCGGATTTTTCTCTGCGTCAGTGTAGAATATCTCGAAGTCCGTATCGAATGAGTCCTCGATGCGACGACCGTAGACAGTCATCACTTCGTGCGGATCCATGAGTGTCCACTCACCATCTTCTTCGACGCGTTTCATAAATAGGTCTGGGATAGAGATGGCAGGAAAGAGGTCAAATGCCTTGGATCGGATATCTCCCGTCTCTGTCTGCATATCGAGAAAGTCGTGGATATCGCGATGCCAGACGTCGAGTGTGACGGATATCGCACCGAGACGAGCACCGAGCTGGTTCACTGCTGTCGCTGTGTCGTTCACGACCTTGAGCCATGGGAGTACGCCTGCAGAGGCATTTTCGATGCCGCGGATAGATGACCCACGTGAGCGGATGTGTCCCCAGTATGATCCGATACCACCTCCATATTTCGATATCTGTGCCATGTTCTCGATGCCATGATAGATAGCGCGGAGATCATCAGATACATTGAGCTTGAAACAGCTCGTGAGCTGGTAGAAATTCGTACGAGCATTTATGAGTGTAGGAGTCGGGAGAGAGATATGCTGCTGTGAGCACTGGTCGTAGACCTTTAGTGCGAAGTCGAGGCGGTTCTCGTCTGACTCAGGGATAGCGAGAAAGAGTGCCACACCCATATACATCTCCTGAGGGAGCTCGCGTACGTACTTGTTCGGATTATTGAGATATCGCTTCGAGAGAGAGAGGACAGTCGTGTATCCATACTCCATATCACGAACCTTTCCATGCTTCGCGAGATAGGCTCCCACTTTTTCGAGGTCTGCCTTACTATAGTATGAGAGGAAGTTTTCGAAGTAGAGTTTTTCTGCGACGTACTTCTCGAAAAATGGGACAAATGAAGCAGCTGTATAGATATCACTCTGTTTCATGTCGCGATTTTTCCCTGCCTTTTTATAGAGGTCAAACAGTGCGAGACGACCAGCGATGTGCTCCCAGGCTATGTTCTCGACCGATACGAGGTCGATACAAGTCTTTACGAGAAGTTTCGCGATATCGCTCGTTTTCATGTCCTCGACTATATTCTTCTTAAATGCCTCCATGAGCTCATCAAAACTACACTTATCCTCATATCCGATGCTCGCATGAGCAAACATTTTTTCTATTTTTTCGAAGTCGAAGTCTTCCTTTCCTCCGTTTGACTTCATTACTTGGAATCCGTTTTTCTCGAATTTTTTGACGAGTTTTACATGTGCCTCGACACGCTCTTCCTGGCGCTCAGCACGGTAGATGATATACTGTTTTGCGACGTCGAATTTATTGAACTTCATGAGATTGCGCTCGACGATATCCTGCACATCCTCGACAGAGGGGACACGATTGGTAAATATCTCTCCATAGACATGATCCACATCCTTTATGATAAAGTCTGTCACCACAGGGATAAATGAGCGATCTGGCTCACCACATGCTATAGCAGCAGCCTCGATAGCCTGCTCGATACGAGTGCGGTCGAAGTCGGTGATTTCATCATTTCTGCGGCGGATCTTCTGCGGAGACATAGGAGAAAAGGGTAAAGAGATAAACCAATCGAGGAAAAAAGAAAACTTCTCTGTCACACCGATGGACGAGATATAATGAGCCTATTCATTATGTCTCAGCCATCGAGACGATACTAAAGAAGATGGATATTTTATTTTTACAAAACGTATTTCTCGGATAGACTGGACTCATGTCGTTTTGGTGTCGAAATGAGACGAAGTATCACTTAGATATACTAGATATTGTGTTTATGACTCTATCCTTTCCACCACATATTGTCAAAACTTTTTCGAAAATTGTTCACCTTTTGTATTCGTAGACTTATTTTTTCTCTTTATTGACGTTCTTAGCACTTATGTCGTTCACCGAATCTTCACAGAAAGATGCGAAAAATCGCATAAAAAAAGTCATGACTTTTGGGACTTTTGATCTCTTTCATCCATGACATGTCTACTACCTCAGTGAAGCCGAAAAGCTCGGTGATAGCCTCTCTATCATCATCGCTCGTGATGCTCGAGTACGCACTATTAAGGGTCGTGCACCGCATGATAGTGAGGATATACGTCAGTCGAATGTGGCCCATGCATTTCGTGATGCAGAGGTGATACTTGGTGATGAGCAGGATATATTTGCCCCACTTCGCGCCTATCAGCCAGATATCCTCGTGTTTGGCTATGACCAGCGCGTGCCAGAGGAGAAGATTCGAGAGCTCTTCCCTGCTATCGAGATGATGCGTATAGGAGGATTCGAGCCAGAGAGATGGAAGAGCTCGATACTCCGAGCCGCGAAAGAGCAGAATGAAGATACTATCTAATTTTTCTATGGATTCACCTTTTCTTCTTTACATTATCATCATAAATATCCTCGCCTACAGTCTCATGTGGGTCGATAAAGTGAAGTCGATATATGGCTGGTGGCGTATATCTGAGCGGACACTCTGGATGCTCGCTATCGCCTGAGGTGCATGAGGTATCTGGCTCGGCATGATGCGACCACTCTATCATAAGGCTGGGAAACGGAGTTTTCGTATCGGAGTACCTCTGATGATGCTCGTATGGATATCTGGACTCAGTCTCATATATCTCTAAGCTGCTTTTCTAAAAATAGACTCTACACTGTATCGTACATTTTCTGTAGTATCTGCTTTCGGTAGGAGTGTATCCATGAGAGCACGAAAATTACTCACTCCGTAGACATGATAGATGAGCTTATGGGATATCTTTTCGGGCAATGTGACTCATATACTTATGCAGTATGTAAAAAATGCATCGAAAAACATACTGATTTCATGAGGATCTATGAGTGATTTTGCATTTTGCTGCTCTATAAAATCCCTCAGATGGGCTTCTCATATTTCCTTGAACCAATTTTTTAAGATGTTTTGGGGTGTATGTGAAAGTCTCATGAATCTTTAGATAATTTGTAATGATTTCATCCTTTCTCGAAATAATGAACTAATCGTCCGAGCTTTATAGTGCCCGAGTAAATTTGCTCTTATTCAGGCATAGCTGTTGATCTTTCATTCTTGCTGCGTGCTGAGTGATTTATAAAATTCATCAAATAACTCCACACATACCTCTCATGTACGAGAAATAGTTCTCTTATCTGCATCACGTGTAAATGCCTCAAAGAGGGCAATCAGGTTCTCCTTAGGGAGAATTTTAGTAGATTCTACAGTATTCATGTAAGTAGTATACTCTATAAATATTAATTTTTTCTTAATTTTTCAGAGAAAAATATATTTTCCACTAATTTGGTATATGTACAATATAAATATATATTATACTTTATAAAATAAAGTTGATTTCTCTCAGGATATATATAGAGTGTGTATATGCAGAAAAAGATAGTACGAAAAGAACATCCTAGGCAGTCTCATATGGTATGAGATGGTTTTCGTGTGGCTCAGTATATACCAGGATATGGCCGAGAAATGTCTGATGACACGAGCCCATTCCTCATGCTCGACTATAATGCCCCATGGATCATACCACCACAAAAAAATGATCATAGACCAGGAGTCGGATATCATCCACATCGAGGATTCGAGACGGTGACTATCGTCTACTCTGGTGAGATAGAACATATGGATACTGCTGGTCATGGTGGCATCATCGGTCCAGATGAAGTACAGTGGATGACCGCTGGAAGTGGACTCCTCCATAATGAATTTATGACAGAAAAATTCTCTCGTGATGGGTGAATACAGCATGCCGTCCAGCTCTGGGTGAATCTCCCAAAATCTCATAAGATGATACCACCACGATATCAGGCACTTACGCGAGAAAATATTAGAGAAGTCGAGTTCGATGGAGGAAAGGTCCGCGTTATCACTGGAAATCTCGATATGCATGATGAAACATGAACCGTCTATCAGCAGACATGAACCGCTGAAACATTTTCCCCTGTCGAACTCTATGATATACGATTTGAATCCAGAAAAGATATCACGCTCACGTTTCCTGATGGATATACCACGATGATCCTCGTCGTCGAATGAACTCTCACTATAGGTGGACAATCCCTCCGAGCGAGTGATATGGTATTTTTATCGAGAACATGAAGTGATGTATCACTTTCCTGAGAGGAAGATGCAAAAGTTCTCATCATGTGAGGAAAACCTCTCGAAGAAGAGGTCGTCGCGTATGGACCATTCGTCATGAATACAGAAGCAGAAATACACGAGGCATTTGCAGATTTCCACGCAGGAAAAATGTGAAATATGCTCTCTTAGAGAACTCCGAGATTTTGGATAATGCGATGGAGTCGATCACTCGTTATTTCGAGACTTTCCCAGGGATGATATCTGAGACTCACGTCAGCATATTTCTTATAGAGTGATTCTCGAAATATGAGTTCTTCTTCGAGTGAATAGCTTCTTGGTTTTTCATTTGGCCCACCATGCATCCCGACTATGCGCTCTGTTCCATCATCTCGCTCCTGTATCTGTCTCAGTACGACACATCGTGGTATATCTATGAGTATGGTATGCGTTCTTTTTCTTACGTGTTCTATAGCAGCTTCTGAGAGTATGATACTTCCAGATGAGGAGAACAGCATCGTATCGAAGTGAAAAGTTTTTCACTCTTCTCTATTTCCATAGTGAGCAAGTGTAAAATCTTCTTCATATCGGAGAAATGCAGAATCTCCGTATTCTTCTATATATCGTGCGATTCATCATTTCCCGAGTCCATATGTGCTCTCGAGCCCATCATCATCATGATCATGTATATGCCACTCGGGGAGTTTTTCTATGACTGCCTTTGAGAGTGTCGTTTTTCCAGATCAGGGAAGTCAGATGAGTGTGACGCCAGTTTTATGCATTGCAACTATAAGAAAATATCGTATTATCTATGAATAATACGATATTTTCGTAAAAAGCAATACTATTTTTCTCTCATAATAATCGATTATACTATCTCTATAGGGTTCTGATGAAGTGTGATATATATTTTCTTAGATTTTTTTCACAGGAGCAATCTCGATGTTCATCTTTTTTATCCCGGTTCCAGAAAATGCGATATCTGCTACAGCACCACTTATCGCCACTATTGTGCCGACACCATACTGTACATGTTCCACTCTGTCTCATAGGGCAAAATTTGTGGCCTCATTTTTTACTTTTGTAACACGAGATGGTGTTCATAGTGAGGGGGATGATGTGCTCTTAAATATATCATTCATCGACTGAAATCCACTGCCTCCTCCACCAAATATGCTCTGCGCGGTACCTCGTTTTTCTTCGATATGGATATATTCTGTAGGGATTTCTTTTACAAATCGACTCTTCGGATTGGCGCTATAGTTACCGAATGTATATCGTTCATGCGCACGAGAGATGTATATCTGCTCTTTCGCACGAGTGAGTGCGACATACATGAGACGGCGCTCCTCCTCGATCTCACGAGCATCCATGAGAGTCCGTGAGTGTGGAAATATACCATCTTCCGCTCCCGCGATAAATACATGTGGAAACTCGAGTCACTTCGAGAGGTGTACAGTCATGAGTGAGACGGTTCATTCACTATTTTCACTGGTATCTTCATTTTTTCTATCCTGGTCGGTGATGAGAGCGATATCCTCGAGAAAGAGTGCGAGATTCTCTGGATAGATGAGTCCATCATAGCGAGATGCCATATTCATAAATTCGTCGAGATTTTCTTTTTTGCTCTCGAGCTCTTCCTCGGTGTACTCGCTTTTTAGATATTCTTCATAGTTCGTACGGTTTATGATAGCTTGCATGAGTGTCGCTATAGACTCTGTCTTGGATAAATCTCGGAGTATCTTATACACGCTCACGAATGATCGGATACCATTTGCCCCGATGCCAGAGAGTGACTCTACTATCATTGGTTCATCGGCTATCTGCGCGATATTCATATGCTCCCGGTCCATGATTTCTATGAGATTTTCGAGAGATTTTTCGCCGATTTTTCGGCTCGGGACATTGATGATGCGTTTCAGAGAGAGACTATCGAGAGGATTATAGATGAGGCGGATATAGGCGAGGACATCTTTGATTTCTTTGCGTTCATAGAACTTCACGCCTCAGTAGATACGATAGGGGATATTTTTCCGTATGAGTGACTCTTCTATGAGTCGAGACTGTCCATTCGTACGGTAGAGGACAGCAAAATGCGCATACTTTTTCTCTGTATCGGCTTCTTTTTTATCTCGGATACTGCTCGTGATGAGCTCTGCTTCATGCTTCTCATCGAGTCACTCGAGCATGATAATCTTTTCCCCCTCTGGATTCGAGGTGAAGAGAGTCTTATCCATCTGGTTGGTATTATTCTTTATGACGGCATTCGCAGCTTCGATAATAATTTTGGTCGATCGATAGTTCTCTTCGAGATTGATGACGAGGGCATCCTTATAGTCTTTTTTAAAGTTCAAAATATTTGAAATATCTGCTCCACGCCAGCTGTAAATCCCCTGCCAGTCATCTCATACGACACAGAGATTGCGACTTTTGCTCGCGAGGATACGGATAATCTCGTACTGGAGCGTGTTCGTATCCTGGTATTCATCGACCATGAAGTACTCGAATCGTCCATGAAAGTACTCGCGCACTTCTTCATACTCGAGGACAGCACGAAAGAGGAGGAGGAGATCGTCGAAGTCGAGGGCATTTTCTTTGCGCATTTTGCCGACGTATGCCTTATAGACCTCGAGTACGACCGAGCCAAAGTAGCTATCTACACTTGCAGAGTATTCTACCGGACCTCTTCACTCCCCTTTCGCACCCGATATCATCCCTTGGATGCTGCGAGGATTGAACTCTTTTTCATCGATGTTTTGTGACTTCATGATTTCCTTTATCGTGCGGAGACAGTCATCAGCATCATAGATGACGAAGTCCTTGCCATACCCGAGCCGGTCGATGAACATCCGTAGGAAAAATGCTGCCACCGAGTGGAATGTTCCGATAGTCGGAAGACCATTGGTACGAAATGGATTGATATTCTCAGCATGTATCCCGAGCTTTGTCGCGATACGTTCACGCATCTCACGAGCGGCCTTATTCGTGAACGTGACACAAAAAATCGATCTCGGATCGATCCCTTTCTCGCGTATCATAGAGACGACGCGTTCAGTGATGGTATGGGTTTTTCCAGAGCCAGCTCCAGCATTTATGAGGAGGGGTCAGTGGATATATTCTACAGCTTGGCGCTGAGCAGGATTCAGTCATGACATGGGTGAGAGTGTATAGAGAAAGGAGAAAAAGTGAAATATTTATATAAAATTGATATTTATAATAGATGAGATATAATATATAAAATATATTATGACATTAAAGTCCAGCAATACATCCCCCCGTCCATATAAGATAAAAATTATACCTGGTCTAGAAAAATATAATGAAAGACAGATACATGTATTGTTTGCGAATCTTTCTTTTACCAAAGTGGATATTATTTCTGTGATACAGTATTCAGAACAAAACAATATCGATCTTAGTATGCACAGAGAATATATTGATAGATATCTTACACAGAGAATCATCCGCCTCAATATCCAAAAATTTCGATTACAATCAAGTTTATCTCAAATGAACTGAGATAATAACACAGCCTATGTGACAGAAATAATAAATATAATCCGCCAAATACAAGAATCAAAGAAGTATAAAAAGAAATATGGTATTACTCCTCCATGAATCTCTGTATCAGAAAAAATATAAAAAGAGTTTTTTAAAATCGAGACAAAATCTTGCTTTTCGCTTCCTTTCCTATATACTCCGTCATTAGTACTTCTTTCCTTTTGACTCCTTGGATCTCGTCAAACTTTTTGGTTCGCGCTCGCGCGTGAAACTTCTCGAAAAACTCGTCATCGAAGACACGGTAGCAAAAAATGGTACCGGATTTTTCATACGTGAGCTCTGTCGTGATACTGATGAGCAGATCAATGCTGTCCGTCGTGAGCTCATGAATCTCGAGCACCTCGGGATACTGAAGTCATACGAGCAAAATAAGAAAAAATACTATGCCATGAATCGTACCTGTATCATCTATGAACAGATACGCGATATGTATCTGAAGTCGTATAATGTGATGGTACCGATAAAAGAATTTTTTAAATGACGGAAAAATCTCGACCTCGTGACGATATCTGAGGCAATCCTCGACTTTCGCAATGAGACGACGAATAATATCGTCGATATATTTATCATCGGAGAACTCGATAAGATCGAGTTCAATAACTTTCTCGAAAAGACATTTTTCGGTAAAAAAGTGAAATACGCTATCATGAATCTCGATGACTTCACGAATCGACTCGAGTATAATGACAAGCTCGTCCTCTCTATCCTCGCACAAAAAGGTAATATATTTCTCCGGGATAGACTCGAGATCGAGGGTACTGTGGAGAATAAACTCCGCGCGATGAAGATGTTCTCGAATGTATAATATGGCTGTCTAAAAACCTCCCGGAACGGGAGGTTTTATTATACAAAATATCTTTCGAGGTAGGCTCTGGATTTCTCTATACGAGTCTTCACTTCCCCGGCATCTCATATGCCGAGCTCACGAGCATCGATATCGAGTGTGAAGTGCCCCGTGTATCCTGCCTCTTTCAGTCGTATGAGGAAGCTCTCGAGTGGCATATCACCCTCACCAGGAAAGAGTCCTATCTTCTCCTCAGTCTTATCCGAGAGATAGACGAGTCCGATGGTATTGCCGAGGAGGGTAAATGTCTTTATCAGATCGACACCACTCTCTGGCTCGACATTCTCGATAGAGAGGGCTGTATGTGCGGTCATCTTCTTTATCGTCTCAGGGCGAGCATCGCCATATTCTGATATGATGAAGAGCCACGTCTTCGGAGGAGCATTTACGATGTGTATAGTGATATTCGGGTATTTCGCCGTGAGTGTCTGGAGCCCCTCAGAGAACCACTCCTTGTCGCGATCGCTCCTATGTGGAGGTGTGAAGTTCACTATGCTGACACCGAGTGTGTCCGCCAGGGCGAGTATCTCGGCAGACTGCTTCTTCGTGACACGACGTACCGGTGCGGTGATGCTCATGATACGGATACCATGACGAGTCATGAGTGTATCGAGATAGGTGCTGTCGAGGGTATCATAGAGCTCCCAGTCTACAGAGAGGTCGATACCATCCGCTCTACCTGCCTTCGCGAGGGCGAATATCTGGTCGAGTCCGTATCATGTGAGTGAGCGTGTCGAGAGGAGGAACATGAGATTTTAGTTAAAAAAGAAATGCTTATCCGATATGTATATGTCTTTTAGTGTACTCCTTTTTCTCGAAAATTCCAAATTTTTAGCCTTTATTTTTCACGCTATCGATACGATACTCACTAAAGCGTACATGCTTATGGTCGAGTGCGTATTTTATGGCGGTTTCATGAGCATTGAGTCGGGCATTTCCACTTTTTAGCTCGAGAAATACGACCTCGCGGAGGCGTCACTCTGAGAGTCAATCGAAGATGATATAGTCGCATCCTTTCCCGATGAATACCATATCTTTCGGTGCATATGGGAAGTCTGGAAGCGCAGGGAGTATCTTCTCGTAGAGCTCACCGATGATAGCATTTTTCGACCCTCTGACAGCATCTCGCTGGTGCTGTCTACGGGCGCTCAGGTATATGACCTTCGCTATGAAAAATCAGAGAATCCCTCCGATGATGCCTCAGATGATGATGTACTGGAGCTCGATTTGCATTTTCTTTTACTTTTTACTTTCTACTTTCGACTTTTTCTATATTATCCTCATATCTCTAAAAATCAAATCTATGCTCCGAGCCCTCGTCTCCCCTCTCCCACTCGTGCGTGATGCATTCGTCCGTACGCTCTCCCTCGAAAAACTCGAAGAGTCCCCTATCGCGACGGTCTATCGTCTGCGTGACTGGATGTTTATATTTCTCCATGTAGACCTCTCATCGGATGTGACACACTGGATAGCAGCGACGTATCTGCCAGATAGAGTGTACTTCCCAGTATTTGGATACAGTATCGATATGGTGCATGAGGTCGGTGATGTCATCGTGCCGAATGTGTTTTTCCAGTATGAAAAGTCGGTATCAGCTACAGATATCACGAAAGATAATCGCGATAGCCTCGTGGAGGTGCCGAGATTTCTCGAGATATTCGATGAGCAAAAAGACTACTACGTCGAGGACTATGGACTCTCTGTAGGTGGTATCGTCGTGGATAGCGCGCCAGCGAGTCCGAGTGATGACCTCATGGGCAAGATGATGCTCGCCTATGAGTGAGATGTCTATATCGAGCCATCTCTCGTGAGTGCGTATGATGCTGTCATCGAGGAGCAGACGCCATCTGTCATCCTCGTGGGTATCATGCAGGGCAAGACACACCAGAAATACGCTGACGCGACACCTCTCGATCTCGCTGCGAAAAATATCATCACTACGATACGGCTGATGGAGGAGGAGTAGAAAAGCCTTATTGTTGTAGAGAAAAATTTTCACCACTTAAAAATCCACCAAACAGAGCTGGTGGATTTTACGTGTTGATATGGCTGGGATACTAGGATTCTTTCTCCTCGCTTCACTCGTCGAACGCCTTGCCACGAAAAAGCCAAATTCAATTGGCTTTTTACCTGACTCCTATCGTCGTCAGGGTGGCTACGGTTTCGAATCCGAGTTCATCAAAAAATGAGCTTTAAAAATTCCCTCTTTGCAGAGAGAAATTTTGAAAGCACATGGCTGGGATACTAGGATTCGAATGCTCTCCGACGCATTCGTCTCTCCTCATTCTCGAAGTGCCATCCGTGGCACTTCTCATCACTCATTTCATTCGTGACCACTCGGATTCTCATCCTAGTACCAAAAAATATTGCTACTTAAAAACTCATCCTTTCGGATGAGTTTTACGTATCAAATGGCTGGACACCTTGGTACTCCACCAAACCTTGGCGAGACCCAGAGTGGGTTACTAGAAATATGAGTTCTAGCATCTAGGTCATCTCGGAACTGGACTCAAAATGAGACAAATGGGACACCTAGTGGGCGTATCATATTCAAATATTTTATTTGTCAAATTTTTCGAGACTCGCTACCTTGTTTCAGTTATCGATAAGTCTTCTTCATTTATTTTTTTGTTCTGCTAGCAAGGAAAGATAGCCACAACATTGTAAGCAACACAACTAATGACATAAATGGAATAGTGATAAATCCAAATGTAAGTACGCCGTTATGGTCTGTACAAGCAGGAAGTAGTCAACCTTGCTCACAAGGAAGAAATACAGGAAGTTTCAGTACCCATCAGATAAAGTGATAGTAATAATGATACCCTGCAAAAAAAGTACCGCCAAGAGCCAGAAGCCCTGTAATAATATGATTGCCTCTAATTTTCTTCCAAATACTTACCAATATCACTATATCAATCGGAAATATGAATATACGTTGCCACCAACAAAGAATACAAACATCAAGCTCATAGTAGAGCTGATATATCATAGCAAATGTTGTGGATGATATGGCAATAAGCCCGATGATTTTGAGATAGGTAAAATATGGTACTTCTTGCAAGTATATTCTCCATCTGGATGAGCACACAAAAAGTATGATACTAACTATCAAGATGAACAAGATACCTAAAATACCGAGAGAAAGAATAAGTGAGTAGACTGGCATCTCTGGAAGCATAACTATGGATGATTAGGATTAGAAAACTTTGAAAAAGTACAAGATATAACGTGAAATACAACAAACCCAAAAAATAGTCATATGATAGTTCAGGCGAATATATCCGATGGGTAGTGTATCCCTCCGATTACTCTGGATAGACACATAAGTCCACCAAGGAATATAAGGATAATTTTCTGATATAATGGAAAAAATCATCTCATCATAACTACTATACTCACCCCGAAGAATATGGCATGTGATGAAGGAAATGAAGTATTATCAATATGAGGGATTATAGGAAGTATCTCTAAAAATACAAATGGTCGTGAACGAAAAGGAAATAGAGAACTCAATAATTGAGCAAGAAAAAAGGCTATTACAATAATCATCCCAGAAAAAAAGAGAAATTGTAGTAGTTTTGTATCCTTTCGCATAAGAGCTCAAAGAAAGTAATATCAGAGCAATATTGCCAACAAATAAACTTCTATACTTGATAAAAATCAAAGCATTTCTTGTATAAAGGGAATGTCGGAAAGAGATTGATACAGAAAATATACAATTTTCTTATCTCATTCGACGAGACTTGTTATCATGTATTTTGATTTTAATGGCTATGATTGTGTCCGTGATGGTGTCCTCACTCTCGGATGATACTCACGCCACTCCATAGAGCAATAGCACCCATCCATATACTGACCACTATATCTGGATATATAGACGAGAACATGATAGTCAAAAATCCTGCTATAATAATGAGAATATTATTAATAGCATCGTTTCTCGTACAGAGCCATACAGCACGAATATCAAGACTATTATCCTGATATTTTGCAAGGATAATAGTAGATATTATATTAACCATAAGAGCAAAAAAACCAATGATAGTCATAGTCTCACCATGAGGTATCCACCCGATAGAATACTTGTAGATAATCCAAAGAAATATGATAATACCAGTGATAATCATAATCCACCCTTTTATCTTTCAGAAAAGTGTTTTTATAGCATCGGTTTTATCCAGAGCATATATACTACTAAAATAATTTGCCCCATCAAAAATAAAGTCTAATGCATCAAGTATGAGACTACTTGAACCCGAGAAGATACCAGAGATAATCTCAATTATTCCCATCGAAATATTGCTCGTACCAGCAAATGTAAGTGCCCGTTTCAATTTTATATTTTTTGTCATAGAATGATTTATTGTTTAGGAAAAAGATACCGTAAATCTTCTGGTATCTCCATAGGGGTAAAGGCGGATACGCGAGTTGTGCCAATATTGCCAATAGGCAACTTATGAAATATATGTCACGGTATAACGAGAAAGAGGCGAATAAGTTGACCGAGAAATTCACGGATATTCTTATCTTTATATGCCTCGCCAAGCATAGTAATATGTATAAAAATATGCTTCTTAAAGGAAGCTTGGGAAAGTACATGCAATCTCTCTAAATGATACCATTTCATTTCTTTATCATTGCGTATTTGTAAGTAAATCGTCCATTCTTTCAAATAGACAGTTTCAAGTGTTTTTATTTTTTCATTCGACATAGTTCGAGATTTTTATAGAGGTCATAATTTGCCCAAAGAAGTCAGATTACAGCAAAGAGTTTGATTTCTAAGCCATCATATGGCAAGAGTGTCATCAGTGGTATAAGTCCAAAATATATGGCAAGAGTTGAACCGCAACAAGACGCTCCTGAAATGATTGTTCAGATAATACCACCTGATGCCCCGATACCATTCTTTCCCCCAATAGTTTCACGCACTCAAAAAAGTAATCACTTATAGGTAATGCCTATAAGAAATAACGGGAAACAAAAGACGATAATCATCGAAAAAATAATATCAGCATAAGTGTGGAAGTTTCCATAGTTTCAAAACATAATCTCTATATTCGTGAAATTCCACCATAAAAGAAGAAGTACGATTACCAAGAGAACATAAAGACTAAAAAGTGTTGGCTTTTGAAATGGTTTAAGGATAAGTAAGTGCATATTATCATTATTTTGAGAGAAGCGTATCTAAAAATGTTGTAAAGCCTTCCGTATCTCTAAATTCTGACATATCTATCTTTTTTCCATCAAGAAATAGTGTTGGAGTGCCATCTAAACGTAGTCATTCGCCATATGCGAGATCAGCCTCTACTTGTCCCTTAAATGCTTCCGAAGCGAGACAACTACTTACTTTTTCTTTATCTAATCATGCTTTTGTGAGAGTATCAATACGCTCAGTATCTGATACTTTCCCCCCTGATTTCATTGTTTCCAAAGCATAGAGAGCTGTTTTGGCTTCCATATATTTTCCTTGCTCTGCTCCACAAAGTGCCATCATAGCATCACGGAAAGCATTTTTGTGCATATCGAGTGGGAATTGGCGGTACTGTATTACAAGTTGTCATTTATCAGCATAACTCTTGAAGAGTGGTTCAAGTGTTTTGGAAAAGTTTTGACACGCAGGACATTGAAAATCAGCAAATATTTCAAGAGTGTGTTTTCCTGAACCATATGATGGTGTTGGTACGGTTCTATTTTCTTTCGGAGTAGCTTTTGAAACAACGGATGTTTCTACACTGGTATTTTTTGTATTAGTAGAAGTTGTTGATGGAGCAACATCTATCTTTGGTGTTTGCGTACAAGAAGCAAGAAGGAGTAACAAAGGAACAATAAAAAGAATTTTTTTCATAAAGAAGGATTAATAGATATTAAGTGATGCATCATATAACTCTATGGGAGATAGAATTATATGATATACATCGGTACGGTACATTTGTTATTTCAGAAGTTTACTAATAACTCGCTCAAATTCAGATACTGGATATGCTCATTCGATGAGCATATATTCACCAGTTTCATTATTGATAATGACTGTTCAAGGAGTACCTGATACTCCGAGTTTCTTCCCTTCCGTTGTTTCAATATCAAATCGAGAAAGAGTAGATTTTGTGTCAAAACACGCCTGAAACTTTTTCATATCAAGTCCAACTTCTTTGGCGAGTGGCACAAGGGCATCCTTGCTAAATCCAGT
>CAZQUZ010000003.1:0-131969 GCA_964596675.1 uncultured Candidatus Peribacteria bacterium
AAATAGCTCGCTGAGTATATATAAAAGATAAGGAAATGCAAATCTATTTCGAAAATTGTGGAGATACTGGATACGATGCTTAAGTTATACCTTACTAGAGAGGAAATCTATGAGTAAAATAGGTGAACTCGAATATCGAAATTCAGGATCATAAGTATTTTATCTATCACTAAATAATTTCTTAAATCACTCTGTATTTACAAAATAATTATTCCTATAGCGTATAAGGTTGTCTTCTATATTATTAAGCTGATTCAGTACTTTTCCTTTCTTAATATCTCTATCAATCCATTTATTGAAATATACCCCATCTAGGAAAGAGACGAAATGTATAGTATCTTCAACTTCAGAATATTGGATAAACGATACAAGCTCATTTACTTGCTTATCTTGTCCTCATCATCATTCTTTCGTGTGTTTATGCTCAATAATAAAAATATGCTCACCTATTCGTACAAGAAAATCTGGCATTTTCTCGTCCTTTTCAGATTTCCATAAGAAACGAATGCGGTGTTTTTCAAGGATTTCTTTAAATAACTGCTTTCCTTGTTGATCTGTGGTGATATATTTTTTATCTCATTTTTCAAATTCTTGCAGGGAATCTTGATTAGCATCAGAAAAGCCAAGATCTTCGAGAATTTTGGATACTTTTAAGAGACCGAGTTGTCCACTTGATTTATGAGATTTTGCATCTTTTCAGACCTGAAGAGTGACGGGCGAATAACCATATAGAGAATAAATCGAGTGTCGAAATAATAAATATTGTTCCGCCAAAATCTCCAATACTCTCTTTTGTTCTTCGATTGTTTTAATGCCACCAACAAAGAAGCTATAGGATATATCGAGCACTGACCAAAATGAGACAAATTCTGAATAATTTAAATCCGAATTTTCTATCAAAAGGGTTCTCATTTCCTCGAGAGCTAATTTCTTCATGGCTTGATTTTTTTTCTTTCCTGCAAGACTTAAAGCATTTAGACACTCGATTAACTCAATATTCTTTATCATAAGAAGTGTTGGATTGTGCGGATCCTTTGCGATAATTAATGTAACATTTTTTTTATAAAATTCATCTAAGATAGGTTCAGGGTATTTTTGACAAAATTTGAAAATCTCCAGATTTGTAAGCATAAATGATAAAATTAAAAGAGTGATAATTCATTCGATCCGATACTCAAGTAAGCATCCTCGATAATCGCCCTCGCTGTCTTATAATCAAGTCTTCGTCTTCGTTCACCATTTTTTTTATTCCCCTTAAATGGTGAGAGCAATATATCATCTGTATTTTTCCGAAATTCTGAGAGCCTTTCGTTGCTCAATCGTATAATCATATCAATTGTATCACTATTTGCTCATATTTCTATTAGTGTAATCAATCGGGAACTTACCTTAATGGTGGAAAGGTCATAATCGATTTCTTCTGGTCGCATAAAGGCTATGGGTTTTTTTGGGTTTGTTGTATCTACAGCCCGTAAGGCAATTTGTCATTGTAGAGAATTAAAAGTTATAGAAAGTGTTTTTTTAGGAAGCTTTCGAAAGGTTTCATAATATCAAAGGTTTCCTATATAAATATCATTCTTATATAATTTAATTTTTTCATGAGATTTTATAATATTATCAAAGCAAATAACACATACAGGAGTGTCGGTATCATGAAACATTTTATCCTCAATGACGGTAATACTAGTGAGTCTATTTTTTGGAAATTTTGAATTTATAAATGTTTCTGGGACAATCATAACTCCAAAGTCATTTTTCATACAATTCTCTATAGCAATCTGATAAATATCATCATATGCACAAGTATCAAAATATTTTTTTACATCCTCATATATTCCTTTCCGTTTAGCGCTATAATTTGTAAGATATGGCGGATTTGTTATAATGATAGCATTTTCGATTTTTGGGATAGAAATAAGGCTATCATTGATATCCCAATGTAACGTCGCGTCAATATCGCATCATCGGATATGAGCAAACCCAATTCACTTCGCAGAATTGAGTAAATCTCCAGCTCATGCGAATGGGTCGAACGCAATAGTAGTATTTGTTGATTTAATAAACTCTATAATATGACCTTTCATCCAAAAATCTCTTTTTGTAAAAAACTGACCAAGACTTGTTTTTTTATTCAGTGAATGCATATCTTTTATTGTAGAAAAATAAGGCTACTTGTCTAAAGAAAATCCCATTTTTACTTCCTCTGCACCATCTTATAAAACTCGATAATATCGCCCTCCATCACCGTGACATCACCCTTATAGTTTATACCGCAGTCATTCCCCTCTTCGACTTCATTCACATCGAGAGGACCCTGCTTCAGATTCGCGACTTCACCACCACCGACCTTCGCATCCGCACGGATGATACGGAGCTTCGCGCGATTCTCGATCTTTCCACTCGTGACACCGAGACCGACGATCATCATGGAGTTATTTTTCCCAGTATAGAATATCGCCTTCACGAGCGCAGTACCGAGCTCGAGCTCTTCGTAGCGGATATCGATCATACCGGTGATGATAGATTCGACCTTTTCGAGTACGTGGTAGATGACTTTTTTATCGATGAACTCTATCTTCGACTGAGAGAGTGCACTCTTCGCCGCTGGGAGGAGCCCTACATTATACGCGATGAGGAGCGCCTGTGATGTACCAGCCATCATGACGTCTGACTGATTCACCTCACCGACCGCCGCATGGATAAATGTCACCTGCGTCTCTGCAGTAGAGAGCTTCAGGAGTGCGGACTTCAGCGCTTCGAGTGATCCACCAGAGTCAGTCTTGAGTACGATTTTCAGTTGTTTTAGAGCACCAGACTTCAGACGAGACATGAGCATACCGAGTGATGCACCCTCGAATGCGTGGATAGATTTTTTATTTTTCGCGAGATTGTACTCCTTCGCGCGAGTCGTCGCGAGCTCGATCGATGAGACAGACTGGAGGATATCTCCACCCTGGACCACATCTGAGAGTCCTGTAATCTGCACTGGCACACCTGGGAGTGCGCTTTCGATATTTCGTCATTTATAGTCTTTCAGCGTACGGACCTTTCCACTCGCACCCGCACAGACGATAGTATCACCTTTATTCAGGGTACCAGTATTTATGAGGATAGTAGCGACAGATCCGAGCTTTTGGTCGAGATGGGCCTCGATGACAGTCGCGACTGCAGCGCGGTCAGGATTCGCACGTAGGTCGAGGAGCTCAGCCTGGAGGAGTATCATATCGAGGAGATCCTCTATACCGAGACCCGTATGAGCCGATACTGGTACGACGACCGTATCTCCACCCCAGTCTTCTGGCTGGAGTCCCTGCTCAGCGAGCTGTCCACGGATGAGGTCGAGATTCGCTCCAGGCTTATCCATCTTATTTACAGCGATGATCATCGGGATCTCTGCAGCCTTCGCATGCGAGATAGACTCTATGGTCTGCGGCTTCATCCCCTCGTCTGCCGCGATGACGATGATAGCGATATCCGTGAGCTTCGCACCACGAGCACGCATGACAGAGAACGCCTCATGTCCAGGTGTATCGAGAAATGTGATACGCTTCTCTCCGCGAGAGACCTGATAGGCACCGATTTTCTGCGTGATACCACCTGCCTCTCCTGAGACGACAGATGTCTTTCGGATATAGTCGAGGATAGAGGTCTTACCATGATCCACGTGACCCATGATAGAGATGATAGGTGATCGAGTGATGAGCTTCGATGCATCATCTTCATGGATGAGCTCTGCGATATTCCCATCCATCAGGTCTGCGACTGAGACGTCTTCTGAGAGCTCTTTGTTTATCTTGATACCAAATGCTTCACCGATAAGAAAGCACGTATCGTAGTCGATAGGAGCATTTAGATTCACGAGAACTCCATTTTTCATGAGCTCACCGATGACCTTCGCGACTGGGATACCGATCTTATCTGAGAACTCTTTTACCGAAATCATATCTGGAACTGAGACTTCTTGTCCAGTACGATCCACGAGGACCTGAGCGATTTCTTCGAGGGATTTTTCTTTTTTCTTCGAGACCTTATGTCCACGACGAAATGATCCATCATCACTCGATCCACCGATCGTCTTCACAGAGCGACGTTTTGCCTCATCAGCATAGTCTTTTTGGGTTTTTCATTTACCTCCACTCTTCTTCGCGGTACCATCCTTTGATGGAGTCAAAAATCCGATATCTCGCTGGAACATCGGCTTCGAGTCATCTCGGAGACGCTTTTGTCCAGCTGGAGCTGGAGAGGATCCATCAGTACGGCGTTTTGGGACCTCATCAGGGATCTGCATGACTGGACGATTCTCGAGGATTTTCACCTTGTGATCCGCCTTCGCGAAAGAAATCTTCGGAAATGTACCAGTATTTTTCTTATCATTCGATGCTGTATCCTGTGAATCTGTCGTATTTTTCATGACAGACTTTAGGAGTCATGAGCTCGCATGCTCGCGCTCGACGAGACGAGCCTTTGGGGCATCTTTGGCTGGTGCGACTGGCGTATCCTCTACGGGAGGAGTCTCATCAGATTTTTTGACGACGGCCTTGAGTTTCAGCTTCAGTGGTTTTTTATCATCTCAACCAGACTGGGATGTGTTCTGGACTTTCGCGTAGTAGTCGTCTTGCTGGGAAGTGGGAGTCATGAAAAAATGGTTAGGGGGCATGAGAATCGTTTGGGTCATAACGCCATCAGATTTTTACGACAGAAATCTCATATTTCGGTAATACAAAATATGAGAGCTCTTAAGAACTCATACGAAAATGTAAGCAGATAGTATAGAAAAGTGGATTTTTGTCAAAAGATATGGTAGACTGTATCTATGCTCATCGAACAAAAAAATACCGCCATCCACGATATCGAAAAAGTAATCGAATGATGAAAACAAAGTACAGAAAAAGTAGCTCAGATAGAATCCATCATTCTCGAACTCCTCACGACACGAAGTAGATATTTTGCAGAAAAAATACGATGAAGTAGTCCTGCGAGTTTACGGGAGAAATATCAGGCACAAGCAGACTGGTATAAAAAACAACAATCGATATGGGAAAATTCAGCACAGGGAAAAAGCAATCCTGGATGGATACAGCTCGACTGTCATAGGGAAATGGAAGATATGACTCATCCTGTCCACATAAAGATGTACCGCACTATCCCCGAAACAGAATATACATTTATCCAGCATCTTCCATCACTAAAAGAGGAGTTAGAAAAACTCGGACGACGAACTCATGATTCTATCAGTCTGAAATTCCCTCGATGACTCATAGGGTTTCTCAAACATCCAGATAGCCTAGTAATTCATTTTCAGAAAACAGAAAATATCGACCTGATTAATAGTATTTTAGCGGACTGGATGACTACGTATGGTATCACAAAATGAATGCGCGAATGATGAAGAACTGAATTAGCAGCAGACCATAGTGAAAAAAGTTTTTCTGAGCTTATTGCTGCGCAATTTGCATATAGCATCTTACAGAATACAGAGAATCTCTCACACTTAATAGATGCTGCTCTCAGTACATCCCAAAAACCAAATTTTACTAAAAAATAAAAATCCCCACTCTTTCGAATGGGGATTTATTATGCCAGAATTACTGAAGCTGTGCCTCGACTTCACCTGCTATCTTGATAGAAGGCTTGAGAGTCTTTCCACCCACTGCCCATTTTGCTGGACACGCTGTACCAGGATTGGCCTCCATGAACTGGAGTGCCTCGAGCTTGCGGACGAGCTCATCACTATTTCGTCCGAGAGGACCGCTCGTCACCTCGATACCACGACAGACTCCATGTGGATCGATGATAAATGTCCCACGACCAGCGATACCAGTCTTTTCATCGAGGATATTATACGCAGATGCGATCTCTGTCGTATGATCCGCGAGCATGAGGTATGGGAAGTTCTTCATGAGACCTTCGTGCTTCACCCATGCGCGGTGAGAGAACACTGTATCCGTAGAAGCCGCGAGCACTGTCACTCCGAGCTCATCGAATTTTGCTTTTGCCTCTGCCATATCCTTGAGTTCTGTAGGACAGACGAATGTGAAGTCAGCTGGATAGTAAAAGAGTACTGTCCACTTCCCGTGCATATCTTGGAGAGAGATATTTGTCGTATCATCTTTCACAGGATCATAGGCTGGGAGGTCGAAACTTGGTGCAGGTGTATCGATTTTTACCTGTTCGAACATAAATTCGTTATCACAACATGACATAGTATAAGGGGTTAGAAATGAGTTATTGGTTTTTCGAAAACCGTAGAAAGAGTATATGGAAATCTCGAGCGAAATCAACTCAAAATGAGAATAATTCTCATAATAAACTATTGCCCCTGATAGCTCTCTCCCTGATGCGTGATAATCTGCTCCATAAAGTACTCCTCGATACCGACCTCGAGCTCATCCACATGCATATCTGCTATGAGCTCACCTCGTGATATGATAGCAAATCTATCGCATATCGCCTCCACATCAGAGAGGATATGCGTATTAAAAAAGAGGGTTTTCCCTGATTGTTTCAGATCCAGCATAAGATCTTTTACCATCTTTCGGCCGATAGGATCGAGTCCACTCATCGGCTCATCGAGAAATATGAGCTCCGGGTCATGCAGAAGTGCCTGCGCGAGACCGATGCGCTGGAGCATCCCTTTCGAGTAGGTATGGAGCGGCTTCGAGCGGGCATAGGTGAGTCCGACTTTCTCGAGGACGATATCTTTACGTTCCTTGAGATGCGCTCATTTTAGGTCATAAAACGCACCATTAAAGTCGAGAAACTCATCTCCAGTCAGGTACTTATAGAGGTACGTATTTTCTGGCATGAAGCCGATTTTCTGTCGGATAGCACTATCATCGATGCTCCCACCGAGGATCGTGACAGTCCCAGCAGTCGGTCGCATGATACCGAGAATGCACTTCATGGTTGTCGTCTTTCCTGCACCATTCGGTCCGAGAAATCCGAAGACTTCACCCTGTTCGAGAGAGAGCGAGATATCCTGTAGGAGTGTGGCACTGCCGACAGTTTTTACGAGATTTTGTATAGAGAGGGCGGTTTTATGTTTCATAGTTATATTTCAGTAAAGCGTCTCTGTGTGACTCCATGATACTCGACATCCTCATACCAGAGTGCGAGAGGGCGGACGATAGCGCTGTAGCCATATGCCCAAGAGTCAGGACTGACATCATACAGCGGTTTATAGAGGACCATTTCTTCTCGGCTCTCCGAGTGCTTCGCGATATCGAGCACCTCATAGGTATGATCATCTCCTCCAGTAGATTTATAGTGTCGCCAATGGGTTCATGGAAGTGGTTTCATAGGATTCGTTTGCGGAGAGAAATATTGATAGACTAGTCACCCAGTCTACGTATCTGTACACGTATCTCAGCGATCTCATAGCCTGCGGGGATATTTTTCACGGCGACATTTTCTATCGGAAAATCACAGAATATCCCAGTCTTTTCATCGACGAGATGTGCATGTGTCTCTGGATTGCATTCGTAGTAGGTTTTGCCATTTATCCCCGGAAATCGTCGTATCATACCCTCCTCTGCCATGGCTTCGATATTTCTATATACCGTCGCTCGACCGATTTTGGGATTATTTTTGCGCACTTCATCATAGATATCCTCAGCTGAGAGATGCCGACATTCACAGGTAGTACAGATGATATCGCGATACTGGTGCTTACGCATAAAAGGGGCTGTGAGAAAATGAGAGAAGAATCTCTATAGGCGTATTATGAGAAAAAGTCTCGAAAAATCAATTTTTTTACTTTCTCCGCTTTTTCTCTATACTCTGAGACATGCCCCATATAGAAACGCTCGACTGGAGTCTCCATACTCATATCGCACTCGACCTCGATGAGACGCTCGCAGAGTCCGTCATGACTGGCATCGATGAGCTCCATAGAAGAGGGAGGATGCTCCAGATACGAGAAAAATCTCAGATTATCGACTACCACTGTTCGCGACTCGATGGCGCTGATATGAGCGATGCGGAGCTCGATATATTTTGGCGGGGGCACCTCCTCGGGGATAGTCCTACCATCCCTCATGCGCGAGATGGCGTCATACTCCTCTGACGACTGGAAAAATCCCTCTCTATCGTCACCGCGAGACATGAATATCTCCATAGAGAAGATGCTGAAAACTGGCTCATGAGACATTTTCCCATGATACCCATATCGAACCTCTACTTCGTAAATCACAGTCGAGAATCCTATCTGCCGAAATCTATCATCTGCAAGGAAAAAAACATCACTCTCCTCATCGATGATGGATATCATAATATCACAGATGCGCTCGCGGATGGTATCACCTGTATCCTGATCGATAAGCCATGGAATAGGCACGAAACTCTCGAACACCCACTCCTCTACCGCGCGAGCGACTGGAAATCCATCATAAATAGCCTCGAAAAACATGTCATCTAAAACTCGCATCCTCGTATGACTCTCTGGTGGAGTCGACTCTGCTGTATCTGCCTACCTCCTGAAAGAGGCAGGGTATGAGGTGGCGTGCGGATTTATGATAAACTATCTCGATGAAGAGAACCCTGAGAGCTGCACGACCCTCCGAGACCTCGAAGAAGCAAAAAAAGTCGCCGAGTACCTCTCGCTCCCACTCTATACATTCGACTATCGTGAAGAGTATGAGCGGCGTATCATCGACTACATCTATCGAGAGTATGACGCTGGTCGTACACCGAATCCAGACGTATTCTGTAATAATCTCGTAAAGTTCGATCTCTTCCTCGAAGAGGCGCTCGCACTCGGCTATGATTGTATCGCGACAGGCCACTATGCACGTATTTATGATAGTGATACGGGCTGAGATGTGGGAAACCTGAGAACTCGAATACCTGAGAACTGTATACTCCTGAAATGAATCGACCCCTCGAAAGATCAGTCCTACTTCCTCTCTCGACTCTCGAGAGTTCAGCTCTCGAAAGCACTCTTTCCTATCGGAGGGATGCTAAAGTCTGAAGTCCGCACGCTCGCGAAAGAAATATGACTCCCGAATGCAGAGAGAAAGGACTCACAGGGACTCTGCTTTATCGGAAAAGTCTCGATGAAAGAATTTCTGGAACGGAGATTCCCGAAAAAACCTGGTAATATCCTGGGTACCGATGGCAAAATAATCGGCACACATGAGTGAGCATACTCGTATACGATAGGACAGAGAAAGGGTATCGAGATCTGAGGCTGACCTGCACTCTTCGTCCTCGCCAAAGATACGAAAGCTAATACTATCACCGTCGGTACCACAGAAGAGCTCGCACTCTATAGCATGACAGCAACTCTTACCGACTATATCGGAGAGACTCCTCTCCCTGGAAGAAAATATGCTGCCAAAATCCGCTATCGCCAAGAAGATCAGATATGTACTCTAGAAAGAGAGGATGATCTCTGGAAGGTATCATTCGAGGCATCCCAGCGAGCCATCACACCAGGACAGATATGCGTCATCTATGATGGTGAGCAAGTGGTGGGGAGTGGAGTCATCATATAAAATCCTCGAGCATGCTCGAGGATTTTCTTAGAATAATCTCATCAGATTCGAGGTTTCTACTGTCACGACATCGCGCTTTATGAGCTCTATGAGACATCGCATCGTCGCCTCCACATCGACCATAGCATTATGCGCTCAGTCGAAATATTCACCGAAGAGATGTCTATGAAGCTCAGAGAGTTTCGGTGGCTTATAGGCGAATCCTCGACCCTGCATCTTACAGTAATCCGTAGAGCTCCGCATGGTACAGAGCGTCTTGCTCGGAGCATAGTCTCATGCACGACCGAGGCGAGCGAGCTCATACGAGAGGATATCTTCATCATACTCGATATTATGCCCACTGACGACATCCGCACAATTGAGCACGCGGATAATATCATCCATATAGTGAGACATCACTGGAGCATCTGCGACATCCTTATCGTAGATACCATTCACCTGGGATGCTCAGAAAGGGATAGAAATCGGTGGCTTTATGAGGAAATCATGGCGTGCAATCTCAGTGTAGACTCCATCGGTATAATCAGCCTCTATCGCAGCGAACTGGATGATATATGGCTGCTGAGAGAGATCTCACCCACGAGTCGCGAATCCTGTAGTTTCTGTATCCCAGACAGTGATTTTCATACAAAATAAAGTATTAACGAGTATAAAAATTACTCAAAAACAAGAAGTTCGAGGAAATAAAAATATTTCGAAATGAGCTTACTGTAGATGTAAGTGATTCAGAAATATTTTTAGTGACGATGCAATTTGCCGTTTTTCAGGAATTTTTAATGAAACTTCTTATAATCAAAACTCTTCATATCTGTATCGATACGACGAATGATGTCGAGGATAACTCCTACTACGATGATGATACCCGCACCAGAGATGAGGAAGTCGATATTCGATGCTCATGCATTGAGCTGGAGAAATTGATTATTGATTTTTGTAGCGAGATATGGAAATATCGCGATGAGTGCCAGGAATCCTCCACCAAACAGATTGAGTCTATCAGATACTGTCTGGAGATACGTAGCCGTTTCTTTTCCTGGACGAACCCCTGGGATATATCCACCACGTTTTTGTATACTTTCTGCTACCTCAGTAGTATTGAATGTGATAGACACATAAAAATATGAGAATCCGAGAACGAGGAGACCATATACGAGGATATATATCCATCCTGGATTCTGGAGAGAGAGATTCGTCGCGAGCCACTCACCCACAGTCGCGCTCATACCAGTACCTCGACGCTGGAGGATCTGACCGATGAGTGATGGAAATGTGATAAGTGATACTGCGAAGATGATAGGCACCATACCAGCCTGATTCACACGGATAGGAAAGTATGAGCGCTCATCTCGACCCGTACGAGTATAGATAAGTGGTACCTTACGATATCCCTCTGTGAACTTTACTATGACGTAGATAACAGCGACAGTGAGGAGGAATAGTACGAGGAGAAGACCATAGCTCTGCGTAGAGATATATCCGAGGATATGCTGTGGCACACCCGCGAGGACACCTGCGAAGATGATGATAGATGTACCATTACCGATACCCATCTCTGTGATGAGATCACCGAGCCAGAGGAGTATCATCGTACCTGCCGTGATGAAGAGCATCGCTGGGAGTATGACACCCATAAAGTCTTTCGTATCGATGATAGGAGCACCACCAGCACCAGTTCCTATAACAGTATTGAGAAGGTAGATCATACCGTAGCTCTGTGCGAGCGCGAGAGGTACTGTGAGATATCGTGTATAGTTATTGATTTTTTTCTGTCCTTGCTCACCCTCCTTTTTCAGAGCTTCGAGCGATGGAACGATAACCGTAAGGAGCTGGATAATGATAGTCGCATTGATATATGGAGCGAGACCCATGAGTACGATAGAGAACTGCTCGAGACCACCACCCATGATAGAACCAAAAAATGCGAGCTGGGTATTGGCTCGGAGCTGCTCGGTAAAGGCCTCGAGAAGTGCAACATTTACGCCTGGTACAGGGATAGTCGAGAGGAGTTTATAGACGACGATCATGCCTATGGTAAAGAGGATTTTTTTACGGATATGCTCAGTAGCCCAGACTTTTTTAAGATGAGGAATCATAAAGAAAAATATTAGTAATTTGGCGTATTGTAGGGAAAAAACAGGAAAAAGCAAACAAATTCCTCCTATAAAAATCCCTCCATTTGGAGGGATTTTTCGTCTACTAGAGAGTAGGTTGTCCACCAGCTTTTTCGATAGCTGTACGAGCACTGACTGAGTAGGCATCAGCCATGACTGTGACAGCCTTCGTGAGAGTACCAGTACCGAGGATCTTGAGGAGTTTTCCTTTTTCACGGATCATGCGGCGCTCATAGAGGACTGCATAGTCTACGGTAGTTATACCTTCGAGAGCGAGCTTCTCTATCTGTGAGAGATTCACTGTCACATACTCTTTCGGAGCATATGCCGTGAAACCTCGACGCTTCGGAGTACGCATGAAGAGACGAGTCTGTCCTCATTCGAATGTAGGGTAACGTTTTCCCTTACCAGTACGAGAGTTCTGACCATTCATACCACGACCAGATGTACCACCGAGACCAGAGCTGACACCACGAGCAAGACGTCGTGAGCGAGTCTGAGAACCTGGAGTTGGTTTTACTGTAGATAGATTAGACATAAAAATAGATTTAGAGTGTAGTGAGAGGAATTATTCAGCTTTCTTTTTTGCTGGAGCCTTTGTTTCTTTTTTTGGAGCTGGAGCCTTCTTTTCTGTAGCGACTGGCTCAGAGGTAGATTTCTTTGCAGTAAATACATTATTAAGAGCGGTAGGCTTCAGAGCAGAGAGTGCCTTGAGTGTGACACGAGCATTTGTGATGTCATTCGGTGCACCGTGCTGTTTCGCGATGATATCCTTGATACCAGAAACGGCGAAAATCTTACGTACTGCACCTCCAGCGATGATACCAGTACCTGGATGAGCTGGGTGGATATAGAGACCTGAGGCCTTATATGTCACCTGCACATCATGAGGGATAGTACCATTTACGATAGGGAATGTGATGAGACGCTTTTTTGCATCACGGATAGCTTTTTCGATGGCTACCTGTACCTCACCTGCCTTACCAGTACCGAGACCGATACGACCCTTACCATCACCGATAACGATAGATGCACGGAATCGGATCTGACGACCTCCGGCAGTCACACGAGTTACACGGTCGATAGAGAGCATCTCTTCGCGGAACTCTTTCTCCTCTTCGCGCATACCACCATCACGACGGTTTCCACGAGGACGATCACCTCTTTGAGGACGAGCATCACGAGCTGGCTTTTCAGATACTGCAGCTTCAGGAGCGACTTCTGGAGTTGCTTCGACTACGACAGTTTCTGTGACTTCTTCGATATTTGGATTCTGATTATCTGACATACGAGAAAAAGAGAGTTAGGAGAGGAGAAAAATTAAAATTGGAGTCCTGCATTTCGAGCGCTATCTGCGAGAGCCTGTACACGACCATGGTAGAGGTATCCACCGCGATCAAAGACGCATGTCGTGATACCCTTTTCGAGCATAGCTTTTGCTACGAGCTCACCGACAGCCTGAGCACGCTCAGTTTTTGTACCTTTTTTTATAGACATATCGTTCGCGCTGCAGAGAGTCTTTCCAGTAGTATCATCGATTGCCTGAGCGCTGATGTACATATTACTACGAAATACTGAAAGACGTGGTTTTTCTGCAGTCCCCTCGATACGAGCTCTTACGCGAGTCGCTCTACGGATGCGATTTTGGACTTTTGCTAACATAGGATAGTGAATTTAGAGATAGTGATTTTTAGAAATGGAGCAATTGATACCAGATATTATTTACCTGCAGTCTTACCAGCCTTTCTACGGACGTACTCACCGACATAACGGATACCCTTTCCTTTGTATGGTTCAGGTTTTTTCAGAGAGCGGATGTATGCTGCGAAGTATCCGAGGAGCTGCTTGTCATGTGACTTCAGGTGGATCTTGTTTTTTTCAGATGGATCAGCCTCGATCGTGAGACCCTCTGGAGCATCGACGTTTACCTTGTGTGAGAATCCGAGAGAGAGCTCGATCTTACGAGGACCCTTTACATCGAACTTGTACCCCACACCGATAATCTCGAGAGACTTCGTGTAGCCATCAGAGACACCGACTGCCATATTCTGGAGCATAGCACGAGTGAGACCCCAGTATGCTTTCTGTTGTTTATTCTCAGCGTTTGCGATAGATACGACGAGTGTATCAGCTTCTTGCGCTACAGAGACACCTTCGAGGATATTAAAAGAGAGAGCTCCTTTTGGTCCTTTTAGATTCACGTGAGAAGCAGTAATCTCTACAGAGACTCCGCTAGGGATTTTCACAGGTTGTTTTCCGATTCGAGACATAATAGATAATTTTAGGATTTAGAGATAAGAGATTAGGAGTGGGGGAAAGGCGTAGCATCACCGTCCTCTATCCCCTATCCTCTACCAGCTAGATTAGTACACTTCGCAGAGAAGTTCTCCACCGACACCGAGAGCGTGAGCTTCGTAACCAGTGACGATACCTTTTGGCGTAGAGACGATAAATATACCGACACCATTACGAGATTTCTTTATATCGCTGGACTTCACATAGATGCGCTGTCCAGGGCGAGAAATACGGCGAAATGATGGGACATACTTCGTCTTACGAACATCCTGGAGAGTAATCGTAAAAGTACGATTGTCCTCGGAAGTTTCGAAGTCGACGATATACTCATTTTTCTTGAGTATACGAAGGATCTCAGCCTTAAGCTTTGAGTATGGAGCTTCCACACGAGCAAGACGAGAAAGGTAACCGTTTCGTATACGAGTAAGAAGATCTGCGATTGGGTCGGTGATCATAAACTATAGAATTTAGGATTTAGAAGATTGATAACAATAAAGGGAATATACGCTTTTACCAGCTAGATTTACGGACACCCATAAGCTCTCCGGCATTTGCTTTTTCTCGGATACAGATACGACACAGGTCGAACTTTCCGATATACCCATAAGAACGTCCACAGTTCGAACAACGATGATAGAGTCGCGTAGAGAACTTTACTGGTTTTCCGAGAGCATGAGCGTGAGCTGCCTTTTCCTGAGCAACACGAGTTTTATGTACGAGAGCTTTTCGAGCCATAGTGAGAGAATTATAAATTATGAATGATGGATGAGCGAGGCAAAATCCATGAATCGATGACTACTTAGTAAATGGGAATCCGAGTTTTTCGAGGAGTGCACGAGAGTGCTCTGTACCCTGAGTTTTGAATTTTACTGTTACCTGGAGTCCGTGTGGCTTCACGACATCGAGCTGTGGAACTTCTGGGAAGATAGTATGCTCTTTGATACCAAAGTTAAAGTTACCAGCCTGGTCGAATCCACGTCCAGAGACACCACGGAAATCACGAACACGAGGAAGGACGATAGTGATGAGCTTCTCGAGGAAATCAAACATACGATCTCCACGGAGTGTGACCATCATACCGACTGGCATACCAGCTCGAAGCTTAAAGTTCGAGATAGCGATACGAGCGTGGTTCACTCGAGGGAGCTGACCCGTGATGAGCGCGAGGTCATTTTTGAGGCTCGAGAAATCTTTGTGTCCAGAGGCGACATAGCTACCGATACCCATATTGAGTACGATTTTTTCGATATGTGGCACCTGCATAGGATTATCGATACCGAGCTCTTTCGCGAGTTCTGGGAGGATTTTTTTGATGTATTGTTCTTTGAATTTCATAGAAATGAGAATTTAGGGGGTAGTGTTTAGTGAGCTATTAGAGTAAAATAGTTCGAGCTAAATTCATGAATTAGAGAGTAGTACCAGAATCTTTCGCAAAACGGATTTTTTTACCATTTTCGAGTTTGTATCCTACGCGAGTCGGTTTACCAGATTTTGGGTCGACGAGCATCACATTCGATACATCGATAGCCTTTTCGAAAGTGACTTTTTGTCCTGGAGTAGATCCCTGCTTTTTCATATGGCGAGTGACGACTCCGACACCTTCGACGATAATTTTGCTTTCGCGAGGAAGTGCTTTGAGGACTTTAGCCTTTTTTCCTTTGTCCTTTCCGGCGATGACGATGACCTGATCATCTTTATGGATTTTCATAGAAATGAGAATTTAAATTTTAGAGTAAATACGATTATACGACTTCTGGAGCGAGTGAGATAATCTTCTGATATCCTCGAGCCTTGAGCTCACGGAATACTGGACCAAAAATACGAGTTCCCTTTGGTTCGAGCTTATCATCGATAATCACACATGCATTATCATCTGAGCGAACATACGAGCCATCCTCACGGCGGACTTCCTTTGCTGTACGGACGATAACAGCCTTGACTACTGCTTTCTTCTTGATATTTCCGTTTGGAAGAGCTCGTTTTACAGATATTACGATGATATCACCGACACTTGCATAGCGACGCTTAGAGCCCTTAAGGACTTTAATACAAAGTGCTTCTTTTGCACCAGTATTATCGACGATTGCAAGTCTGCTTTCTGCCTGAATCATAAATTTGAAGTATAAAGTATAAAGTTCTAGAAAATTGTATATGACGAATTATTCGTGGATTCCATGGGAAACAATAGACTCTTCTACGAGCATCCATCGCTTCAGACGAGAGAGCGGGCGAGTTTCTGATACAGTAACTGTATCTCCAAACTTCGCGAGGCCCTTTTCATCATGAGCATAAAACTTTACAGAAGATTTGTATCGTTTTTTATACTTTGGATGTGTCTTGTATGTATCTACCGTGACGACGATAGTTTTTTCCATCTTAGTACTGGTGACAATACCCGTTTTCGTACGCATAAGAGAGTGAGATAATGAATTAGAGAGATTGTGCGCTAATAGCCGTTGAAAGCGCTGCGATATTTTTTCGTGACTTTCGGATAAGATGAGGTTGTTTCAGCTCTCCGAGAGAGTGTTTCATCGAAAGAGTAAAGAGTTCTTTGCGCGCGGTGAGGAGTTCTTTTTTGAGCTCTGCGGCGTCTAAAGTAGTTATATCTTTCTTTTCTGATGTTGATTTTTTAGCTTTAGCCATAAATAGAGAGTTATAAAGTTTTCAAGTTATAAAGTTTTCAAGGAAAGTTCTTTAGAAGCTCATACTTGAGAACGATGTTTAGAATTCATTTTTTGACATGAGAATCTTGGTTTTTACTGGAAGCTTGTATGAAGCAAGAGTAAAAGCCTCCCGTGCAATTTCTGGTGAGATATCTCCGATTTCGAAGAGTATGCGACCAGGTTTTACAGGGGCTCTGTACATCTCTACACCTCCCTTTCCACCTCCCATTGGGACTTCGAGAGCCTTCTTGGTGTATGGTTTGTCTGGGAAGATACGGATCCAGAGCTGGCCTCCTTTCTTCAGAAAGCGGACCATAGCCTTGCGGGCACTCTCGATCTGTCGAGATGTAATGTAACCAGATTCGATAGTTTTGAGGGCGTAATCACCAAATGAAACCTCAGATCCGCGAGTTGCGAGACCTTTGATGACACCACGGTGTGCCTTACGATATTTTGTTCTGCTCGGTTGTAGCATGAGGAGAAGCGTTAGGATTATAGATAAAATTTTGGAATTGCAAGTTTATTTTTTGAAGACATCACCTTTGTATATCCAGACTTTGAGTCCGATAGTACCAGCTGGTGTCTCTGCTCTTTCATAGGCGAAGTCGACGTCAGCACGGATAGTCTGAGTCGGGATACTTCCATCTTTGTAGGTTTCACGACGGGCGATTTCTGCACCATTGAGACGACCTCAGAGTTTTACCTTGATACCGAGACCACCCTTTTCCATAGTTTTAGAAATGGCATTCTTGATAACTCGGCGGTATGGCATTTTCTTTTCGATCTGACGAGCGATAGAGTCAGCCACGAGGCTTGCTGAGAGTTCTGGTTTTTTTACTTCTTTTACTTCGAGAGTAAATACATATCCAGGGAATCTCTTTGTAAGCATATCTTTGAGAACATTGATGTTTTCATCGTTTGTTCCGAGGATGACCGCTGGACGAGAGGTGTAGATAGCGACCGAAAGGTTGTTATTACCACCATGACTCATAAATACATTTGCAATCGGAAGATTCTTGAAATGCTTCATGATGAGTGCACGGATAGCAACATCTTGTGCTGTGTGGGTAGCGTATGATTTACGATCATAGTAACCAGTAGAACGCCATGTTTTGATATAACCGATGCGGAATGCTATGGGTGAGACTTTGTGTCACATAGAGTTAAAAAAGAATGATTATTTTACAGAAAGAGAAAGATCGACATGAGAAGTACGCTTGAGGATTCGATGAGCACGACCACGAGAAACAGGATTGATACGACGGTAGACGAGACCCTGAGTCACGTATACAGACGATACTGTAAGATCTGCGAGTGACTGATTGTCGTTATGTGTAGCATTTGCTACAGCGCTCGAGAGAACCTTATAGATAATATCAGCACCTTTTTTCGGCATAAACTGAAGTGTATCGAGAGCATCTTTTGCTGTCATATTGCGGATGATGTATGCGATCACATTCAGTTTTTTTGGTGATATGCGAACGTTTCTGACGGAAGCTTTCATAAATGAAGAGTTGTAAAGTGTTATCAAGTGATTAAGTGAGTCAGTTATAGAGAGAGTGCGTGACTCTTATATACCTGTAACTTAAGACTATTTATTACCAGAGTGAGAGCGGAAGACGCGAGTAAATGAGAATTCACCGAGCTTATGTCCGACCATATCTTCTGTGACGAAAACAGGAACGTGCTGTTTCCCGTTATGTACACCGAACGTGTGTCCGACGAACTCAGGAGAAATCATACATGCACGTGACCAAGTCTTGATGACGCTCTTTCTTCCAGAAGAATTGAGAGTCTCGACTTTTTTCATCACTCTTGGGTCGATGTAAGGTCATTTTTTAAGTGAACGAGTCATAAATTAGGTTTTAGATTTTAGAGATAAGATTGGAGATAGAGAGAATGATATTTGTATCGAGTATCTCATATCTGTCATCTGATTAGCCCTGGAGTTTACCAGTACGAGTTCTGAGGATCCAGCGATCTGTGTACTTACGAGAGCGAGTCTTGACACCGCGAGCAAGTTTTCCTTGTGGAGTCTTTGGACCTTTTCTCTGACCGACTGACTGGTGTCCCTCACCTCATCCGTGTGGATGGTCTACTGGGTTCATAGATGAACCGAGGACTGTAGGACGGCGACCCATCCAGCGTGAGCGACCTGCCTTACCGATAGTAATCTGGTTCCAGTCACCATTCGATACGACACCGATCGTAGCACTACATTTCTTATGTACGAGGCGGATTTCTCCAGAAGGCATCTTCAGCTGAGTGTACTCACCTTCCTGAGAGATGACGAGAGCACTTGATCCCGCAGAGCGGATAGTAGAAGCTCCTTGTCCTGTGATCATTTCTACGTTGTGGACAGAGATACCTGTAGGGATATTTCCGATTTCCATACGATTTCCAGCGACTGGTTTTGCATTCGCAGAGTTGATGATCTCATTTCCGACCTGCATAGTACTGTGTGCGAGGACATAACGACGCTCACCATCACGGTAACATACGAGAGCGATGAAACCACTGCGGTATGGATCGTACTCGATTGTTTCTACTTTTCCGATGATATCTTTTTTATCCAGAGCAAAGTCTACCATACGATAGAGCTGCTTGTGTCCACCACCCTGATGACGTACAGAGATACGACCAGCACTATTACGACCAGCACTATTTTTGATGTACTTCGTAAGAGGCTTGTATGGCTCATTGGTAGTGAGCTCTTCATAGGTGACACCCGTCATAAAACGTCGGGATGGTGTGGTAGGTTTATATTTTTTGATTCCCATACGATGGAATGTTAGTTAATGGAAGGATTATTTTACAGTTTCGAAGTTTGAGATTCTTGCACCAGCCGCGAGTGTGACCATAGCCTTTTTCTCGATACCTTTCTTACGAGCGACTCCGAGTTTTGTATTATGGTATTTTTCTCGAGTTTTGAGGACATTTACCTTAGAGACATCGACACCATAGATCGTCTTAAATGCATTTTTTACATCGATCTTTGTCGCGCTCGGGTCGATATAGCATGTATATACGCCTTTCACTTCACCGTCTGTAGACTTATTTGTGACAGCGAATCGCTTGATGATGGTATAGAGAGAGTTCATAGGAGAGTTATTAGTGGGTGAGTAGGTGGTGAGTGAGCATTGTGTGCTCGCTGACTATCTGACTATTTTGAGAAATGCGTGTAAAGGTGTTTCAGAGATGATTCTGTAAATACAAGATCTGTATACTTGAGGAGAGAGTGTGGATTGAGGTATTCGACATTGACGACTTTTACTTCTGGGATATTCCATGCTCCGAGGATAGTATCTTTTTCTTCGCGAGTGATAGCGATGAGAGGCTTACGAGCTTCGATAGCAGTGAGAAATGCATGCATACCCTTTGTCTTTACTGCATCTTTTGCGAATGATTCGACGACTTTTACATTATTCTCAGTAGCTTTTGTCGAGAGGAGAGAGAGGAGTGCGAGACGACGCTCCTGAGCGTTCATCGTGAGAGAGTAGTTACGATCATTTCGAGGACCGAATACGACACCTCCACCACGACGCATAGGACTACGGCGATCACCCATACGAGCGTTACCAGTACCTTTTTGCTTAAAGAGCTTACGAGTAGAACCAGCGATCTCACCACGATGTTTTGTATGAGCGATGTTGATACGACCATTTGCCTGCTGAAGGACGAGAAATCTGTGGATAAGACCAAGATTCGGAGTCACACCAAAGTGTGATGCCTCGAGAGCAACGGTTCCTTTGTTTTTACCGAGATTGTCGTAGAGAGGAGCTTTCATAGGAAGGAGTGATAAAGTTTTGGAGTGATACAGTTTTCGAGTGATTTCTCGCTCATATGTGAGGTGAGAAATATGGAAACTCGAGAACTAGAATGTAAGAGTAATGAGTGAGTTACGTGCTCCGGCGATAGGGCCTTTTACAGCGATAACACGGAGTTCCTTATTTACGAGGACAAGTGGTACAGACTTCAGAGTGATCTTATCGAGACCCATATGTCCGTGCATCTTCTTTCCGAGTTTTGTACGGCGTGGTTTACGTGTACCGATAGAACCGAGTGAGCGAGTGTACTTGTGTCCGTGACCTCCTGGCATACCAGAGAAGTTCCAGCGCTTCATAGCACCCTGGAAACCCTTACCCTTAGAGATAGAACTCACATCGAGTGTCTCGACACCTTCGAGCATATCGAGAGTGATCTCAGCACCCTTTTCGAGAGTAGCAAATGCTCCAGTCGCAGAAACTTCACGAAGTGTCGTACGCTTACCGTCTGCCATAGCGATGACGATAGCCGTGTATCCATCAGTTTCTACAGTTTTTACCTGAGCGACTGTGAGAGTAGGGACCTTAATAAGAGTAACAGGAGTAAATGTCCCATTATGAATGACGCGAGTCATTTCGAGTTTTTTTCCGATAATACCAGCCATGATGTTGTGGTGTTTATAGATATTAAAATGAGAGGTTGCAAGTATGCACTCCAGGTGGAGGATTGACCAGCAACATCACTATGCGTGTCTAGAGAGCGGATGAATGCCCAAGAACGTACAAAAGTGAGCGGATTATATGAAAGAGTATGCGAATGTCAAAAGAATTTTATGTGGTAATGTGTACGTAGCATGAGATATCCCTACCCGTAGAGGAAAAGTGGGTGAAAAAAATGTATACAAGAGAACGGGCTGAGATGGATAGGGTATGGAAACGATTTGGAAAAATAGGAAACTTCACTACTATTATATATATGACACGAAACACACCCTCTATGAAACCTATTAAGGCGAAAAAATCTCTCGGACAAAACTTTCTCATCGACGATGAGGCACTCACTGATATCGCACACTCGATAGAAATCGCAGGGCGGCATATCATCGAAGTATGACCCGGGTATGGTGCGCTCACGAGCTATATCCTCTCTCATCATCCCGAGTCTCTCGACCTCGTCGAGCTCGATCCTGATATGATAGAGCTCCTCGATGCGAGATTTATGGGTGATGAAGTCGCTCCAGAGATACACGATGCGCCTGAGGCACTCGTACGGACATCACCTATCACCATACACCATCAGGATGTCCTCACATTCTCACCACCATATGATGAGTATTCTGTGATAGCAAATATCCCCTATTACATCACTTCACCGATACTCTTTCATTTTTTGTATCCCGAATATGCGTCCTCTAAAAAATTATGAGAGATAGAAAATGATTGCAAACAGTGAAATGGGGAGTCCGAGGGGGCGACACTGTCTGAACGGAGATTAGAACAGCGAACAGATGAGCGGCAGCAGAGGAAGAGTGAGTTTGTCGACCCATCGGGAGCTTTTGGTACTTTTCAATCCTGAAAAGTACATACATGGAATCCACCAACAGAAATGACCATCATGATGCAAGAGGAAGTCTGAGAAAAAATCCTCGAATGACGTGCGAAAAAACCCCATCACTCCTACCTCTCCCTCGCCATGGAGCTCGCGTGTGAGGATATCGATATCGTACGGTATGTCTGAAGAGGGAGTTTTGACCCAGCACCAAAAGTAGACTCTATCGTTCTCCGATTCCGAGTGAAGCAAGAGAGAAATAGAGAAACAGAAGAAAAGCTTCTCGCACTCTGGAGAGTCGCCTTTGCTCAGCCACGCAAGACGCTCCTGTCGAATCTGCGGTGAACGCACTATGATATCGAGGAGGTAAAGCTCTGGATCTGAGAATGTGGATACGATGAAAAAGTCAGGGCGGAGGCGGTGAAGATGGAAGATTGGTATACGTTCGATATATAAAAAATCCCGCTCGAATTCGAGCGGGATTTTTTATATTATGGGGGTGTACCAACACCAGCCCATCATCTACCAGCACTATTCGTAATATTATTCAAGTATGTAGAATACCTATCACTATAGTATGTACCTACATAACATCCTGCTCCTTTTCTAATACCAGGAAGTCCTACGTATGTACAAAGTTCACCATCAGTTGGACTTCATCCCATCATCGGATCAGTACACATGACATTTGCATATGCTGGTGAACCACCTCATTCATCCGAAATACCTATAGACCAATTAGCGTTATCAGAACCTCCAAGATTATAAGCAGTCTTGTCATTCCAATCAGCCCAAACGTTTGTCACCACGCAACGACTATGGATTCATAATGGACTATTCACGTATCCTTTTCGCGCACCTGTAGTAAAATTTTGTATTCTATATCCGCACGTACCAGTATTACAAGCTTGTGTATCAACTGGTTTTGGTTCTACACCACAAAATGCATCGCTCACATAGTATCCGTCATTTCTTTTACATCGCACCGTACGATTTTGTGTACCACCACCACATGTCAGACTACATACTCACCAAGTATTTACTTCCCAATTATAGAGATAACTTGGACCTGTACAAAGTGGAGCTCCTGTAGAACTAAATCCTGATACAAACTGTCCTGCAGGACAACTGAAATTCACAGGACCGCCACCGCCTCCTGCATTATCATCTACATATTTTTTCGTAGCAACAGTGTCATCAGTGTCTCCGACTACAGTCTGTGTAGTGACACGGATTTTTCCTGCTACACTGAGCTTATGAGCAACATTAGCAGCTGTACCGATACCGATATTCGATGCATAACTCGAGAGTATCTGTGATATATTACGACACTGTGGAGTAAGGAAAGTGAGTCCAGGTGTCGTATAAAATCCGATAATGATACTATCACTACCACATGTCGTCGTCGGCGCCTGCGCCACTGGAGTACTCGCGATATTTTGAAAATATCGACTAAAATATCATCATGCTATTCATCCCGTAGGGGGTAAAGTAGGAACCGCAGCAGATACAGTGAGGATACTCGTCATGAGAAGTGATGTGAATATTCACATGCGAATGAGAGAAGTGTTCATACAGAAAAAATAAGAATACTCCTCTAGAGTAGCACTTTATTCTGATTAATGCAAATATCTGAAGATTTTTATATTTTCCTCATCTTCGCCATAAAGAACCCCTCCGTCTCTAGACTCGGGAGTATTCGCACTGATTTTTTCATCTCTTCGCTATATTTCTGCGAGCCAAATGCAGTAATCCCCTCTTTCCACCATGGCATATCACCGAGTCATATATCGATAGTTTCCAGAGTAATGTGAGGATTCTCTGTGAGGACTCGTGAGATGACTCACTCATTCTCCTCAGGAGCAAGTGTACATGTGGAGTAGACGAGTGTACCTCAGGATTCCAGGCGAGCGAGAGCGAGCGAGAGGAGCTCATACTGGAGGTTCGCTTTTTTACGGATATTTTCGAGTGACCAGAAGCCATATGACTTCTCATTCGCGAGTGAGATTCGCCCCTCTGCGCTACACGGAGCATCGAGGAGGATAGCATCGAACTTCGTGATACCGAGTGGGTCGAGGTATACTTTCGCGTCCACACGCTTTCACTCGACTATCGTCGCTCACTGGAGGCGCACATTATACATGAGCTTCTCATAGCGGATGGGGTTTTGTTCGAGTGCGAGGACGTGTCCCTCATTTTTCATGAGCATCGCTATCTGCGTCGTCTTCGATCCGGGAGCCGCACAGACATCGAGTACACTCGCTCATGGGGCTGGTGCGAGTACGAGTGCTGGGAGGAGGCTCGATATGGACTGCAGATAGATACGGCCAGTATAGAATGCGTCACTTCACTTCAGCGCGTACTCATCTTTTTTATCGAAAAGATACACTCATGGAATCTCAGCAAATGGCGTGAGCGAGATTCATTTTTTCTCACACTCAGCGAGCACATCACTCCCGTCTGTCTGGAGGGAGTTCAGACGGAAGCTGCCGCGTCGCTCGAGAGAAAGTGCTCATATCACACCTTCATATTCTGGGCCGAGGATCGTCTGGAGTCGAGATGTGAGGAGTTTTGGGAGCATAATTATTTTTTTAGAAAGCAGGGTTCACCATATACATCTCGAAATGCAGATCCATTCTCATAATATTTTTCTGTCCACTCATCTGGATTCCCATAGTCAGCGAAGTCCTTGTACCACCCATGAGAAAATCTGGGTTTATGAGCAGCCTTTATCGGGCACCAGTATCGCTCAGTTCTGGCTGCGATTTCGACAGAATATGCGAATAATCCATTTACATAACTACAATACAGACACTGTATTTTATGCATCCAATTCAGATATTTTAAAAATCTCCTCTCATACGTGATATACTCAGAACGATTTACTCTCGGTATACCATAGAGTGGAAATGCTATAGTATGATATATGGTGATACATATATCGAGAAATACAGCAGGAATAATCATTCAGAGTATAAAAGGCATCGCGATAATTTGCCTACAATGCATGACTGTCAGAGGAGATTTCCATACTGGCAATTTCATAGATTGATGCTTTTTGCGTATTTCTTCGAGAAAGACGATTTTTCGCCTTTCGAATTCGAATCCGTACTTTTCCGCGAGACGATCATATTCGACACGCAGATCATTATTGAGGGATTCGATTTTTTCGAGAATATCTTTTATAGTAGAGCGCATACAGATAAAAATAAAAAACTGTCACGAAATGTGCAGTTTTTAGAAACTATAACCCAGAGCCAGCAACTACCTTCGCATGACGCAGGACTCGATCACCGATGAGATATCCTTTTTCGAATTCTTGGATGATTTTTCATTCTTCACCTGGCATTTGTGTCATTACATCATGTCGAGACGGGTCTACCTCTTGACCGAGTGAGACAAATGAGGTAACTCACTGAGATTCGAGATAACGGACAATACTCGACTGGATAGTGCGGATGCCATCGATGAAAGTATCTCCCTCGACTCATGCCTTCAGTGCGACTGCACGATCGAGATTGTCTACTTCTTTCAGGAGTGGGGTGATAATCTTCGATGAGAGATAGGCGAGCATATCTGCCTTGTCACGCTCACTGCGCATGACGAGATTTTGGTAGTCTGCCTGGGAGCGAGCGAGTGCCTCACTCAAACGCGTGAGCTCATCATCAGGACTGGACTGAGTCGCTCAATCATCTAGTGATGTCTCTGGAAGAGGAGTCTCGAGAGTTTCTTCAGAAATTGGATTTTGGTCTTTTTGTGTCATAGTGTTTATATCATAAAGGGATAAAAAATCCGCCGAAGCGGAAAGTTTTAGGCGACAGGAGTTTTCTTTGCTGGAGTCGGTTTTTTCGCTGGAGTTTTCTTTGGAGCTGATACTGGAGAAGCTTTTTTAGGAGTTGTGCGTTTCGTAGCTGGTTTTTTCGCTGGAGTCACTGTATCTATCTTTGCTGCTAAGGTCGCATGAGCTCACTCGAGTTTCTCGCGTGCTGACTCTATCCACTCTGCGATAGTATCTGCTGCGACATCAGAGAATCATTCACCACGAGTTTTGGCTGCATCGAGAAGTGCTTTTTTTTCAGCGACGAGATCGGCGAGTCGTGACTGGAGTGCTGCTTTTTTCGCCGTTCACTTTTCACTCACACTCTCGAAGAGAGCCTCCGCTTCATGAGTAAAATTATCGATATACGGTGAAACTTTCGATTTGAGAGAATCAAAATCATGAACATCATGGAAATTCTCTTCTACATATGAACGAGCATCTTTATAGGCTGTCTTATGGATATCGACAATCTCATCGACGATACGATCCACCTTGGATTTGGAGGCATCAGCTGGGAGAGCTGTTCCCTTATTTTTACGGTACTTCATAGCGACAGCGAGTCCTGCAGCATATCCAGCGATGAGTGTAAAGAGTTTCATAGAAGAAATCTTAAGAAATATAACTTCATTGTATGGAAAAATGTATTTTTTTCAATCTATTTTTTAGAGTGGGATACTTTTCGAGAGATTCTCACATCCACTCACTGTAATAAGGATATCATCTTCGAGGCGGATGCCGATACGTTCTTCTGGTATATATATCCCTGGCTCACAGGTGATGACCATACCTGGAACAAATATATCATCACGCTCTCCGACGTCATGAACATCGAGACCGAGAAAGTGTGATGTCGAGTGAGGATAGTAGAGGCGTGATAATTTCATTTTGTCCTCAGGGGATGCTGTATCTGGTATGAGACCAAGTGCGTGCAGTTCGGCATCCATATTGGCTCGGACGAGGAGTTCATAGTCGGATTTTTTTTGTCAGGGACGTATTTGTGACTCTGCGAAATGTTTGACACGGAGAACAGCCTCATAGATAGCCATTTGGCGTGGGGTCATAGGTGTGAGTGAAAAAACTCGAGTGATATCTGCAGCATAGCCACGATACTCAGCACCGAAATCTACGAGGAGGAGACTATCAGTAGAGAGTCTCCCATCATGTCTCGTATAGTGGAGAGTGCATGCGTTTGATCCAGATGCGACGATAGTCGGGTACGCTTCGACTGCATGATGCGCTCGAAATACCTGTGCCACATGAGACTCGACTTCGTACTCGTACATTTTGGGCTCGATAACTGTCCGTATTTTCTGATAGGCGACTTTGGTGATAGTGATAGCCTGGCGGATATTTTCTATCTCTTCGGGCGATTTTATGAGTCGGATTTCTCGGAGGATGTTTTCGAGGGGTGTGAGTTTCGCGCTCGGGAGAGTGATATGATGTGCTGCGAGCCACCTCGACTCATAGTCTTCGATAGTATGTTTTCGGACAAAAATGATATCACTCCTGTCCATGAGTGTAAATAAATGAGTGTGTAATTCGGACAAAGGGTAAATCTCGCTGATATCAGCAATCTGAGATAATTCATCATGTCCGAGTCGACTCGTTCACCATATCTGCTCAGTATCAGAGATTGGATCTGAGTAGAGTCTCCATAACATGTCAGTCCCCGTACGCTCTCATACGAGGACAATATCTGGGACATCGAGTCCAGTGAGTAAGAGGACATCACTGTCCTGGCGAAATGGATAGGATACATCGCCATTCCGGAGCCTCTCGCTCTGTCCGACGAGGATGACGAGGCTCTTATCTGGGAGAGTCTCAGCAAGGATGCGACGTTTATCGTGTGCAATCATAGCGATGATAATATCAGAAAATAGAAAAAATAAAAGAAAGTTCTTCCCTTTCTTACTTGCCTCTTACTCAAAGGACGTTATACTCACTATATTATTTTTCATTTTTCGTATGATTCGATATTTACGGTCGCATTGGGTTACTACTACTATAGGCATACTTGTAATCGTATGAGGATATTGGTATTTTTTTGGGCGTACAGCATCGAATACCGCAAATACACAGAAAATATCCACTGTCACCCTAGGATCGATACGCTCCAGTGTGAAATCGACTGGAAAAATCTCGCCCGTACAAACGACCAATCTAAGCTTCTCGAAGCAAGGAGTGATACAGAAAATATATAAAACCATCTGAGAAAAGGTATCAGCTGGTGATGTTATCGCCGAGATCGATGCGAAGAGTGCATATCTCGACATAGAAAGTGCTGAACTCGGGCTCTCGAATGCAGAAAACAACTATAAAAAACTCTATAGTAGCACGACGGAGTCTGATATGATACGCGCGGAAAATACCTATACGGAAAGCATCAATCAGCTCACAAAACTCGAGACAGAATATGAAAATCTCATTATCAGCCAAAAAAATAATCTGTCGCAGAGTACGGACAATCTCGCGCTCCTCGAAGATAAGCTCGCGCTCGCGAAAAGTGAACTTAGCTATACGATACAAAATACCACCACTGATACTTCCTCGAATAATCTCGAAAAAGATGTAGAAAACGCATTTCTGACACTCGAAGATATTGAGCGAATGATACCACCGATTATCAAAGAATTTAAGGAGAATAGTCTCATCGAAGATAAGACGAATATCCGCTATGGTGACCTCTCAGCAAAAGATCCAAGCATAAAAACTCAAACTGAATCCACATATGCGAGTGTAATCTTAAAAATTAGCTCCTACTCCAAAAATCTCACGACTCTGAGAAATACATCGGTCCATTCTTTCGATGATACACTGAGCCTCCTCACCGATGCTCGCACTATGCTCGGCGAGCTTCTCACACTCTCGACTCTTATTACGAGTGAATATACAAACTCGATAGAGTCGAACTACCTGCGAAATACAGATATCGATACCATAAAAACCTCGACTCGCACACGCGGATCTGAGATATCGAGCAAAATATCGACCGTAAATAGCACACTCTCGACCCTAAAAACCTATGGCAGCGATGCGCTCGAAGAACTCGCAGATAAAAATACTATAACAACAAAAGAACAATCTGTAAAAAGTGCTGAAAATGAAGTCTCGAGAGCTCGCGCAGCGCTCGAAGAACTCCGAAAAACACAGAGTCTCGAAAAGAAAACAAAACAAGATGCGATAGAAAGCCAGAAAAATACTATCGCACTCAATAATGCCACCTATAAAGAGCTCGTTGCATGACCAGAATCGACAGAGATAACAAGTGCTAAAAATAGTATCGCCTCTGCGAATATTTCTGTCGAAAAAGCAAAACTCACTCTCAAAGATTATCAGATTATTGCACCATTTGATGGCGTAGTAAATGACATACCTTGGAATATATGAGATACCTCTGAGAGTACGGAGGGGATACTCATAGAAAATAAAGATGCCTATGAGATAGCGCTTTCTCTCGATCAAGTCGATATCGTAAAAATACATAAGTGAATGCGGGCAAATATCATACTCGATGCATTCCCGACGGAGACCTATACAGGAAGTGTGAGTCGAATCTCTGAGGTACCGACTGAAACATCCGGGGTCGTCTCATATGAGGCTATCGTCACAGTGACGATACCGAGAACGGATATCTACTCGAAGATGAGTGTCACTGTAGAAGTGATCACGAGTGAAAAAACTGATATCCTCACCCTTCCGACATCTGCTATCATCACAGAAAATGGAAAATCCTATGTAAATAAAGTTACCGATACGAAAAATATCGCTTCCGAATTGCCTATGAGGACATTTTCTGGTCGTACTCGAGATATGATATGAAGTGGGGTAAGCCTGGCAGCGAGTGGTATGCGCATGAAAGCAGGTGAGCTCGTATCTGGTGAGACTTTTTCAGGAAACGTAAGAACGGTATCTGGATGACGAATGCGCAATACGCCGAATGCCAACATATCACCTACGAAAGATGTGCCATATGAAAAAATAGAGATATCCATCGGTGAATCGAGCGATGGAAAAACAGAGATACTGAGCGGACTCAAAATTGGAGATATGGTAGTCATACTCACCTCAGGAACAAATACATCGACCAGCACAACAACTTCTCGTTCTTCATCACGCAATAGTGGATTCTGAGGGCCACCTGGAGGATTCTAATATAACAACTCTCTACTATGCTCGAACTGAAGAATATCATAAAAACGTATCACGTCGGTACTGAAGATATCCATGTACTGAAGTGAGTTGATGTCACGATACATGATGGTGAATTCGTCGCTATCATGTGACCATCTGGAAGTGGTAAATCTACACTCATGAACATCATAGGGCTGCTCGATAAGCCGACATCTGGGACTTATTTTCTCGATGGAAAAGATACACTTCTCCTCACTGATGATGAGGAAGCTGAGTTTCGTGGAAAAAAAATAGGATTTATCTTCCAGGGGTACAATCTCATCCCTCGACTATCAGCCCTCGAACAAGTCATGCTCCCACTCGACTATCAGGGTATATCTCAGAAAGAAAAAGAGCGTCTTGCACGAAGTGCACTCGATAAAGTCGGCCTCAGAGATAAGTATGCAAGTAAGCCGACTGAACTCTCTGGATGACAACAGCAGCGTGTTTCGATAGCACGCGCGATCGTCGGATCTCCATCAGTCATACTCGCCGATGAACCTACTGGTGCACTCGACTCCAAAACTGGTAGTGAAGTGCTCGATATATTTCGAGCACTTCATGCTGAGGGTCGTACCATCATCCTCATTACCCATGATGCTCATATCGGAGCCTCTGCCAAAAGGATGATAAAAATCTTCGATGGAACTATAACTCACCCCTAAGATGCAACTCTCTCGTACTATCACTCTTGCCGCCCGAAATATGCTCGCCAATAAGATGCGTGCAGGTCTTTCGAGTCTTGGCATCATCATATGAGTATTTTCTGTCGTCGTACTCCTCGCTGTTGGTCAGTGAGCGACTGCAAAAATCGTAGACCAAGTATCAGCCCTCGGGACAAATCTCCTCACGATACGTCCCGGAAGTCAGAATTCTGGAGATGTCCGTCGTGCATGAGGAAGTAATCAAAAAATATTTACCCTCGAGAATATCGCAAGCGTATGAGATATCGAGCATGTAAGTTCTCTCTCACCGCTCATGTCGAGTCAAAAGCAAGTCATCTACGGAAGTAAAAATACCAATGTGAGTATCTATGGAGTTCTCCCTACATATGGCACGGTGAATAATACCACTGTCACGCTCGGAACATTTATCACAGAAAATAATAATACAAATAGAGATAAAGTTGCTGTCATATGACCTACAGTAGTGGAGAATCTCTTTGCTAGTGAAGACCCTCTTGGTAAAACCATACGCATTGATAGAGTGCTTTTTACCGTCATAGGAGTAACAAAATCAAAGTGATCAAGTGGATTCAATAATCCTGATAATCTCATATATGTGCCTCTCTCGACCGCGCAAATATCACTCTTTGGCTCTCCGTATCTCTCGACCATCTCAGTACAAATAGATACTGCAGAAAATATGGATAGCACCAAAGAGGCTATCACTACTCATCTTCTAGAAGTACTCAAGATAACAAATCCTGATAAGGCAACATTCACTGTATCGAGTCAGGCTGATACTCTTGATACACTCTCGACTATCACGAATACACTCAAAATCTTTCTCTGAGGTATCGCAGCAATATCGCTCTTCGTTGGTGGTATCGGCGTGATGAATATCCTCCTTGTGACTGTATCTGAACGCACCAAAGAAATCGGCATACGCAAGGCTATCGGTGCAAAAAGTCGCGATATTATCGAGCAATTTCTCGTCGAATCCGTCATGCTCACCGTCTTCGGTGGATTCATTGGGATAGGTCTCTCATATGGTATCGTCGCGCTCATCAATACTTTTTTTTCAGCAAGCATCACTGCAGTTATCACATCCAGCCAGATACTCCTCGCACTATCATTCTCAGTCGGTACAGGACTATTTTTCGGCATATTCCCCGCATACAAAGCCGCGAAGATGAAGCCGATAGATGCGCTGAGAAGTGAATAGGTATTGCAAAGGTAACGGTAATAAAGGAATTATACTACGCTATCCTATTTAAGACGGATCATTTTTTCCCTCTTACTCATCCCTTACTCTCATGTGATATACTTTCCTCATACCCTTTCACATCTCGGACGGAATGAGGCACATAATCCCTCAAATATTCCCGAGTACGATGTGTCGGTATATACGTTTTTATATATCTAATTTTTACTTTTATGAAAAAATCCATTATTATTTCGACGGCCGTCATCGCCGCGCTCGGTATCGCTAGTGTTGCTACTTTTGCAGCAACAGGTACAGCGACAGGGACAAGAAGCCAGGAAATCCATGGACAACATGGAGGACCTAGCATGAGTAGCCACATGGGACCGGGTGCAGAACTCACTGATACTGAGAAGACCGCTCTCGAGTCTATGACAGACACTGAGAAACAAGCATTTTTCGATAAGAAGCGTACAGAGTCGGAGACAAAACGTGATGCTCGTGAAGCCGTCATAGATAAGCTCCTGGCTGGTACTGCACTCACTACTGATGAAGAGACTCTCCGAAAAGAGATCATCACAGAACGTGCCGAACGTAAGGCAAAGCAAGTAGAAATGAAGACCAATATGGAAAAAATACAGGCTATCATGGATAAGAAAAAGGCGGGTACCACTCTCACGACAGAAGAGCAGACTCTTCTCGATAGTATGCCAAAAATGGGTAATATGGGGAAAATGATGGGTCGCGGAGGACGTGGACGATAATCCATATCCGAGAAAGAAAAAAGAAAACAATCCTCACTCCAAAGTGGGGATTTTTCTTACCTGAGATTTACTCTAGAAATGTATACTACAGAAATGCTATTCATTTCTCTCTTTCTGATATATCCAGATTTGGAGATACTGGGTCCTTATATATAATTTTATACACATGCATACACTCCTCATAGAAGATAACATCGCACTCGCTCAGACAGTCACGCGCTACCTCGCGAACTCAGATATCACCTGCACACTCCGTACGACGGGGACTGAGGGATATATGGAGGCGGTAAATAATAACTATGATGTCATCATCCTCGATATCGAACTCCCTGGTATGGACGGTATCGAAATATGTCGGCGACTTCGAGCCGAGGGGAAAAATACTCCTATCATCATGCTCACATCTCGTGGCACGCAGGATGATATCGTCAGAGGACTCGACTACTGAGCGGATGACTACCTCTCGAAGCCCTGTGACTATAGAGAACTCGTCGCACGCATACGCGCACTCGGACGTAGAGAGAGTACCCATAAGTGAACAGAAGATATCACTATCGGGCACCTGTCGATGCATCTCGATACACACTCGGTGACATATGATGACAAGGTGATAGATTTCTCGAAGCGAGAGTTCTCACTCCTCCTCTACTTCGCGCAAAATCATACACGCATCATCCCAAAGTCAGAACTCGCAGAAAAAGTCTGGGGCATCTACGATGTCTGGGAAAATCACAAAATCGTCGAGGTCTATATCGGCTATCTCCGTAAAAAAATACCAAACATTATCGAAACTCGAAAGGGCTACTGATACATACTCAATACACTTCTATAATTATGCTATCCCACTCACTCCATGCCACGGAAAAACATCTCATCACACTCTTTGTGGGATGAGCATTTCTCTTTCTTCTGATTTTCGAATGAGTGTTTTTGGGTGGGCGTATCATACTCGAAGCTAGATTTTTACAGGATGAGTTCGAGAAATGAGCTGATCGTATCGTCGAACGGATGACCCTTCGTGATATATGAGGTCATCGAGATGGATCTAATCGCCTGAGTCCTCCTATGGGTCTCGATATTGGATTTCTCATCGTCGATAAAAGTGGTACTATCGTGGAGAATCGGCTCTGAGGCAGAGATGATACTGATAGCATGGAGGAGATATCCGCTCTTATGCCTCTAGAATATGGAAAAACTTCATATAATGGAGAATTGTATCAGAAAAAAATCCCCCACCCGAAAAATCCAAATCTTGATATCATCGTCATAAAAACTGGAGGATATGATTTAGACGATATTATGCGTGATATTCTGAGATTTCTCATCCTCGATATCGCCATACTCATACCATTTTGGCTCATGGGTCGATACTTCGTCCGGGAGACGCTCCGTCCTGTAGCAGAAAATATAGATACCATGTCACACTTCGTCCATGATGCTGGACACGAGATCAAAACTCCGCTCGCCATCGTCAGTGGCAACCTCCAGATACTGCGTGATATCCCGAAAAAAGATGATACCCTCATCGCAGAAAGTATAGATACCATAGCGAATCTCGCGACATCCCTCGATGGACTCATCGAGCTCGCGAATCTCCGAAAGCCAGAGACCATAACCAATACACCCCTCCTCGAGACGATCGAACATATCATGAAGATGCATACTCACGCACTCGAGAGTCGTCATATCACTCATACCATACAGATACCAAAAAACGCGACCCTCCCCATGGAGACAGCACATTTCTCACTCCTCTGCTCGAATCTCATAAAAAATGCCATTACGTATAATAAAGACTCTGGTCACATAAACATCAGCTATAAAAAATGAGTCTTTAGCATCACAGATACTGGCATCGGGATGAGTAGAGAAGATATACCCAAGATTTTCGAGCGGTTCTATCGAGCAGATAGGAGTGGGAAGTATCCTGGTACTGGGATAGGACTCGCGCTCGTAGATCGTATCGCACGACTCTATGATATGACGCTCCGTGTCGAGAGTGAACTCGGTACGGGTACGAATTTTTCTCTTCTAAGAAAATAGTTTACTTTCGATAAAAAATACATATCCTCCTAATATACTAACTCCTCTTATCATGCGCATCTCTACACTCACACTCATCCTCTCTCTCACCCTCCTCGCGAGCTGTACCTGGGGCAAATCCGAACCCGCGAAAAGCCCATATCCGAGCACACCTCTCGGAGAAAATACGACTCTAGCCACGACTCCCACTGGCTCATCATACACGGCTCGTGGCACAGAGCCATTCTGGGCGATGGATGTCGTACCAGGTAAGGCGACTATATCACGTCCGACAGAGAGCGGGTCTCTGGATATCGCATTCGATACGGAGGAAGATGATAAGGGTGGTATCGTCACGATCCGCAGTGTGAAGTGAGATATGTTCCTAAATATGACTCGCGGCAGCTGTAGTGATGGTGCGAGCGATACGAAGTATCTCTATAATGCGACGGTCCTCATCGGAGCAGAGACGCTCACGGGATGTGCACTGAAGAAGTAATTATAAAAATCCCCTGCTACAATGATGTATCGGGGGATTTTTTTGTCTATTTTTCTATACTTTCTCCATCCTCACGACCGTCTCGATATGATGCGTATGTGGGAACATATCGACTGGAGTGATATCACTGATACGGTAGAGTGGGAGTGATGTGGTCTTCTCATCACGATTTTTACCGATGAAGGACTCGAGGTCGCGTGCGAGAGTCGCAGGATTACATGAGACGTAGATAATCTCAGTCGCACCAAATGCGAGGATATGTGGTATCGCACTCGGATGGAGTCCATCGCGCGGTGGATCCAGGACGATGGTATCTGCCTTTCATCCACGAGTACGGAAGTCTCGAGCAAAGTCTTCGACCTTCGCATTCACGAACTCGATATTATGGACATCATTCGCGAGAGCATTTTTCTCACCATCTCGACTCGCATCTGCGACGAGCTCGACTGAGTATACATGAGCAAAGTGCTTCGCGAGGAGTATACCGATGGTACCAGTACCAGCATAGAGGTCGAGGAGAGTGCCTCATTTTTTCCCGATAGAGTCGATCGCGAGTGTATAAAGTTTCTCAGCTCCGAGACTATTTACCTGGAAAAATGACTTCGGCTGTATCTCGAATGTGAGACCGAGGAGCTCATCTCTGATACTCTCACGACCATGTAAGAGATGCGGAGTACCTGTCACGATATCGGCTCGTCCTGTGTTTTCGAGGAAGTAGATCGATGCTATCTGTGGATATGCCCGGCTGAGTTCTCTGACGATAGAGTCGAATAATGCACTCACTCACTCATCTTTCGGTGTACCATTCACAGAAAATACGAGCATGATTTCTCCTGTTTTGTGTCACTTTCGGATGACGAGATGCCGCCAGAAGCCATGACCTCACTTCGGATCATAGGTCGGGAATCCAGAAGCACGTGAGAGAGTATCTACCGTCTGGAAGATAGTATTTATCTCCGTATCTGCGAGCGCACAGTAGGTGCAGTTCTCGATACGGTCGAACTGTCCCTGCGCATGGAATCCGAATCGGAACTCATCATGCACTCACTCACGTGCGGAGATATACTTGCCCCATGAGAACTCAACTTTATTGCGATATCCATAAATCTCCGGTGACGCGATGATAGGGTGAAATACTGGAACCACCTCGACATCCTGGAGGATATGGTGAAATGCCTCTTTTACCTGTTTTTCCTTTATCTGGAGCTGATCCTCATAGCCGATAGTGAGCCACTTCGCACCACCATACATCTGGAATCCCTCTGGAAGTGGGACTTCGATAGGAGATGACTTCACGACACGCATCTGCTGTCACTCATAGTGAGATTTTTTCGCCTTTAGGATGCGGACATCGATGATACTCCCTGGGATGACTCATCCAGAGATGATGACCTTTCGACCATCTGGAGCGACGCCGAGTCACTTTCACCCGAAGATGAGCTTATCGACGGTGATGTTTTCGAGGGTATCGAGTTTTGTCATAAATATGCATTAGGAAATCATGGAAAAATTCTGGAAATGTGTAAAAACAAGAAGTTCGAGGCAGACGCCCTTTGATTCACGCAGTGAATCTTAGTAGTACTCTTGGGGTAAAAATTTTTTCGATAGGAGTTTACTGATTATGTAAATGACTGAGAAATAAATTTTTATAACGATGAAATTCGAAGTTTTTTCGCGTTTCCTTAGGATAGCGCGGATTGTATAGATTTTTCTCACGGTCGCAAACTTATTTGCCGGTGAGGATCTCTTTCTCACCGAGGACGGTCGGACTCGTCCCGACGATAGCATCATAGAGCGCTATCCACCTGGCACCGATCTCTCTGATATAGGTCCTGAGTCCTATCTCGAGGCTCACATTCGCCGCTCAGAATCCGGTCGCATCGATACCATTCGCCCATGCGAGGAAGAGCGCCCTCTCTACATGGAATGGCTGAGAGATGATAGTAAATCCTCACTCCTGCCCGAATACCTCACGAGCCCGCACGACCGAGTCGAGTGTCCGAAATCCTGCATAGTCGAGAGCTATGACGTCATCTGGGACTCCAGCCTTTATGAGAGCCTTTCGCATAGCTTCTGGCTCATTATACGCTCGTGTACCATTATCTCATGAGACGAGTATCTGACGTATCTTCCCGCGCTCATAGAGCGTCTTCGCAGCCTCGATACGCGTGGTGAAAAATATATTATTCATCCCATTCGATGATGGGCTCGTCCCGAGGAGGAGTCCGACCTCATGGACTGGGACACTATCGACATCTCTATAGACCTCATCTGCGGTGATGAGTGATATGAGTATCCATGGGAGTGGGATACAGAGGAGAAAAGCGATGATAGAGAAGATAATTTTTCGCACGAATTTCTAGAGTGAAAATGAGATAATCTCGACCACATCGGATGTGCGATGTTTGAGTTCGTATCCTCATTTTTCGAGGGTTTTATCGGATAGGATGATACGATGTGGTATACCGAAGAGATCAGCATCTCCAGCCTTTTGCCCGAATCCACTCGATCTATCATCGATGAGCACCTCTGCACCCGTCGCTTCGAGCTGTTTCGCGAGCTCTGTCGCCTCTCTCATATGATCTCCGATGACGATGATGACATGACTATATGGTGCGATGGCGCTCGGCCAGACGAGTCACTGAGCATCTGCGAACTTCTCTGCGATGACACCCATCACACGAGAAATCCCGATACCATAGCACCCCATGATGATGGACTTCGTGGCACCATCGGCATCCTGATACTTGAGTCCGAATGCATCTGAAAATCTCGAACCGAGCTTAAAAATATTTCCTACTTCAGAGACGATTTTTTTGTCATACTCTGCATGACCACACTCCGCACAGACGAAATGCTCTGGATCGATAATCTCGAGATTATGCGCTTGTCCACATTTTTTACAGATATATATCTCATCTTCTCCGATACCGAGCTCCGTCTGGAACTCATACGAGTACTTCGAGAAGTCTCCCCCACTCGCGAACGTATAGTACGTCGACTCACCGATACCGAGTCGAGCGAAGATACGATCATATGCGGAGTGCATCACCTCGAAGTATGTATCGAGCTCATCCTGAGTCCGGTGGAAAGAGTAGGCATCTTTCATGAGAAATTCTCGACCGCGGAGAAGTCCTGATTTCGCACGTTTCTCATTCCGGAACTTCCACTGTATCTGATAGACGCTCATAGCATCGAGGTCTTTATACGACTGGATAAATTCTCCGACCAGTGGTGTGACGACTTCTTCGTGAGTCGGATTTAGGGCATACTCTCGACCCTCTGCAGCTGGTAGCTTAAAGAGGACATCGACCGAGTCCCAGCGCTCAGTTTTTTCCCAGCTTTCTTTCGCACCGAGGGCGGTCATGAGGACCTCACTACATCCGATCGCGTCCATCTCTTCACGGACGATAGCCTCTATCTTTCGGAGTGTACGGAGTCCGAGTGTCGTGAATGTATAGGCTCCGGCGAGGATCATGCGGATCATACCAGCCTGGAGGAGGAGTCATGTTCCACGATTATCCGAACCTGATGGGATAGACTTTTGTGTCTTGAATGGGATATGGGAAAGGAGTTGCATAGAGAAAAAGTTATAGACTCGAGTATAGAGAAAAAGTTATTTTTCGGAAATAAAAAACTTCGCTGCGAACGACTGCGTCAAGTGTCATCATTGTTTTTTCTTATGAGGTATCACCCATATCCTTTCACCATGTGGAGTCGTCTCTGGATATACTCCATTTCAGATAAGTGAGAGGATCATCTCGACTTGTTTTTTGGTGAGAGATTTTGGGTCAGATATCTGCTCATTATTCGCACAGATATCATTATAGAGAAGGAGTCCAGTAGTATCGAGCATAAGGCATAAAGTAAAGATAGGCTCTGAAATAAAAAATCCTCCACAAAAAACTTTCGTGGAGGATAATAGAGTACTAACAACTACCTCACGAAAGTCATGGAGTATCCGGGGACAAGGTATGTGAGGCGAGCCTGGTGAGTCATATATGTATTATATCGAGGAGAGAGAAAAGTCAATTACTTTCTTTTTTTGAGTCCGTTATACCATGATTTTTCGCTCTCACTCCAGTAGATGTATGGATGGAGGGTAAATGACGCATTCGTGATTTTTTTCTCTTTTGTCACTTCTTTCCCGAGCCATGGTGGGAGGTCAAATGTCTCACTATCTTCTTTGAGCTCGATATCTGCGAGTACGATACCCTCATTTGGACCCTGATACTCATCGAATTCCCAGACTTTTCCATCGGTGTGTTTATAGAGATAGCGCTTTTTATGGACTTCGCCATGCCCTATCATCACGAAGAGCGCGACACGATATGGCACATCCCACTCATATTCATCACGGATATTTGCAGCCGATTTTTTGGTCGATTTCTTTACCTTAAATGTGAAGCATGCAGACTTTTTACCCGTACGATTATCGGTGATGAGTCGTACACGGAGCTTATTCCCTTCACCACGATGTATAGTAGACTGGACGATGAGCTGTGATGGGAGCGTATCACGGATTTGCATCCACTCTGGATGTTCTGTATTGACGACGAATTGTCGTTCGATCTCGATAGCCATAATGGAAATATTACGATATAAACGAGGATAGCATATTTCTCTCTATTTGCCAAATGGAAATGCTCATTTTTGTCGAAAAAGACTTGAATTCTCCAAAAAGTCTCTATAGTACATTTGCTTTATCTTTTATTATACATATCTATGACATTCCCTACTCATGCAGCACTAAAATCAGCTCTCGAATCTGTAGTATCTGAAAAAAATGGAGGATTCGGACTCCATATGTGGGCAACTATCGTGGATCGCGATGGTGTCGTCATAGCCGTCGCTCACTCTGGTGAGGATCGCGGAGCACAGTGGCCTGGTAGCCGTGTCATCTCAGCACAAAAGGCAAATACAGCGAATGCCTTTTCTCTCCCTGGACTCGCACTCTCTACGGCGAATCTCTTCACAGCGACTCAGCCAGGAAATAGCCTCTACGGACTCCAACACAGTAATCCTATAAACACAGAAGTCGCGTATCGTGGAGACTCTGCGGCTATCGGTACAGAGGCAGACCCTATGGTCGGTGGTAAGATCGGTGGTGTAAATGTATTCGGTGGTGGGCTCGGACTCTATAACGCTCTAGGTACTCTCGTCGGTGGACTCGGTGTCAGTGGAGACAGCTCGACTGCAGACCATAACATCGCATGGAAGCTCCGAAAGGCACTCGGCCTCGACTACGTACCTGCAGGAGTGAATGCTGATGGAACTGATAATATCGTGAATGATATCGTCGGTGGTGTCAGTGCGAGCGGATGGGGTCATCCAGAGACGACTGCAGAGGCAAAAGCTATCGCAGCAGCATTCGGGACGACACATCCAGTATCGAAGAAGTAATTTGCTATAATTGTGGAAATTAGGTTGACATTTAACTCTATCTTCTTAGTATTATTACACACTCTATATAAACATATTTATATAGGAACTATCATCTTAATATAAGCTCCGTAAATAAGGGAGTGAAAGGAAGGAAAAGTGAAGTTATCTATTTATAGAAAGCCTCGTGTAGTATCTCCATTTGAAGAGGATATTGCCAAAACAGTATACGGTCCTGCTGCTGGATTCTTTGATCGTATTCTTGGTAGATTTTCGCCAAATATCCCAGAAGAGGATATGCGAAAGATTCCAAAATGGGCGCTTAGTTCTGGTCTATTTTGGGATGAAATAAAAGGACGGTGGCAATCAACAAGAGGTATTTCTATGGATATAACTGATAGTTAACTTCTATTATTTTTATTCTCTTGCTTGATAAAATAGATAAAGACTCACTTCCGTGAGTCTTTTTTCTGTCTCAAAACTTATATAAGTGTGACTCAGGCTTTAATCTACTGTCTTACAATTTGCTGGCAATAAACAAAAACTTCCTCTGAATCAGAGGAAGTTTTTTATTTTTCATGGTGCCCAAGATGGGATTTGAACCCACACGTCCGAAGGACATACGCATCTGAAACGTACATGTCTACCATTCCATCACCTGGGCATATTTTTCGGACCTATTTATTTTGGTACATGTACCCCTCTCGAATGTACCCCTCTCATGTGTCGCACCAACTTCGTTGGATGCTGGCATTCGGGAGTATGGCTCGCATCAAAGATGCTCACACATCGTACCGCTTCGCGGATACTCGCTCTCTGGGGTATGGCTCCGACATCATCACTTACGTTCTGTGTCTTCGCACATCTACCATTTCCCCCTCCGGGGATTTACGCACCACCCGAGCAGGACTCGCCTAGTATATAGGAAAATCTCAGATTGCAAATGGAGAAAAAAGAAATATTATCACTCCATGAAAACTTCACTTTTTACCTACATCGAATACGCATTTCGGACGCTCTTTTCGAGGCGATTTTTTACGATAGTCGGCTCATCACTCATCGTGTCATTTCTCTCCGTGATAACGACTCTCTGAGGTGGATATATGATGCTCAGATATCTCCGTGAGACGCTCATGAAGACCCAAAACATCGAAGAGGATGCTATCCTGATGCTTATCGGGGGATTTCTCGTATTTCTCCTTATCCTCATGATAGTAGTATTTCTCATGCGAGGATGGTATGCTATCATCATCCCAATACGCTCCATCGACCGCGCAGAGACGCTCGACATCGCATCAGACTCTCGACTCTATCGCAGGCATATCGGTACATATTTCGGCTATATCATGTGGTATAGTCTCACATGGACACTCTTCATCACCATCTACATCATCGGACTTATCCTCATGAGTGCTCTCGCTCCTATCCTCGGTGGGATATGGTCCCTGGTCGGTCTATGAGCGCTCATCTATCTCGGGACTCGTATGAGCGTATCGTGGTATCATATGCTCTCAGAAGGCTCTACGAGCTATCCCTCATGGCGACTCGCACTCCGTATGACACGCGGTCGGGTGTGGAGGATGTTTTATCAGATATGCGGATATGCTATCATCATCTGGATCACGAGCGGACTCATCGAGTCGATGATGATGCAGATACTCTCCGTCTTCGGGGTCGGGAATATCGCGGATGATATCGCTCGCCTCATGGTGCTCTATAGAGATGATATCACACTCATACTCCAGTCGCTCGAGGCATATGTATGAGAAAATAGTGTGAGGATCATCCCCATGATAGGATGGTTCGCGCTCTGGTACAGTATGAGTTCTGTACTCTCTCGGGCGATGTTCTCTATTTTTTATGTCAGGTACTATCTCGATATCCGCGAAGACTACCATGATGAGCACTCATTTATAAAAAAATCTCTCCTTATACAGTCATCGCACCGATAAATCCCATAAAGAGTGGATGCGGTCGAAATGGTCGAGATATGAGCTCTGGATGCGCCTGAGTCGCTATCATATAGGGATGATCTCGAAGTTCCACGACCTCAGCGAGGCTCCCATCTGGTGAAGTTGCCGATACGATGAATCCCTCTTTTTCCATCTGAGTACGATATGCAGGGTCGAACTCGAACCTATGTCGATGTCGCTCTATCACTTCTGTGGATGAGTAAATTTTCGCTGCAATAGAACCCTCGCGGATGATACACGGATATGAGCCGAGACGCATGTTGCCTCACTTGGTCGTCAGCTCTTTCTGATGATCCATGATATGGATGATATTATGTGCGCCCTCTGGGGTGAACTCTTCACTCGATGCATCAGTGATTCCGAGCACATTTCTCGCAAACTCTATCGCCATGATCTGAGACCCGAGACACACTCCGAGATAGGGTATCTGCTTTTCTCGTGCATAACGGGCTGCCATGATCATCCCCTCTGTCCCACGCGTCCCGAATCCCCCAGGGATACAGATACCATCGAGTCATTCGAGAAGCTTTTCTCCCTCTTTTTCGATATCTTCCGCTTCGACGAATCGGATTTTTATGCGTTTTTTATGAGCGAATCCTGCACACTTTAGTCATTCATTCAGAGAATAGTATGCATCTTCGAGTCAGACATATTTCCCGACCATACCGATACGCAGTACTTCGAGCGAGCTATCGATATTCGAGAGGAAGTCTTCCCACGGCTTCATATCGAGCCGTGTAAATGGGATATGCAGATTCGAGAGAAGCTTTTCTCAGAGATGGTCTCGATGGAATGCGAGTGGTACACGATAGATCGTATCGAGTGTCGGCGCTGAGATGACGGCATCCCGCTGGATACCCGATGCCGATGCGATCTTCGCGAGCATGTCTTCTGGGATATCAGTATCAGCACGCACGATGAGAAAGTCTGGAGAAATCCCATAACTCATAAGCGTACGGATAGAGTGCTGTATGGGCTTCGTTTTGAGTTCTTTCGATGCCATGAGGTATGGCAGGAGCGCCACATGGATGAACTGTACATGCTCCTCTCCGAGCTCATGTCTGAGCTGACGAGCCGACTCGAGGATATACTCATTCTCCATATCACCGACCGTACCGCCGATTTCTATGATGGAGATATCAGCTCCAGCAGATTCGGCTCAGGTGCGGATTTTTTCCTTTACGAGGTCCGTGAGGTGTGGGACGATCTGGACCGTACCCCCGAGATAGTCACCGCGACGCTCTCTCGCTATGATCTCTTCATAGAGCTTTCACGAGGTAAATGAAGAAAACCGATTCATATCTGTATCGAGAAATCGTTCATAGTGACCGATATCAAGATCCGTCTCAGCTCCATCAGCCGTCACGAATACCTCTCCATGCTGATATGGACTCATCGTACCAGGATCCACATTGAGGTATCAGTCGAATTTCTGGCAGTATATCTTCTTGCCTGCGGACTTCAGCAGTGCGCCGATAGATGCAGCAGATATGCCCTTTCCGATGCCCGAGAGGACACCTCATGTGATGAAAATGATTTTCATAAAGTGAATAATTTGTGAGCTAATAGTACGTGATTTTTCTTTTTGCTTCTTTCCTTGGCGAATTTCATTTCTAAAAATAGATAAAATCGCTGGGGTTCGGGGTGGCAATCGCGTGAAAATCACGAATCGAGCAGTACTCCTATATACTACGTTGCCACCCCGAGACTTTTGGTTCCTTTTGGTCACAAAAGGAACCTATCCTAAACTAGAAAGTACTGAAAAAGAAAAAAGAGGTCTCGAAAGACCCCTTTTTATCGTATGAAGACGCATGTGTTTGGCACCGTTATCATGGGATGATTATAGAGAAAAATCTGAAAAAGCAAAAAAGAATTACATAAGTTTCGAGAGTATCTCCTCTTTTATACCCTCCGCCTCACCCTCCATCACCGCGACATGCCGCCCTATCTCCGCCTCGATGAGCATCCCCTCTGCAGTCGATGCATCGATCCCATGTGATGCGAGATAGAAGAGTGACTCTTCAGATATCCGATGTATCCGACATGAGTGTCATCACTCGATAGAGTCTGTCGCGACCTCGAGAGTCGGACGACCGAGTACGCGCGCACCCGTCCCGAGGAGGATATAGGTCTGGTCGACTCGGAGCTTCACACGCTCACATCCGAGTGCGACTCCTCCCGTCCCAGCGATATCGAGAGTACTCCCATCTTTCGCGAGCGCGAGGAGATCGAGTGATGCCTCAGTATCTGATCCCTCTATAAAAACGGACATTTTTAGAACCATATTTGCTCAAATGATAACTGCAGCTCATCGGAATATCGCCCCCTCCTCGAGGATGAACTTTCTCGTATAGACCCCATCTTTCTCTGGGATGAGGAGATACTTTTGACATGACGATCTCCCGATGCGTATCTCACGAAATGCCTCTTCTCATCGGTCGAGAATCGGAGTGTGATTGGTCTGTATTTTCGGATTTTGGCAAGTCATAACGAGAGTATAGAGAGAGAAAGCAAAATGACAAATAGAATTTTTTGGAATTTAGAGAATATTCGTGTATGATAGATGTATATGTCCCACTCTCATCATACTATCACATACGAGGTCGCCGTGGATCGCGCGAATGAAAAATGAGTCTTCGTCGCTCGGGAGATGCTCTCGACCCTCCATCATGCGGTCGAGCACCTCCATCCATGGTGGCAATTTTGGCATCATAGCGTCCACCCAGTATTTCGCCTCGAGATGGTCGCGAATGAGGGGAGGATACGATTTTTCCTCTCGACCGATAGAGAGTTCGCCTCATTTATGACGAGTCAGATATATGCTCACTATAGCGATGTAGAGCTCTTCGAGTGTGAGTCACCACTCCCGAAAAAGGCATCCTATCGAGTCCGCGACATCACCCTCGCTCATCACTCCCTCGATACACTGAAACTCTATGTCAATCTAAAGGATCGCACTGAAAAAGAAAGCATCGACCCACTCTCATCACTGACAAGCGCTCTATCGAAGGTGCCAAAATGAGAAAAATGAGCCTTCATCATCGACTTTGCTCCGCTCGAAGACCATATCTGGAGAGAACATGGGAGTATCAGTATCTGGGAGTCACACTTCATACCGGACTTTCTCCGCATGCAGGCGCTCCACTTCGCGAGTCATATCGGATGGCTCTTTCTCCCGCTCTCATGGACGGCGAAAGTGCTCTCATTTCTCATACCAAAAGGTGAAGACGAGCATGATACATGACATGCCCACGAGGACAAAAAAGAAAAAACTGAGACCAAGCTCGAGAGCTATGGCTATCAGGTACAGATACGCATCGTGAAAGATGTACACGATAGAGTAAATGATGAGATGATACTCCGTGAGCTCGCTGGGAGCCTGAATATATTCGCCAATCCCAATGGCAACCACCTAAAAAGCAAAAAAACGCGCATCATAGAGAATCTCCCATGACTCCATAAGCTCGCGAAGTCGTCGATGATACTCTCCGTCACCGAACTCGCAGGACTCATCCATCTCCCCACGCTCTACGTGAAAACTCCTGGTATCCACTGGGTGACGACCCGTAAATTCGAACCCCCACACAATCTCCCATCTACAGACAATCCAAACACTCCTATCGGCATGGCGAACTACCGCGGCGGACTCCAGGGATTCGGGCTCGAGCCTATCGACAGAGCGAGACATACCTATATCATCGGGAAGACCGGTATGGGTAAGTCGACGCTCCTCGAGAATATGATATATACCGATATTCTAAATGGTCGTGGTGTCGCTGTCATTGATCCACATGGAGACCTCGTCGAGACGATACTCGCGAATATCCCGAAGTCACGCACGAATGATATCGTCCTATTTGATCCAGCGGATCAGGAGTATCCGATAGGATTTAACATGCTCGATAATCCCCACCCAGAGCTCCGTCCTATCGTAGCTGGTGGGCTCGTATCGATTTTTAAGAAGATGTTTGCCGAGAGCTGGGGGCCCCGTCTCGAGTACATCCTCCGCAACACTATCCTCACACTCCTACTCATCCCAGAAACGACACTCATCTCTATCCCACTCATGCTCACCCATGAAGCCTATAGACGTAAGGTTGTCTCGAAGATAGATGATCCTATCCTCGTCCAGTTCTGGAACGAAGAGTTCGCGAAGATGAGTCCATCGATGCAGAGCGAAGCGGTGAATCCCATACTCAATAAAGTCGGGCAATTTCTCTCATCACCAATACTTCGAAACATCCTCGGTCAGCCGAAAAATCCATTTTCTCTGCGGTGGATCATGGATAATAAAAAAATATTTCTCGTAAACCTCTCAAAATGACGTATCGGTGAGGATGCGAGTGCCCTCCTCGGTGCGATGATGGTGACAAAGTTCCAGATAGAAGCCATGACACGTGCTGATATACCCGAAGCAGAACGTGTAGATTTCTGACTCTATGTCGATGAGTTCCAGAACTTCGCGACCGACTCATTCGCGACGATACTCTCAGAGGCTCGTAAGTATAAGCTCTCACTTACTATGGCGAATCAGTATATCGCACAGATGGCGGAGACAGTACAAGGTGCAGTATTTGGGAATGTAGGATCTCTCGTCGCATTCCAGGTAGGATACCATGATGCGCTCACACTCGCGGAAGTCATGGGCGGTGAAGATATGATCACTCCCAATGACCTCATGAACCTGAAAAAATACGATATCTACACAAAGCTCCTCATCCATGGGATGCCATCACCAGTATTTTCTGCGACGACCTATGCACCACTCAGAGAGCGTATCGATGTGCCACCGCAGCAGTCTCGTGACGTCCTCCTGAAAGTCTCTCGTGAAAAATACACGAAGAAAAAAGACTTCGTCGAGAAAAAAATCTTCGAAAATGTAAATAAGATCCGTGATGAAGAGAAAAAACACCAAGAACAAAAAGAAGCCTATAAAGAAAAAATTAAAGAAGATCAGCGCATAAAACGCGAAAAAGAAAAAACCGAAAAATGAGCATAACTTGCGAATGATACAAAAATCTTTATAGTCATACCATATTATCTTTCCTCGATATGAAATATCTCCTTCTTTTTTTCCTTGCATCTTTCACATTCTCAGATGCATTTGCTGTGAATGATAGTCTCAATATTCGCGATACAACGAATGTGATGATATGAGGAAATAGTGAGCATGATAACTTAAGTACTTTTATCTATCCGGTACTTGATTTCTTCTATATACCAACTGGAAATAACGATGCTATCCAAAATACATTTATCGCTATAGCAGGAGGAATTAAAAATTTTTTCATTCTTATTGCGGTTATTTTTCTCATCGTCGGTGTGATGAAATTATTTTTCTGATGAGGGGACGAAGAGGCACAAAAAAAATGGAAAAGCAATATTATCTGGGTATCTGTGGGAGTATTCTTTATGCAAATCGCCTATTCTATATGGCGTACACTCTACTTCGATGAGAACTTTGCTCGTATCGATGGACGACTCGGATGGATGACATGGATAAATGTATTTGAGCCGATAGTAAATATCCTCCTCCTTCTGGCATCATTTGGCTTTATCGCGATGGCGATATATGCATTTTATACGATTATCACCGGAGCTGGTGACGAAGAAAAGCTGAAAAAATGAAAAAATATCGTCATATATGCACTCATTGGGTACCTCCTTATACGAGTCCCAAAATTTCTCGTCACTGCCCTCTATGGTGAGCCATCGTGAGAGTGTAAAAATAACGTCTGGAGTTTTTGAACATGTGAAATCGAAAACCAAAATCTTGGAGCAAGTATTAATGTATTCTGAAAAATACTCACCTATCTCAGTAGTTTTCTCGCACTTTTTGCTGTCATCATGGTTATATATGCTGGATGGCTCATCTTCATATCCGGGGGTGATGAAGAGAAGTTAAAGAAGGCAAAACGTACTATTATCTATCTTGCTATCGGACTTATACTTCTCGTAGCCAGTCAGGCAATATTTCGATTTTTCTTTCTGAAAGGCTAAAAAAACGGGGAATTTTTGCATTTTTATGAGCTTTTTAGTATAATGACTTCATGCAGATAGCGGAAGTCATTTTTCTTATTTTAGGAGTACTCTTCGTGGTATGAGTTTTTTATATTCTCACGAAAAAGAAGATCGCACTAAAACGCTCACTCGATATGAGATTTCTCCGTATTATCATCGGACGGAAAGATAGTGAAAAAGATGAGCGATGAGACACTGTCAAAGACTTTCGTGAGCAGATATCTATCATGGAGCAACTCCTCGCAAGTATGAAGTCTCTCTATGTAGGAAATGCGATGGGATGGCTCTTTGGTCAGGAGTATATCTCTCTCGAATATATCGCCCATAAACAGGAAATATACTTTTATATCGTCGTACCAAAAAAATCGAAAATCCTTGTCGAAAAACAGATTCTCGGTTTTTATCCAGATGCGAGTATCGAGGAGACGGATGAAGTCAATATTTTCGAAGGGCGGAGTGTGGTGCGAGGCGAGATCTTGAAGCTCAAGAAACATGATGAATTCCCAATACGTACCTATCAAAAACTCGAGACTGACCCGATGAATAGCCTCCTTTCTGCACTCGGAAAACTCAACGAGGAAGAGTCGAGCTCCATCCAGATTCTCATGAGACCAGTAGATGATGACTGGCAAGACCGAATCCGTAAACATATAAAAAAATCTGAGAAAAAATGATGACACCATATGTCATGGAATCCTCTCGATTGGATACTTTGATTTATCGATGCATTTACACGCTGAAACTCTGAAAAATCATCTTCAGATGAACATGATGAGAGTGAGCCGATCGATGAAGAAGGGCTTATGAAAGAAAAAATAAAAAAGACAGGCTATCAGGTAACAATACGTGTTATTACGACTGGTAATGACGAGAATGATGTCTATGCGGAGCTCCAAAATATTCTTTCTGCATTTTCTCAGTTCGCTTCACCGATGTATAACCGATTTAAAGCCGTAAAGAAAAAATCTATCTCACTCCTCATCAATAACTATATTTTTCGTCAATTTAGTGCTTGGCAAGGTGGATATATACTCAATAGTGAGGAGCTCGCGACACTTTTTCACTTTCCGCATAGTAAATATAATAAGCAACCTGAGATTCGTTGGCAGCGGTTTAAGCTGATAAAGGCACCAACCAATATCGCAAAAGAGTGACTGTATATCGGAGATAATGTATTTCGTGGAGAGAAAAAACCGATTTTTATCAAAAATGAGGACCGATTTCGACATTTTTATGTCATCGGACAGACTGGTACAGGTAAATCATCTATCCTATCGACGATGGCGCGCCAAGATGTGCGCGAGTGACGTGGACTTGCCATACTCGACCCACACGGTGACCTCGCGAAAGAACTCGTATGATATATCCCTAGAGAACGTGCTGATGATTTGGTATATTTTGACCCTGGGGATCTCGCACGTCCTATGGGGCTGAATATGCTCGAAGCCGCGAATGATGACGAAAAACAAATGGTCGTAGCCGATGCTACGAATATCATGATAAAACTCTTTGGAAGTGAGATATTCGGACCTCGTATCCAGGACTACTTTCGCAATGGATGTCTCACCCTCATGGACTATCCACAAGGCTGAGCCATCACTGATATTATCAGACTCTTTACAGATGATAACTTCCAGCGGGAGCGCCGAGCTACCCTAAAAAATGCAGTCGTAAAAGCCTGGTGGGATTATACGTATGCCAAGATGGGTGAGCGAGAAAAAGGAGAAATTATCCCATATTTCGCAGCGAAATTCGGACAATTTATCACCAATACCATGATGCGTAATATCGTGTGACAGACGAAGAGCGCATTCGATATCGGAGAGATCATGAACAATGAAAAACTCCTCCTCATCTCACTCTCGAAAGGTATCATCGGTGATCTGAACTCGACGCTGCTCGGTCTCATCCTCGTCTCGAAGATACAGATCGCAGCCCTACGCAGACAAAATATGGCGAAAGAGGATCGTAAAGATTTCTTTCTCTATATCGACGAGTTCCAGAACTATGTGACCGACTCTATCGAGTCTATCCTCTCAGAAGCTCGTAAGTATCGCCTCGGACTCGTCATCGCGCATCAGTACCTCGGACAACTCGAGAAGTCAGATGCTCTCACGAAATCGAATCTGAATCTCAAGTGAGCCATATTTGGTAACGTAGGAACTGTCATGAGTTATAAGCTCGGTGCGGAGGATGCTGAGTTCATGGCGAAGCAATTTGCTCCAGCATACTCTGAGCAAGACTTCGTCAATATGGATAAGTTTAAGGCTGCACTCAAACTCTCGGTCGATAATCAACCAACACCAGGATTCTCCCTCTCACCACCGAATCCATTTGCTGAGATGCCAGATGCAAAAATCGGAGCCGCCCTGAAAGAGCTTTCGCGATTAAAGTATGGTCGCGAGAGAGAGTTCGTCGAGAAAGAAATTATTTATCGCATAGGTGCTGTCTAATTATGAAATTTTTTTATACTTTCATCTCGCTTGTGACTGTCTCATCCAGTATCATACCGATAGTGGCAGCTGAGGATATGGTCGGCTGTGATACGAAGACGTATGCATGCTATACGCAAAAAGTATCTCAGAGTTGCACGAAAACAGGACTTCCCTGGACCAAAAATCCGAATCTTTGAAAGACAAGTTCCTGCGACTATCCTGATTTTACAGAGGAAGGACTAAAAAGTGTAGTGAATTGTATGGAAAATGCGGATACAAAAAGCGGTGGAGGATTTCTCGAGAATCTCACTCTTTCGAATCTCGGTAATATCCCTGGATTTCGTACTACAGAAATCGCACGAAAAATATATCGAAAAAATATGAATGCCGTATTTGGCTGTGCTGTGCTAGCAAGTCGCCAGGACAAGCTCACTCGACTGGAGGAATCCATACGCTGAAATTCTCAGGCGAGCGACATCCAAAAAAGTCTAGAAAAAGAACGGAAAAAATATGAGTCTCTTATGTCACGCATGAATTGTAATCAAAATCGTACAGAAAGTCCCGAAGATAAAGTCATCGACCGGCTTTCTGCGAGCGCGATGCAAGAATATTGTAGTTATACGTATTATCTCGATTATCTCGAGGCAAATCTACAAAATGATTTTTCTGAAGCAGAAAAGACAGAGTTATCACTCCGCGATGTCACGCTCCAAAATCGTGCTACTACCACAGAACAAGCCGGGAAAATATGGAGAACATACCAAGCTACGATTGACTCAGAGCGCTCCAGAGCACATGAAACTGTACCCAAGGCCATCCTCGCTTACCAAGAAATGGATCGTACTTATATCACACATATCCTTCTCGTCATCATTTTCGATGACTATCTGAAACTCAGGGGCAACCTCGATACCTACCTCGCTCTCATTTCCCAAACATTCGAAAAAGCATATAATGCGCAGGATGCACGGCAAAGATAAAAAATCCCCATCATATGATGGGGATTTTTCCTATTTTCCGAGCTCTTCTGTCTTCTTCTGACGAGCATAGAACTTGTCCATAGTACTGGTTTTGAGGAGGGTCTTCTTTCCTGTGTAGAATGGGTGACATTTAGAACAGGTTTCGACACGTATCTCATCACCTTTTATCGTACTTCCAGTTTCGAAAGTATTTCCACATGAACAGATGACATTTACCATCTTCCATGCTGGGTGGATATTGCTTTTCATAAAAATGAATGGTTAAGAGTAATCGCGAATCGCTCAGTCCTCGTCTCGAGGAAAGATACGAGTGCCTCTTGTTATTTTTTATGGCGAAATAACAAACCATGAGATTCAATACTCAAAACTAAGAACATAATCCCTACTTTCGAATACTGAACCGAAGTGGTGCCCAGGAAGAGACTTGAACTCTTACACCGTACGGCAACGGCTTCTAAGACCGTCGTGTCTACCAATTCCACCACCTGGGCAGAAAAAACTAATGGTGGGCCGGGTAGGATTCGAACCTACGAAGTCGTAGACAAAGGATTTACAGTCCTCCCCATTTGACCGCTCTGGAACCGACCCAGAAAAAAAGTTTTAACCCTCAGAATTTTAGATTTTCGATATTGTTTTTTACCAAAATCCAATATTCCAAACATTAAAACTCCAGAGAATGGAGCCACCAATCAGACTTGAACTGATGACCGCCGGTTTACAAAACCGATGCTCTACCAACTGAGCTATGGTGGCGCTCGGGCAGATAATATAAAAAATCGAGGTGATGTCAAAATTTTTTTGCTGATTTTTTACTCTTCTCTATAATAGATTCTCTCTATAATACTGTTTTTCAGTATCAAAAGGCTCTTCTAGACTCATTTACCCTATTTTATGATTACGATTCTCGCTGTTTCTGACGGGTACAAACATTTCTCCGAAGCCATACGCGAATACGAAAAACGTATACAAAAGTTCGCCAATATCACCCTCCTAAAGCCGATATCGCATACGAATCCAGAGTATATAAAGGTAAAGGAAACTCTCCTCATCCAAGAGAAGCTCGCGAAGCTACGAGGACGTGTCATCCTCCTTGATGAACGCGGTAAACCCCAGGATACTATGGATTTCAGAGACATGCTCGAGACGAGTCGTGATGCTGCAGAGGATATTATATTTATCATCGGTGGGAGCTATGGGGTAGATCTCGAGCTCTTCCAGAAGACACCACATACGACACTGCGTATATCTGACTTCGTCATGCCACACTCACTCGCCCTCCTCATCCTCATCGAGCAGATCTATCGTGCCCATGAGATCATGAAAGGGAGTGGGTATCATCATGGGTAAATAGAGGAAAAATCTCTTTTGACATTCATACATTTTTCCATATTATCACGCCGAAATTTGGAGATTTTGTATCTTTTACTCATCTCTAAAATCTACTTTCTAACTGCTACTCTATGGCTATTTCTAAGGATCTAAAAGGAATCCGAAACTTTGGTATCTGTGCGCATATCGATGCGGGTAAGACGACTACGTCTGAGCGTGTCCTTTTCTATAGCGGTATCACACATAAGATCGGTGAAGTACACGATGGTGCGGCGACTATGGACTGGATGGCTCAGGAGCAAGAGCGTGGTATCACTATCACCTCTGCTGCGACGACTACGACATGGAACGGCGTACAGCTCAATCTCATCGATACTCCTGGACACGTAGACTTTACGATCGAGGTAGAGCGTTCTATGCGTGTACTCGACGGTGCTGTAGCAGTATTCGATGCATCACAGGGTGTAGAGCCACAGTCTGAGACAGTATGGAAGCAGGCAGATAAATACGGAGTTCCTCGTATCGCATTCGCGAATAAGATGGATAAGACGGGTGGTAACTTTATGATGACATATGAGTCTATCATAAAGCGTCTCGCTGGAAACAAAGTCATCCCTATCCAGCTCCCTATCGGTCAGGAAAACGACTTCGAAGGTATCATCTCTCTCGTAAATATGCGTGCATATAAGTTCGAGGGAAAGATGGGTGAGAAGGTCGTAGAGATGGATATCCCTGAGTCACATAAGGCTGAGGCTCAGAAATGGCATGAAGCCCTCGTCGAGAAAGCTGCAGAGCAAGATGACGAGCTCATGAACAAGTTCTTCGAAAATGGAACTCTCACAGAAGCTGAGATAAAGCAAGGTATCCGAAAATGAGTAATCGCTGATGCACTCTACCCACTCATGTGTGGTAGTGCCCTCATGAATAAGTGAGTCCAGCTCGTCCTCGATGCGGTAGTAGACTACCTCCCATCTCCACTCGATGTAAACGAGGGAACTATCACTGGTACTGATGTCGATGATATCGAGACAAAAATCACCCTCAAACAAGATCCAAATGAAACTCTTGGTGCTATCGCGTTTAAGATCATGACAGATCCATTCGTCGGACGTATCACATTCGTACGTGTCTATGCTGGTACTCTAAAATCTGGTACCTACGTACTGAACTCTGTCTCTGGTGAGAGAGAGCGTATCGGACGCCTGCTCCAGATGCACGCGAACAACCGTACTGAGATCGATGAGATCCCAGCAGGTAATATCGGTGCAGTTATCGGACTCAAGGATACAAAAACTGGTGACACGCTCTGTGATGAGAACAAGCCTCTCGTCCTCGAACGTATGATATTTCCAGAGCCAGTAATCTCTATCTCTGTAGAGCCAAAGACAAAGGCTGATCAGGAAAAAATGGGTATGGCGCTCAATAAACTCGCTGAAGAAGATCCATCATTCCGTGTATCATCCAATGCTGAAACTGGTCAGACGATCATGGCGGGTATGGGAGAGCTTCACCTCGAAATCCTCGTAGATCGTATGAAGCGTGAGTTTAAGGTCGAGGCCAATGTCGGTGCTCCTCAGGTAGCATACCGTGAAACCATCACTGCTACTGTAACTGACGAGCGTGGAGTCCATAAAAAACAATCAGGAGGTCGTGGACAGTTCGGTGATGTCGTCATGACATTCGAGCCGATCACTCCAGAGATGCGTGCTGCAGATCCGGAAGCTCTTGCTTCAGAAACAGTGTTTGTAAACAAAATCGTCGGATGAGTCGTCCCTCGTGAGTTCATCCCTGCGATCGAAAAGGGTCTCGTACAGGCATACGCTCGTGGTATTATCGCTGGATATCCTATCGTGGATGTCCGTGCGACACTCACATTCGGTAGCTACCATGATGTCGACTCAAATGAGCTCGCGTTCCGTATGGCTGCGATTAAGGCATTCCGCCAGGCTGCGAAAAAAGCTCGCCCAGCCCTCCTCGAGCCTATCATGCTCGTAGAGGTGAATACTCCAGAAGAGTACATGGGTGATGTCCTCGGAAACCTCAATAGTAAGCGTGGTCAGATCATCGAGATGACAGAACGTGGTATGGCAAAAATCATCCGTGCTCATGTACCACTCTCAGAAATGTTCGGATACTCTACAGATCTCCGCTCATCGAGCCAGGGTCGTGCGACATACGCTATGGAGTTTGCTCACTATGCTCAGGTACCAAATAATATCACAGAAAAAATCCGTGCAGAACGTGGTGTGAAATTCGAGGAGGACGAAGAAGAATAGAAGATGGAAGTGTGGTAATCAATATAGTTCTAGAAAGCAAAACCTGCCTTGAATGGCAGGTTTTTTTGGCATTGAGGAAGCATAAACTACACAGGCATGCATCCGATAAAACTTGTGGGAAACAATTCTCGTTAGATTGGGGATTTTAATTTGCTTTTTTACATTTTATATTATAATTAATTTTAATAATAAATTTCATCTCATGAATACCCACACTCTTGAATCTCTCTATGACTTTCCTCCTGAATATCCTAATTTCGATAGACTGAGGGAAGTCGCATTTAGATTGTTATCAAATAACTCTCTTATAACGCCGACCTTATGAGATAAAGTTACCAATATCAGACTATCAGAGCTCCGCCTTTCTATAAAAACAACTGAGGATATATCCCAAGTCATTTATCCAGTACTTGAGTTATATAATCAAGAAATGATAAATGAATATGAAATTGCTTATTGATTAACGCAGTCCTTGAGTAAGGATTCTCGAAAAGTATTTAACCAAGCAACTATAGAATATGCAGACCATGTATTCGGAACGAATTTGCTTGCATGGGGAATAAAAAATAATATTTTCACCCAAGATGAATTAAGGCAAATTAGATTTGACCATGGCGAACATAAATGAGCATACTATGGGGAAGCCTATGTAAACCAGTATTTATGAGATGATTTCACTATCGAGGCTATTATGAGTAAGATAACGAATCAAAAATGGTTAGAGAATGCATTAAAGTTTGAAAGACAGCGAGAAGAAGAAATACAAGAACTCATGAGAACAGTGGAAGATCATGCCATAGATTGCTTGTGTTGTTAAAAATGATTGCAATAGGACGATTTTTCCCTACAATCCTCTCATGTCATCTCCCCTCACTGTGAAAATCTGTACATGACGCTCCTGTAGTGAGCGATTTTCATCATTTATCGAGAAACGGCTCCTGTCAGATAAAGATTTTTATGCATATCCGGAAGATGTCGTCATCGAGACGTGTCTCTGTCAGGGAAGATGCAAAGAGTGACCTACTGTCATCTTCGATAGTGATGTGCAGCCCTATATGAACCCGATAAAAGCCTCTGAGACACTCCGCCGCAAAGTCGGTGAATGGAAGAATAAGTTAAAACAAACTCAAAATGGAGATAAAAAATAAATATACCCCATATCAACTTCCTCTCTGGGAAAGCGAGGAAAAGATATACCAACTCTTGGTAACTATACAGAAAAAATTCCAGAAAATCGGTAAAAACCTATAAACCCCATACTCATGCCCAAAGTCGGATATGTCGCCATCGTCGGACGTCCAAATGCTGGAAAATCTACACTCATAAATGCCCTCATCGGCGAAAAAGTCAGTGCCATATCTCCACGTCCTCAGACCACTCAGCGCTCTATAACAGGGATTTTTACCGATGAGAAAAAAGATTTACAGATAATATTTCTCGATACTCCTGGCATCCATCATCATGCCTGAGAACAATATGGTAGTCAGAAAGCCTATGATATAAATGAAAGGATAAATACCGAAGCATATAACTCTCTCCATAATGCTGATATAATCCTCAGACTCCTCGATCCAACACGTCCATATGGCGCCGAAGATGAGCGCATAGATACGCTCCTCTCCGGTATAAAAACACCGATTATCCGTATCGAAACCAAGCAAGATATCATAGCGAAACATGATGAAAAATTTTCTACTAAATCTAGTGTCGCGAAAGGAAAGTGGACGATAGAAGATGGGGATCTAAAAATCGCAGAAAGACCAGAAAGTGCTGATATATTTTATCCTACCGATGCTGATATACACATAGATAGTATCACGGGGGTGGGCTTTTCTGAGCTTATCGAAAAAATCTCTACACATCTTCCAGAGGGTCCATTTCTCTATGACAGCGACTACTATACCGATCAGCCGATGGATCTCCGTATCAGCGAAGTCATCCGAGAACAGCTCTTTCTCTCGCTCGGCGATGAGATACCATATGCATGCTATATCGAAGTCTCCCAGATAGAAGAAAAGCTCGAGGGCAAAGGACCGATGCTCTCTATCCAAGCATATATAAATGTGGAGGCTGACAGTCAAAAAGTGATCGTCATCGGTAAATGAGGCCAAAAGATCCAAAAAATCGGAACAAATTCTCGAATCATTCTCGAAGAAATCTTCGATAAAAAAGTTTTTCTCGCCCTCCGTGTGAAAGTCCATAAGAACTGGAGAAAAGAACAAAAAGTCCTCGACAAGATATTTCCGAAGAGATAATTATTTTTCTGAATCTTTCAGAAACCATTTTTTCCATAATTTTTGGAAAAAATTCGGCTTTCTAAATTCATTTTTGACAGATTCTTCAGATATAGGATCTGAGGGATTTGGATTGGGTACTCCACTCAGGGGTGAGTACTCTTCTTTTTTTTGAGTATCTAGCTTTTTAGATACTTCATCTTTATTGTTTATTATAGGTTTTTGTGCAGATTTCACTTCTGGAGATACTGTGGATATATGGGTTTGAGGTTCTAGAGATTTTTCTATAGGATGATTCTGTTTTTTATTTTTAATCTTCTTCACTCCTATACTCACCTTTTTTTCTACACTACCATCCGTATGAGTCTGAAGTACATCCTGTGGTATGATAATGGTTTCTTCCCCATCTGTATAGGTAGAGACGATTCTCTGGGATGCGTCTGTCAATTCTCATATATAGAACTGGTTCTCTTTAAATACTCATATAAATCTATTTCCATTCCTGATATACAATCCCTTCCCATCTCGCATATCATTTTTCCACTCTCATTTATAATAGTCTCCATTCTGAAAATTCATAATCCCGTACCCACTGCGTAGATCTGATTCATAGGTTCACCTATATTCTCATTCTGGATATTGTACTGGGATGACATCTTCCTTTTTCTGGATAGGAATTTCAGTATCTTCATGGGAAACCTCCGCATCAGATTCGTTTTCCCCGTCTTTCGTACTAGTAGTACCATCTGCATTATAGAATTTTCATGTCTCGAAATCATCATCTCGAAACGTTCAGTCATAGTACGACCCGTCAGAAAAAACCAACTGCCCACCACCATTTCGCATATCATCTTTCCACTCTCACGAATAACCATTTTCGGAACTATCAATGAATAATCATATACCATGACGTTTACCCTCTACAAACTGTCATGTATATACTCCACTACCTGGATATTCTTTTCTTTGGAAATCATCATCTACAGTTACCACCGTTGGCATCGGGGCAGCCTCTACTGGAGGCACTAGTCATTCTGAGATAGTGTTATCTGGTATGGAACTATCCGATGGTGCGATACTCTGAGGAGTAAGTGTCAAAATATCACCGAGAAGTGCTGTCTTTTTTGGTCTCGCTGAAAATGGTGCATTCTCTGCCACTTCTTCTGCGAGGGTTTTTAGCATTCTTTTATTCTCTCTATCGAGAGATAGAAAGATCTTTTCGAGTTCCTTTGTACTCTTATTTGCATTTTCACTATCACCTGCTCGTAATAGGGCATGGGTGATTCATTCTCATTTTCTTATTTTTACTTCTCATTTTTGGATGTTTTCACGTACTGATTCTATATCGAGTGGCATAAGTATATATATAATAGAGTTATAATAATAGCGCTTTTTTATAAATTTGTCAAAAACAATGCGTAATAGGAGGCTATTTTGGCATCCTAAAATAAATATGGGGCATATAGAGTAAAACTACTTCCTGATTTGGCAAATGTGGAATCGAGCAATATCTGGGAAGCTTGGCTTATTCAGAGTCATTCTCATACAAGTAATGTAATTTCTAATGTTGCTGGATTTCTCTGGATAGCATAGGTCGGACGTATCTGAAAACTCTGTCCATCTTTATCTATTCACTTTATGAATCCATCACTTGCGATGGAAAGATAATTCTTTTTCATATCTCCGCTGAGTGAGATATTCATCTGAAGTCCATCTCATGTATCCTCTAGAAGTCGGAGATCTACACGTATAGAATGATATGTTTTTTGAAAATGTACTCATCACACACCATCTGACTCTATCCATCCATCTAAAGGATCAAACATATACCCATTCGTAGCCTGAAAAAATGGCTGTATCTCTATGGCTGTTTGTTTCTCATGAAATCATGGATGCTGTAGAAATTTTTGGCGAATCCTGAGTGACTCATCTTCCAGGTACACTACTTCAGGTGAGACTGTGGTGTTTTGAGTTGTATATTTGGATTTTTGGGATACATTCTCTGGTGTAGAGGTAAGTACTCCATCTTGGATAGATTGTATTTTATTTTTCAGTTTATTTGGTACATTCTCGACTACCTCAGGAGTGATAGATTCAGCTTTTTTAGCATCTTTTTTTATCCGTGATCTTCTAGCAGCATTACCAGCGGCAAGTAAAACTCATCATAATCATAAGAGTTCTACTCCATAGCTTCTAGTCTCTCATGAGACATCTATACCGATATTATGAGCATACTGTTGCATCTCTGGAGATGATGTTATTATTCGCTCGATATTTGCACGCACCTCCTCTTGGGTCATCTCATGTACTGGCTTTGCGGATAGAGTCGGCGTGGATAGCATGAGACTCCCTGCGGTAAAAAGAGATGTAAGGAGTTTTTTTGACATAATAAAACCGATACTTATCGTACTAAAAATGCTTGTTTTGTCTCCAAGAGATATAATTTTTCCCTATCCGTCATCTTGGGAATTTTTTTATTTGAGGCTATTTCTTTATTTCGATCTAAAAATATCTGAAAATCTCCAAGAGTATAGGATTGATTTTTATAATCAGGGGTAAATCAATTCTCTCGCGTGAGGAACTCATGAACTTTTCATGGAAATCAGATTAATGGCTGATTTTGTATACTCTCTGGGGTATATACTGTTTTTTCTATTTTCTTATAGAGCAGATTATTTTTTTCATCGAGTGAAACTATAAACATCCCATCAGAATATGTTTTATCTGGATTTTCATGAAATCCATTCGATACAAGGAGTTCATGTGTTTTGTTCATAAATCCATTCGGCCTTACTTCCATATCCTCTGATAAAAATCATTTTCATATATCTTGTGATGGGGTAATATGTTTCGCATATTTCTCCATAAGAGTATCTATCTTCGCATCATCGAGTCGTATGATATCCCCCTCACGCACACTATGTACGGCTCTATACCCATATTTTTTGGTAGATATTCTATTTGGTGTGAGCGCATGCTCATCAGTACTAATCACTCGCGAAAGATCACGCAAGAGTTTACGGGTATTATTATCTAATTTTTCTTTTTTTAAATCTATACCCATAGCCACGGCAAGCTGCTGGGAGATACCATTTCCTCTTTCGATAGTGATACCCTTTTTTAAGGCCTCTGAGAGCTTATCGGATTGCTCTGATGTAAGGAGATTTTCTCGGGTTGACATATATACAAAATAATTATATATAATATATCACTATTTTTAGAGTATGTCAAATAATATTACTCTCCCTTTGGGTTATAAACTTTCTTTTTATATTCAGTTATGATACGATATATATAGTAATTTTACCTTTCTCTATATGGCTGAAATGAATAATACTCTGGAACAGGCTCCAGAGAAATCACTTACAAATAATACTGACTATATCCGTGCATCACTCGGGGATGCATATACATATTATCAAAATAATAAATCTCTCGATGGCTGGGAAACAAAAGATAGCTATAGCCTCTCGAATGCGATGGGTGCTCATCAGATAGCGAGTAATACTCTCCATAAGCGTGAGAACATCACTCTACAAGATATCGATACGGCATTGGATCACACATCATATAGTTCCACCCCTGAATACAGGGAAGCCTATCTCGCATATGCTCGTGGGAAGTGGGGCATCATACAAGCTGCGAAAACAGAAGAAAATCTACTCAAAAAGGAAGTGCTATGAAATCCTGAGTCTGCTCAAGTTACTAAAGAAGAATCCACTGTAAACTCGGAACAAAAACCTGAAACAAAGCCTGTACCCGAAAAGAATACTAAAAATAATCTTACTGAACAACAGGAAAATCTCTCAACACCTGGGACTAAGGGGGGTACAAGCAATCAATCATCTGAGAAAAGAGAAGGGATGAGTGATAAGTCCATCTTAGAATATAATAAGCAGTATATAGAGAGGAACTGACTATGAGAAGGTAGTTATTATACTAAACAATTCCCTGAATTAGAAGATCCAACTAAAAAGAATATTATCACCATACAACATAGGTTGAATACATGATTCGTAAATACAACACAAACCATAAAACTCACTCAAGATGGAATATTATGAAAAAATACATTGGCAGCAATGCGGAAATTTATAGATACTAAAAAAGGGGAACAAAAAAAAGTAGACAATGGAAACAAGCCACTGTCGAATGTAGAAGAGAGAAACAAAGAAAAGATTATCTGAGAATGAAGCAAATTTATAGATAAAATCATAGCGAATAAAGAAATTTTTAATAAATTTATTGACCTGAATGTTAAACAATATTATCTGGAAGATATTACTCCATTTAATAAGATAAAATATTTTGTGAATATTGAATGAGCTAAGCAAGGAGATCTACAGATGAGTACAAATATTGGCCACGCATATGAGAATGTGCTGAGTGGAACGAATCTAACTCAATGGAGGAGTCTCACGGAGAGAGGGAAAGAGGCTATTATACAGGAATTAAATACTATATGGAAAAAGCGAGCAAATACAGAAATCCAGAAGATGAATACCACTAAAAAGTAACATTGTCTAATCCATTATTAGGAATAAATCACCCCCATGTAGAATGGGGGTGATTTATTCAATATGTATAACTCTATTATATTACAGTGGAGAATTGGCTAGTCATTTTCTCTGTCATTTCTTTTTGTGTATATTTCTTATCTTTTATCACTACTGATTCAGTATTACCATAGATAGCGAGGAGTGTGGTAGCGATAGTTCCACCGAGTACGAGTCATCCGGCCACGTGACGCAGTGGTCACATATACCAGAGTATTGCTATAGAGGCTCCTGCACCTGCGATAAAAATAGCCCTTTGTGGTAGAGTGAGAGCTGCCCACACTTCAGCGATAAAACCACCGATTTGTGATAGTGATGACTCCGCGAGTCACTCGAAAATATGACGTATCATCTTATATGCTTCAGGACTGAGATATTGAGGCTTCTGCATTTCTGCGATGAGCTGCTTGTCAAAATGTTTTCATCGAAATGTTCCATCTTCTCATAAAATATTCCACATCTTCATATACATATATGCTTCTTGTCATGGATTCATCTCGGCTTTCGTCATATTTTTCCCTCCGCAGAGAGCATACATACGAAATACATCTGCGAGACTCATAGATGCCTTGCTTGATAAAAAGTCTTGATAAACATCTTTCTGACCAAATGAAAAATCACTACTGAGTGTCTGCTGAAATTCTCCCCAAAATTTAACTATATTTTTGAGTGTTGATTTATCTTTCTCAGAGAGAGAAGCCAGTTCATCGATTTTAGCAGGAGTATAATTTTTTATATCATCACCATGCTGAGCGATTATATGAGTGAGGAGGCTCGAGGATATGTCTAGATTCTTGAGGATAGATTTATATTCTACATTTTGCATCAGTGATGACGCCGAGAGACCTTTGAGAGGCATATCGATATGATCGCTGATCTCTCAAAGAAACTTGCCGAGATCTCCAGGACCGGTAATAGCTGTACTTGGCTCTATATTTTCGAATTTTCCTGCGAATCCGAGATTGTTATGTAAATCTGCAAATATTGTATATAATTTTGTATTTGCTCATACATTTTGATTCGGTGAATGCTGATTCAAAAAGGCTCGTCATTTTCATGTCGTAATCGACTCTAAAACATGAAACAATAAATCACCACTTATGGATTCATCTTGGATTCATATGTCTTTTTTGAGTCCGCTCTTATCAGAGGTTTTGCGATACTTATTATAAAGATCGATAGATTGTCCGAACGTGAGTTTCTGAAAAATCTCATTATGAAATATACCATCTATCTGTGGGTAGGGAAAGAGTTTATCCTTCAAGAGAGGCTGTATATACATCCTCACGAATCATTTCGTCGCACCGATATAGAGCATCTGATGTTCTGAGTTTTCAGCTATAGACTCAGTCGAGGCAGTATTTGCCTCTTCTCATGAAGATACTGTAATTCATGAATCTATTCAGGCCAGCTTCAGCTCTTCTGGTGTCAGAGATTTAGATACATCGATACCCATGAGTCTTGCTAAAAATCAGTAAAACATCACCTTAATACTTCCCCACATACCATCGAATCATCCATTTTTCTTTTCGGAAAGAGCTTCTTTCATATCATTCGCGATACTCATCTCATCCCATCAGAGAAATTCTGCGAATTTCTTCATAGGATTTTTTTTCATTTCTGTAAATTCTGTATCCACTCATTTTATAGCATCTCCAGCAATATCTGTCAATCATTTCTGAGTTTCTTTGAATATGGAGGTACCACTATTTTCTCCTACGAGAGCTGTCGATATCAATCCTCATCCTATTGCTGTCTGGAGGGTGGCAATAGGGCTTTCTGTGAGTGAGGATTTTTTAGAATTATTATTCTCGACTTCTTGCTGGAGTTTGGCTAGATTTTTTTCCATATCTACCAAGGCTCTATTAAACTCTTTTTGTTTATTAGATTCTGCATTATGTTTACGCAGAGTTTGGATAGTACTCTCGAGTTGTTCCTTAAGGGGTATATTCATTCTGAGTGCGTCGTCTGTTTTTATGGTAGAGAGTAGATTGATAGCCTTAGTATATTCGGCTTGTACAGTTTTGTACTCTTCACTCACTATCTTACCAATATCTGGCACTGCTCTATCAAATTTTTGCCAGCTCGCATCAAGTGTAGCACGAAAATTCCGAAGCAATGTATCTGATGGCATTGATTTCGGAGTGACGGGGGAGTTTTTTAGAATTTCTGGCGTTGTCATATTAAAAGATTATTTAATCATATATTGTATAAGTGCGACAGTATCAGATCATGGATACTCTAGATCAAAATCTGTTATATACTCAGCAAGTAATTTACCCTTCCATCCACCGAATGCTGTAGCAACGGCTAGATTTTTTAACAGCTCTTCTCGGGTTATTTCTTTACCTCCTGCAGCATCCGCTGCTGTAAAAGCCACAGTTTGGATGATTCACATTCTCATATTTTCTTTAGAAAATGCTGCTTTTCCAACCTCCATAATCTTCTTTGATGTTTCCTTAAAACCATTTTTTAAGATCATAGCATCGAGTAAGTCTCCGTAGAACCGCCGTCCTGTAATAGTTTCTAATTTTCCTCAAAGAATTTTTGATCATTTTCAAAGCTGTTCGGACAAAGATACTCCCTGTATCTTATCCCATGATCGATTGATCCATTCTTTTGAGTTCATGGCAAGTGACTTTACTGTATTTTGATTGTTGGTACCTGATTCTGTATGGGATGAGGTTGTATTTTTTGTATTCCCTTTTGTTAGGCGCGCATTTCATGTCGAATCTACCATAAAGTCAGGTCTTTGTTCACTCGCATGTACTTCTCCAGATTTTCATCGAGTCAATTTTATATTCCCGAGACGATTCATCCCTCTCATGGCTATTGCCATCATAAATCCTTGTATAATAGACTCATGAGACCACTCACCCCCATCAAGATAGACATTCAACATTCCTCATCAGATACCGAGCATTGTTCCATCGATAGCAAGACGTTGCATAGCGGCGGGAATATTATAAGATTTCTGATCTAATTGAGGTGCTATATTGAGTTTACCGTGCAACTGGGAGAGCAACTTACCCGCTCACATAAACGCGATAGAAGTCATCCATCCACTTGTATCAAATGTCTGATTTATAGCACCATTTATCCCATTTTCATAACCACCGACTACAGCACTGTATCCTACATGAAATGCTGTACCAGATCCGATTGCTCCTATAGCTCCAGCACCGATACGCCCTAGGGTGCTGAGGTTTCGAAGCTTCTCCAATCGGGCCATAAGTGCTGCTCACCTCACACCATTTACAGCCCAATATCCAGCACTTCCTGTAAATGCACCTGCTGCCACTGCAACTACCTGAACCGCTAAAGTCTCAAGCGCAAGACTATACCAGTCAGCCCGAGTATCTTTAATAGTAAATAATCCAATTCATTCTATATCTTTAAAAAGCTCTATCTCTCCAATAGTTCATTTTGATGTTCATTGTTTTACTGCATCGTATGCAAGATTATATTGTAGTGCCATCATCATAGCATTTTCTTCATCGATTTTCATCATAGCATCCAGCATAACAGAATCATTCTTTGCTTCTTTGGCAAAGCGATTTTTCCTCTCTCCCTGCATAGCATAATATCGCGCTCTTTTTTCTATCATATCCTCTGTACGATCAGGAGAGAGTCAGAGCTCTCGAATCGCATTTTCTGTAAAATTTCCTGACTGTAATTTTTGTAATTGTGTCGTAAGTAGGGTTTTATCTACTAATTTTTCTGTAAGTATATCACTCACGATTGTGTATCCATCTAAACCATCTTTTATATACTCATAGAATTTTATCGTAGCATCTGGATGATTACTTCGTAATAGCCCTTTCAGATTCTGAAGATGTTTTTCATTCAGATCCGGCAACCACTTTCATAGAATTTTATCGATAGTATCGAAGAATTGTTCAGGAGATAATTTCCCAGATAATAGATTTTCTATTTCCTTATTTGCATTTATCTTATTTCCAAGGGCTTGGATAAGGAGCAGGTATTTTTCGAGTATTTTTTGTTGGTCCTTAAACTTCTCGAATCCATTTTTTGCTTCTGGTGAAAGAGTGCTATATTCGAATAATTTTTGGTTACCATCTTTGCCAATAATGTACATATTCCCTTCACGAAAAGCCATAACTGGCATCCAAATATTGGATTCTTTTGCTTCTGTTGTATTTGTAATTACTGGTTTCCCTGAAAGGTTATCATTTTTTTTTATATCTTCCTCTCATATTGGAAGAGAATGTGAAATAATATATGCCTCCATCTGACTGAGCGTCATATTTTGAGCACGAGCAGCATCTGTCTTACGGAGATTCTCGATGATTGGATTTTGTGAAATTCGAGCAAAATAATTGAGAATTGTTATACGAATTGACTCATTCTCTAATATTGTATCGATAGCTTTTTTTCATGCTGGATCGAGCGTATCGAATCCAATACTTGCTTTTATCTTTTCATTTGTGGCTCATTTTTCATCGTGGATATGGAGCCATTGATAAACACTTAAAGAACCGATAGGCGTAACGATATTATTAAAAACATCGATATTACTATCTTCTTCGAGTCATAGGGTGGCCCTTCTGAGACTCTGAGTATCTGTGATATGTATGGATGTATTTTCCTTCTCTTTATAAGGGATGTTCGACACTCAGGCTATTTCAGGTGTTATATCTTCTCATCTGGAATCTCCATTCTCTCATGTTGTAGAATTTATAGGTTTTATACCATTAAAAATTTCTCCCAATTTATCAAAATTCGAGATCGCACCTACACCGAGCATAGCACCGAGAGTCTTCCAGAATCAGAGTCATTTCGATGAAAACATAGACCATAATATGCCTCATATGATAGCGACACCTCCGAGAGGACCGGCCTCTTGTATCATCGTACCGAAAAAATCAGTTGTCCCACTTACAGCCACTCATACTCATTTACCTATACCACCCGCCACAGCACCGACTCATCGTCCCGTCTTTGCAGCTACAGAGTTATCAGCAGGATTATTTCCATTTTCTATAGGATTTATGGCTGCTTGCGTAGCTTCTCGTATGAGTGGTGAATTATTTATCTTTTCTGCGGCACTGAGAACGGGTCAGATAGATTGATATTGTTCTACTGTAAGGGGAAAATCTATATTATTGAGATAGCGTGCCGATGAGAGAAATGATTGTTCAGAGGCAGTAAGAGTGCCTCATTGTGATTTTTTACGTAAAAATGATGTATAATCTTCTTTTGTCACTTTATCAGAATATATAAGTTCCCCATTTTCATTCTTTTTCGCCGTGTCACTTACGCTCTTACTATAATTCGCAAATGATGGATTATTAGCATACAATAATCCTGATTGTAATGCTGAGACAAGTACATTAGATTTTGCGAGATTATGATTTATCTTTGTTTCCACTTCGACTCTATCATTTTTCTGAGAGTCTATGCGTATCTGATTCTGTGATGTAAATGTAAGTTGGTATCCGAGTCCCTGAAGATCACTGAGCAACATTCCGCCGAGCATACCACGTACGAGTGGTTCATATTTATGTATTTCTCGCATATCGAGATTTTTGGCTGCAGGGATATCCTGTATCCACTCCAGAGTAGCATATTGATCTATCGTATTAATCGCTTTTTGGAGGTTGTCTAGACTCATTTCTGCTAAAAATACTCGGACTGATTCTGCTTTTTTTTCGACCTCATTTCTGATTTTTGTATCTACGGATTGTACATTTTCCTGACTCTCTATATTCACTACTTCTTCACTAGAAGTTAACGCCAAATTATTTCATTTTTTCTGGGGGAGCATGCGTTTTTGATTTCTAGAACTGTTGGTTTTTATAGTATTTTTTTGTTTCTCATAACTATTCATGAGAGTTTCATATTCGCGAATCTGGCTCTCCATAAGAGCATCCTCTCTTTGCGGTTGGAGGATATTTTGTGCTTGCTCTTGTGGTGTCATTTCTTTTCTATATTTTTCTATCTTTTCTCTCATCTCTTTTCTATCGAGCAACGTTTCTTTTTTTATATTCCCAGATTTGAGTATATCGATTTGTTTCTGGAGCTCTTGATGCAATTCTCTGTCAGACATAAACTTATATTAAAAATGTAATTACCCTTTCACTCTACCATATTTGGCTATATTTCGCAAATATTGAGAGCAAATTATTGAGTTTTAGGGAGAATTATATAAAAAAATACTATAAATGCAATTTATTCATAGTATTTTTTATGAGTCAAGATATTTTTAGAATTACACATTCCTGCTGAGAATATCCATATATCCATCCAATCGAGTGATATATGTATCGAGAGATTTTTCTTCTGATGGTGATATTTTTTCTTTTAGGAACATCGTATGTCGAAGCTGATTCTGAAGTGTACGGATATATCATATTTGAGTAGGAATCCCCTGGATAGCTTCTGCAATTTCATGAAAGGAAATATAATCCGATGATGTTAAGTCTACTCACTCTTTTGCTTTTGCAGATTGTATTTCTATAGAAGTCCATTGTATTTTTTCCTCGATATTCGATAGTGTTGTTTGGATTTTTCAGATAATAGTATTAAATCGCTCTACATCTTTCGTCACAGGGATAGTAGCTGCACCTTTAACTATTGCAGATTGCATATGTTTCTGCGCTGATCGAGTCAATCCGGAAGGTGCTACACTTTTAAAATATTCGATTATCTGTTTTTTTTCTTGGTGAACTCGTATATCTGCACGACCAGCATAGGACTGAATGATGTTTTGTATATATATCAGCTCATTACCAAATTCTTTTAGAGCTAATTCAAGACGTTTCCATTGATTGCTAGCGACGAGTTGGAGCTCTGTTTCTTTGCGAGCATATTCGGAAGTAGGCAACCATCTTTTAGTGGTATCTAGTATTTCCATTGCTCTGCCATGAAATTCCTCATTAACATGATTTACTGTAAGTCACAAAGAAATCACATTTATATATTGCAGAGGATTCGAAGATCAAAATATACTTGTTTTAAAAACAAATTCATCTGGTATAATATATCTTCATCACGAATTGTCAGTAACAGAGTTTGCTGTAGAAGGGGGATTCTCTTCTTGTTCGGGATTGTCCGATATATTATGTGGATTATTCATAAATATGAAGTGAAATAATAATATTATTATATAATATAATTTTCATAAAGTCAATATATCTATTTCAATTAATTGATTGACAAATGTATATAAATGTATCGAAATACACATTTTTATTTGCTTTTTTTCTTTTCTCTTCTATACTCCGAGCGAATTTTATTTCTTATGTGGTGTACACTGTAGTATCCGGTATAGAGCCGGGAAGATTCACCCATTATTTTTTCACTCCCATTTCGATTATGAAATACCGCAATATCGCCATCATCGCCCACGTAGACCACGGTAAGACGACTCTCGTCGATGCCCTCCTGAAACAGTCTGGTACATTTCGTGAGAACGAAGCCGTCGGTACTGCTATCATGGACTCGAACGACCAGGAAAAAGAGCGTGGTATCACCATCTACGCGAAGAACACTGCCGTCATGTATAACGATGTCAAAATCAATATCGTCGATACTCCAGGGCATGCGGACTTCGGATCTGAGGTGGAGCGTGTACTGCGTATGGTAGACTCAGTCTGTCTCGTCGTGGATGCCTACGAGGGACCGATGCCACAGACCAAGTTCGTCCTGAAAAAAGCCCTCCAACTCGGACTGAAGCCTCTCGTCGTCATAAACAAGATCGACAAGCCTACAGCTCAGCCAGATGCAGTCGTGGATATGTTATTTGATCTCTTCGTCCAGCTCGGTGCGACCGATGAGCAGCTCGATATCACCGATGGTCGTATCGTCTACGCTATAGCTCGTGATGGTATCGCGATAAAGAATATGAACGACGCTCGTGAGAATATCAATCCACTCTTTGATACTATCCTCGAGAAAGTCGCAGAAGCTCAAAATGATACAGAAAAACCATTTAAGATGCAGGTCGCGAATCTCGCCTACGACAACTATGTCGGACGTATGGGTGTCGGTCGTGTCTACGAGGGCAAGGCGAAAGTCGGTCAAACCGTCACGATCGTCGCAAATGATGGAACTCGCCGTACCGGTAAGATATCAAAGCTCTATACCACTCTCGGTCTCAAGAAAGTAGAAACAGATGAGGTGGAGGCAGGTGATATCATCACGATAGCTGGTATCCCAGATATCTATGTAGGTGAGACGGTCTCTACAGATGCGGGTGTCGAGGCTATGCCAGCCATCACCGTCGATGCTCCGACTCTGAAGATGGAGTTCATGGTAAATGACTCTCCATTCGCTGGAAAGGAGGGAAAATATGTCACCTCTCGCCAGATCCGTGAGCGCCTCGAGAAAGAAACTGAGATGAACGTAGGTCTCGCTATCGACTTCGAGAACTCTGATGGAAATAGTTATATGGTCTCTGGTCGTGGTGAGCTCCACCTCTCTGTCCTCGTCGAGACGATGCGCCGTGAGGGATTCGAGCTCCAGGTCGGATGTCCTCAGGTCATCTTCCATGAGGTAAATGGGAAAAAACACGAGCCTATAGAAAATGTCGTCATGTGGGTTCCAGAAGATCGCTCTGGTACGATATTCGAAATGCTCGGAAAACGTAAGGGTATCTGTAAAAATATGAATACCGTCAATGGTATCACGAATATGGAGTTCGAAGTGCCGACTCGTGGACTCCTCGGATTCCGTTCTAGATTTGTCATCGAGACAAAGGGTGAGGGTATCATCTACTCATCATTCGACCACTATGAGGAGTATAAGGGTGCTATCGAAAAGCGTGATGTCGGATCTATGATATCTGGATTTCCTGGTACTGCTATGGCATACTCACTCTGGAATCTCGAAGAGCGTGGACCTATCCTCATCGAGCCAGGTACTGAACTCTACGAGGGTATGATCATCGGTGAGCACCTGAAAGGATCTGACCTCGTCGTGAATGCTACGAAGAACAAGCAACTCACAAATATGCGTGCCTCTGGTACAGACGAAGCTATCCGTCTCACTCCTATCCGCAAGATGACACTCGAAGACTGTCTCGACTATATCGGAGAAGACGAGCTCGTCGAGGTGACTCCAGAGAACCTCCGCCTCCGTAAAAAATGGCTCACAGAAAATGAGCGCAAAAAGCATGGTGGGAAATAAAAACCATTTAAAAAATCCTCTTAAAAGTAAGAGGATTTTTTGATTTTTATACAGTAATATGTTAGTCTTATAGTATGTTACAGATAAACCCCGAGACAACTGAACATCAAGATAACCCTATATCCTCTTTAGAAACAGAAAGACAGGTGAGGTATTTTTCTGAACGAAGTATGAATATCCTTGAAACCTGAGGCAATATACTCGTGCTAGGTGGTGGTATATTGGTATTGTGAACTAAGAATACAGGACCTATATTAGAGCTTTTAGGAACCACTACTATGCTATACTGATGATATTTTTTACATAGACTTGATCGCATGATATCCGAATTCAGTTGAACAGAACCGTACGTTACAAAATTCAAAAGACAACTACGCTCAAGCCATATACACCATAATCCCGCATATACACTAGAACCTTTACCCACAAACCTAAATAATATCACCTGGTATGTAAATGTATCACCATATATTAGATGGAGGGTTCCTGTGATTCAAAATAAAATATCAGATTGATTAAAATTTTATCCTGTAGAGCTGTTAGAAAAACATCTTTCGACTATTATAATAGAGTCTTTTCCTGGTACAATCAATAAACTTTGATCAGCTTCTCGGGATCAAAAAACAATACGCATAGGACCCGTCGCTGATCCTTTATTAGAAATAATTTTGCATCATGAGATGGTACATATGATCTTTTTACACTGAGTGATAAAAAAATTTATCAGAGAATGGACGACTCAATTTTGAGAATATAATGGAGAACACCATGATTATGCTCCACACCCATTGGAAAATAGGAAAACATATGGTGCAATATGAGGGGCTCCGGAAGATATGGCAACTATTGGACAATATTTATTCTCGAAGTCGGGATGGGGAACCTTAGAAGAAACACTCTATCGCGATACAACGTGAAGCATACCCAGTATATTACAACAAAAAATCGATACTCTTATACGATTTTTCGAGAAACAATCAAAATGAAAAATGAATAAAGAATATTTTAACCTCATAAGAATAGGGGAAATAACAAATGGTGAAGATGCTCAAACATATTTTAGAACCGCGCGAAAGTAAAAAAACTTGACTTCACACCCTTTTCCTATAGAATCCGCTCGAAATTTCTCTATTTTTTATCCCATCTTCCCATGATCTGCTTCGCTGTCCGCAAAGAAAATGAGTCAAGTGAAAAGCTCCTTATGCGCTATAAGAAGTCATTCTTCCAGACTCGTACTGCGAATAAACTCAAAAATTCTCAGACTCACACACGCAGTCTTTCTGCTCGTAAGATTCGAGAAAAGGCTATAGTCCGAGAGTACTATCGCGCTGTCACAAAAAAAGTGTAGTCATTTTTGTACACTCTATGTATACGAAATCCCTCCAAATGGAGGGATTTTTCTGAGTTACACTATCGCTCGAGCGAGATTCGTGAAGTGGACGATAGAGGCACGTCGTTTATTCGACTCCATTAAGTTAATCACATCATGTGTAGTGCCAGGAAGAGGCGATTTTGCTCATATGACGCGATGATAGAGATCACCAGGGAAGAGCTTCATCCGTCACTCCTGATAATCACTCCTGATAATCCGTCCATCAGGAGTATGCATACGAAGCCCCGGATCTGTCTCATACAACGCGAGAGTCAGAAACCCTCTATCTTCATGTGGTTTCGCAAGATACTCCATGTGGGATTTCGGACGATACTGGAGGATGCGAGTATTCGAGTTCGTCGTACGTGATGCTGGGTCTACATAGAGGTATGAGTGTATCTGTTCATCCTCACCTGCGAGGATATCGAAAATATCCCTCACTACGCTATCCATCTCTCGATATACCTCTCGGAGAGATGCGAGAAACCTGGTATACTCTACTGAATCTGGAAAGTGTCGCTGCGACTCGAGAAACGGGTGATAGTGGAAATAGTATTTCTCATCATGATTATCCTTTACGCTCCTATCGACGAATCCGACATCGATATCCTGCGCTCTATCGAACATACCATATGTCTGAGTGAGGACTTCAGGTGTGATTCTCGCTATAGCCTCCCGAAATCGGGTGACACACTGGAACGCCTCAGATGCACGTATCGGCGAATCCATCTCGATATATCACTGTTCACGAAAGGCGATAAAAATATCGTCTCGTGATGGCAGAATTATAGATGGCATAGGAGAGAAGAGTAATGTATTCAAACTATACAATATATAGAATCAAAAAGAAGTCAATACGACTTCTTTCTTTTATTTCTTATGTTTGGTTTCTGATTTCTCTATCTCTATCTTCTCTATCACGTTATCATCGACCTCCACGACACGCAGGACTATCGCTCCAGCGGCTCATACGAATCTCACCTCTCGACCGACCGTCGGGAACTCCTCTTCCTCTGCCATGATGACATACGAGAGTGGCTCACCGATATAGCTCTCTGGGATACCATAGTCCTCTGCCTGGATGTCATACTCTTCGAGGATATCATCCATGAGGACGGTGCCGACGGCATCGATCTTACCACCTTTATGCTTACGGAGGTAGATTTCTTCTTTATCCTTTTCATCCTTTATATCACCGAATACCTCTTCGAGTACGTCCTCCATCGTCACGACTCAGGCGGTACCACCATGCTCATCGAGGACGAGCGCGATATGACGACGAGATTTTTGGAATTTTTCGAAGAGATCATCGAGGGGCTGTGTGAGTGGGACCTTCATGATTTTTTCGAGTTCGAGAGACTTCAGCTTCGCCTTACCATGGCCATCTCGCTGCAGCTTAAATGCCTCTCGAAATGTGATAACATGATCGATATCATCCGTCGTCTCACCATAGACCGGGACTCGTGAGTGGGAAGATGCCATCAGGAACTCACAGACCTCATCCACAGTCTGACGCAGTGATGCGAACTCGACATTCACACGAGGAGTCATGACGCTCTCCGCAGTCGTCTCACCGAGAGAGAGGAGATTTTTTATCTGACGACGCTCAGAATTCTCCACTGCACCACCCTGATGAGACATATCGATAAATGCATCGAGCTCTTCTTCTGTGACGACCGTATGTCCATGAAAATCAATCTTTCCACCAAGTATCCATCAAAGTCATCGCATGAAAAACTCGACCAACCAAGTGAGTGGAAGACATATCCAGACGAGTATCTGATAGATAGGGGCGACTTTCAGCGCTACAGAGTCAGAAAACCTCACACCGATAATCTTCGCAGCAATCTCACCAAAGAGTAGTATCGTCAAAAAAGCAAATATATACACGATCGTAGTCGCAAGGTGTTCATTCAGATGAAATACTCGTATCACTTCTGGTGTGATATATTTCTCAGCGATGAGCGTAGGTGCACTCGTCACAAGAAGTGTACCTATAAGATTTGTCACAAGAAGACGTTCATTTTGTTTCTTGAGTCTGGCGAGAGTACGTGCTCAGAAACGCTTCTGACGTATCCATCCATCGAGCTTATGCTGACTCACTGACATAAGAGGTATCTCTGTACCAGCGAAAAATGCAAGAGCAGCAACTAAGAGAAGAAAGACCAATAAGGGTAGAGGATCCACAGGAAGTATATGAAAAATAAAATCGATACGAGTATATGAAAAATCAGTGAAAAAGCAATACAGCTATTTCTGCGCGCGTAGGAGGAATAATATGAGGAGTATGTGTGATATGACGAAGACATTCAGTGAGAGAAATCCGAGACCGAGAACGAGTCCAGATATCGCATAACTCGGGAGTCTCGGATATCGATAGATGATGAGAGATAGACATGCCACGAGACCAAATATGCCATAAAAAGCGAACACATCGATGAAAATATTATGTGAAGAGTCTATGATCATCCTATCTGGAAAATATGATACTATCTCATCTGGACGAGAAGCACTAAAAAAGTGAATGATGGCATCTGGACCATATCAGAAGAGTAGTCCCGAAATACTCTCTCACATCATCATAAGTGTATGTTTCATGAGGATGAATCGGGATATCAGAGAGAGCCACTTCTCACTGCCAAAGAAGAGGAGTATCGCTCAGATAGCTCATATGAGGATCACGCTCCCGAATATATACCATCGCTCTCTCGGGAAAACATGTGATACTGATAGGAAAAATAGATATAAAAGAGTGAAAGATATCCCTATAAGACTGCCCGTGCTCAGTATCGCGAGGGTAAAGAATACAAAGAGGAAATATCTGAGCCGTACGGGGAGCGTCACGATGAGAGGCAAGAGAAAGAGGAGATATCAGGCAGTATAGTTCGGATTCCCGAGTGTACTGGCACTCCGTATCGTCCCCCAGCTCCCGACTGAGAGGTATGGTCATCCGGTGAAGATATTATAACCCAGTCACTCGATAATCGCGATAATCGCCACAATACTCGATGATACGAGGACTATCTGGGTGAGTCGATGATATTCTGCTCTCGTACATACCGACAGAGCGAGTCATACGATGATACTCCCGATGATCATGAGATATCCATGCTGTTTTTCTCAGATACCGAGGAAAAAATCTCTCCAAATGTCATCTATATAATAGAAAGGAAGAAGTAAGAAGAATGATCCAAAAAATAGAGATTTCCCATATCAGATGGCATGTATCATTTTGCCTAACGCCTCTTTTTTATAGATACACGACTCACCGAGAGTCCATACCACACCGATCAGAAAGAGGTGCATCTTTACGGACTCGAAGTTGCCGATACCATTGTCTATGATAAAGTGCTCACCGAATCGTGCGAACGTATGAGAAAATATGAGTGGGATGAGGGCAAAAATAGCATACAGACTGTACATAAATGTCAGTATAGAGAAGACCGAGGAAAAATCAAAAAACCCACGACTATGGGTATAGCGTGGGCTTAGAAGAGAATGCCTCGGTCACTCACTGTGAGAATATAAAAAAATGATTCTCGGGAGGACAACGTAGGTCAAGGGGGTGGGTACTTAACCCGTAAGATGCGAGCATCTTAGCCTAACTGACTTTTCGGTGTAATGTTTAACGTGCACTACCGAGTCACGTTTTGCCCAGTGTGGGACTCGTATCCTATCTCCTATACATAAGAAATACGATACGAGTCCTCCACCAGTGTTTTTTGCTCTTTTTATATTGGTATACAAGAATTTGCTCTTTTTGTATAGTATATGAGAGTTTGTATTGGTATTGGTAAGCAGGAAGATCCTCTAAGAAAGGGTTCCTATTATCAGTCAGTCAGGTCTTGTTAAGGGTCATTCTCTTTCGAGAAGACATAAGCAGTATATCAGATATTTGATTATCTGACGAGATTCTATCTCTTGCATCTCTATGTAAAATACGTCATATATATATTGCATACCGTATTTTCCCTTTACTGATGAGGATATCATTCATATATAATTTTCGGACACTTATTGAACCATTATTGTATAAAAAATGTATATTTGAGCAGTATCTGTATACATGATATCCTAGTATAGATGAAGAAAACGGGACTATATATACAGATTTTTTTCGTATATTTTTTCTTACCCTCTTCTTACTGTCATGAGACCACTATATATAGTGTTTTATATGCTGATTTCTTTTATATAGAGGCTTACCGATAGATAGAGTCCCTTTTCTACCCATGGAGGAGAGCAAAACTCACTACTACCCCTGCTGTCTCGGTACGGAGAACTCTCTCACCAAAACGAGCAAATATAAAACCATTATCTTTCATTTTTTCACGCTCTTTCGGTGACCAACCACCCTCAGGCCCCACCCAGAGTGATATCGCTTCATTTTGGGGCATTTCCTGCATTTTTAGAGATATGCCTGTGGTATCGAGAGTGATATGACGCTCGTCAGACTGCGGTACGGGCATATTCCCGTCGAATACTATCTCTGGCATGATGAGTCCACCACACTGTTCGAGCGCTTCTCGTGCTATACTGATGAGTCGGGACTGTTTCGCATCGGAGATGACGAGCTTCTGTGAAAAGTCAGATCGGAAAAAGACGAATCTCTGTATCCCGACTTCGACTCCTTTCTGGAGGATATACTCGATTTTTTCGAGCTTATTCGGGAGCGCCTGATACAGGGTAATGGATTTCTTCGGCTCAGTCGCCGGAAACTGTCGTCCGATACCTCTCAGGGCGATGGATTTCTTCGTGATACTCTCGATGCTATAGAGATACTCTGAACTATCCCCATCGAATAATACAATCTCATCTCATACCCCGACTCGCATGACACGAGTGAGCTGATGGACTATATCTGCATCCGTGAGGGTGAAGTCGATCGTCAGTGGTGATGTGATATAAAAACGCTGCATATTATCTCTGGAGGAGGTGATAGATATCTCGTGGGAGGAGGAGTGTATCGAGGACGATACGACCGGCGAGATAGATGAGAAAGAGTGATCCCTGAGCGACTCCGTAGGTGAATCCTGCCATATCTACGAATATATTATCTCCGAGCTTCTGGCGCTCGAAGTACTGTGTGAGTGGAGACTGAGCGAGAGGGATACCATCCATATCGATAACATACTCTGGCTCTGGATGTGGTTCTTCTGATTTTTTTTGCTCGCGATCGAGCATACCGATGACATCACTATAGCTCTCGATGGATATCTGCCCGGTGCTAAGAGCTTCTTTGATATCTGATTTTAGAGTGTTTAAGGACTGTCCCGTCTCGATACGACGACGCAGCTCGAAGATATCGAGCTTTTTCTTCGAGTAGAGTTTTTCTTTCGATTTTTCGAAATCTTCTTTTTTCTTCTCGATGACGACAGTCTCAGACTCTTTCGATTCACGGATGCGTTTCCGAGCCTCATCATAGGCTCCTGGATTTTCTCATGGCATAGAGAAATTATAGAGAGATTTTTACTTTTTTCAAACTTCAAAAGCCGATAAAAATCTCAAAAACAAGAATTTCGAGGATAACGAGGAAAAATCTTTTAAAAAAATATATCCCTAGATAGGGATTTTCTCTCTTCTCTAGAATTCTTATTGAATTGAGAATTCTTTTATATTTTCACATAACAAAGAAAGTCGCAGTTTTTCAGATTTTTAAAGCCCCTCCATTTCCATACCGATGAGTATATTCATCTCTGCAGCATACTCGAGGGGGAGCTCTTTCATGAGTGGAGAGACGAATCCTCTGACGATAAGTGTCTTTGCCTCATCTTCTGGGATACCATGCGACTCCAGATAAAAGAGCACATCCTCATGAATCTTCCCGACACTCGCCTCATGCGCGACGAGCGCATCATCAGTCGCGACACGGATATCCGGGATGGTATCTGAGCGAGAGATACTATCGAGGATGAGTCCATCACAGTCGATCTTCGCGACAGCACCGGTGGCAGATTTTTTGATATCGAGAAGTCCTCTATAAGTAGAGATACCTCAGGCTTTCGAGAGGCTCTTCGAGACGACTTCACTCGCGGTGTTTTTCCCGATATGGATGACTTTCGCACCGGTATCAGTATTTTGTCCTGCATTTGCGAATGCGATACCGAAATGGAGCGCTCTCGAATCATCTCACTTTAGAACTGAGCATGGATAGAGCATCGTGACTCATGAGCCGAGATTGCCACCGACCCATTCGATAGAGCCTCATGTCTCGACGATAGCTCGCTTGGTATTGAGATTATAGGTGTCGATAGACCAGTTTTCGACCGATGAATATCGCATCTTCGCATGAGCTCCGACATATATCTCCACACATCCTGCATGGAGGCTCGATGTCCCATACTTCGGTGCACTACAGCCCTCGATATAGTGAGCCTCGGCCTCATCCTCGATGATGATAAGTGTATGCTCGAACTGACCTCCTGCCTTTACATTCATACGGAAATATGCCTGCAGCGGGTCTGCTATCTTTACTCAGCGTGGTATATAGAGAAATGTCCCACCACTCCAGACCGCACCGTGAAGTGCTGCGAACATATGATCTCACATCGGCACCGCTCGCATAAAGTGACTTTTTACGAGAGCCTCATGGTCTCTGATAGCGACTGACATATCCTCGAAGATGACTCATTGCTCTTTGAGCTCTTCACGGAGATTATGATAGACGACTTCACTGTCATACTGAGCTCAGACTCAGGCGAGCATAGCACGCTCTGCCTCTGGTATACCAAGTCGGTCGAAGGTATTTTTTATCGCTTCTGGGACATCATCCCATGACTTCGCATCACCTCATCCCTCTGCTTTCGCAAAATAGTATATACTTTCGAGGTCAAGTGCTTCGAGCGAAGGTCACCACGTCGGCTTCGAAAAAGTACGATATTTTTCGAGAGATTTCAGTCGATGTGTGAGCATCCACTCTGGTTCTTCATTCGATAGAGATATCTGGCGCACGACCGACTCATCGAGTCATGCCTTGGCCATCTGAGCATAGACGACACTATCACTCCCATCGAGTGTCTCGCGAGATATATCTCAGAAAGCATGGATGTCATCCTTATCCTGTGTAGTCATAATTGAGAGTAGATTTTACAAGTCTCCATGTTTCTGTCATTCTGGGCTTGTCCCAGAATCTAGAAAAATAACATTTATAGTACTAATTCATCATATAAATCCTTCCAATCTGGGTTATTTTCTTCTATTGTATTGATTTTATATTCTCTTTTCCAGTTTTTAATTCTTTTTTCGGCACTTAATGCCTCATTTATATCTGAGAAGTTCTCATACCATACGAGCATTTTTACAGTATACTTCTTCGTAAATCCATCAACCAATCATTCTCTATGTTCATACATTCTACGCATTAGATTATTCGTAACTCAGACATAGAGAGTTCCATTTCTTTTTGATGCAAGTATGTAAACAGAATAGGTATTCATAGTGACTGGATTCTGGCATACGCCAGAATGACAGAAAAAAATCCATATACTAAAATCCATTTTGTCTGACGTCTTCTATCATCTCATGTCAGCCATGGCGATCTATTTGTCAAGACTTCATAATGATCACACTATCAACCTTTATGGAGTCGAGAAGATGAAAATTATGCGAAATAATAATGATTAACTTCGACATACTTCGCCACTTTTCGATGTGTCTGGCGAGCATCTCTATCGCACCGATATCGAGTCCTGCATCGATCTCATCGAGACATACGACGCTCGGATCGAGCAGTGCTATCTGGAGCATCTCGATGCGACGCTTCTCCCCTCCAGAAAATCCTACATACAGATCTCTATCGAGGAACTTCGCATCGATACCATATTCTGGGAGGAGCTTCTCCACCATACGGCGGAATACGAATGGTGTCGGCGGCTTCTCGGTCGGATGAGTGAGTATAAAATGATGGTTATAGATAGTGCGGAGATACTCTATGAGGCGTATCCCTGGTATCTCTGGTACACTCTGAAATGAGAGAAACATACCCTTTCTGGCTAGAGCATCTGGTGAGAGTCCAGTGAGAGACTCACCATCTAGGAGCATATCTCCAGTGAGCGTATATCTCGGATGATGAAAGAGCGCGAATGAGAGGGATGACTTCCCACTCCCATTCTCCCCGAGGAGTGCATAGGTCTGGCCTGGAGCGAATGTATAGGAGATATCATGGATAATCTCCTTTTCTCCTACCGTGACGGATATGTGGTCGAGTACTAACATGCGCACATGATAAGGATAGGAAGCGGAAATGCAAAACTTTTTTACGCACCAAAAACCCCTCCAAAAAGGAGGGGTAAATGGGAATCTATCAGAAAGTAGTATCTCGTAAGAGAAATTACTTAGTGAATGTTGCGCTAGCACCAACAGTACCAACGTATGATTCAGTATCAGCAGCACCACCTACAGAGTAGTGAAGCTTCTTAAGAGCAACCTGAAGCTGTCCACCTGTAGGAAGGAGGTTAGCAGACTCGATGTATACTTCGAATTCGACGTATCCACCGTTCTTATCAGCAGTCATATTAGTCGTAAGACCAGTGATAGCGATAGTCTTATCGAGACCAGCTACAGAGCCAGACGCAGTAGAGACACCTATACCACCGAATGTATTACTACTTCCGAGATTACGGAGGTATGCAGAAGCTGCATAAGTAGTATTACCAGGAAGAGCTGTCTTGAAGTCGAATGTAGCACCTGTAATAGTGATACCAGTGTTTGAGTCAGGGTTAGTGACACGAACCTTGAAGACATTCTCATTAACAGTAGTCACGAGAACTGTAGGAGCTACAGTACCAAGAATATAACTATTCGTAGTAGCAGAACCTGTAGGAGTGACAGCTGAAGAGTTTGAATCACGAACTACAGAGACTGCTGTATTTGGTATAGTACCAAGTGCAAGAGTGCGTCCGTAGTAAGTATCTATAGATGATACACCGAGGAGTACCTTATAGTTCTTAGTCACATCCTTAGCAATAGTATCATTCATACTAGAGAATGTAATAGTGTTTCCAGAGATAGTGACGGTAGCAGAAACTTCGAGACCAGTAGCGACGTCTACGAGCTTAGCGCTAGAAGTAGAGTTTGCGATAGTCTGGATAGTAGCTACTGGAGCTCCTGAAAGAGTACCAGTAAGAGTAATAGCCTGTACGCGAGCCACCTCATTACGAGATGTGACAGCGAAGCGACCGATTTCTTGCTCAGCAGAAGAGTAGATACGAGTCGTAGACGGAGCTGCGACAGTAGCTGTCTTCACTTCTACCTCAGAAGTATTTACAGTAGTCTTATCACCTGTAAGGTTTGAACCAGCACCAAGACTAGAGATAGAGTTGTTGCTAGAATCACGTACCTCAGTAAGAGCTATAGTGAATTGGAATGCTGAAGGAGCAATAGCTGCATTATTCTTTGTAGAACCTTCGATAGTAAGGACTGCTGGGTTAGCAGCGTCTACTACGAATGATACTGTCTTCGCCTGAGCACCTACGAGAGATGTAAGAGTAGCGATTTCAGAACCGTTAAGTTTTACAGTAAGCTGATCATTTACGAATGCTGTAATACCAGTACCAACAATGGCAGCTGGAGTAATCGTAAGAGTACGTACAGACACAGGAGTAGATGAAGAGAGTTTACCAGCAAAAAGCTTAACATTGTTCTCACCTGGAGCGATAGTCACATTACCAGTACTAGTCTTAGCAAATGTGAATTCTACAGAACCAAATGGAACTGTAATAGTAGAAGTACCGACAGATACCTGAGTAGAGTAACCAGTAGTTGTCTCTATAGCATTGATATCAGTAGTAGCATCGATCTTGATACCCATACTTGAGCTATTCGCATCGATAAGGATATCAGCCTTAAGTTCATAAGTCTGAGTATTACCAGCAGCGAGTACATCAGAAAGACCAGTTACTGAGAGTTTCTCAGAAGTCAGAGTGACAGTACCGACAGCGACACCATTCTTATATACCTTAGCATTCTGGAGTCTCTTCGTGAAGTCAGTAGAACCGCTTCGTGTAAGAGTAAATCCAGTTACCTTAGTCTCACGTCCACCAGCAGATACATCGAGCTTACCAAAAAGCTGTTGAGTCTTACCAGCAGTCACAGTACCACCTGCAGTAGCGAGGCTCGCAGTAGTAGTAGCAGTAACGTAAGATGTAGTATTGAGAAGACCGAGAGTCACAGGAGAACCTGAAACAGTAGTATTACTAGCGTTTACAGAATCAAGAGTGAACTGGTGTTGGCTATTCTCAGCACCTGAAAGGTTTACGAGGATATCTACAGTCTGAGATGCACCAGCCTTGACGACGAGAGCAGGAGAGAAGTAGACAGTAGCCTTCTGAGAAGTAGAGTTGTAGTAGTCAGCAGTAGATGATACGACGACACCATTCTGAGCGGCACGGATACCGTTAGAAGAAGTAATATCAGAAGCATTACCAAGACCAGAGCGAGAAACTACGAGAGACTGTACAGTCACATCAGTAGTACCAGCAGTGAGCTTAACTGCACCAACCTTTACAGAAGACGCATTCTTAGGAACGTACTGTGCCATAGCCTGACCATCGAGAGCGACAGTAAGATTACCAGTGACAGTAGTAGTACCTGTAGAAGTAGTACCTGTAGAAGTAGGAGGAGTAGTAGGAGTAGTGTCTACATCGAGACCTGCACATACGACAGCAACCTTAAATGCTTCACCACGAGATGATGATGCATTTGGGCGGAAGTATGAAGAGTCAGATACACATCCGATCTCATTAGCACGGTTAATGTATGATGCAAGATCACCAAGACCTGTAAGGTCCATGTAACCAGCGTCTACATCAGAACCAGTCTCACCGAGAGCACCGAGGATCATTTTGACCATCTCAGCACGAGTGATATTAGCAGTAGGACGGAAAGTAGCAGAAGCAGTAGAAACGACACCTGCATCAGCAAGAGCCTCTACGTATCCACAAAGATCTCCGAGACCAGCACCAACATCAGAGAACACATCACCAGAACATGCCGTAGCCTCGATACCACCGAGGTTAGCGACTACCTTTGCGATTTCCGCGCGGGTAATATTGTTACCGAGACGGTATCCAGCTTCAGATGACTGAGCTGAGATAACGCTGTTATCAGCAAGTACTTCAGCGTAAGGAAGAAACTCAGAAGCAGCAGCCACAAGTGAAGCACTTGCAGAAACGGCTACGAGAGTAGCTACCCCAACAACAGAAGTAAGCTTCGTAAGGAAGTTACTCATAAATATATATGGGTAAAAGAATAAAAAATGCGGATATCTCCGCGGAGCGGGAACAGGATAATCATGGTCAGTGATCACCCGAGGGTGATAATTTCTGGTCAGGAAATTATCGCCTTTCTCCTTTTAACGGGAGAGAGGTTAAAGCTTTAACCTCAAGTTATTTGCATAACGAGAGGATTTGGTATCCGTCATTCCTGCGAAGGCAGGAATCCAGGGTTTCTGGATTTTCTGGATTCTGGGATAAACCCAGAATGACAGAAACGTAGCAACCAAATCCTCCCCTTATACAGTGATAGCCGAGGCGACCAAAGCAGGGAAAATGATGTTAAAGAACATCCACGAGAACAGACAGTACTCGCAAAATACGCGCTCATAATATGAAAACAGGGGTATAAAGTCAAATCAAATGCTCTCTCTTCACATTATTTTCACCACCAAAAATCATAGTACGATGAAGAAAAAAATATGCAAGTATTGTTTTTTCTCATCCAGAAAAGAAAAATACAGGAAAACCAGAAAATATATTTCATTTTCAAAAAAAAGCACTACAATAGCTCTGTCATTCGGAAAAACATGTGAAACTAGTGTAAAAGCAAAGCGTAAAAGCCAACGAAAATCAAATATAACACCAAAAATACTTCCCATCCAAGAGATACAAGCATCCGAATGATGTTTCTATCACTCATTCTTATTTTATGTTTATCAATATTCTTCTCACTCTCATCGCTGGATGAGTTTTTGGTGGTGGTATCGTGTACCTGATGGCGGAGAAAAAAAATAAAGCCTCTGCCGGAGTCCTTATAAAAGAAGCTGAGGAAAAGGCAAAACACATCATCACTCGTGCTGAAGAAACTCGTGAGAATATTCGCCGCGAAGCTGAAGAGACAAAAAATGATATCAAAGAGCGTAAAGATCAACTCATTACATCAGAGGAGCGCCTCATCGAGAAAGAAAAACGCATCGATACGAAGTCTGAAGAAATCGACCAGAAAAAAGAAGATCTCGAAAATATCGAAAAAACTCTCGAGCAAAAACTCACTCAAGCAGATATGAAAGCTCGTGAACTCGAATGAAAGCTCGAAGCCATGGCGAAACTCTCTCAGGAAGAGGCAAAAGAGCAACTCATGAAGCTCACCGAAGAGCGCTATGAGAAAGACCTCGTGGGACTCCTCGAAAAAAAGAAAAAAGACCTCAAGTCTCGTGAAGCAGAAATCTCTAAAGAAATCCTCATAAAAAGCATACAGCAATATGCCTGAGAGGTGACTGGTGAGACGACACAGACACTCGTCACACTCGAAAGTGACGATATCAAATGAAAACTTATCGGAAAAGAGGGTCGAAATATCATCGCATTCGAAAAGGCTACGGGGGTATCACTCATCATCGATGATGCTCCGGATACCGTATTTCTCTCGAGCTTCGATCTCTTTCGACGATATATCGCGAAAAAATCTCTCGAAGACCTCATCGAAGATAAGCGTATCCAGCCAGCTCGTATCGAGGAAATCGTTGAGAAAAATCAGCAAGAAGCGGACAAACTCATCACCGACCTCGGTCGTAAAACCGTAGAAGAAATGGGTATCATCGGTATCCCAGATGAGATACTCCCACTCATCGGAAAGTTCCGATTCCGTACGAGCTACGGACAAAATATCCTCATGCACTCGAAAGAAGTCGCCTATATCGCTGAGGCTATCGCGAAGCTCATCGGTGCAGATCCGGTCCTCGCCCTGAAGTGAGGGCTTCTCCATGACCTCGGAAAGGCTATGGACCATGATATCGAAGGGACACACCCTGAGATCGGTGGACGTATCGCCCGAAAGTACGGTCTCGATGAAAAAATCGTGAATATCATCGAATGACACCATGATGATGTCCCGATGATATGCCTCGAGACGAAGATCGTACAGATAGCTGATGCGATATCTGCAGTCCGTCCAGGGGCTCGCCGCATGAATGTAGAGGACTACATAAAGCGTATCCAAGAAATGGAAAACATCGCTATGGGGTTTTCTGGTGTGAGTAAAGCATATGCTCTGTCGGCTGGACGAGAGATACGAGTATTCGTCGATGCAGATAATGTAAACGATCTCAGTGCGGGTAAAATGGCACAAGAAATAGCTGCCCAGATAGAAGCAAACTGTAATTATCCTGGTGAAATAAAAGTCATCGTCTTCCGTGAAAAACGTATCGTCGAATATGCAAAATAATATAAGTGAATCTTATGTAGTTTTTATATAGATATTATTCATCCTATTCCCATTCACATTTATCTTTTAATAAAACAGAATGTATCCTACTTTCGAAATCTTTGGTGTGACAATGTATACATTTTGAGTGATTATGGCGTGTACTTGGATTTTATTTTTTATATTACTTCATCGTTTTTCCCTACGTAGAGGTATTATAAAACCTATTTTTAATGATATAGTTCCCTTTACTCTTGCTATATTTTTCTTCTCACGAACTTTCCATATAGCATCAGACTGGCTCAATGAGAAATTTATATTTATGGAGCTTCTGTCTGGTAATATTTTTTCATTTTTGCATCTGTTTTTTATACCACAGCGTTATACATTCTCACTTTTTGGAGCATTTTTTGGATTTATAGTTATATTTTTTATAAAAACACACGCTCAAAAAAAAGACCGATCGAGATATATCGATGCTATTATGTATGCCTTTCTTTTTTCGAGCCTCCTATGATATATCGCAGCCTTGTTCGGTGGGCAAATCTATGGAACACCATTCTCATCTCCCATATCTATCACCTACACTCATGTAGATAGTATCGTAAAGGATCGAGCCTCCCTCTTTCCTCTAGCGATATTTTATCTCTTTGCTACGATAGGTATTATTTTATCTCTTCTTCGATTTGAGCGGAAAAATATACTTCCCCATGGATTTATAGGCTATGTCGGGATGGGTGCGTATGGGATACTCCTCTTTTTTTGAGAATTTTTAAGCGGCGGAAGAAAAGATATTTTTTATGACTATTTTAGTCTAGGGATCAATCAAATTGGAGCCATCATCTGTATCCTTATAGCGATATCATGAATACTTCGTCTTATACAAAAAAGGGTATAAAAACTGCTCGTATCGGATTTCTCCTCTTTTGAATCAGTTTTTGTATCGGGGATATCCTCTGAATACTCTGACTCTATAGTATAGCGTATGTGATTATTCTTTTAGGATTAACTGGGAGTTTATGGTTAAGATATTATAGATATATCATCATTGTGTTTGTATGTGGTATTATCTGAGGATTCGCCCTCGGACACCATGAAGATATTACCCATAAAAATACACTCAATCATCTCATAGAACTCACCGAAAATTTCGAGAAAAAAGCCGAAATCACACTCACTATAGATAAGATACTTTACACAAAGGAAAGAACAAAAACATATAAAGCATATATCGACAACTTCGACACATTCGACAACTTCGACAAATGAAATAAAACATGAGAAAGCTATTACTATAATGGTATAGAAAGACTTTCTGTATTTGTCGAAGTTCCAGAAAATTTGGCGATCTATAATGGCGATATACTTCGATTTCGTACAAATATCGAACCCACTCTCCGATTTCCTCTCACAGATTTTGAAAGGTATGCATACTTTCATGGATGATATGGTCGTATATTTCTGACGAATTTCGAAAAGATACATACATGAAGAAAGTGATACATATATTTCATGCAAGAAAGATGGAAATGATTATTTGAATCATATTTCCCGAGAGATGTAGCATGAACACTTCTCGGTATGACGATAGGTTCTATAGAGCTTATCGAGAGTGGGCTTAAAAAAGCATTTATCGAGAGTGGAACATCCCACATATTAGTCGTCAGTGGTGCAAATATTGCGTTTCTTATTATCTTGGTATCATTCTTCATGAAGTATCTACCATTATCGAGAATATGACGTAATGGTATTATTATTTCTATCGTACTTTTTTATGGGACACTCGTATGATGGGAAGTTTCTGTGGTACGAGCTACCATTATGTGAATACTGAGCTACAGTATAGTCGAGTATGGTGGAAGCGGATCGAGTAAGTCGATACTCATACTCGCATGAATCATACTCATACTTTATGAGCCTCTCTCTCCCATCTATGATGCTGGTTTTGGTTTATCATTTGGTGCTACGCTTGGCATTCTTTTATTCGAAAAACCTCTTTCGAATTATTTTTCACAGATACATACCCCGAAAGTTATCATATCACTCATAACCGTCAGTCTCTGAGCACTCTTTGGGAGTCTTCCGATCCTCATATATCATTTCGGAGAGATAGCACTTGGGTCCCTCGTAGCAAATATTCTCATCGGATGGGTACTCGGCTGGATCCTCTCTGCGAGTGTACTTTTTGCCACATTAGCATCTCTATCACACATAGGAGGGATACTCTCTGGTTGGCTCATCTACGTACCCACTCGTTATATTATCATGATTACTGATTGGTTCCAGTATGGATACCAGATATCGATTCCTGATGCTCTCAGGCCACATATAAGTCTATTTCTGCTCTGATATATCGTATTTTTCTTTTTAGAGAGTGAATTTGACTAGATACCAAATAAATCTGTCTCTTCTATAGTCATAGCCTTTTTTAGATCTATATCGGCATTTTGGAGAAATTTTTTGATGGTATTCTGATATTCTGATAGGATGAAGTCAGAGTATGTATCAGCTTGTTTTTTTTCTATGATAATATTCCTTGATGCGAGAAAAAATGAGAAAAAATGAGAAACAGCCGTATGAGAAATGTGTGAAAGTGGCGTCTCAAAAAGATTCAGTGTTTTTTGCTGAAGAATCACAGAGCTCTCATCTTGGAGAAGAAATAACTGGGAACTACTCATCCAGAGAGTCACCCACTCTCGTAACGATGGATGAAGTGTATCATTCGAAAAGACTATCTGTTCTTTATAGTGATGGAGCGAGGCATAGATAGTTGTATCGATATTTTTCTCGACTTTATGAAAAATCATATATGCTGATTCTGGATATACGAGTGCCATCAACGTAAGAATAAAGCGGGATGGATATCCATTCTGGAGGAGGAGTACCACATCAGGGATGAGTGACTCATAGAGAGGATTCTGGATAAAGCGTGAGAGGAGTATAAAGAGATCATCATTATCCTGTTTTGCTTTTTTCTCATCTTTCTGTGTTTTTTGGAGTTGGGCTTGGGCTTTTTTCGAGGATTCTTTCTGTTTTTCACTTTTTTCGCTCGGTGCCTCAGAGGCATTCGATGCGAGTTCTCCACTATCGAGAGTGAGTTCTTCGAGAGACATAGACTAGAGTGTAGTATGGATAAATGTATCTGGGATAGGAAACTTATGAGCAAGGGAACGGATTTCTTCACGGATTCGAGCCTTTATCATAGGATTATCTTTATTTTTTAGGGCTTCTATCATGAGCTCGGCTACAAGCGCAGAGTCATCCTCACGGAATCCTCGTGTCGTGATAGCAGGCGTACCGAATCGTATCCCTGATGGATCCAGGGGCTTACGAGTATCATCGGCGATAGAGTTCATATTTAGAGTGATGCCAACCTCATCGAGGACCGTCTGAGCCTCTTTACCTGTCACACCGAGTGATCCCCATACATCAGCGAGGAGGAGATGATTATCAGTACCACCCGTGAGGAGACGGATATTATGCGCATGAAATACTTTTTCCATAGCTTTTGCATTTTTCAGTACCTGTAGGGAGTACTCCTGGAACTCTGGAGTGAGTGCCTCACCGAATGCGACGGCTTTCGCAGCGACTATATGCATATGTGGTCCTCACTGGAGTCCTGGGAATACAGATTTATCGACTTTTTTGGCGATTTCCTCACTCTCACGAACCAATATAAGTCCTCCACGAGGTCATCTGAGGGTCTTATGTGTAGTAGATGTGATGATATCAAATCCATAGTGAAATGGATTTTTCAGTGCTTTTCCAGCAATGAGTCAGGCGATATGCGCCATATCTGCCATCGTGATAGCACCAACTTCTTTCGCGATCTCGACGAACTTCGCATAATCGAGCTCTCTCGGATACGCAGAGAATCCCGCGAGGATGATCTTCGGCTTCGTCTCGTGTGCGACTCTACGGAGGTCTTCATAGTCGATCTCACCTGTTTCTGGGTCTTTCATCTTATATCGGACAAAGTTAAAAATCTTCGAAATATACGTCACAGGATGCCCGTGAGTGAGGTGTCCGCCATGCGAGAGATCCATCCCGAGGATGGTATCACCTGGCTCACAGAGAGCGAAATATGTAGCGATATTGGCTGGTGCACCAGAATGAGTTTGGACATTTGCATATTTCGCATCAAAGAGAGCACAGGCTCGCTCGATACAAAGTTCTTCTATCTTATCAGTAAACTCTTGGCCACCGTAGTAGCGACGATGTGGATATCACTCGGAGTATTTATTTGTAAAGACAGAGCCCATAGCCTCGTGACATGCACGAGAGACATAGTTTTCTGATGGGATGAGCTCGAGACCGTCAGATTCACGACCTTCTTCACCACGGATGAGTGTAGCAATAGTCGGGTCCTGAGTCTCGAGAGATGGGAGATGTTGTGGGGTACTCATAATAAGAAATGATAAGAAATATAAAAATGATTTCTTATTTCTAAATGAGTCCGAGATTTGGATTTAGGGTAAAAAACATAGGAAAAATGTTATTTTGTAAAGTCTTTTGATTTCATCTCTTCTATAAGGGTATCATGATTTATATTTGATGATAAGAGTCTATCGATGATTTCTTTTGTATATTCGAGCTGTCTATCATATCGCGCTGTAAAATCTCTCTCAAAAATCGGGATCAATATATCAGGAGTGATGCCATCATGATCGATATTTTTATCTTTTGGAGTATACCATTTCGCTATCGTTATCTTCATCATACTCCCATCAGACATAAGAAATGGCTCCTGTACAGATCATTTTCCATACGTTTTCTCACCGACGATGATCGCTCTTTTATAGTCCTGAAACGCTCCTGCCATAATCTCTGTCGCAGATGCTGAGAGATTATTTACGAGCATAATAAGAGGGATTTCTGTATTAGTACTAGTTGTTTTATGTGTATAGAGTGGGAGATTTTTGGTTGGATCTGTTTCCTTCGTTGTTACAGCGAGAGTATTATCAGGGAGAAAATAGGAGAGGAGATTAACTGCTGTATCGAGGTATCCTCATCCATTATTTCGGAGGTCGAGGACGATTGCTTTGGCTCATGAGGCATTTAGATTTTTGAGTGATGTTTCGAACTCTTCCGTCGTCCGCTCTCCGAAATATGCAACCTCTATATACCCTACATTCGAAAGACTACCAGTAAACATACGTTCAGAAGTAGATGGTATCACTATAGTGTCTCGGATAACTGTAACATTTTGAGGATCTTTATTTTCTCATCTGATATACTCTATCACTACTTGTGATGCTTTTGGACCTCGAATCTTCTTCACTGCTTCTTCTGAAGTGAGTCATACGACAGACTCAGTATCAACCTTTGTGATAATATCTCCATCTTGAAGTCATGATTTTTTCGCAGGTGAATCTGGAAAGACTTTTCGTATAATAATCCCTCGTATATGCTCATCTATTACAGCGCCTATACCCTCGAAATCACCACTTAAAACTTCTATAAATTCCTTTGCTTCTTTTGGTGGAAAATAAGAACTATGTTTATCTCCGAGTGATTCTACAAGAGCTGTTAACATCGCATTTTCTATATCAAGAGCTGGTTTTTCGGAAAATTTATAATACTTTTCCTGTATGAGTTTTTGAGCTTCTTGTATTTTTATTGATGTAAAAATATCATCTCCTATTTTTTGAGGAGTATTTTTTATAAAAAAATTTGATACTGAAGCATATGATGAAAATATACTTCAAATAATGACGCCTAGAAAAATAAAAATATATGGTCGAAATACATTCATGGTATAAAAGTAACTGTAAAAAACTAATCCTCTATCTTAGATGGTTTTAGTGTAGGAAAAAATGGAATAAAAACAAATCAATATATTTCTATTTTTCACAAAAAATATAGTGTTAAAAATATATTATTTTTCTTACCTATATAGAATTACTTTGATTATAAATTATATACTATGTGTAAAAGTATTTCTCTATAATCTTTTTAGAAAATAAAAAATTCTTTTCTATCAAAATACTATTAATATTATTTGTTTTAAAAATTAAAAACCTTTTATAAAACCATGTATGGGAAAAATTTGTAAAAAACAAAAAAAAATATACAATTTCACCTATGTTTGGTAGTGCATTTCTTACATCTAGAAACCATAAAGAAGTATTGTTAAAAGAAATAATACGAAAGCTTTCTATAACAGAATGAGAAAAAGACTTATATATACTTTCCCTTGAGGTTTTAGATGATACTGATTTTCATGAATTTTATCAAAAAATTACATCACAATTCCAAATTAAAACAGAAAACACCACTATAGAACCACTCAGCACTAATCTTATTTAGATATACTATGCAATTTCAAGCGGTTTGTTCGAAATGAAATCAAAAACTTACACTTTCTCTCTTTGCAAATAGTATAGATGAAGCGAGATGACTTTTGCATGGACAAGGATATTCTATCATGGAAATCCAGGAAGTATCAGCAAGTTCCCAAAAAACATCAGAAACAAATGCATGAAATTTCTTTTATTTTGATGCAATTATTAATGGTCTTACAAAATCAGGAAAAATACAATCTACTGACGTATTTAAGGCGTATAAAAAACTCGTCGATGATCTCTGATATAATATAGTATATATCTATACCACGGAAGGGATGAATGAGCAACAGAAGAAAGTTATTACAGCGAAAGTAAAAGATGGCTATACAATGTACCAGAGAAGTATGTGAATCGATCCAACAGAAAAGAAAATACAAACAGAAAAAGAGGTCGATATGGAAGAAATATCTCCACAAGTACTCAAAGAAATCGCTCATTATAACACTATTATTGATTCCACAGTAGAGAAAATACAAAACCTTTTCTTAAAATATCATAATACAATCACACCAGAGAAGAAAATAGAGCTCGAAAATATAGAAAATGTCCTCGTCCAATGAAAATGAATGTCAAATCTCTGAAGAATGAAGATTCTCGTAGAAAATGCACTTACTGTAGTATGAAAAGTAGAATCAGATCTTATAAAAGTAGGTACAAGTGGAGAGAAACAAAAAATTCTCGAAGAAACCAACTCACTTTTAAAACAAATAGGATCATCGAATCGTATAGAGACGCATGATGATGCGACGAGTGATATTAAAAAAACGATGATGAGTTTTTTGAATTCATTCCAAAAAAAAGAAGTTTCAAAAGTAGAACAAAAAAAGAAGGTAGACACAAATTCATTCATTTTTTATAAAAATCTTCGAGAACTTAATATTTATAAATCAAACCTAAATAAAGTTGTAATCGATATTATAAAATCTCTACTCAGTTTTGATTTTGCTTATACAAAAAGACTCCTCTTAAAAAAGAAACTTCTCGAACAGGATATACAGATTATTGATAATCGTATTAATAATAGAAATATTTCATATTCAAAAATAGTAAAAGGAACTAAATATTATACAGATGGATTTCTTTCCATTTTTCAAAAAATAGGTGATATATTTTTATATGGATTGTTTTTATATTCAGTTATTTTTTGTTTTGCCACATCCCTCAATACATTAGGATTTCTTTCTTTTAGTCTTGAAACACGATTCTTCCTTTTTATTACTATCTTCTCATTGATAGCGTTTCTTTTTTCATTTTTCAGAAGCATCCTTTCCTTTATCGTTCTTGGATGGATATTTCTCTTATCGTTTATATTCCTCTCTCTTAATTTTTAGTCATGTATATCCTTATACTTGCTATACATGCTGTATTTATTTTTATTAGTCATATTCTTGAATATAGAATATTTGAGGGTATGTTTATAATCCTTTGTATATTTTTTTTATTTTACTTCTCACCTCTTTTTTTCTCAGATAGTTCTCTTAAAGAAGAATGAAAAATACAAGAAATATCATTAAAGGAAAAATTATCACGATTTTCCCCTAAGGATTCACTCATTATTCCAGTTATTTTTCTCTATATCGCCCTCTATGGTTTTGTGTTTTCTATTTTTGGAAACATATATCCATTTATATCTCTTCATATAGGTATGGTGATATTTATATTTCTGATTTTTCTCGGCTATGGACTGTCTTTTTATTGGAAACATGATGTATTTTTTGATCTCCTTCGCTTCCATAGTATTTTTACACTCATTTCGAGTATAGCTTCTGTAGGAGTATTTTTATATACTAAAACGGAGTATACTATTATTTATCTGCTTTTATCATCATTAGGTGTCGGATCAGCTACTTTTTTATTACGTTATACGAAAAAAGAAAATCCAATTTTTCTCACCAGTTTTGGGCTCGGTGTATACGTATTATTTTATAATATTCTCATCACCACTACTTCAGAAATTAACCTTTCATTTATCTTATTTTGTCTCAGTATTCTTTCGATTTTATTTTTCGAATATTCTCCTAAAATAAAAATCTTACTCCCATATACTCAATTTTTTCAATACTTCTCTCTATTTTGTATTTTTCTCATCCTCCCCATCCTTTTATATCTAGCATTTACTACAGTACAGTCCCTTATCATATTTCTTCTTATTGGGATGGTGATATTTTTCCTTTCTATCCATATCCGCTATACGAATTATATCGTATTTCTTATGAGTATCATACTCACATATTCTCTCTATGGATTGATTTTTATCGATCTCTTACTCGATCCTACGATATTTTCCTCATTTTTATTTATCTTCTTCCTCCCTATACTTTTGATAGGTATGACATACTTTTTCGAAGAACAGCATCAGTATGATTTTATGATTCTTCATTATTCCTCCTTATTCTTTAGTACTATATTTTCATTTTATAGTATATTTTTTGTACCGTGGGGAGAAAATCTTTTATTTATAACTTCACTTTCATTTTTTGGGGGTGCACTCCTTCTTTTTATGAGTTATTTCCGTTTTAAAAAAGAATCAACATTTATTTTATAGTAATTATTTATGACTTCTCTCATCACTTCCCTAAAAAAACACCACGCCACAGATATTCTCATCGAGATTATTGATGACGCCTCACTCGTATATTATAAAAATATAGGATTTTCTCCTGATATACTCGATATACTCTCAGATAATATGAAAAAAAAGAAAGATGCAGAGAAAATGATGAAGTTTTATGGTGATTTTTTCTGAGCTGTACGACTCATGGCATTTTTCCCGAAAAAAGAGAGTCTTATGGATGATCGCGCAGATATACTCAGAAATAGTCCAAAAAAGACTCTTTATATCGCTGCTAGCGAGTTTTCAGATGCTCTCGAGTGTTATACCTTATCCACGTATAGTTATGATGTCTTTCTCTCGAAAAAAGAGGAGAAATCATATGAGTTCTATACGACAGAATCTGAGAAAAAATCCCTCGAAAAACAACTCCCTCTCCTCGAATCTATCATCCGAGCCCGTGACCTTATTAACCTCCCTCCGACAGATACGCGACCAGAGAAGTTCATCTCTTATATAAAAAGCTATAACTGGAAACACTTTACCCTCCGTGTCATCGATGCTGCGAGCCTCGAAAAACTCGGATGTAATCTCCTCCTCGCTGTCGGTGCTGGGAGTGACTATCCTCCGTATATGGTCATCCTCGAGCGTATCACTGATAAAAAGCTCGATACCTATGCCCTCATCGGGAAGTGAGTGACGTTCGATGCTGGAGGACTCCAGATAAAGCCAGATACAGCTATGCTCGACATGAAGTGTGATATGTCATGAGCGGCTGGTATGCTCTGAGTCGCTGAGTATCTCGATACCATCGATGATATCCCATGTAATCTCATCATCGGTCTCGGTATCACAGAAAATGTCATCAATGGTAAGGCATTTAAGCCGCTCGATATCTATAAAGCGTATAATGGCACTACGGTCGAGATACACCATACGGATGCAGAGGGGCGACTCGTCCTCGCGGATGTAATGTCCTATATCGAGAATCAGTACAGTCCAGGACATATGATCACGATGGCGACACTCACGGGTGCTTGTGTCTATGCTCTCGGTCATGATATCGCCTGAGTCATGGGAGATGATGAGAAGACGATAGAGAGACTTATAGGTGCGGATAGCCCATATGAGACTCTCTGGAGACTCCCACTGAATGAAAAACTCAAAAAATCACTCAAAGCAGAAATCGCAGACCTGAAAAATGTGGCGCGTAGCGAAAAAGCAGGTTCATCTATCGGATGAGCATTTCTCTCATATTTCCAAGGGAAATCAAAACTCACCCATCTTGATATTGCTGGTCCAGCCTACCGTGAGACGACCTGGGGATATATGCCAAAATGAGGAACCGGATGGGGTGTGAAAATCCTCTCAGAGTTTATCTTGTCTCTTAAAAAATAAGCTGTGTTTTTTTGATTGTTCGACATACTTCGCCAAATATTTCTCGATGATGTCAGACATGTCGATATATCATTTTCACCGAAACATCTCACATCCCACTATACGAAGGAACTCTGAAAACATCATCTCGATGAGATATATGTCGCTACAGAGTATGTCCAGATAGAGTCACATATCACGAGGTATAAGTATTTTTCTGAGAGAGACTGTGTCGATATATTTGTCGATCTATTGTCGAAGTTATGACAAAAATATGATATTTTTACCACACCAAATACACTACTCGTACCAGTACCGATGCACTGGAGTAGATATTTTAGTAGAGGATTTGATCATACAGCGTACATTGTCAGACATCTGTCGAAGTATGTCGATATACCGTATAAAAAAGTCCTCAAAGCAAGATATACTTCACACCAATCCCATCTTTCTCGTATAAAACGACTTGAAAATAAGAAAAATAGCTTTAAAATGAATTACTCATCTTCTCTTCCTGAGACGGTGATACTATTCGATGATGTTATATCGACAGGGTCGACCGCTGATGAAGCTGCTCGAGCCCTGAAAGCCGCCTGAGTGAAACACGTTATCTGAATATTTCTCGCATCTAACCTCTAAGCCCATGTCTGAATATATCGAAATCATCGGTGCCGAGACACATAATCTCAAAAATATCTCTCTCAAAATCCCCAAAAATCAGCTCGTCATCATGACGGGTGTATCTGGTTCTGGAAAGTCATCCCTCGCATTCGATACGCTCTATGCTGAGTGACAGAAGCGATATCTTGAATCACTCTCGACCTATGCTCGTATGATCGTCTCTGAGACATCGAATGAGACGAAAGTGCGCGAGATCCGTGGACTTTCACCGACGATCGCCATAAACCAAAAAACTGTGTCGAACAATCCTCGCTCGACCGTCGGTACCATCACAGAAATATATGACTATTATAGACTCCTCTATACGACTATCGGTCACTCTTACTGTCCGAATCATCCCCATATCGAGCTCAAAAAAGACACCCTCCAGGATGTTGTCTGACATGTGTCGAAGTATGGCGAAGGTACGAAGTTCCACATCTGTATCCCAGTAGATCCACATAGGCAATTCACTACCCTCCAGGATGTGGCGAACATGGTAAACGATCTCGGATTCGTCCGGTTCCAGGCAGGAGACGCGCTCTACTCAGTCGCAGATACGAATCTCGATATACCATATGCAGGTGATGGATATATCATCATCGATCGCCTCGTCCTAAAGTCGAGTGCCGAGGAGAAATATCAGTTCGAAACACGCCTGAAAGATTCACTTACCCTTGCATTTCTGAAAGGAGAGTGAGCGATACGGCTCTATTTTCTCGATACCAAAGAGCAAAAAGACTTCTACCAGCATGCTGCCTGTCCGATATGTGGATATATGCAGAGTGATCTCACACTCTCGAATTTTTCATTTAACTCGCATCATGGTGCTTGTGAGGTCTGCCATGGTATCGGGAGTTCCACGACATTCCTTGAGACAGATATCACCAATCCGAAACTCACCCTCGCTGAGTGAGCGCTCCTCCCATGGTCGAGTCATCCCTACTATGCTGCAGTACTTGAGTCGATGTGCGTCGCTCAGTCTATCGATATGCATACGTCATATGGTACACTCTCAGATGCTGATAGAAAAAAAGTCCTCTATGGTGTATCAGGGACATTCGATGTTTCATATGTGTCGAAGTTCGAAGATGGACGCTCACATAAGGCAAAATATGAGTGACTCATCCCGAATCTCGAGCGTCGATACAAAGAATCTGATATGGCGAATGACACATTTCTGAAGCGTATCCAGAACTTCGCCACGGAGCAGGTGTGTCGATCTTGTGTCTGACATCGTCTAAAAAAAGAGTATCTTTCCGTATTGGTATGAGGAAAAAATATTGGCGAACTCACATCACTTTCTGTCGAAGAATCGAGAAAATTCTTCGAAAATATCCTCTTCACTACCGAGGAAAAACAGATCGTCAGCTCCATTATGAAAAATATCACTGAGCGTCTCGAGTTCCTCTCATGAGTCGGGCTCGACTATGTGACTCTCTCTCGCCGAGCCAATACTCTCTCAGGTGGAGAATCTCAGCGTATCCGTCTCGCCACACAGATAGGGACACGTCTCGAGGGGATTATCTATGTTCTCGATGAGCCATCTATCGGACTCCATCCACGAGATAATGAGATGCTCATAAAGAATCTCAAACGTTTGGCGACCATTGGCAATAGTGTCATAGTTGTCGAACATGACGAAGATATCATGCGAGAATCTGACTATATTATCGACATCGGACCTCGTGCTGGAGTGCATGGTGGCGAAGTTATATTTACGGGTACTTATGATGAGATAGTATCCTCATCAGTGAGTGAGACATGAGCCTATCTTGCCTGAAAAAAATATGTCGAACGTCGACACTTCGTCGACAAGATATCGACAGAATATATCGCCATCATGGGTGCCACGGAGAATAATCTAAAAAATATAAATGTCCGCATCCCTCTCTGATGTCTGACAGCTGTGACGGGTGTATCAGGCTCTGGAAAGTCCTCACTCATCATCGACATCCTCTCTGTCACACTCCAAAATCACTTTAATGGATCGACACATACTGTCGGGAAACATCGTAGTATCGAATGACTCGAAAATGTCGATAAAGCCATCATCATCGACCAATCCCCTATCGGTAAAACCCCACACTCGAATATCGCTACCTATACGGGAGTATTTACCTATATCCGTGAGGTATTCGCGGCATCACATGAAGCACAAAAACGTGGATACTGACCGGGAAGATTTTCATTTAATACTAAATGATGACGCTGTGAAGTCTGTGAGTGAAGTGGTGTGAAAAAGATAGAGATGCACTTCCTCCCCGATGTCTATGTCGAGTGTGAGTCATGTAGTGGTACGAGGTACAATCCTGAAACTCTGGATGTAAAATTCAAATGAAAAAATATCGCTGAAGTCCTCGCGATGACGATAGATGATGCATGTGAGTTTTTCACGAGTTTCCCACGTATAAAGCGTGTCCTCGATGTCCTCCAAGATGTCGGTCTCTGATATATCACGCTCGGTCAGTCAGCACCGACACTCTCAGGATGAGAGGCACAGCGTATAAAGCTCGCATTCGACCTCGCCAAAAGATCAACAGGCAAGACTCTCTATATCCTCGATGAGCCGACGACATGACTCCACTTCTCAGACGTACAGAAACTCCTCGACATCCTCGATGCGCTCGTCCAGAAGGGCAATAGTGTCCTCGTCATCGAGCACAATCTCGATATCATCGCCAATGCTGATGCCATCATCGACATCGGTGTCGAAGGTGGCGATCGATGATGAAATCTCGTCTTCGCAGGCCCACGTGAGAAGCTCCTCGCCGTAGAGGGGAGCTATACTGCGAGTGCGCTCAGGAAATATCTCGGGAATAGAAAAAAGTAGAGTATACAAAGTATACTAAAATATATACTGTCTTCTAGACAAGAGATTTTTCTTGTATATTTCTCGGTGTAGTCTATAATCTCTCTATGGAAACGACACTTATCACGAAGCTGTTTGCTTCATTCGAAGATATAAAACACACTGATGCAGACGGTGTAGAGTACTGGAGTGCTCGTGAACTGCAGAAGCTCCTCACGTATAAGGAGTGGAGAAATTTCGAAGTCGTACTCGATAAAGCGATGGAGGCGTGTCGAAAGGCTGGAAATAGTAAATTCGATCATTTTGTTGGCGTCAACAAGATGATAACTGCTGGTAAGGAAGCGGAAAGAGAGATATTTGACATCCACCTCACTCGCTATGCTGCATATCTCATCGCGCAGAATGGCGACCCTCGGAAGCAGGAAATCGCCTTTGCTCAGGCGTATTTCGCTGTCCAGACACGAAAGCAAGAACTCGTAGAGAAGAAACTCCTCGACTTCGAGCGTATCCATGTCCGAGAGAAGCTCACTCAGACAGAAAAAGAGCTCACAGGTCTCGCGTTCGAGCGTGGTGTCGATGGACTCGGTATGGCGAAGATACGGAGCCGTGGTGATGCGACACTCTTCGGAGGGAATAGTACCAAAGATATGAAGCATAAGCTCGGAATATCAGAAGATCGCTCACTCGCCGACTTTCTCCCCACAGTCCTCCTAAAGGCGAAAGACCTCGCCGCAGAAGTGACGAATCATAATCTCCGAGAGAAAAAATCGCTCCAGTGAGAGACTCTTATCAGTGAAGAACACGTCAAAAATAATCAGTGAGTGCGAGACTTCCTCATAAAGAGTGGTATCACTCCAGAAAATCTCCCAGCTGCCAAAGATATCCAAAAAATCCGTCGTGAAAAGGAGGTGGAGGAGAAGAAGTTGGCGGGAGAGAAGTAATATTTACATCTAATATTTATTCAAATTTTCAATCTTTGAATCTATAATTTTTCTTCAGTATTCAATTATTTTTGGGTGTTTTTTAATAAATTCTTCATCTCATTGAATAGAATGCTCTCAATTTAATAAATCAATACATTCTAGAATCACATCAATCAGACCTTGATGATCTATATCTTTCGGATTAATAAATATTTTCAGTTCCTCAATTAAAAGTGTAATAGAATAATATTCAGCATCTTTTCTATCATCAAATTGAGTTACAAAATAATGTAGAGTTTTAGCTGAAATTTCTGATACTAACTTTTTTATTCTATTAATCCAATCTAAATCTAGAGGTGCATTAATTTGTTTGAGTGTAAGGGAAAATTGATTTTTAGCTATATAGTATGATACAAGGGGTCAAAAAAATACAGATAATAATGCAATTATTAAAGATATTATTGGTATAAACTCTTGATTCATAGATTAGAGATATTAATGCCCCATCCGTAACATATCCTCATGCACACTATTTGCAGCGAGACAGCCCTCTGCTGCAGACATGATAGTCTGACGGAACTTGTTCGAGTTCGTCGTCACATCCCCTGCTGCATAGAGTCATGGGACACTGGTCTCCTGACGTTTGTCGACGATGAGAGTGCCATCTTCATCTTTTTGAGGTGAGAGAGTGTCTACTATCTTCGTGAATGGTGTCGATCCTATAGCGACGAATACCCCTTCGAGTGGAAGGATAGAGTCATCCTGGAGTCGGAGTCCAGTGACCCCCATCATCGTACCGATGACTTCTTTTGCCTGCGTATTCATATGGATGACGATGTTCGGAGTGGATTTTGCCTTTTCGACCCAGATATCCTCAGCGCGGATACGGTCTGAGCGTACGAGGATGTGCACTTCTTTACAGAGTTCTGCGAGGTAGAGTGCCTCCGTGATGGCAGTATTGCCTGCACCGACTACAGCCACAGTGAGTCCTTTATAAAAGTTCCCATCACAGGTCGCACAGTATGATACCCCCTGTCCATAGTACTCCATCTCGCCAGGGACACCCAGTTTTTTGTACTCATTGCCAGTGGCGAGGATGACTCGATGCGCCTCATAGGTATCTCATCTCTGAGTCTCTATGACGAATGATTCTTCGCCAATCTTCGACACACGTTCGACACGATCTTGTACGAGTGTCGATCCAGCGGCTTCCGCATGTGCACGAAAGTTCTTCATAATTTCGCCACCTGGAGCAGAGAGTGTGCCAGGATAGTTCTCGACACAGTGAGACGTCGCGAGGGCTCATCCAGGCATCTCACCGATGATGAGATTCGAGAGCTTATATCTGCTCGCATACATACCAGCAGGGAGTCCTGCGGATCCAGCACCGATGATGATGACGTCGTATATTTTTTTGTCTGACATAGTGTATATATTAAAATAATGAGAATAAATCTCATTATATGAAAAAGGTGAGTATTTGCAAATTTTGCTTATTTTTTTATCGTAGGTTCTACTTTTATCGTCTTAGTAGCGCGATATTCCTGGATATAGTTATTGATCCTACGGCTATTTTCTATGGGATTCGGAGCGTACTTTACGATCATGCGTGATTGCTCACTCGCGGTATATATATGGACATCACCATATCCGAAAATGGTTTCAAATATTCCAGATGTATGTGCATTTACTTCTTGTACACGGTCGAGCTGACATTCACTCACATTTCGTGAGAGTATCGAGAGCTGCTCAATACTAATGACTCGACTATCAGTGATGATAATCATATCGAGTTCGTCATTTATCCAGTCGACGAGGATAAATGTAAGGTAGATGATCCAGTAGATAGATATACCAGCCCAGTAGAGTGATCATCCGACTATATCGATGATATTTGTTTGGTATGAGAGGAATATCCACGTCGTCACGAAGAGTCCGATGAAGTAGAGAAAATGAAATACGAGGATAATCCAATGACGATGGAGCGTCATAATGATTTTTTCATTTTCCTTTAGGAGTGAGATGTGCTCTTTTTTGACCATGTGATATGTGCGTCTTTAAGATATATAGGGTTGAGTCTATCGACAGATTCCTTCCCTCAGAAAATCCGCTCTATAGAGTCGAGATTATAGCTATATTCTATGAAAACTTTGTCATCTGTAAAATCATTTTTCTCACCATGGCCGGTATAGGTTCCTGGTGGTATATCGCCAACTTCGACAAGTTTTGTTTCGCCATGTCAGACATCGATGATATATTCCCTATCGTTGGCTTTCAGGATAGGATGTGTGCTGGCGATCATGTCGAAGAAATGACATCATTTTAGACTAATATTTCGTACCAGAGCGAGACTATTAATCGCGAGAGTGACTATGCGTATGCGTGTAAAGGCTGCCGGCCCACATATGCACCATATCGTGTCGATATCGTGTCGATCGACCACTTCGACAAGCGACTCAGGGAACATGTCGAAGTCTTTTCATTTTGGTATGGTGATATCTTCGACAACTTCGCCACCTTCGACGAGGGTGATTCGGATATTTTCGGATATAGGATTGATGAGGAGATTCATAAAAATATTTTTTAAACACCGCGATAGGAAAGCGCCTCGAGGATATGTGGCACTTCGACATCTGTCGATCATGAGATATCTGCGATGGTACGTGCGACACGGAGTATCCTATAGTAGACGCGTGTCGATAGGTGGAGTCGCTCTGTCGAAGATATGGCGATCTTTCGTGCTTCGTCAGAGATTCTGGCAAAGTTGTCGATATCGACATTCGACATTTCAGCATTTCTATGGAGTTTCGTCCCGGTGAATCGCTCTTTTTGTGTGAGGCGTGCTGACTCTACGATATGGATGATATTTTTGGTCGACATTTGCTCTTTTTTTGACTCGAGTTCTCATACTTTCACTCTCGGTACCTGGATAAATATATCCATACGATCCAGTATTGGGCCAGAGAGTCGTGAACGATATCGTTCTATCGCATGTGCGCTACAGATACATTCTTTTTCAGGGTCTCCCATATAACCACATGGGCACGGATTCATCGCTCCTACGAGCGAAAATCGTGATGGATAGCGAGAGCTCATATTCACACGATTTATCGTGATCTCGCCATCTTCGAGTGGCTGTCTCAGGGTCTCGAGGACAGACTTATCGAACTCGAGAAACTCGTCGAGAAAGAGGACTCACTTATGCGCGAGAGATATCTCTCCTGGACGAGCATCTCGCCCACCACCGATGATGGATGCCTCACTCGCGGTGTGGTGTATGATACGAAATGGTCGCTCGGTAATCATCGGGACGTCTCTCGTGAGGAGTCCTGCGACGGAGTATATTTTCGAGAGTTCTATCTGTTCCTCCGTCTCCATAGCTGGGAGGATACCGGCGAGTGCCTTCGCGAGCATGGTCTTACCACTGCCGGGCGGTCACTGCATGATGATATTATGTCCTCAGGCTGCTGCGATGATGAGAGCGCGTTTCGCTTGTTCCTGTCCATGGATACTCGAGAAGTCTATGGTCATGGTCGTACGAGGAAGTGTCGAGATATCGAGCTTCTCACTTTTTACTATAGGCTTCAATCCGGTGAGCATCTCGACGACATCATGGAGGGAGTCCACGCTGATGACATCGATATCGGGTATCACAGAGGCTTCGCGGACATTTTCCTCGGGGAGGAATATATATCTATATCCGAGCTCGCGCGCGAGTATCGTGGCTGGGAGAGCTCCCTGTATGGGTCGTACGATGCCATCGAGGGCGAGTTCTCAGAGAAAGAGTGATTTGCTCTGGAGTTCACCATCGAATGAGACCTCTTTTCCTATGATGCCGAGCGCGATCGCCAGGTCATAGAGTGGTCATTTTTTCTTCAGATCTGCAGGGGCGAGATTCACAGTGATACGTGCCCCACCAGGGAAGGTATATCCACTATTTTTTATCGCACTGCGTACGCGTTCTCGACTCTCCTGTATCGCAGTATCTCCGAGACCGACGATGGTGAAATTGCCCATGCCAGTGACGACATCCACCTCGACTTCGACGAGTTGTCCGCTGATCCCAGCGAGTGATGATGAGAAAAATTTTTGCATAGGTAAACAAGAAAATTATCATGAAAATGATATATGTTTTCTTTTTCGGTGCAAATAATTTCATAATTTCTCCTGAGATAATCTTTCTTGCTCAGTATTTCCTCATTCTGTAAAGGGAAAATGTGTGTGAATGCTTGCACGAGGCATGTATTTCTGATACTATAGAGTATAATCTCGATTTTTCTACCATCATGTCCCGTTTTATTTTCATACTTATTAGCGTATTTTCTCTCTTTTTACAAGATAGCTTTGCTATACAAATACGAGAGGCTACGGTAATTGAAAAAAATGATTCCATTACAGCATCATCATTTGATGCTATCATAGAGCTCGGAAAATTTCTTATTGATATCCTTTTATTTATCATCGTTTTTTGGCTTCTTATAAAGGTAATACGTCTTATCTATGAAGTTCTGATGGCAGGAAATCTCGTCTCGATGAAAGTGACTCTTCCTCGAGCTGACTCGAAGCTCGATAAAGAACGTGAAACAAAAAAAGATTTTAAGGAAAAAGTCGGTATCATGTCGATTTTTTATAAATCAGTCCATAATCTCACTCAAGCGAGCGCATGGGATACGATTATGAATTTTATATTTCGTCATGCGAAGATTTCATTGGAGTTGATGTATCATGAGGGTATGGTGCATTTTTATGCAGTCTGATACAAAGAACACATGTCTCTCGTCATTCAGCAGATTACATCGAATTATCCAGACGCAGAAGTAAAAATCATACCAAAAAAAGACTTTCCAGAAATAAAACCACTTGGATTTACTATGCAGGCTGCTTCTATATGAAAACTCAATGATGATATTTTTCCACTCAAAACGTATAAATATTTCGAGGATGATCCCCTTTCTACATTTACCAATAACTTCGGTTCTCTCAAAAAGACAGATGTCGCAACCATACAGATAGTCATGAAGCCACTCTGACAGAGCTGGAATCGTAAAGCAAAAAAAGCAGCTGGTCTCGTCGCGAAAGGTGAATATAAAAAATGAATAAAATCATGACTTCTTGTCTCTACGTTTAAAACTATCGTCGCACCGATATCATGGCTGCTCTATCGATTTATCAAAAATGAGCAAGATCCATCATCTGGAACGAATGCCCCAGGGGCAAGCTCATGAGATTCATATAAGATATTTAACCAAGCAGAAACAGAATCTCAGAAAATGGTGGGTGAATCTGCTGGTCAACCAGGATTCGCTGCCTCTATCCGCATACTGGTTTCATCTGATACGGGTGCTTCAGCACGAAGTGCTCTCCAGAATCTCGTCGCGGCGACATCAATCTTTACTGATGAGTATAATAATCAACTCAATAATCCGCAACTTCTCGAAGATACATTTCGATTTATCTTCTCTCCGCTTCGATATTTTGCTTATCAGTTTCGACTCCTTGGTATTATGCAGAATATTAGCCGATTCTCCTGTGATGAGCTCTCGACGCTCTTTCACTTTCCAGATATAAACTATAATAAGTCTCCTATCATATCATGGCTCGAGTATAAGATGCTTGCTCCACCGCCGAATCTGAGAATGCCGAAAGAGCCGCTTATCATGGATGATTATAAACGTAATACTCTCTGACAAATATATACAGCAGATGGAAATCTCCTTCAGGTCGATAAAAATAAAAATCTCCTTCGTGATGCTAATAAAAATCTCCTTCTTATCGATGGGACTATTATAGAAATAGTTAAAGAGGGAGAAAATATGGGTAAACCTCTAGATATAGGTAAATATCCTGTAGAAATCAAGGAACAGAGAACCCTCCAAGGATTTCCTCTGTATAAAGATGGTATCCTTATGGGCTGGAATGAATATCGAAATAATAAACAACCAATTTATTTTTCGAAAAAAGATAGAGGACGTCACCATTATATTATCGGTAAATCAGGCTGAGGTAAATCAGTATTTATATGATATCTCGCTCGCCAAGATCTCTGGAATAATGAATGACTCTGTGTAATAGATCCTCATGGTGATCTCGTCGAGGATATCGTCGCCTTTACGCCAAAATCTCGCGCGAAAGATATGATCATCTTCGATCCAGCAGACTATGAGCGACCGATGGGACTGAATATGCTCGACCTCATCTCGACCGACCCAAACCTCAGAACGATAGAAAAAGACCGAGCCGCACTCGATGCGACTTCGATATTTATCAAGATGTATGGCGATGAGATATTCGGTCCTCGTATCCAGCACTACTTCCGAAATGGGTGTCTCACGCTCATGGATGATGAAGAAGAGGGAGGGACTCTCATCGATGTGCCGCGACTCTTCGTGGATGAGGCATTTATGAAATATAAAACCTCGAAGATAAAAAACGTGATGGTAAAGGCATTTTGGGATCATGAGTACGCTCAGACAGGCGACCGAGAAAAACAGGAAATGATACCATTTTTCTCTGCGAAATTCGGACCATTTATCACGAATGCCACGATGCGAAATATTATCGGTCAGACGAAATCAGCCTTTAATATCCGACAGGTGATGGACGAGCAAAAGGTCCTCATGGTAAATCTCTCGAAGTGAAAAATCGGAGATCTGAATGCCCAACTCCTCGGTCTTATCATGGTCTCGAAGATTAATATGGCAGCGATGAGTCGTGCGGATATCCCAGAGGATCAGCGCAAGGATTTCTTCCTCTATGTCGATGAGTTCCAGAACTTCGCGACTGATACCTTCGGAGAGATCCTCTCCGAAGCTCGTAAGTATCGACTCGCGCTCATTATGGCACATCAGTTTATCGCGCAGATCGGTGGATCCTGAGATAAGCAAGGCAAGTGAGGCAAACCATCGATCAAAGATGCAGTATTCGGAAATGCGGGTACCATAATGTCATTTAAGGTCGGTGCAGAGGATGCAGAGTACCTCGAAAAGGAGTATGCACCAGTCCTCTCTCAGCAGGATATCATCGGTATCGCGAACTTCACGACCTACTGTAAGCTCAATATCGATAATGCGACGACCCGACCATTTGACCTCAAAACCATCTGGGATAATACCTATAAAAATCCAGAAGTATCGAAAATCATCAAAGAATACTCTCGAAAAATGTATGGACGTAAAAAAGAATACGTCGATATGGAGATAGAAGCCCGTATGGGTATCGTCCGTGATGAAGAAACCCCAGAAACCCCTCCTCAATCATAATATATGAAATTTCTCCATCGGTTATTACCGATATTCATCCTTATTATTTTTCTAATAGATAGTTTTCTTCTCCTTGGATTTATGGAGCGAGGATGAGGTGTGGAATTCGTACAATCATCCCCACTCCTTTCAGCACTTTTTATACTCATCGGACTTCCGATTGTATATATCATCGTCTATAATGCCTATATTAATCCTATACAAAAATTAAATCGCAATATTTCCCGTTTTATGACTGGAATAGATGAAAATCCAGATCTTACACCAGATACATGGAGTCATGGAATGAATAATGTAATATCATTTTTTATAAAATCACTCCAAATACTCCGCGTCTTTAAACAGGAACTTCGTGATGGACGTAAGCTCCGCTCCGAGGTCGAGATTGCCAGTGAAATTCAGAAAAATGTCATTGCCAATGATGCTATAGTTGTCCCTTCACTCGAGATAGCTATCGGTGCTGCCCCAGCATCTGAGGTGGGTGGAGATAGTCTCGATATCATACCAGGGAAAAATAATAATTATTATATGTACGTAGGTGATGTAACGGGACATGGTGTGCCGAGTGGATTCGTTATGATGATGACCAATGCTCTGGTGTCTGCATTTGTCTCTTCTGAAGAAAATAGCGCTCGAGTTCTATCCGAAACCAATCGTATCCTAAAACCCCGTATTAAACAAAATATGATGATGAGCTCTGTGATGCTCAGATGGAATGATACCGAGAAATCTCTCTATTATACTGGCGCATGACATGAGTTTATATTGATTTATTCTCATCGTGAGAATAAGGTATTTAAAGTGAAATCTGGATGAGTTGCGCTCGGTATGATGCGAGATGCCTCAAAGATATATAAAGAACAGCAGATTCGATTTGAGTCAGAAGATGTCGTCATACTCTATACTGATGGTATCACAGAGGCGCGTCGTCTTTCAGAACAAAATTGACTTCTTTTCGGAATCGATAGAATAGTCGAAGCGATAATGAAGACAGATATAAAAACCGCAGAAAATATTTTTAAGAGTATTACCATAGATCTATCAGCATATATGGGATATAAATATAAACAGTATGACGATATTACACTGCTTGTTGCTCGATATAAGTGATGACCTGGTGCAACCATCACAAATATTCCAGATATTATCGATTGGCGTAATATTACAGAATGGAATTGGTGAAGAAAAAATAATACACTTCCATAAAAATTTTCCCTCATGGCTCTCCCTACACTCAATGATCTCATACAAAGTAATTATACTGGAGATGTCGAATGAATCGAATCATCATCCCTCTCTTTTATCGACTCAAAATGAGAAGCAAAACAAGTTTCTTTTATCACACCGACAATCATAGAAAATGCTCCACAAAAAGAAGAAATAAAAATGAATATATCGCCAACTTCGACACCTTCGCCAATCATCGACACCCCACAGAAATCCATAGTAGATATAGAAAATCCTGATAAAAAACTCACGAAAGAAGAAGCTGAAGAACTCAAAGCAACCGAAAAGGAGTACAAAGAAGCCCTCGCATTCGTAAAGGATATGATAGCACCACCGATGATGCAGATAGATGCACGCAAGCTCCAGATAGGTGATACCTATATCCGTACGATTTTCACGTATGCATACCCAGACGTCCTCGAAGGTAACTGGCTCTCTCCCCTCATAAACTGGGATGTGAAATTTGACGTATCGATGTTTATCTATCCGGTCGATAGTGCTCGTGTGATGCGATTTCTGAAAAAACGACTCACCCAGCTCCGTTCCCAGTACGCGATAAATCGTGAGAAATGACTCATCTCAGATCCACACCTCGATGCACAGATGCAGGATGTTGAGGAGCTCCAGGTATCACTCACACGTGGTCAGGAGAAGTACTATCATTTTTCACTTTATATCACGACCTATGCAGAGAGTGAAGATGAGATGAAGCGCCTCTCGAATACGCTCGATGTCATGCTCTCAGGTCGAAATATCCTGACGAAACAGGCATTTCTCCGATCTGAGCAAGGATTTATCGCCACGGGGCCATTTGCTCGAGATGAAGTGAATGTATTTCGGAATATTTCGACCAAAGGACTCTCGACGACATTTCCATTTAGCTCGAATTCACTCTCGCAGGATGATGGTATATTTTATGGGATTAATACCCATAATAACTCTCTTATCATCTTCGATCGATTTAAGACGGAAAATGCGAATATGTGTGTCTTCGCGAAATCAGGATGAGGAAAATCATTCGCTGTGAAACTCGAAATCCTCCGAGCCCTCATGCTCTGAACAGATGTCATCGTCCTTGATCCAGAGAATGAATATCGTGCTCTCGTCGACACAGTTGGTGGTACTTATCTCAACATCAATCTTAACTCTGATGAGCGTATCAATCCTTTTGATCTCCCACGCACACTCAAAGACACAGAAGCACATCCAGGAGATCTCCTCAGATGAGCCATCGTGAATATGATAGGACTCCTTCATCTCATGCTCGGACAGATTACACCGAGTGAAGAGGCTATCCTCGAACGTGGCCTCATAACAACCTATTCACTCAAATGAATCACGATGGAAGATGATAGTGCCGACGGCAAAGAAATCCCCCTCATGAAAGATTTCGTTTCGGTCCTCGAAACCATGGATGGTGCAAAGGGCCTTGTCGAGCGTCTTGATAAGTATATAAATGGTATATTCGCATGAGTATTTTCTGAGCCGACGAACGTAGACCTAAAAGATGGACTCGTCGTCTTCTCGGTGCGTGATCTCGATGAGATACTCCGCCCGATCGCTATGTATATCATACTGAACTACGTTTGGAATGTCGCCAGATCCAGCATGAAAAAACGCCAGCTCGTCGTGGACGAAGCATGGAATATCATGCAGTACGAAGATAGTGCGAAGTTCCTCTTCGGTCTCGTGAAGCGTGCGCGTAAGTATGGACTTGGTGTCACGACGATCACACAGGATGTCGAGGACTTCATGACCAATCAGTATGGGAAAGCTATCGTTACGAACTCATCGATCCAACTTCTCTTGAAGCAGTCACCTGCCTCGATCGACGTACTCCAAGACGTATTCAAACTCACTGAACAAGAGAAATATATCCTCCTGAATGCTTCTGTCGGTACCTGACTCTTCTTTGCTGGAGGTGAACATGTCGGTATCCAAATCCTCGCATCATACTTCGAAGAGAAGATTATCACGAGTAAACCGAATGTATAAATATCGACAAAATTCCAGGTACAAAATCAAAAAAACTTGCAAAAAACCAATATTCGCTATACTTGGCAAGTCATTTATATATTTTCTATTTTTCTATGATTACAGCTCTTAAGGCTCGTCCAGGTACGGTCGTCCGTATCGGTGGAGAGCTCCTCCTCGTCGTCCGACATGAGATGAAGCGTGGTGGCCGTGGTGCTACGAACGTCGCTATGCGTCTCAAGAATCTCATCCAGGGAAACAGTTCAGATCGTGTTCTCGACTCAGAGGAAAAGCTCGAAGATGTCATCCTCGACCGTGCGAAGGCAGAGTATCTCTATGCTGCTGGTGATACCTATGCATTTATGAATCAAGATACTTATGAGACCGTCGAGCTCCATGCTGATGATGTCGGTGATAATGCTTTTTATCTCACAGAGGGTCTCGTGTGTGATCTTCAGACATTCGAAGGGAAATTCATCGGTATCGTCCTCCCTATGAAAGTGACTCTTAAGGTTGTCGAAGCTGAACCAGCTGTCTCTGGGAATACGGCAGATGGAAAAGTCGATAAACTCGTAAAACTCGAAACTGGACTCGAACTCCGTGTCCCATGATTCGTCAATCAAGATGAGTCCATCGTTATCAATACTGAAACTGGTGAGTATCTCGAACGTGCGAAATAATATCTAAAAAATCCTCCGAAATCGGAGGATTTTTTTTATTTACAAGTAAAACTTTCAAGGAGAGTGATATAGTTATCGGCTTTTTTCGACACAGTGAGAGAGAAGTGTATAAGATATACCTCTGCGCCACATACCCGAGCAGTTTGGATATATTGCATCCGAGGAGTGCTCTCGTTATATTTTGCTTCGAATACGAAAACTCTCGATACTTCACCATCATGAAATGTAAGGATTTTATCCTGCTTTTTTATATACTCTAGATAGTTTTTTTGTGTTTGTATCTGGTTTAAGGTACTATATTTCTCACTCGTAATGATATCAGTCAGTGTATCTTTTAGGATGACGAGATTATTTGAAAAACCTCACTGGGCATCATTCGACACGTATGCGGTGACGAGTGAGCCAGCTCGAGGATTTATATTTGCAGTGTTTGTGATCCCAGTCCATGTTTTGGGCACATTTATGGCGATACCGTTTGTTTCGATATAGGTGATATTTTCTCACAGATCTGTATCTTCAGTCTGGGTTCCAGGGAGGCTACAGCTCGAAAGGATAAGTAGGATGGATAAAAGTATGTATCGAGTCATAAGATTAGACAAAAAGATGAACACCAAGGTTAAAGGACACAAAAAGTACACTTATAATCAGAGAGCCAATCAATAAAATAGTGCGATGCTCGTCAGCATATATATGAACGCTATAGACGCTAAATTCATAAAAAAACCATCCGAGTGCGATAATGAGTACTGTATATGCATGGAATGTAATCAGGGCAAGTATAGAGAGTGAAAATGGTCCAAATGAAAATCACCCAATAGTGAATAGGAAGGAAAGAAAATAGAACGCCATAAAAAATCCAAGCGTTCGTTTTGCTATCAGAAGCCGAATCTCGGTGTATTCGTTTGGATTCTTTAGGAGTCTATCACTGATTTCCTTGATTTTAGACATTTTTCTCTATAATGAGCCTGCTTATTATATAGAAAAATGTCACTCATACAAGAAAAAATCAATACTCTAAAAAAACTAACTGCACTTCATGGATGAGAGAATCTTAACATCGAGAGTGTAGTCGAGTCTTTCGATGTTTTGACTTCCAAACAAATCGATGAGACTCTCCGTGCAACACGGAGCTGACAAGGTGCCCTCCTCCCACGAGAAGATAGAGTAATAAGGTCTTCTACATCTTCTGATGCATTGCTCCAATGTTCCCCACAGAAAGTCGCATGACATCAGATCGCATTATCGAGTATCATGCATGGTGAGTAGTTTTTTACCGTTTTTTATGAACAAATTTATTCTTATACTTCTCTATGCTCTTGTATTGAGTTTTTCATTTCAGTATTTTTTCCCACCAAAATTACCAATCGATACAACAGCATCAAATATCCTTCTCTCCGTCGCAGATGATACCATTGTGGTGCCAAATATTCCGAAACTAACATGAGTGAATCAAACAGCCTCATGATGGAATTTTGCTCCGTGTAGCGATCTTAAGATAACGATTGATTCACAGCCAGTGACAGGTATCCCCACTGAGTTTCCTGATTTTTGTCGTGAATTATATATTGCTCCTGGAGCGTCTGAAAATATGAATCTCGATGCACTTGCACCGATTTTTGCATCCCGAGATGGAAAATATACATTCATCATTATGACACCCCTGGGGGAGAGAATTGCTACTCTGAGTATGAGTCAGCCAGGTGCATTTCGTTCATTTCTGACGGCTGTTGTTTATGAACCGATATATAATCTCTTCGTCGCGCTCCTCATTTTTCTTCCAGGACATTCTCTCGGATGGGCGATACTTATTATCACCCTTATCGTACGTCTTATACTCCTGGTTCCTCAGCACCATATGCTGCAGAGTCAAAAAAAGCTCCAGATGATACAACCAAAAATCAAAGCGCTACAATCCCAATATAAAGATGACCAAGCAAAACTCGGTATGGAGATGATCGAACTTTATAAAAAAGAATGAGTTAATCCTATGGGATCATGCCTCCCACTCCTTATACAAATGCCTATATTGATAGGGTTATATTGGGTGATATCTGGTATTAGTGATGCATCGAATTTTTATCATTTATATTCATTTTTCACTACATTTCGTCCTGAGAATATAATGACCTCATTTTATGGTATCGATCTTCTTCAGATAGGTGGTAAGACGGCTATTATATTTGCCCTTGCACTCGCTATTATCCAGTATATCCAGGCCCGACTTTCTTTTAGTTATCAGCCACCTGTCGAGAAAAAAGAAAAGAAAATACAGAAAGAATGAGAGCTTCCAGAGATGGCACTCGATCCAGAAATGATGAAAAAGATGATGCTCTATTTTTTCCCGATCATGATCGCGGTGAGTGCATACTTTTTTCCTCTTGGTATTGGATTATATTGGTTTATCGGTACACTTTTCGTCATTGCTCAGCAGTGGTATGTGAACCGAAATAATCCACAGAAATAAAAAAACCTCTTATCTAGAGGTTTTTTTTATCGTCTGAAGGAGAAAGAGTATATCTCGTTCTATAGATACTCTCATAGTTTCATCTTTTCTGTCGAGAATGATACCCTTTTTGCAAACAAAGACGATATCATATCATATGCTTGTGAGATATGTTCCAGCAGTATCATATATAAGACGACGATAGGTGTTCCTATTCACACTTCCACGTGTTTGTTTTCCTGAGAGCACTATACCGATACGCGCATGAGAGGTGTTATTCGGAAAAACATTTGCTACCATATGGTGCGAAAAAAAAGGTTTCCGCTTTGCTAAAACCTTTTTTACTTCATTTTCTTTGAGTCGATAGTGTTTTGCTATCATAAGAATGGTTATCTATTATTCACCACGAAATCGCTCTGTGAGACCAGGAAAGGTAACTATGCGAGCATTTCCACCAGCAATATTGTGATGTTTACTTTTTCCACGAACGTTTTTAAATCGGTTCGGATAGCTCACTGCGAGTACATGACGACCTTTACGACGACGAGCCTTTAAGACCTTTTGTCCATCGACAGTGCTCTTACGAGCGAGGAATCCGTGGACACGAAGGCGTTTTCTTTTTTTGAGTTTTCCGAGCATAATGAATAAAGACAAAGAGTAGTACCAAAAAATACCACGGGATTATATAAAAAGTGTGATGAATGTCAAAGAATTTTCTCGTCTTCTTTAATTTTCTTTTCTATAAAGGACTAGGACGAAATCCTAGTATATTAAGCATGTCGTCGTCGTACAAAGAATATACTCAATAATGCTGAGACTATCACAAGTATACTCAGGATACCAGGTCAGGTCTGTACGCGAGATGCGATAGCAGGTACACTTGACTCCGTCTTGTCATCACAGAGTGCTTTCACTGCAAAATCAGAGTACGCGAGAGATCCTGATGATAAGAAGAGGGTATAGCTATTTTCCTTTACATTACTGATAAGCTCATAGTCTTTTGTCACAGAGAGTCTATAGACATTATATGATACAGCTCCCGAAAGACTATCCCATGAAAGTATAGTTTTATCTGCTTGTGTGAGTGCGCGGACCTCACCGATATTTCCGATCGTACAGGTACCACCTCCTATAGTCGCACTCTGTGGATCAGATACAAAATCAGTCATAATCGTCGAACCACTCTGAAGACCAAAAATCTTAAATGTATAGGTTTTGCTTTCGAGTTTATCTATATACCAGTTATAGCTCCCATTGGGCTGGCGAATTTTATCTATAGTCCAAGTGGTTACTTCATTTGAGAGAGTGTCAGCATTTTCTCCATAAGCAATCTTAAAATTTGTCACATCCGTAGGGAGATTCTCTACCATAAAATTAAGGTTCACTCGAGTTCATTCGGTCGTAAGCTTTACATCTTTAAAAAGAGCTTTCGGTGTTTCAGGTGCGGTCACTATAAGTTCCCGAACAGTGAGTATGGCAGCATCGGGTTTATTCGTATTTTGCGCGATGATATTTTTGAGATTTACGCCGACTGTATAGGTTCCTGCTTTTGCAGGACTTTGTGTCGATACACTATATTTTCCAGGAGTATTTTCTACAGCCTTTAGGCTGGTACCATCGAGTGTTATTGTAACCTCAGAGAGTGCTGGCTCAGCATCTACCATCAGATTTATCCCAGTACTAGCATCTACTTCGATTCCAGGGGTTATAGTGAGATTATAATATGTAGGTGTTTTTATCCCAAAGCTAAATGGTGTCTCTGTGGTACCGATGACAGTATTCGCACCATCGAGTACTGATGCTGAGAGGATATTCGATTGCTGAGAGATATTTGTAATATTAAATGTATACATTCCAGTATCATCAGATTGTGTCGTTCAGAGTTCAGTACCATTTAATTTGATAACCACTTTACTATTTTTCTTAGTCTTTCCACTCATCATATAAGAATCATTGGTGATGGTGGCATCTTTTTCCGGAGTAGTGATACTGATTTCTTCGGTAGTGGGAGTAGGAGTCGTAGCAACCCCTTCTTCCACGCGTATCGTGATAGTACCGATAGCATCTTCTCGTGCTTCTGTCACCATGAGTTCCTGGTTTCCGACACGTTTGAATGTGACTCATTTGCTTATTTTGAGAACACCATTATCACTTTCTTTGAATTGTATAGCTTTTCCCTGAGCTGGAAGCGTCGCACCGAAATCTGTCTCACTCTGAAAAAAGATAGACCCTCTATAGGTAGGTATAATCTTATCTGATGCATCTTTTGCCTCAACAGTGATATCTATAGCTTCCCCGACACGAGAGGTCGCAGGAGCAATGATGGTAAAGTGATCAATCTTTCCACTACTGGCAGAATCAGCGCCAAATAAAGCAAAAGGCATCGCTAGACTCATCCCAAATATACTCAATAAGAATCGTGAAAGAAGAGATATCATACGAGAAAGAAAAAGAATAGGAGATATCCAATATATGGACATAATAAATACTTCCCACAGTTTATTCAGGACTGAGATTTATGCAAGAAAAATGAGTCCATTTTTCAGTTTTTGGAAGTTCCCTTTGGGAGGTGAGGATAAGCTGATCGACATCGAATTGTTCGATAATCTTTTCAGCGTGATTCATATCAAGTTCAGCAAATAAATCATCGAAAAGAAGTATAATCGGGAGTGAGAGATATTTTCGTAAAAATAATATCTCTATCTGTTTGAGTCCGAGAAGGAGCATCTTGTGCTCCCCTCGTGATAAATATGTAGTGGCTGAGTGTTTTACACCACCATCTTCTACGAAGAACTCGAAATCATCTAAATGTGGTCAGATATGTGTATGTCCAGTTAGGATATCTCTTTCCCGATTTTCTATGAGATAGTTATATATGCTTTTTTCTATATCATCCTCGTGGAAATATCTACTTTCATACTTACAAGAGAGCGTATATTTCCCGAGAAAAAATGAAAATATATCTATCTGTTCTAGAAGAAAATTATACCATTTCTTTCTATACAGAGCATATACATAAGCCTTTTCACTAAATTGCTTATCCCAAAAATCTAAATCTTTTCTCTCCGCAAGAGCATCACGTATATTTTTAAGAAGAGCATTTCGCTGACGCATAATCCCATCATACTCTCTTCGCACGGTTCGAAATTGCTCGAAGACACGCTCGAGAATACTATCTATATATTCTCTTCTTTCTTTCGGTGCAAAATAGAGAAGATTCATATCAAATGGAGATACCATTACAGTGCGGTATGGGAGAGCCGAGCGATATTTTTTACCCGTTACTTTTGCTCACTGTATGGTATATTTATCTCATGTTTCCTCACGTGTCAGTCCATAATTTTTTATACCTCATACTTCGTTGTATCCGAGATAAAATGTCGATATTTCATCTTTTGGTGGCTGAAAATAAGGAAGGCTTCATCCGGATACGAGGTGTATCGCTTCGAGTATGTGTGTCTTTCCTGAGCCATTTTTTCCTATGATAGCCTCGTGAGTATGTATATGGAGGGATTCATAACTTCAGCCGCGAAAGTTATGAATCGAGAAAAAAGAAATCATGCTAAATAACTAATACTATTGGAGAATATACATATTTCCATGGTGAATGCAAAATCATGCTAAAAAAATACTTCCAGCAGCTGGAAGTATTTTTTTATTTTTTTGTGATGTCGATGAGGAGTGGAGAGGCGATACATATAGATGAGTATGTTCAGATAATGGTCCCAAAAAGAAGAACCAGAGTAAATCCCTTTAAGCTATCAGGTCCGAAGAAAAACATCGCAAGTAATACGATAAACACAGTCGAAGATGTCAGAAGGGATCGTGCCATGGTATCATGGATCGAGTTATCGATAATATGAGAGAGTCCGACTTTCTTTCCTTGAGCCTCACCGAGATTCGAACGGATACGATCCATGACGACTATAGTATCATTGATAGAGTATCCGAGGATCGTCAGAAGGGCAGTGAAAAAGAATGTATCTATCTTAAATTCTGGAAAGAAGTATGATGCAGCCACATAGAGTCCGAATGCTACAATAATATCGTGTATGAGTGATACTCCTGTCACCGCTGCAAAAGGCCAGCTTGCCATACCAGGGATAGAGCCACGGAATGCGTACGCGATGTAGAGGGCAATCATGATAATCGCAAGAGTAAGTGTGATATATCCAGATTTTTTGATATATGCACCGAATGATTCCCCGATGTTAATATATCGAGACTGTACGATAGTATTATTACTTCCCTGACTGAGAGCTGTAGTGAGTTCTTTTGTGAAGTTTGCTTTTGCTTCCTGGATAGCGGTTTCCGTGATGGTATCACCCTTCGTAAATCCGGCTTCCACGATAAATGCATCAGCTCCAGCTATTCCATAGACATTGATGCCATTTGTTGCTTTCTTCCCATCGATACGTATTTTTTCTTCGAGTGTTTTTGTGAGCACTTTCGCTTGCTCTATAGCTGCCGAGGTTTCAGTAGTGTGCACAGCATATTCTATCTGTATACCTCCAGTCATATCGATACCGAGATTCAGTCCGAATATCCATGGAGAAATAAGAGAAAAAAACATAAGGACACCAGCAATTGCATAGAACTTGAATCTATTTTGTACGAAAGAAAACATATGTATGAGTTAAAAGTTATGAGTTAAAAGTTATGAGTATAAAAATACTAAAACAAATACCCGTTTAGTCATCCATTTATACGATGAAGCTCATAAAAGTCAAAAGAAATACTCTGAAATACCTTGCAGATGAGAGATGATTAGTGTATACTCTATTTCGATACAAACCTATTTTCCATATAGCATGCAGTATAAAATCCCTCTTCAAATCGAAAACGAAGATACCATTGTAGCAGGACTCTCTATCAGACAACTCGTGATTATGATGATGTGGGGTGGTGTATGATATGCTATATTTCGAGCACTTGAGGGATCTCTCGGTCCGAACGGAGCTGTGATATTTGCTATTCCTCCTGTGATTATAGGTATTGTCGTCGCGCTGACGAAGATTGCTGAGATGACGTTTCTCCCAGCTATACTGAATTATTTCCGTCTCCAGCTCAATGCAAAGCAACGTCTCTGGTCACTCGGTACGGATAGCTATAGTGATATAGAGATCGGATACGTAACGCAGCCGACGCAAAAAACTGATACTCAAAGCAAAGCCAGTCTCGAATCACAACTCAATGATGATGTAAATCTAAAAATCGGTAAACTATAATTTTATCCTATGGCATCTCCTAGCGTACAAACAGGCAAAAAACCACCGAAAGATAATAGCACACAGCGGTATCTACCTTTTTCGGAGATCCGTGAAAATATCATGATCATGAAAGATGGCTCATCACGCATGGTGCTGAAGGTCCATGCGCTGAATTTTAACCTCAAAAGTACCGAAGAACAAGATGCTATACTAATATCATATCAGCGATTTCTGAATTCACTGAATTTCCCGATTCAGATAGTTATACGATCAGTAAAAGTCGATATAGAAGCGTATATAAATCGTCTCAAAAATCTTGCACTCAAACAACAAAATTCTCTTTTACAAGAACAAACCTATAAGTATGTAGACTTCCTTACAAATCTCGTCGATCTGGCGCAGATTATGAAAAAAGAATTCTATATCATCGTGCCACACGATATAGAAAATAATGAAAGTGTTCGAAAAACTGGAATGTTTGGGATTTTTTCATCGTTTTGGAATGCTCTCAGACAAGAGGAATCCGCAGCAGATATCCGAATGAATCGTATCCGTACAGAGCGCCTGAAAAAAGCTAACTTTGAGCGTGCTTCGACAGTAAAAATGAGTCTCGAAGCCATCGGACTCAAGGCAGAGATCCTCGAAAAAGAAGATATGATAAAGCTCATATATAATTATTATAATCCACGTATCCGCACAGAAAATAATCTAAAATCTGATACAGAAAATCTAAATCTCGGATAATTTATAATCTTTCCAGAGATACTTCTTCATATTGTATTTACTCTGTTATGCTTTCTAGAAGGATATGAGTATTTCTTTTATTTGTTTCTATAATTTCCTCTAATATCGTTGGAAGATTCTCGAGCTTTATTGATAGGATTTTTTGGAATGTTTCTCGTGTGCAGTAGTATGTAATGCCTGCAGGATTTCACCAAAAACCTCAGGATGAGTTATAGACTTCATATCTTGGATCAATAACGATAGCGTATCAGCGATATGCCTGATATGCATGGTCTCGTCTTTCGGGTGTAAAAATACAGGTTCTTATAAGTTCTGGCATGTAAAAAAGGTTATAAAAAATCCCTCGTAAGAGGGATAGAATATTAAAATGGGATATCTTCGATACTGATTTCTTCTTCGACTTTTGGTCGAGATTTTTTCACGCGAGATTCTTCTGGAGCTTCGTCCATGCTCACACTCGGAGCACTATATGATCACTCAGCAGCACCACTCGCAGAGAGGAGGATGACATTATCTGAGACGATTTCTGTCTTGTATCGTTTGACTCAGGCAGTATCTTCCCAGTTACGGGTTTTGAGATATCATTCGATGTAGACCTTTTTTCACTTATGCATGTACTGCTCAGCGATATCAGCGAGTCCTCGCCATGCGACACAGTTATGGAACTCAGTATCTTCCTGGAGCATGCCAGAAGCATCTTTCCATTTACGATTCGTCGCTACAGAGAATGTCGCGACTTTCTGACCATTCGGGGTCTCACGGACTTCTGGTTCTGCGGTCAGGTTGCCAATAAGTTGGACTTTGTTCAGAGAATTGCTCATATGATGTAAGGTTAAAGTATAGAGGTATGAGGCAGAACTATCTTAACCATTTTTTATATGAATACAATGCATACAAGATTTTTTTATCATTTCGTATAGTCTCAGTATGAAAAATTAAAAACTACACATTATAACTATAGATTTGTCTATAGAGAGGTCGTGAAAAATTTGCGGAAAATGGCACATTTCGGTACAATAGAGGCATGTTTAAGAAGAAGAAGGTACTCATCATGACGGCGACAGGGTCGTATAATCTCGGAGATGAGATTATATTGCGTGAAGAGCTCGCATTTCTCCATGGACACTATGGTGAGATGGTGGACTTTACGATATTTACGCATGATAAAAAAAGTGCCCTCTTTCAGGATGATTCTGTAACTTGGGCGACGTATTTTCCTCATGCCTTTTGGTCCAATCCATTTGCAAATATAGGATATTTTTTCATGAATATTTATCGAATTTGGAAGGCTGATATTCTTATCGTCGGAGGAGGAGGCCTCATTTTCGATAATGAAGAGGGTATATCATTCGATAGTCTGATGTGACAGTGGTATTTACGTACCAAGATAGCACGCCTGGCTGGTACAACTATCGTTTATCTCGGAATCTCTCTCGAAGTAAAGCAAGTGAAAAATAAAATGATGCTCAGAAAACTCTTCCAAAAAGGTGACTTTATCATCGTTCGTGATACAAAAAGTGCATGACTTCTCGAAGCTCTCGAAATACCATGTTCTCAGATTCCTGACCTCGCATTTCTCCTAAAACCAGAAAAAACAGATAAAATGCCACCAAAAAAACGAGTCGGTATCTCAGTACGATGAGGATTTTTTGGAGATAATGAATGAGAAGTTATCAAAATCTATGATTATCTCATAGAGAAAGGATATGAACCAGTATTTCTCCTACATACGACAGAAGGTTCTGAGAGTCAAAATGACTCCCTCTATATTAAGCGTCTTATGACGGGACGTACTTATAATACGACGAATACTATCGAGCAATCTCTAAAAATCTATCCTACTCTCTATGCGGTCGTCGGTATGCGGCTCCATGCCGGGATACTTGCCTGTGTCCATAGTCTCCCTCTCATCATGATATCATATGGACAGAAGACTGAGGAGATGATAGGACTCATCGATAATGCAGGATACACTCTTAGTCCTGAAAAAGTCTCTTTAGAAACTTTTGCGAAACTTTGGGAAGATCTCGAGCTCCATCATGATGTCCTGAGAGCAAAAATGCTCGAACGCTATACTACTATCCGCGCTGATCTCATCACAAAACTCCGTACCCTCTAACCCTCACTCTTATGGACTGGAAATCACTCACATCGAAGCTCGACCCATACATCGAAAAAATGGATCCCTACCTCGAAAAGGCGAAAGATGCTGGATATAAGGCGCTCGACTTCACCCAGCGCCAACTCCAAAATACTCCTATCGTCCTGAAGAATATGGAAGAGTACCGCCTCCTCCTCACGTCGAAGCGGTTTATCCTCATTGCTTATGATGAGAAAAATCCTCTTTCTCGAGAAATCGTCCTAAGATCTCCTGTTTGGAGTGCTCAGGCTTGGAGTGATGCTGCAGAAATCCGATTTGTCGAGATCTCAAAGGCCCCAGATATCATCACCCATCTCGGTATCACGAACCCAGTCGATATGCATATCTGGTATCTCGGAGAAGAGACAGCACATATCACAGATGTAGAATCTATAAAGTCCTGGTGGAAGGATCGTAGCTATGACGGAACTGTCAGTACATCAGCAAATATCGCACCCTCTAAAACTCCAGACGTGTCTCATACAGATAGTGCTTTACCAGGAGACACTATCGATCCACTCGCTGGCAAATAAATTCGCATTTTGCTCGAATCTGTATATTATCTCTCTAACATAAACCCTCACTATGCAAGCACTCGATATCCTCTACATCGTACTCTCAGTATGCCTCCTCTTCGTCTCTATCCCGCTCACGATGATACTCTGGCGGACGTATAAGATGATGGATCGTGTAGAGGTGGTACTTGCTTTTGTCGAGCGTCTCGTCGGATATGCGAAAGAGCTCGAGTCGATACCAGCGAAAGTCGTCGAGCGGATGATGAAGTAGACTTAAATTCTAATCTGAAATGCAACTTTGTCTCTTTCAGATTTCTCTGAAAGACTACTCTTCCTTTTTTTCTCCTCTCCTCTCACTCACCCCCTGATATACCCCTCGCACGACCAGACCTCGTGCGATTTTTTGTCACTCGTATTGCACGAAGTTCGACTCATCGCAGGTGAGATAGTTCTCACTCCATCCAGACCATGTGCCTGATGGTGAGGTCTTCTCCACGAGTACAGCGAGCTCGCGTCCGATATTCGCACTCGCGAAAGTCGTATAGGCGACTTCACCGGCTCTCTGGAGTGCCTTTAGTCTCGACTGGGCTATATGATTCGGGACCTGGTCGGGATATGCGCCCGCTGGGACTGAGTAGTGGTCTACATGAGGTGAGAATGCGAATGCATGAAGCTGCGTAATCTGATAATGCTCTACGAGCTCGAGAGTGTCAGAGAAGTCGTCATCCGTCTCACCAGGGAATCCGACGATGAGATCGGCTCAGATATTGAGCATCGTGCCATCATCACGCTCGATATTTCTGAGCTTCGAGAGTACATCACTTACTCGATTCCCATCATAGTGTCGATTCATCGCGCGGAGGATGCTCGATGATCCCGACTGGATCGAGAGGTGTACATACGCATTTATCCGAGTATCTCGAAAGAGGTCTATCACTCTGTCAGACAAAAACTCGACACCCAGTGATGAGATACGGAGCCGCTCGAGGGTCGTATCTCGGAGTACTGCTTCGACAAGATCGCCAAACTTCGACAGCATGTAGTCATTCGATGACGGAGCTCACCAGGCTCAGAGATTGATACCAGTAAATACGACTTCTTTACCACCATGTTCGACGAATTCTCTGATCTCAGAGATTATCTCCTCCATCGGTCGCCACTTATGTCGTCCACGTGCCTGGACGGTCAGACAAAAGGTGCAAAAATTATCACATCCCGTCTGTATGACCATATATTTTCTCGTGAATAGCTCTTTTCAGGCGAGTTTTTTGAGCGAGCGGATTTTCGTCAGCATCATCGCTTTTTTCTCCTCGGCGGTGACGTGGAAGTCATCGGGATCCTCTGGGAGTATCTCTATCTTCTCTCGATAGTCCTCGAGCTCATGATATATCTCGAAAAATCGGGGATCCACGACGCCATCTCGGATATTCCCACATCCAGACAAAAATAGTTTTTTCCCATCTTCGATAGTGGGGAGGATTTTTTTCGCGTGTTTCACCCACTTTGTTTTCGCCTTATCGGTGACGACACATGACGCGATGAAGTACCCATCTTTATCCGATAGGTGAGGGTGGACGAGCCACTTTTCTGCGAAATATTTATTGGTCTTACAGCCAAATACTTTGTAGTCCAAAATAGAAAAATTAGTCGAGGATATTTATATAGAAAAATCTCTCTCTGGCAAATCCTTTATACCGCCTCCATCTCGATACGTCGATGCTCGATGTCGACCTCACGGATATTCACCCGGATAGTATCACCGATGCGGTAGATGAGAGCACCAGTCTTATCGATGAGGGCTCATCTCGCCATATCGAGAGTGAGGTGGATCTGCCGCGGTGCTCACTTCCCGATGTAGATAGATCCCTCGACACCGCTCGCGAGCTCGACATAGATGTTTGACTCTGTCAGTCCTGATATCGTCCCGTCGAATCGCTGTCAGACAAATCATGACATATATCGACACATGTAGAGGCTGTCGATCGAGCGAGAGATTTCCTCTGCGGCGCGCTCTTTCTCTGAGAGAGAGATTCCCCATTTTTTCATGTTTTTCGCGTACTCACTCTTCTCTTTTCCGAGCTCGGAGTGGAGATATTTTTTTATCATGCGATGGAGGAGGAGGTCTGGATAGCGCCTGATGGGTGAGGTGAAGTGTGCATAGTACTCGAGGGCGAGTCCGAAGTGTCGGTGTTTCTTATCCTGGTATACTGCCTTCGACATCTTTGGGAGGAGCAGCCGAGAGAACCTGTATATATCGCCACGCTCGCGAGCCTGCTCGAGTATCGTCCGTATCTCATGAGGCGTGAGCTCTCTGTCACTCACCTCGACAGATACCATGCCTCCGTGTCGATCCATCGTATCCATGCTGATGAGCTCCTGTATCTCGCGAGTCTTCTCAGCGCTCGGGGCGTCATGGACACGTGAGAGAAATGGGATACCTTTTGTCTGACACCATTTCGCCACTTCTTCATTGGCGAGCACCATGAATTCTTCTATCATCATATGGGCATCATTGCGCTCTCGCTTTCGGATGTGCCTTACATTTCTATCGCTATCGAGGTCGAAGTAGCACTCTGTCGTTTCGAAGAGGATTTTTCATTCTTTCGCACGCCGTTTCTCGAGGATTTTATAGAGATCGGAGAAATGCCTGAGGATGTCTCTCGGTGGATATGATGACTCAGTTACGATACTTTTGTAACCAAAAGTATCCAAAAGTTTCGGGGGAGAATAAACTCGCCCGCTCTGCCCCTCACTTTTCTGTTCTCATCTGACTCAAACAGTATTCTCCCCCGAACCCCCACTACTTCACTCTATGGCATCGAGAACTTCCCACACTTCATCATAGACACCTTTTTTCATGCTCTCGATGACACTCTCAGTGACATAACTCTCTCGTATATGGCCCATACTATCGACGCGCATGATAATAGAGAGGGTGAGCTTTGGTCCACCTGGATGGAGACTACAGCGATCATTCGAGAGGATTTCGGGGAGCATCGGGATGACGCGACCTGGAGTATAGATACTCGTCCCACGCAGATACGCCTCAGTATCGAGAGGGGTGTGCTCGACTACATACTCGGCGACATCAGCGATATGGACTCCGATGAGATAGTCACCACCCTCATATCGTGCGATCGATATAGCATCATCGAGGTCCTTCGCATCCGCTCAGTCTATCGTCATGGTCGGCCAGAGCCTCAGATCGAGTCGTGGTTTTTTCGCTCATGGGAGCTCCATCCGTGCAAATAGATCTGTATCTCCGATTTTTCTACTCTGTGGTATGAGTGCTTCTCATCTGAGCGCTCGAGTATCCGTCGTCATCTGTGGTGGTGCGAAAGAGGGAAGTGGCGCCACCTCGATATCCCTGAGTTCTGCTGGCCAGGTATGTCTGACTCCTCGCTGGAAAAAGAGGATATCCTCGAGGATGCTCGTATCGTGTATCGAGCCGAAATATCATATCACGGTCGGATGACGCATATCTCTATAGACGACTCTATAGATGTCTCCATCATGGGCATCTATCGGTGGATGGATGGGTCTCACGATACGGTCTCATGAGATGTCCATGAGTCGATAGAGGACTTTACCATCTTTTTTCTCCACGCGCATGAGGAGTTCTTCACTGGATCGCTTTACTACTCGTATGGGACGAGCTTCTGGGAGCTTCCGCTCTATAGCCTTTCGTGTCACGATATACTCGACTCTATCTCCGTGGATATAGTCTCCTCATCTGAGTGAAAATACATAATACTCTGTCCCATCGTCTCACTCGATGATGATACGGCGCTCGCGGAACACGAGCTTCCCGACTCATCCTCAGAGGATGGCTGGCTCGCGCCGACGATTTCAGGTATGTGGTGGTCGAAATGGCATATTAGACGCCATCATACTCTATAAAGTCCTTTCCGTCAAGTAAAGCAAATAACCCCTCTCGTACATGGGGTATCATCGGAGATGGGAGATTCGAGAGTTCATACCAGCCGATATTGCTGTGGATTTTTGGTTCGAGATTTTCTGGCATACCCTCGAATGTATCGAATAGATAGAGGGTATTTCGTCTGTCACCCTCGATATAGTGCGCGAGGATATCTATAGCTCATATGATATGTTCTGTGCTGATTTCTATGCCGATCTCTTCTGCTATTTCTCGTCGAGCAGCATCGAAGGTAGCTTCATCGGATTCGAGTTTACCACCAGGAAATCCCCAATAATTTGGCCAAAACTTCGAAAATTCATTTCTCTGGAGGAGAAAAATATGAGAGCCATGGCGGAGTATGACACCAGCAAAATGGGGGAAAGACATGAAAAGATATTTTTAGAGGTGGAAAAATGAAGCAATCCGAACCAAATGAGCAAAAATATGAACACGGAAAAATCATGTATCGACGAGATGGACTATCACGGCAGCGCCTATACTTCATAATATCCATCCACCGAGAATATCCCCAGGATAATGTACTCATCACATAACCCGAGCTAGAGCTGTGATAACTCATATAAGAATACCAGTACCAATAAGTCATGTATTTTTAAAAAATCTCATGCATCCTATGAGAAATGCACCTGTAAAGAGTGCATGTCATGATGGAAAAGAGTTATCAAGTGGGTGGGGTATAAGTGGTGCGAGTGATCATACGACTTCTTGAGGGCTTGGTCTCCATTTTTCGATACCAAAATTCAGTATCGTATAGACGATAAAAGTCAGAATAATTGTGGCAAATATCTGGAGTGCGATAATTTTATATCGATTATCTCATTTCCTGACCCCGTACATCCATAGAAAGATGAGAAAAAGACCCACAAAAATAACGATAGATTCACCGAAAATCTGTATAAATAATGCATATTCTGCTGGGATGAGGGATCGTGCCCATATGAGGAGCTCTGTGTCGAATGAGAGGAGAGTGTGTAACATAGTATGATATTACTCTAGAAATGCTTTTCCCCAAGAGTTTATGAGTGGAAATTATTGACAAATTATTTTATTAGTATAATATAAATATATGAATACCATAAAACAACTTACGGCCATTGTAGCATTTACAGCATCACTCCATGGAAATGCAACATGAGATACAGAGAGTCCTCTGATGCAGGTCAATCATACTATAAATACCAAAAATCGTATACAAGAAACGGCTGATAATGTCGATAGAATCGTCTCAGAAACCAAAGAAGATACGATAGAAACAAATCAAGAAGAATCTATATGAAGTGGTGTGATATTATATGGGACTTGAGAACAACGAGCTCTCGTCAAATCACATCTGTCAGAAGAAATATTAGAAAATATAGGTAAAAAAAATGCTACAGATGTCCATATTATTCCTATGGTATCACAGTCTTGAGATATTGTACTTAAGGTGGATAGTTATATGTCTGATGGAAATTCTAAAATCAATTATTTCAAAATTTTAGAAAATACACCAGAGGATATTACATATAAAGAATGGACCACTTATCTCTATGAATAGTTTAAATAATCACCTCAAATTTGAGGGGATTATTTAATAGTATATTACTTTACGAACTTTACCACCGCTTCGAATACCTGAGGATTCGAGATAGCGAGATTCGAGAGAACCTTACGATTAAGTATTACACGCTTTGTATAGAGTGCATGGATAAATCCAGAGTAGTTCATACCGAGTGGACGTACAGCATTATTGATACGGACGTTCCAGAGGCGGCGGAAGTTTCTCTTCTTTGCCTTACGACCGATGTAGGCATTTGTACCTGCTTTCATGATCGCATTTTTCGCGCGAGAATAGACATTTCCATTCATTCGGCGATATCCCTTTGCGAGAGCGAGGATACTTTTATGTCTTTTGTGTGTCATTACACCACGTTTTACGCGAGTCATAGGAGAGAATTTAGAGAGTAGATATAATTATAGAGAGACTATCTTCCGTATGGGAGAGAGAGGCGGCACTCGAGCTGGTTCGTTACAGATACGACTTTACCGTATTTATCACGACCTTTTGCCTTCTTTGATTTATCCTTGAGAAGGTGACGTTTCGCTGTCTTATCGAGGATAAACTTACCAGTTCCAGTGATTTTTACGCGTTTTTTTGCGCCAGAGTGAGTTTTGAGTTTCATGGGAGGGAGGTTAGGATTTGATTATTTTTTAGGGTAAAGCGTGATATTAAAGTTGCTTCCTTGTTTTGCGATTTTTTGGGCTGGGTCTTTTTTATACACAGACTCGACTGATGCGATGAATTCTTCTATTTTTCTGATGGCGATGTCTTCGTACTGATTTTCTCGACCGCGGAGCTGGAGGAGTATCTTCATCGGATGACCGTCCTTTGCCCATCACTCTGCTTGTGCCCGACGGACATCGAGATCGTGATCTCCTATCTTATAGGTGAGTTTTATCGTTTTTACTTCAGTTTTCTTATTATTGCCTTTGCTGCCGGATTGTTGTTTCTGTTGTTTAAAGAGATGTTTCCCATAGTCCATGATTTTCACCAGAGGGATGCCATCCTGCATACCCATTTCTACGAGGTCGAGCTCTTGTTCTCCAGCCATATTGAGAGCAGCATCACGAGACATTTTTCAGAGTGATTCACCAGAGTCGGCTATCACCATGAGTTCTCGCGCGATGATGTTTTCATTGATGCGTTTTTCGTTTTTTTTCTGAGGAAAAGGTCGATTCATGGATTATGCGTTAGCGGATTTCACGAGCTTCGCGAAGTTCGACTTACGGCGAGCAGCTGTGTTCGCATGGAGGATATTCTTTTTTTCGAGAGTGTCAATACGAGAATACACCTTAGAAAGCGCTTCTGTAATCTTTTTCGTATCTTTCTTCTCAGCAGAAAGGAGAGCTTCGAGAGCTTTTACACTTTCTTTTGTGAGTTCTTGGAAACGACGATTACGAGAACGTTTTTTCTCGCTTACCTTGAGTGCTTTCGTCGCAGACTTCGTATTTGGCATGGGGAATAGAAACAATATAAAAAGTTGGCATAGGCCAAAAGTAGGCGGATTATATAAAAATGATACTCCTTGTCAAATCAAAATCACGAATTTTAGAAATCTCTTCCCTATGATTCTGATGCTTCTCTCGTGGCTTCATGGTTTCGAGAGAAAAAAAGATGGAGCATGAGTCCATCTTTTTTTGATTTTTGTATACAAAAACTATACTGATCCAGTCATGACTTCGAGAAGGGCTTCTTTCGTAGAGGTATCGATGATGCCAGTCTGTTTCAGTCCGTATGATTTCTGGAGAGATTTCAGCGCTATGATAGTTGTACCATTCATTACTCCAGTTGCCTTTCCTTTATAATAACCCTTATCTTTGAGTGTTTTTTGGAGGAGAGAGATATGATTCCCAGTGTCTCCACGTTTTGGAGATCCGAGAGCCGATATTTTTGCACTCGCGACTTGGTAGTTATTTTCCCATTCATTGCGAGCCGAGATGAGGAGTGATTTTTCGGCTTCTATCTTTCGGAGCTCGGCATCACGGAGCGTCATATATGTGGCATGTGCGCTCTGGAGTGTCGCTCGAGTCTTTGGTCCGTAGACTCCTGCACCTGCTTCACTCGCATCTTTTATGATGTTATGATCCTTCTGAAATGTTATAATCATCGCACGGATATCATCAGTATCAGTATTGTATCCGAGGTCTGCGAACATGCTGAGGGCATCAGCCGTCAGATATCCAGAAGTACTCGTACCTACAGTTCCATATTGGCTCAGATCTATTTTACCAGTATCGATGTCTCGAAAATTCAGAAGAGATTTCGTCGTGTCGGTCGTGATCGTACCAGTGACGCGACGCTTTCACCATACCATAGCACGGCGAAGTCCTGACTCTCCTGCACCCATCCAGATATCGATACGATCCACGTCGTATCCACGATTTCCAGCGCTTACGATAGCACCACCTCTATCCTCTACGATACCGACACCGAGTCCAGCGAAGTCGATACGTGTACCGAAATCATAGGTTTTTGGAGCTGCTACCATACCGACGAAGACGGGCTTACCACTTGCACCGTGTGTACCATTTCCATTGAGCACTTTTTCGGCTTCATAGCTTCACTTCAGATAAAAACTCTGATCCGGAAGTGGAGAGTAGTAGGCTGTGACGATAAATTCTTTTGTAATCTCAGCGGCATATCCACTATGAGGAGTCATAGAGAAAAATGCGAGAAATGAAGCGAGAATATAACTCCATTTTTTGAGAGTAGCCTTATGCCACTCTGTGTGTGTTTCTGATACAAATATGAGCGATATATCCTGACGGATATGGGCTCGGAGGAGATTCGCGGAACAAAGGGAAGAAGGTGAGTACATGTATAACGATTAGGGATAAACGTTCGTCTGCATACCTCGTGCTGTCATCTCTATATACGGTTTGCTTCAGCTGTTTTCTATCGATATCGCTATCGACACAAAAAGCATAGCATATTATGATCTCTTTTGGCAAGGATAATCCATTGACACAAAAATCTCATATTTTCTGGTACTATTATTTCAGTGGATTTGACCTGATATCAGACCTATATAATCCTTTACTATAAATAAAATACCATACTTTCTTAGTCGAAACGTCGGACGGCTAAGAGTCGGTATGCTATGGAAAAAAATAGAAAAATCAAAAAATTTTTTGCAAAGGGGAGGATTTTCTCTATACTGCCCGAGCTCGCGAACGTGCGAGACTGTTTTTGTGTAAAATACGTGTACAAGAACATTATGGCGGCCATAGTTTAGTTGGTTAGAACGCCGGACTGTGAATCCGGAGGTCGTGGGTTCGAGCCCCATTGGCCGCCCCATAATATAGGTTAATCGGTCGCAATATACTTTTCCTCACGCTAGATGCGTATAATATCTAGGGCGAGAATCCGAAGACGAGAGTTGCCCTAAGGCAAGTCGAGACGAGGAGAGCCGGCACACGGCGGAGAGTGTGGAGCCCCATTGGCCGCCCCATAATAAATTACAATACTTTTATTTTGTAATGTTTA
>CAZQUZ010000003.1:132069-135108 GCA_964596675.1 uncultured Candidatus Peribacteria bacterium
GAGCCCCATTGGCCGCCCCATAATAAATTACAATACTTTTATTTTGTAATGTTTATTTCTTAACTCCTTTATATATATGTCAGATTTTGCAAAAGATCTCGCAGCTGCCGCACCGATACAATCCTTTCATATAGGAGAAGTCGTCGCAGGTACTGCTATCGTCGCGAATCAGAAGATGATCCTCGTGGATCTCGATGGTCAGTTTACTGGTATCATCACCGGTACTCATATGCACTCTTCTACTGAGGATTCTACGACGATCGAGCCAGGTGCTCGTATCGAGAGTATCATCATCGGTGAAGATGCACACTCTGGTCTTATCCACCTTTCTCTCCGTAAGGCGAGCCAGGCGAAGCTTATCGAGAAGCTCCACTCGAACTTCGATACAAAAGAAATCATCACTGTCGTGCCAAATGAGGCAAACAAGGGTGGTCTCCTTATCGATCTCGATGGTATCAAGGGATTTATCCCAGTATCACAGCTCACTCCTGAGCACTATCCACGTGTCGAGGGAGCCAATGCTGAGCGTATCCTCGAGCATCTCAATAAGCTCGTCGGAAAACCATTCCACGTGCGCGTCATCAATGTCGATCAGGGTGGAAAGAAAATCATCTTCTCTGAAAAGGCAGCGATCGAAGAGAAACGAGCAGCAGCTCTCCAGACGATCAAGGTCGGTGATGTCGTCGAAGGGCACGTCTCTGGTATCCTCACATACGGACTCTTCGTGACATTCCAGGGTATCGAGGGTCTCGTACACGTCTCTGAGATCGACTGGGGTCATGTGAACAATCCACACAAGCATGCAAAGATTGGTGACAAAGTCACTATCCAGGTCATCGGTATCGAGGGTGAGAAAATCTCTCTCTCTATCAAGCGCCTCAAGCCAAATCCATGGCAGGTGCTCGCTGATAAATACCAGGTCGGTGATATCATCGAGGCTCCTATCCTCCGTCTTTCACAGTTCGGTATATTTCTCGAGCTCGATGGTGCCATCTCTGGTCTCATCCACCTCTCTGAGATCCCTGCAGATATGTCGAAAAATCTCGAAGAAAAGATCCATGCTGGTGAGATGATGAAAGCAAAAATCATCACATTCGATCCGATCGCGAAGCGTATCGGACTCTCGCTCAAGGCTCTCGACCCGAACTATGTCCCACCTGCAGAGTTACCAGATGTCCCAGTAGAAGCCCTCGAAGCATAATCACTTCTCGAAAAATCCTCCTTGACTGGAGGATTTTTTATGTATAGTATGGTCTATGGAAAAACTCGTACGAGATAACATCATCGATATAAAAGAGCGTGACTGAGAAAGTCCGGTATATAGAATGACAGATTCTATAGAGGAAAAAATCCGTTTCTTACTCTTTAAATCTGTAGAAGAATATCAGGAATATGTCCAATCCAATAGTATGGATGCAAAGATAGAAGAGGCCGCGGACGTGCTCGAGGTATATAATACTATTATATCCATCGCAAAGAGTGAATGACATCACGTTCTCGCTCAAACCTATCAGCGTGAAAAACGTGTTTTTCTACAAGACCTCGAGAATACTCATATCTCGTATGATGAGGTTTTAATCATACAGGAGAGAAAAAGACAGGAAAAATGAGGATTCGAAAAAGGCATAGTACTCACACTCTAAAAATCATCCGAAATAAATTTGCATTTTCCTCTTCTCTTGCTATAATCCGCAGGCATTTCCGAAGTAGGAAAGTCTGCACCCATAGCTCAATTGGAAGAGTAGCGGTCTTCGAAACCGTTGGTTGTAGGTTCGAACCCTACTGGGTGCACCAGTGTATAGCACAAAGTTTCGATGAAAATCATGCCTCAGGATTTTCTTCCAAATCGTTCTTTGTTTGTCAAAAATTTGCCCAGGTGGTGGAATGGTAGATGTGCGAAGACGCAGAGCGTAAGCGATGATGTCGGAGTCATACCTCCGAGAACGAGTCTCCGCGAAGCGGGACGACATTCGAGAGAGGTACACGTACCATACATTCTTGGTCAAACGGTAGATGCCCAGGTGGTGGAATGGTAGACACGTACGTTTGAGGTGCGTATGCCTTCGGGTGTGTGGGTTCAAGTCCCATCTTGGGCACCATGAAGAAATAAATTTCCCTTTCGAAAGAGAGGGATTTTTTGTATTTATGGGACTTGAATCCGAGTGGTTCCATGAGAAATGCCACGGACGGCATTTCGAACATGAGGAGAGCCGGCGCGCTCCACTCGAGCGCGAAGTCCTATCCTCGCGCCCCATTCAGCAATAAATTTCCCTTTCGTAAGAGAGGGATTTTTTGTCTTCGTCTTTCTCTTGCTTTTTCTGGTATTTCTCTATAATGCACGAGTTCATGTGACACCATGGCAGAGTGGTCCATTGCAAGAGCCTGCAAAGCTCTAAAGCCGTCGGTTCAAATCCGACTGGTGTCTCCAATAGATACCCATAAAGATTGCTCTCGGGCAATCTTTTTTATTTTCATTTTTATGACTGTCGATACTATCCGTCGCATCCAGCCAAAAACCTGAGTAAAGTCTAAGAGATTTTTCTGAGATTTTCGCGCTGAGCTCACACTCACTATCGCTGATATCGTGTCTAGCTGTGAGAAATCTGTCACAGAGAAGTACTCTCTCGACTCTATCCTCTCGAAGCTCAATGAGATAAAAATCCGCATAGATGATAGCGAGCATCATATCGATATCATCGCTACTATCATCCTCAGATACAATAATGATGATGAAAAATACGGACACGTACACGTCGAGATCGTCTTCTCCGGAGTATCTATGAAGCCGAAGTCAGACTTTCTCTGAAAGTATCTCATCACTGATAAAAAAAATCTCACAAAAGATATCACAAAACATATCATGTGACGACTTTCTCGTATATAATCAGAAGAAGAGAATCATTTTGAGAAAAACTTGCTTTTTTCTTTCTTTTCGCTATATTTCCCGTGCTTTAATCCTTGCAGCCGTAGTTCAGTTGGATTAGAACGCCTCCCTGCGAAGGAGGAGGTCACAGGTTCAAGTCCTGTCGGTTGCACCAT
>CAZQUZ010000004.1:0-39997 GCA_964596675.1 uncultured Candidatus Peribacteria bacterium
ATCGCCATCGTCGCCGACTGGCTCATCGATTTCTGATGAGCAGAGCTCGTCATATCCCACCTCCTCGAGATGTACCCGAGTGCGGATATTTTCACGAGTGTGTGCTTCATGGAGCATCCGATGCTCGAGTGACGACAAGTATATACGAGCTGGCTGCAGCGAGTCCCTTTTTTCGGTCGCAGGCATAAGCTCGCAGGCATCCTACGACCGTGGGCATTTCGCTCACTTGATTTGTCTGGATATGATGTGGTGATATGCTCGTCGAGTGCAGAGAGCAAGCAGGTGGCACTCTGACGCTGGAGGACGAAAAGTGAAGCGAAAGTCATCGTCTACTGTCACACCCCTATCCGCTACTACTGGAGCCACTATAGCGAGTACCAGAGCATGATGGAGTACGGCATATGGAATCCTCTCGCGAAGTGAGTACTCTCACTCCTCATCGGCTGGCTCCGGAAGATGGACTACACTGCGGCGCAGAGGGTAGACGCATTCATCGCGAACTCAGAGACGACATCAGCGCGTATCCGAAAATACTATGATAGAGAGAGTGAAGTGATATATCCGGGTGTTTCGATCCCCCTGATAAGGGGGACACAGGGGGTTTGCTCCGATTTTTCAGAAACCAACCCCCCCACCCCCCTTATCAGGGGGGCTGAGCAAGGCGACTACTATCTCTGACTCGGCCGCTGTATCCCGTATAAGCGATTCAATCTGTTAGTCGATGCATTTAATAAAAATGGTAAGCGACTCATCCTCGTGACCGCTACTGATACCCCCCTCTACCGAGAGCTGCGTGCGAGGTCAATGCCAAATATCGAGTGGAGATATCGTATCTCGAATGATGAAAAAAATGCTCTCATGGCGGGAGCGCGAGCATTTCTCTTCCCACCAGAGGAGGACTTCGGACTCGTACCAGTCGAGGCGATGATGGCCGGGACTCCCGTGATATCCTATGGCAAGTGAGGCGGCACGGAGTCTGTCGTGGATGGCGAGACAGGTATATTCTTCACACCACAGACTCCCGGGGCACTCTGTGAGGCTATCGACCGATTCGAGACGATGGAGTGGGACAGAGAAAAAATACAAGCCAGAGGGATGGCGTTCTCGAAAGAGAAGTTTCAGGATAATATCCGTAAGTATATAGAGAAACATGCCTAAAAAAATCATCCAAATATCACCATTCGCTTTCGATCATCCTGGTGGCGTCGAGCAATATGCACGGACACTTCAGGAGCTTTTTCCGAGTGAGATGACGACTCTCGCAGGAGGAGTAGATTTCCCTATCATAGAGCCCGTGAAGCACTTCCCTTTTCCTGCATTTTGGCGATGAGGATTTTGGAAGATATTCGGAGATATAAACCATGAAAATACGAAACTCATCATTTCTCATATTCGATTTGCTCCGACTGCTTGGCTCGCATTTTTCCTCGCGAAAACACGACGCATACCATATATCCATATCGAGCATGGTACTGGATTTCTCATACATAAAAATCCCCTCATCGCACTCGTAGCGAAGATAGTGGACCTCACTATCGGACGATATATCATCCGACATGCAGAGAAGGTCATCTGTATCAGTCAGGCTGGGAAGATATGGGTATCAGAGACCTTTTCGCGAGCTGATATCGAAGTCATCTATCGAGGATTTAGCTTCCCGAAGGTGGACAGAGTACAAAATGCTGTACCAAAAATAGGATTCGTAGGACGCCTCACAGGACTCAAAAATGTCGCATGACTCCTCGAAGCTCTCTCTGATATGAAATGAGAGTCCTGGACTCTCGAGATCGTCTGAGATGGCGAAGAGCGAGAAAATATCGAAAAACTCACTGAAACACTCGCGCTCACTGAGCGAGTGGATTTTCTCGGAGCGCGCGATCATGAGTGGATCATGTGGGAGTACTATCCGGGTGTCGATATCTTCGTGAATCCGAGTCTCCAGGAGTGACTCCCTACGACCGTGATAGAAGCCCTCGGTATGGGATGTGAGGTAATCGCGACAGATGTAGGCGGGACGAGGGAGATAGAGTGAATCGAGCTCATACCAGCAGATGATACTATAGCACTACGAGAGGTGCTACATGTCTGTATCAGTACTGCAGAAAATATATGATGAAAATATGAAGATCAGTTTTGACTCGCAGAAATGCAGGAGAAATATGAGGGATTATTTTAAGTAACGCGCCATCTGAATAGGAAGTAATGTCAATATTCATCGTATCAACAGACAATATATTTTCCGAAAAAAATGAGGATAAATCTCAGTCTCTTCTAGTAGACGACGAAACAATAGCCATTGCATACGATGATATTTTTTACTGGTGGTATTCCCAATACGTACGCGATAATCCACACAATACTCTGAAAGATTATCGATATCATATCCAAGCTCGAGTACGCGAAGCCAGAGATCAAAATCTTCTATATATAGCCATTCTTCTCGATATAATCATGCTGCCTGGAGCACACTCTTTTTGGCGAGGATACTAGTATGAATCAGCTGATTTCTCAGTCAGAAGCCCTCACGAACACTCTGAGTACCACTTTTATGCGTAATATACTTCCCCGTCTTTACTCCAGACTCATCGATAATAGAACCAAAAGTACCTATAATAGCTAAACTGGCATTTTCCTCAAATTTTTTGAGTTGCTGAGAAAGTTTAGTTACATCCGACCAGATATCATCATCATCGATACGAGCTATATATTCTCACTGCGCAAGCTCTATGCCTTTATTGAGACTCGATACAAGTTTTAGATTCTGCTTATTACGGACTACCTTGATTCGTGAATCTTGTATTCGATACTGGAGCAAAATCTCAGGCGTAGAATCAGTAGAAGCATCATCAATAATAATAAGCTCAAGATCTATAAAATCTTGCGCAAGTACAGAATCTATCGCCTCCCGAAGATATCGGGCGCCATTATAGGTTGCAAGAATGACTGAGATTAAAGGCGTATCCATGAAGGTGGTATAAGATTTTCTGTACTAAAAGCATCTGTTTGAAGCCACTTTTTTGGGGCAATGATTATTTTTTCTGGATTCCTTCCGAGATAAGCTCACCACCATGAAAAACTACTGTTTGCTATAATATGATGTCCACATGAATACATCAAACGCATATCATCATGTCATGCATCAGAATTATGATCAATATAGTGAGCTCTAACTCATTCAGGAAAATGAATATTTTCCTTACACCATTCTATGTCATCTGAAAATATAAAGAATACAGGAGCTCAGAGCGTATCTTGAAAGAATTTTATGGCATATTCATAATATCCTACAGAACAAACACCATGCCATTTATTCGTAGAATCAAGAGATACATAGTCACCTCGCCTCACATGAAGAGAGACAGAATTTTTATATACATTCTGTATAAGACTCAGTATTTCTTCATTTTTTTTCGTAATTGGGGTAGTCACCGTAAATAAGCCCGTAATATCAGATGAATACTTATCGAAATATTTATATGACTGAAACCACCCATCTAAAAATGCGCGCTCTGGAAAAGACTCTATATAAGCACCATTTTTTTCTTTTATGTATCGAGATCAAAACTGAATTTTCTTTATACTATAATAGAAGATAGGGTGGATATATTTTCTTATGAAAATATGAGGGGTAGAATATGTTTTTTCTATCCCAAATACATTGAGCTCAAATGGCTTCACTGCCCAATTCAATCATAGAACCCTACTCTCCAGAAAGAATCCATCAAAGACAATAGGTTCTTGATATTGTTTTGATAGACTATATGCGAGAGCATATTCAAACATTTGATTTCCCAATCATCATTGTAGTTTAATGTTCGGCATGATTATCTAAAAATAAGATGAAATAATTTCTGGAATGGCTTTGAATCATAAATAGAAAATACACACTTCCATAACCAAGAATAGTGATATGATTTCATCATAGTAGTCCGTCATCATTCTTTCATTCCATCGATAAAAGTAAGCCCATAGTGCGTATCATATAGATCGATGAAATCTCTTGCCTGTTTTGCGAGCGAAAGATTTTCTAGAATATATTTTCTTGGGGTAAAATTCTTCCAGGAGAGCTCCATAAAATCTATGGCTTCTGGTATTTCTATCTCAGAAAATACCCTTTTCCCACAACTCTCATCAAAATATGGCGCGGAAGTTACTGGAGAGAACTGTTTCTCTTCTGGTGTAAAAAGAGAGGCATCACTTTCATTGGATGGAAACCAATGTCATAATACACGAGCATCCCATAAAAGAATCGGTATATTAGAAGAGAGAATTTCTCATAATGCGACTCACTGCGTTTCTGGACATCCGACCCAGATAACATACTTTGCTTTCTGAAGAGCTACTTTAAAATCACTCTCTCTATATGATCCATATTCTATGCAAGAATATGGGATACTTTTAGTAGCTAATAGCTGAAATATAAATGCCTTCTCTTCTGGAAATCGTTTCTTTATATATACAAGAACACTGGTCTTTTCTCATTCCGATGGAGCAAAAAGATCAGTATCGATTCATGTGGGCCAACTTATAAGCTTTCCAGAATAGCCAAATGTCTTCCAAAAATCTATAATCCATGAACATGGCATAATATATGGAATATCTAAAAAATTCGGTTCTTTCGGGATAGCATGTAGATTATATAGATTTGGTCCGATAATTACTTTTGTATTCTCAGGAATATCTCCCAATCTATTAATTGCCCTTACATCATCATGGATCCAAAGCCGTGAAGTAGTATCGAATGACTTATTTATAACATATGGATATCATAAAATATCTAGTCCTTTTATTAGGTTCTTGACTACTTTCCCAGGTCATGTAACTTTATCTCTCAATACTGAGAGAGAAATAATATTAAGCATGTGATTCTTTGGTAATTTTACTGAAAATATCTTTTGCCTGATGAGGGTCATGGTTCCACCATAGAGAGCTCTCTATGGTTTTAATTTTTTCTTCACTAAATCTATAGCGGATGAGCTTTGCTGGAGATCATGCAACAATAGCATATGGTGGAACATCTTGATTTACGAATGAGTTTGCTCCGATGACTGCTCCATTTCCGACAGTGACCCCCCTACGGATAATCGAATCTACACCTATCCAAACATCATTTCATATTACACAGGGGCTGGATGTTAATTTTTCATACTGATTATCATAAAACAATGAGTTTGTAGATACTCCATCCAGCTCATGTTCACCCATTCCGATACTTACATTATTGGCTATAGAAGAATAATTTCATATTGTAGTACGAGTAATGCTGGTATTATATCCGATATAGCAATACCTCCCTATAACACTGTCCATACTGACAAAAATCGACTGTATATAGGTATGACGTAAGTACAAAGAAGACCATCTGAGATACATATACTTCACTCGCTGCGAAATATAAACGTATGTATCTTTTATAAGGATAATAAAAAGATTCATATTTAGTAAAAAAATTTTCTATAAAATGTGCGAAGTCAGATAAAGAAGTATTTCGTAAAGGTATAGTATTTTTTAAATACATATATCTCTTCTTGTTCTGATACCGTAACTGCAGTAATATTACCAGTAGTAGCACTTCATTCATGGACTCGGAAATTTGTGACTACCCTGTCATAAAACTGACTCGATGCTCCACCGATGGTAATTTTAATATAAAATTCCCAATCAGACACAAGCCTGAGTGATTCATTATAAAAACCAAATCTCTCATGTAAATCTCTTTTTGCAATCACTGTAGGCTGTGAAATATAACAACTCAATCCTAATATCAAATGATGGAGTCAATGGTAGTAGATGCCTCGATTTGGATATGGGACCCCTATATTCTTCCCTGTAGTATTATTATAAGTATTACGTTTCGCATAGTAGAGATCTTTCTTTTCTGTGGATTCTATAAAATTCAGATAATCCTCTAAAATATCGGGCATAAGAAAATCATCAGATGGTAATACCAGTATATACTCACCATCGGATGCTCTGATTCCCTCATTAAATGCATTAAAAATACCTTTCGGTGGCTTTTGAACAAATCGGATATCGATACTTGCTTTTGTATCTTTTTTATATTGCTCGACTATATCAGATGTAGCATCAGTCGAAAGCCCATCTAAGATAATATGCTGTAAAGTATGCTTGTCTGAGAGCTTCTGAGATCCTACAGAATCAAGGGTTTGCTTAAGAAATTTCTCTGAATTATAGGTACATGTGATGATAGAAAGTTTCATAAATAATTATACATTAGGATAGATTTCGCTCAGTATTTCTTTTCTTATAGTGTTATAATTTTCCTCTATACTCTCTAAGGTAATGTTATTCTGGAGCTCCCATTCTTTTGCCCAACAATTAAAGAAAAAGAACATATACTGCATCACGAATATAAAACCTGGTTTACCACTCTTCCATGCACCATTTATGAAATAATATTGTACAAAGTAAAAAGCAAGTTTTGCTAAAATCCACCATACCCCATGATTCGATCATGCCTTAAAATGATGCATCGCTTCGATATCACTATAATTACTATGTGCCATCTCGAATTTTTTAATATTATACAAAGATAAATGATGTATGATATAACTATCTGTTTTTGGTGTCTGGTACACATTCTTACAATTATTTTGCAATGAAGAATGTATAAAGCCTGTGGCAAAATATGTCTCTTTCTTCGCGACGACGATTCTTCATTTTGCAAACATCTTTCATCAGTATCCATATGTAGAGAAAGTAATATCTCTCATACCATAATGATAATTTACCTGCGTAGCGGCAAGTCCATCATAGATATTTTCAGCAGTAATCTCGACGGTTTTTTCGAGTAATTGTTTCGGCCACATATGATCTGTAAAAGACCATGTCATATAGTCAGTATCGACCTTAGATCGTACGAATTCTAGCTCTTCTGGAGTTTCTACATATCCATTATTTTTATACTCATATACCTGAGCTCCGAGGGATTCAGCTATTTCACGAGTCTTATCAAGACTACAATTATCGATAACAATAACTTTTCCATATTTTATAAAATTGCGTATGGGATATTCGATACGTTTTTCTTCATTATAGGAGAAAAGTACAAATGTGATATTATTCGACGACATATTTTAAGAAATAGGGATAAATTTGGAAATGAGTTTTTTTAGATATATTATCGTCCTCTGGTCTTTTAGGATATATTTTTTGATAGCGAGTATGCTCATATTTTTCATATAGCTCCGTACAAATCGAATATAGAGAGAGAATGCACTATATGGTATATCATAGAGCTTTGCTATATGTACAAATGTATCAAGCGTGAGTTTTTCACGCTTCCATAAGCTCTTCATATGGAAAGTATCCCAGCGAATATTATCTGCGCGAGTTTTTATACTCGGCTCTGCAATAAGTATAAGTGGGGATTCGATCATACTATGCAATAATACAAAAAGGTGAATCGTCTGAGATCCTATAAATACCTCTTTTTCACTACATGTATCCCATTTCTCTTTTAAAAATATTTGTCATGACATACCTCCAAAAAAACCAACCGTTTTAATTCTATCTGGCTGCAGAGAATATACAAACTCTTTTAGGGTTGTATATCTTTTATTTTCTTCGATAGATAGATTGGGGCGGAGGGTCACTGGCTCTAGAAGGGATATATCATATCCCCAATTATTCGTGATGAAGTAATCAGCACCTCATTCCGCTAAAATCTTCATAATCCCTGTGATACTTTCTGGAAAAAATGCATCATCATCTCCGATAAAACAGCAATATTTCCCATGTGCTAAAGATACCACCTTCAGCATATTCCGATCGAATCAGAGATTTTCAGAATTTCGAGAATAAATAATATTCGGATATTTCACTACATACCCTGCCATCATCTCCTCGGTACCATCATTGCTCGCATTATCAGATACGACGATTTCTATCTCTGAAAATACAGATTGTTCGATAATACTATCGATACATTGCTGTAGACAATCTTTACGATTATAGGTAGGGATGCAGATAGAGAGAAGTGGCATATTTATAGAGTTTTCATGGATGCTATAGTTTCTACGAATCATTGCTCGAGAGAGTATCCAGCCTCCCATCAAAGTATAGAAAGTCCTGATATATCTGCCTTCGCCTCCATCACCTCTCACTTTCGATAGTCTAAGGCACCAAAGTCTAGTATTGTAGAAGTTCAGAGCATGGACTGGATCTTTTCTAAGATCTGTCGTATACTATAGACTTCACCCGTTCCTATATCATACTCTGTTATAAGATTTTTGAGTCAGTCGATATTCTCGAGGATCCGATCATACGCAGATACTGCATCTTTTACATAGATAAAGTCTCTTTTTTGCTCTCATAGGGTGAGGGGAATTTTATCTTTTCCAGATAAAAGTGTCGATATGATGTATGGTAGAAATTTTTTCTTATCATCTCTTGGTCCATACAGGTGCTCTATTTTTAGATTTATAAACTTCATAGTAGCATGCTCTTCTATAGCCAGATGAGCATATTTTAGAAAATCCTTTTTCGAAAGTGCATAATACTTGAGTCCGATAGGTAAATCCATATTCTCATCCCAAAAGGTATCCGTATTTATAAAAGCATCTGCATGATATCGTAATCCCATATCCAAAAGTCGCATGGGAAGATATACATTCGACTCGATAATATCTGAAAGATTATGGTAGTCTCTCCCATACTGTGTCGCGGTATGGATAATAATATCGATATGCTTCGATGAAAAAAGAGACTCCAAATCTGTAGCATCGATATCACAAAAATCTACTCTGGAAGAAAAGGCATCTATCTTAGAGGTATCTGAATGAGTACGCTTTAATACTATAATATGATATTTCTGAGAAAGATCTTCTACGATATGACTTCAGAGAAATCACGTACCTCATGTAAGGAGGATGGTCTTCATGCTAATTTTTTATAAAATCAAGAATCGAGCTTACTATATAATCATACTGCTCCTCTCCAAGTCCAGGATAGACACCGAGCCAGAATGTCTGATTCATAACGAAGTCAGTATTCGCGAGGTCACCAATCACTCGATACTCCTCTACGTAGTCGATAAATGCAGGCTGCCTGAGATAATTCCCTGCAAATAGGAGTCGTGTACCGATCTTTTTTTCATTCAGATATTGCATCAGGGCTTCACGATTTATACCAGACTCTGGTCGTATCGAGAGGACATATCCGAACCAGCTTGGCTCGCTATTCTGTGTTGCCTCAGGGAGAATAAAGTATTTTTCAAGACCAGCTTCACTGAGTTTTTTTGTAAGATATTTCCAGTTCTCATTCCGACGGGAGATGAACCCCTCGAGCTTCTCGAGCTGAGCAACACCGAGTGCGGCCTGCATATCTGTGATCTTCAGATTGTATCCGAGACGTGAGTAGATGTACTTATGATCGAATCCTTTTGGAAGCTCACCGAGCTGCCAGCCGAATCGATTATTACAGCTATTATCCTGGCCAGTTCCACACCAACAGTCACGACCCCAGTCACGATAGGATTTTATCACTTTCGCGAGCATGTTATTATTCGTCAGGAGTGCTCCACCCTCACCCATCGTCATATGATGTGCTGGATAGAATGATAGCGTCGCGATATCACCGAATGTACCTGCGAATTTCCCATCGAATTTGGCACCGAGTGCATCACAGGTATCCTCTATGAGCCAGAGATTATGGTCATCACATATCTGCCGCACCTCCGCAAGATCGAACACATTTCCGAGCGTATGCGCCATCATGATAGCCTTTGTCTTCGGAGATATCGCCTTACGTATCTCATCGATATTCGCCTCATAGGTACCGATATTTATATCGACAAATACAGGCACACATCCGTTCATGATGATAGGATTGATAGTCGTAGGGAATCCTGCCGCCACAGTAATCACCTCATCGCCTGGGATGAGTCTACGCTCTTTTAGTTCTTTGGCAGTGAGAGCGGTAAATGCGAGGAGATTCGCTGAGCTCCCAGAGTTCGTAGTCATGACATGTTTCATGCCGAGAAATGCTCCGAGCTTTTCCTCGAACATCTTGTTCCATCTGCCCTCTGTCCAGTGACAGTCCATCACTGACTCTATCATATATTCGAGCTCTTTCTCATCGAATACTTTACCACTCACAGGCACGAGTGAATCGCCTGGAGAAAATGGTTTTTTCGTCTGCTCGATACGGAGTTTTACGAAATCTTTGATCGAAGATGGAAGCATAACTAAAAACAGTAAAAAAATCGGTAGGAGTGTACCGATTTTAGATGATTTATCAAACTTATATTTTACTAAATCTCTCTATCTCTTTGAGAGAATACTCTATCATATCTACTCCATCTGCATATGCTCGATACCACTCGAATGTATACGAGAGAGCGTCATCGATAGAGAGTCTCGGTGACCATCAGAGGATATTTTTCGACTTCGTATTATCGAGGAGGAGGAGTCATGCCTCATGCATAAGCTCCTCTTTTTGGATACGATATTCTCACTTTCCGAGTATTTCGATGGCTTTTTTTACGATATCCTCGACTCGCATCGTATCAGAAATATCGGGACCGAAGTTATATGCACCGAGATAGTCATCACTCTCGAACATCCGCTCCCCCATCATGAGATATCCAGAAATCGGCTCAAGAACATGCTGCCATGGACGCACTGAGTCAGGATTTCTGAGAGTGACAGGATCTCACTTCTCGAACGCTCGGACGATATCTGGGATGAGTCTCTCAGCGGACCAATCCCCTCCTCCTATGACATTGCCTGCTCGTACTGAGACAATCTTCTTCTCTCCGTGTGAGAAAAATGATCTCACATATGAGGTGATAGCGAGCTCATCCATCGCCTTCGAAGTGCTGTATGGATCATATCCACCGAGCCTATCAGTCTCGAGATACGGTCGCATGGTCTCGAGATTTTCGTATACCTTATCCGTAGTTATCAGCACGGCTCATCGTATACTTTCTGTTTTTCGGATCACTTCGAGTACATTCACTGTCCCCATGACATTCGTCTGAAATGTCCATACCGGATCACGATAGCTCTCACGGACCAGTGGCTGGGCTGCGAGATGGAACACTATCTCTGGTTGGTATTCATCACAGACAGATTGGAGGTTTTCGAGAGTATTAATATCTCAGTATACCTGTGTGATAGAGTCTTCGAGATGCAGTAGCTGAAATGCACTCGGATCCGTAGATGGTGGGAGCGAGTAGCCGATAACTCTCGCTCAGAGATGATGGAGCCAGAGTGAGAGCCACGAGCCCTTGAAACCCGTAGAACCCGTGACGAGAATGGTTTTACCGTGATAGAATGAAGACATAATTTAGAGAAAAAGAGAGTCGATTTGTGACTGGAGAGCATCTGAGAGTGGTGGTGATTGCCTATCCATAGGGCTGCCATACATCATCTTCGGCTCGACGATAGCCTTATCAGATATGAGTACTTCTACGATGTATGGAGTAGGGAGCCCCCTAATCTGTGCAAAAACTCACTCCATATCTGCACGTTCTGCTATGCGAAAATATGGTAATCCATAGGCTCAGGCTATACGAGAGAGGTCTGGACAAGAATATCCTATCACCGTACCGATATTTCGTCCATTAAAATAATTATCCTGAAACTCACGCACCATTCCGAGGGATTTATTATTCAGTACAAAAATACCGATAGGAAGTCATCGAGAGACTATGGTCTCGAGCTCCTGGATATTCATCTGAAATCCACCGTCACCATGTATCGATATCACTCTCTCGACTCATGGTACGCTCGCGGCACCGATAGATACCGGGAGAGAAAATCCCATCGCACCGAGTCAGCCAGAATTCAGTAGCCTTTGTCATGGCTGTATCTCGAGTGACTGTGATGCCCACATCTGATTTTGTCCGACATCATTCACATAGACCGTACTTCATGAGAATAGCTCAGAAAGTCGTGAGAAGAAAAAATTCGGATGAATATATCCATAGAGTGACTCGGTTGAATATGTGGGCAAGAGTTTCTGGAGCTCATCGATAGTATCATACCATGATGGGTAGTCTGGATATTTCTCATCGCGCTGTAAAAGAGTCTCGAGAAATGAAACAATATCCATATGACACTTTATATATGTATGCTCGATCGTATATCAGAGTTCATTTTTATCTATATCTATGTGGATGATTTTCGCATGTTTCGCGAACTCTGATTTTATCGCACCCGTCTGACGCAGATCGAGTCGAGACCCGATAACGAGGACGACATCAGCATGTGAGAGGAGGATATTCGCATGACGCACACCATAGCTCCCTATCATGCCGATATATCCAGGATAACTCTGTGGTACGGCATCTATACCCATAAGAGAGCTCACTACTGGAAGATGTGTATGACTCAGAAACTCAGCGAGTATATCTGATGCTCCAGCTATCCTCACCCCACCTCACACGAGGAGCATAGGTCTCTCAGCATGCCTCAGGAGGGAGACGATCGTATCTATCTGTCATAGCTCGGGAGTCTGAAGGATACTCGACTCTACAGATAAAAAGCCTGGAAGTTCATCTGGACTGATCTCACGCTGCTGGATATCCATCGATATGTCGAGCAGTACAGGTCACTTACGTCCACTATGCATGATATCATATGCTTTCTCGAGCTCATACCTGAGCTCATCTATCTGGGTAATGTGTTTGGCATATTTGGTGATAGGCGCGACAATAGGCACAATCTTCGTCTCCTGAAATCCTGTCTGACGTACACGAACATCATCCGGCGTAATCTCATCAGTACGCACCTGTCATGTAATATAGAGTACTGGCACTGAGTCAAAATACGCACTCGCAATGCCTGTAATCAGATTCGTCGCACCTGGACCACTCGTCGCCAGAGCCACTGCTGTCACTCCAGAGACACGAGTATATCCCTCAGCTGCAAATGCTCATGCCTGCTCATGCTTCACTGAAACAAGTGTCAAATCTGGATCACGAAAAATAGCATCCTCTAAGTGCGTAATCATTCACCCCGACAGACTAAATATATGCGTAACGCCTTTTGATTTTAAAAATGAAATGATGTAATCTGATGCTTTCATGAGGTGGATTATAGAGATTTTTTTATCCATTGCAAAGTAGACTGGAGTCAGTCTTCGAGAGAGTATGGGGTGATAGAAAATATTTGTTTCATTTTTTCAGGATTTGCTACCCAGACTTTGGGCTCATACTGATTCGTAGTCACTCATCCATATTCTGGAGAGAGATCAGTCATAAAAATCTTTTGCAATATACGTACCACGTCAGCGATACTATGCTGTATACCTGTACCGAGATTTATGATATCACCAGGATGTGTTATCGCCTTATCCGCCATGAGATATGCAGACACGATATCGTCTATATGGATAAAGTCTCTCACCGAATCTGGCGAGGATAGTTTCGGTATCCGATTTTCTCTGTATGCTGAGAGCAAGGTAGGAATGAGACGCTTCGCATCTTCATACGGACCATATGCTGCGAATACACGATAGGTCGCTATAGGAAATCATTTTTGCTTTCAGAGGTATGTCGCATAATGTGTAGATACCGATTTCGATATAGCATATGGATTATTCGGTTCTAGGATATCATTTTCAGACATCGGAGTATCTTTATGTCCATATTCAGAGCTAGACCCAGTATTGATAAATGCTTCACATACACCTGTATCGAGACATGCATCCATGAGATATGCAGAGGTCATATTATTGAGTCTCAGTAAATCTCACATATCCAGTGGCACACGACCCACGGCAGTCCCCGATGCTGCTATATGGTACACATACTGTGGTGATATCTCCCGAATATGAGAAAAAACCTCGTCACGATCCTCGAGTGAAAAATAGTGAGAAGTCACTCGGTCTAGTATATCGATAATACGAGAAGTATCGGATTCTGGACGACACAGTATATGGATATCAGATGCACCGAGAGATACGAGTTTTCGTACTAGATTGGATCCGATAAATCCTGTAGCACCCGTGATAAATATGCGCTTCTGTATATCGATCATAAAAATATATTACCAAATCTTCCACGGAGCTTTTTTCTCAGACCACCATGCTTCGAGGGCATTTTTGTTCTGGAGGGTATCCATCGCGTACCAAAATCCATCATGCTTATACGTCATGAGCTCGCCATCTCGAGCGAGATTCTCGAGAGGGTCTTTCTCGAGGGGCATATCATCCGAGGCGATATAGTCTATGACTTTCTTATTCATCACCATAAATCCTCCGTTTATCCATGCGGACTCATTATCCTTTTTCTCAGCGAACTCGATCACCTGATCTCACTCTATAGAAAGTCTACCAAATTTCCCTACTGGCTGGACAGAGGTAAGAGTCGCGAGCTTACCATGCGAAGCATGAAACTCTACGAGAGCTGTGACATCGACATTACTCACGCCATCACCATAGGTGAGGAGGAAATTATCTTCTGTGATATAGGGTGCCACTCTTTTTAGACGACCACCTGTCATCGTCTCTGCACCTGTATCGACTAGTGTCACTTTCCAGTCTTCTACATCACTATTATGTATCGTTATCTGACCTCCAGTACGTGTATCGATAGTGATATCACTATTATGGAGGACATAGTTCGCGAACCACTCTTTGATGATATAGCCTTTGTATCCGAGACAGATGATGAAGTCCTTATACCCATAATGAGAGTATATCTTCATGATATGCCAGAGTATCGGCTTTCCTCCGATTTCGACCATCGGTTTTGGCTTCAGAGAAGTCTCTTCAGAGAGACGAGTACCGAGTCATCCAGCAAAAATAACAACTTGCATACGATAAAATTAGAAAATCAGATACTCAGTGTAATCAAGAATACAAAAAAATCTAGTGATTTTGGAGGAACCATTCATAGGTATTTCGGAGTCATGCTTCGAATGAGACGTGAGATTTCCAGCCAAGTGCAGTGAGCTTACTGACATCGAGGAGCTTCTTCGGAAAGCCATCAGGCTTCGAGAGATCGTGCACAAAATCCCCCTCGTATCCGATATATTGCTTCAATAAGTCAGCGAGCTCATTTATCGAAATATCTGATCCGGTGCCGACATTGAGAAATTGTTTTTCTTCATAATTTTCGAGAACCCACACTATAGCATCTGCTAAGTCTGTCACATAGAGGAACTCTCGGCGAGTATTGCCAGTTCACCATATCGTAAATTCTTTATCACCACGAAGTTTTGCCTCATACATACGAGTCATCATACCTGGAATGACATGCGATGTATCTGGATCGAAATTATCGCCAGGCCCATAGATATTCGTAGGCATCACAGAGATAAATCTCTTATCATATTGTTCATATATTTTCTCGCAGAGTTTCATACCTGCGATTTTTGCGATAGCATATGCCTCATTCGTCGACTCGACTTTTCCATCCATGAGATACTCCTCTTTCATCGGCTGAGGAGAATTCCTGGGGTAGATACAGCTACTTCCGAGGAAGATGAGCTTCTTCGTATCGCCATAGAGATGAGCGCCTCAGATGACATTATTCTGTATCGTCAGATTATCGAAGAGAAAATCTGCTGGTTTCTTTATATTTATAGCCATGCCACCGACTTTCGCAGCTGATAGTATGACGTATTCTGGCTTATAGGTACGGAAGAACTCATATGTCGCTGCCTGATCGAGCAGATCGAGCTCATCCCTGGTTTTTAGGATAAGATTCGTATATCATTCTTTTTGGAGCTTTTCTAAGATAGCAGACCCAAGGAGGCCTCTATGTCCCGCGAGAAAAATGGAAGCATTTTTATCCATAAATAATTAAAAAGATTATACGATATCGAGATGAGGAAGTGGGAAGACAAAATGTCCACCCGTATCGAGAAATCCTTGCTCTCTCTTTAAGATAGAGGCTCTAAAATGCCATGGTAAAACAAAATAGTAGTCTGGATCCATAGCCTGAGCATCTTGCTCTGAGATAAGTGGGATCTTCGTTCATGGCGTAGTACGACCGAATTTATACTCATTCACCTCAGCTATATACGGGAGCATATCTTTCGTGATACCACAGTACTGGAGTGTCACATTTCATTTCGTAGAAGCGCCGTATCCTATGACTTTTTTGCCATCCTTTTTAGCCTGTTCGAAAAATGCTAAAACAGCCTTTTTATGTGTCTCTATATTCTCGCGGAATTTCTGAAATACCTCGCCAGAACTATAGCCACCATCTTCTTCATGCTGTAGTAATGTATCGATGTATTCCTGATTCGCTACTCGAGAAGTATCTTTACTTACGACCACTTGGAAGCTTCATCCATTGACGTCATTCAGGCTCACATCTATGATCTTCATACCTGCATTTTGCATAAGCCACTGAATCTGCTTCAGCGCATAATACTCCAAATGCTCATGACATACTGTATCATACGACACGACATCTATCATCGTAGGCATATAGCTCTGCTCGAGTATCCATATACCATCATCTGCGAGTACTTTTTTCACATCTGCGACAAAACTCACAGGATCAGGAAGATCATAAAACATCGACATCGATGTAATAATCTTCGCCTGCTTATCTGTCTTGGTTCTCACAGCTGCTTCTGTAAAAAAATCTGAAACATATCCCGCATATGATGGATAATATGAAGCAAATTTCTGTGCTGTAGGATCTACACCAAGGAGCTCATATCCATGATCACCATAGGCAGCTAGAGTAGTGCCATCATTCGATGCTATATCGATAATCAGATCTCATCTTTCGAGTGTCACGAGAGATTTTGCCTTTTCTACTATAGTGCCAAGATGTTTTACCATAGACCCATTCAGTCATGATCTATATCCATAGTTATCACCATAGAGTTGTTCCATATTATAGTCATGTCCGAGCTGGAGCAATCCACACTTCCCCTCTCAAACACATTTTACTAATTCGAGTGGACCTACTTCGACATCTTCATCTGGAAGTGGGAATACTCCCGTAAGGGCCTGATCTCATAAATGTAAAACTGATTCTAGGTGCGTATTGCCACAGATACGGCATTTTGTGATTTTTTGATAGAGCATAAAAAGAAATATAAAAGTGCATCGAGTATATATAAAACACCATTTTTGTCACATAAAAAAGTTTCGAAATATTTCGAAACTTAATTATACATAGTATCATAGTATGTGTTATATTTTTATTCCATATCTATTATCCTCATCCGTACCATTTCATGGAGACTTACATCTGATGGGGAAAAAAATCGTAAGTCAGAATGCTGAGTATCTCCGAGAGAAAGCATAGATTCTTCATCTCCATCGAGCTGATACGAATAAGTAACTGGTATGCAGTGGGTGCTAATATCATCAAAGGCAGAATTATGAAAAATATCATCATACACTCCGACGAATTGTAATTTTGCCACATCAATAGAAATTCCAAGTTCTTCAAAAGCCTTTCTCTTGGCAGCATCCAGAGATTTCTCTCACTTATTCACTCGTCAGCCAGGAATATAATATACTCACTTAAGAGGCTCGTTATTTCTTTTTCCAAGAAGAAGTTCATTCTTAGAATTTAAAAATAATATATCCACTGTCGGTATAGGCATCGTGGCAAGTATGTTTTTATACAGTTCTTTTTCGATAAACATAAGCAAAATATATTACTAGGAAAGTATATATAAAAAGGATTGCTTGTCACCTAAAAAAACTCCAAAACTATTTCGGGAGTTCCAGCTTCCACGGATTCAGATCCATATCATTTTCATCAAAAGGAACAGTACGAAATCATCGAAACTTAGTTCCAGGAACAAGAAAAAAAGTATGCGCTTGATAGGGAGGGAGTATTATCAGATCATTCACCATAATCTTATATTGTTCAACTACTGAGAGTGCCGATTGTCCATCGAGAGATATGTTCTGTATAGCAACTCTCCGCCTCACTCATCAAAAAGAAACATCTCCGAAACTCATGGAGCCGATGCTCATGCGAGAAGAATATCTCAAGAAGCTTTTTTATGGTAATGATTTCAAAGAGGAATATTCGAAGAATGTACAGTAAATTGATTGATTGAAAAATCTGGTCAAATATATTCTTCTATACTTCTTCGAGCATCTTCATGAACAAGTCCTATCTTGTCACGAACCGTACTAAATAGATTGTTAAGTTTTGATCCTGTGGCAGAAGATTCAAATCATCGATTAAAAGATTCAGATGCAGATCGAACAAGATCGTCTTTTGAAACAAAATCTAGATGTATCATAATAAAAAGTGGGGATAAATATACTCGCTTAATCTTGCGATAATCTATTAAGGTCAATCTCTAAAGGAATTTTTCAGTGCTTGAGATAGTACTGATGATCCGACATAACTCTATCCAAATCAGGATGAATATCAGGTATTTGTCCTAGGGAATACAGACCATAAGATCCATGCTGATCTGAGAGATCGAGTATAGCACTTGCCTGAAGCTTAACTACATACACTGTACTAGAAGCATCAGTAAAGCTATTCGGTTTATCAGGTCCGTTTGAATAACTAAAATCATATGTATTCAGCTGAACAAGAGGTTGCTGAATCGAAGAAGTATCGAGTCAAACTTCATCTTTCAAAATTCGGATCAAAGTACCCAATTTTTTCTCACCCTTTCGCATCCTTCCTCCCGGCATCCAAAGAACACCCTTAAGGGGCTCATTATTGCGTCTTCAGAGAACATATTTATCTTCATGATTCACTAACAAAAGATCAACTGCCGAAAAGACTATGTTATCTAATATCTCTGAATATAGTGTATTAGGGACTAGTGTATCTTGAACCTCTCGATGATACAAGGCATTTGGGGTAAACATAAAAGTATTCGTAAAATAATACGAATATATTAAACATAAAAATATTTTTGTCAATATTAATCATATTGCGCTAATATCTCATATCCATGTTTTTTGAGGATTTCTTCCTTACGGAAGATCTCGATATCTGACTGTACCATCTCTGCTACCATCTCTGCGATGGTATACTCACGAGTCCATCCGAGCTCTTTCTCAGCCTTCGCAGGATCTCAGAGGAGCAGATCCACCTCTGCAGGTCGGAAATATCGAGCATCCACTTCTATGAGACACTTACCTGTCTGAACATCATATCACTTCTCATCGACTCACTCACCCTTCCATTCTATCGTGATATCCACTCGAGCAAATGCCCACTCGATAAACTGTCGTACCGTATATGTCTCACCTGTCGCGAGGACATAATCCTGTGGACTCTCTTGCTGGAGCATGAGCCACATACCCTTTACATAGTCCTTCGCATGTCACCAGTCACGCTTCGCATCGAGATTCCCGATATAGAGCTTCTCTGAGAGTCAGAGATGTATCTGAGCGACTGCACGCGTGATCTTACGTGTCACGAATGTCTCACCACGGATCGGTGACTCATGATTAAAGAGGATACCATTACATGCATATATATCATAGCTCTCACGATAGTTTATCGTGATCCAGTAGGCATACATCTTCGCGGCACCATAGGGACTACGAGGATAAAATGGTGACGACTCTGTATATCCAGTCTCTGGCATATTAAATCCCACACCTCAGAACATCTCTGATGTCGAAGCCTGGTAGAATCGTGTTTTTTTATCGAGACCATTCACACGGATTGCCTCGAGGAGACGCAGTGTCCCGATAGCATCAGTATTCGCAGTATACTCTGGCATATCGAAACTTACCTTTACATGCGACTGGGCAGCGAGATTATATATCTCATCAGGCTGGATATCTGCGACGAGTTTGATGAGATTCGCACTATCTGTCATGTCACCATAGTGGAGATGAAAGCGATTCCCCTCAGAGTGGATTTCCTTATAGAGATGATCCACTCGACCAGTATTGAGGAGAGAAGATCTACGTTTGATACCATGTACCTCATACCCCTTCGATAACAGGAGTTCTGCGAGATAGGCGCCATCTTGCCCAGTGATACCAGTGATAAGTGCTTTTTTCATAAAACAAAAATAATTGCAGGGATTGTATGGAAAGTATATTTTTATTCAACTCTTCTTTTTATAAAATTCCAAGCCGTAAGCAGTGAATCTTCGAGAGAGACCTCGGGTTTCCATCCATATTTTTGTCTCAGTCTATCTGCATCTGCGAAAACTACAGCCAAATCTCCCGCTCTTCGTGGTGTGATCGCATATGGGATAGACTTCTCTGATACTTTTTCCACGCCATGGATCATCTCGAGGACTGATACACCCACTCATGTACCGACATTATATGTTTCGAGGCCGAGCGAGAAGTTTTTATAGACGCATACGTGTGCGCTGATAAGGTCATTTATATCGATATAGTCACGCACTCATGTCCCGTCCGGAGTATCATAGTCATCTCCGAAAATGAGGACTTTTTCTCTCTTTCAGAGAGCCACATCGAGGATATATGGGAGGAGATTATTCGGTATACCATTCGGGATTTCTCAGATATATCCAGAGGCATGCGCGCCGATAGGATTAAAGTATCGTAGATTCACGACCGACCAGCTCGCGTGCTCTCTATAATCTGAGAGAAGCTGCTCGATGACGAGCTTCGAAGTGCCGTACGGATTCGTCGTACCTGTCGGCATATCCTCACGAAAGGGACTGATGTTATCCTGGCGATACACTGTCGCCGAAGAGGAAAATACGATACGTCTCACCTGGAATCTTTCCATCACACCAAAAAGCGTGATAGATCCTCCGATATTATTCTCTTGGTATTCATGGATATTTTGGCAGCTTTCTCAGACGGCCTTCAGTCCAGCGAAGTGGATGACTCCGTCGAACGCATATTTTTCGAAAAGCGTCTCGAGAGATGCTCTATCTCGGATATCGATATCATAAAAATCGGGAGTATACCCGAGGATTTTTTCTATACCTACGAGCGTATCTCGAGAGCTATTCACGAGATTATCGATGATGACGGTCTCGTATCCCGCCTGCTCGAATGCGACGACCGCATGTGAGCCGATATATCCGAGCCCACCAGTGATGAGGAGTATTTTTGTATCCATATTATCCGAATATTTTTTTATAGATCATACGCAGAGCAATACGCACTGCCCCACCATATCTCTGTCACTTCGCGAGGGTATACTCATCATAGTGGATATTTACTGGCACTTCACGGATACGGTACCCGTGATGATATATCTCATCGATGAGCTCACTCGCATACTCCATACCATCCATAGTGATGTATACTTTTTCGAGCACAGAGATACGGAGCATTCGGTATCCATTATGTGCATCGGTGAGGTGCACTCCTGATATGAGCGAGGTGAATACCTTTCCTCACATGAGGATGATACGCCGCCAAAATGGCACATTCGAGAGTGTCTGTGTGATAAATCGCGAACCATACACGATATCTGTATGTGGATGACGGTCGAATACCTCGAGAAAATGTGGTAGATCCGCTATATCATGCTGACCATCTGCATCGAATGTCACTACATATTCGAAAGAATGATGATGCGCGTGTCGTCTGATATACGCAAATCCCGTCTCAAGCGCTGCTCCACCGCCACGATTGATGAGGTGACGTACGGTATGGATTTTTGTATCTGGGAAGTGCTCATCGAGGATATGCAGTGTCCCATCGGTAGAGCCATCATCGACGACGAGAATATGCTCATACCCTAGAGACAAAATCGACTCTATCACAGAGACGATGCGACTTCATTCATTATACGCGCGGATGAGGAAGATGATATTATTTTTTTTCATGGTGGTGTTTGGCGAGGGCGAGTTCGCGTACGAGTCGAGTGAGTTCTTCACGCTGTCATTCGACCTTTTGGAGGAGGAGCAGCACGAAATAAAATAAAAATACGATACTCCCGTATACGAGCACATCAGCACCACGTGCTGCACCGAAGAGATGCCCTATATTATCGACGAGATACGGGAAAAATCCGAGCAAAAGCAGACACACTCCGACCGCGAGAAATACGAAAAAATGGAGTGCATTATACCGCTCACGACGTGCTACAGAGAGAGCGACTATCGATATGATAACTCCTGACACGATGAAAAAAATCTGGAGTAAAGTCATGGGAAAAAGAATACTTGAGTTTTAGATGAAAGGAGTATAATCCTATCTATGACAAAGTCAAAAACTCTCACCGCACAAGATGGACAAAATATCAAAATCCTTTTTACGGAGGACTATGGCGATATCGGTGATGTACTCGAGAAAAACCGAAATATCGAAGATGAAAATTTCTTCTCGCCATCACTCGCAGGACTCCATGACCCATACCTCATGCCAGATATGGAGCGAGCTGTAGCGCGTATCATGGAGGCACGGGAGCGACATGAGCGAGTCGTCATCTTCGGAGACTATGATGTCGACGGAGTTTCTTCGACGGCGATACTCTTTCGATTTTTCCGGGAGATCGGGATCGAGGTATCCTATCGACTCCCTCACCGCGTGCATGATGGATACGGTCTGAAGTCGTATTTTTTCGATGAGCTCGCGAGCAAAAATGTGAAACTCGTCGTCACCGTAGACTGTGGAACTCGCGATATCGAGCCTATCCGACATGCGAAATCGCTCGGCATCGATGTCATCGTGACAGACCATCATGCGGTCCCAGAGGTGATACCAGACGAAGTCATCGCGATAGTGAATCCGAAACGTAAAGACTCCATCTATCCATTTCCGAATCTCGCAGGTGCGGGAGTCGCGTTTAAGCTCTTACATGCACTGGTTATAGCCATAGAAAATGAAAAGCAGAAAAATGGGGGTTCGGGAGACGAAATAGAAAATATCCTGACGCGATACATCGATCTCGCCTCCCTCGGCACCGTCGCTGACTGTATGCCCCTCATCTGAGAAAATAGGATTATCACCGCACTCGGGCTCAGACAGATGAAAAACAGTGAATCCAGTGCACTACGAAAATATATAGTCAATCTCGATAAAGATATCGAGTGAGATGCTGATGTTATAGGATTTGGGCTCGGCCCACGCATCAATGCTGCTGGTCGTATGGACTCACCACTCAAGGCACTCCACTGGCTCCTCGCAGATGAATCAAGAGTCGATGACTGGCTCGAAGAAGTCGAGTGACTTAATGCAAAACGCCAAGAAGAAGTAAAAAAATATACTGAGGATGCACTCATGAATGTGAATACGACCGAACCGATACTGTTTTATATGCATGAACATATCGAGCATGGACTCATCGGACTCGTGGCAGGGAAACTCACAGAAGCTTATGGAAAACCATCTATCGTCCTCTGTCATCAGCATGTACCGAACACAGATGAAGTAAAAAAACGCGAATACGAGAAAGAAATGTGAGCCGAGGATACGGTAGAAGATCCAACCTTTCTCGTCGCATCATGTCGCAGTCCAGAGTGGTGCTCTCTCGTAGAGCTCCTGGATCTGTCGAAGGATTTTTTCGTGCGATATGGAGGGCATCGTCAGGCAGCAGGCTTCACTATAGAAGCGGGTAAACTTAGTGAATTTCGTAAGCATATCACTCTCGAATTCGAGAAAAAATACGATAGAGAAAATCTCCCCCAGAAGACGATGAACATAGAGTGTGCCCTCCGTACTGATCATGTCTCACTCGATACGCTCGATAGCATAGATAGATTTCGACCATTTGGTATCGGTAATACGAAGCCACTCTTTCTCCTCGAAAATCTGACGATACGAGACGTGCGAGAAATCGGCACAGAAAAAAACCACCTCTCTCTCACGTTCGAAGAAATACCAAATATAAAATGACTCCTCTGGAACTACTGAGATGTCTTCACCACATGAGCTCCACATACCTGAGATATTATATCTCCTATCATCTCTCTCGAGCGAAATATCTGGAATAATAAAGAAAGTGTACAGATAATGATAAAAAATATCAGCCTATAATCCGCCTGAAAATCAATAGTGAAGAAAGGGTGAAAGGTTTGCAATCGATTTTTCTGTCTATATACTGAGGGTATCTTCGTTTTTTTGAAGAGTTTATTTCTTTACTTTTTCACTATGAATAAGTTAATAATGACTGCACTCATATCCGCAGCTATCGTACCAAGTATGATATTTGCCCGCCAAGGTGCTGATGATATGTTCGAATGAGGGCATCGCTCATCTGGACACACTGGTTCTACATGGTCTGGGGTGACTTGGACAGGTGCTACATGGACAGGATCGATTCAGTCTGGTGTCACTATGCCTCCAAAAATGGGTTCTGGCATGATGATGAATCCTGAACTTCAGGGTCTCCATATGGCTATGGGAAAACTCTCTTCCGCAGATAAGGCAACACTTATCACTATGATAAAAGAATATCTAAAATCTAAAGGAGTGACTGTCGAGGCTGTGAAAGAAGTCCGCAAGGAAATCAAAGAAGCTCGCAAAGATGCGCATGAGGAAATCAAAGAAATCCGAAAAGATGCAAAAGAAGAGATAAAAGCAAAGCGCGATACACTAAAAGCAAAGCTTGATGCTCTCAAGGCAAAAAGAAATGATTTTAACAGCTCCCGCAGCAATCGTGAAAAAGGAAATTAATCCTCTCACGCAAAGAATAGTCCCAATCGGTCATAAAAAAGCTTTAAGAAAAATCTCCACGGTCAGGTGGAGATTTTTTGATTTTTTAAAAAAACAAATACAATCGTATCATGTTCGCCCTCTCCGACATCTCCGAAGCACACAAACATGTAAAATCTGGTGCTGACTTCCCTGTCTATGCTCATGCGCTCAGGGAGATGTGAGTCACCTCATACGACACATTCGTGTCTGATGGACATGCAGTCTACATCGGAAATACAGAGCCCCTCATCTCACCACCGAAGTATGACTCACTGACAGTAGCCGTCAGTCCTGGGAAAGAGAAATTCCTCGAAAAACTCCGACTCCACCAATCTGGTGGCACTGACTATATGACATTCTGTCGTGACTGTGCGGAGAATGGCATCGAAAAATGGACGCTCGACATGACAGCAAGAACCTGCACCTACTATGATATATCTGGGAATAGCCTCTATACAGAGCACTTTGGAAAATAATTTTTAACTCTTTCTGCTATGCCAAAATCCTCTCCAAAATCCTGCGAAGCATGTTTCATGCCATTCGCAAAAGACCCTGCCTGAGATACACGGGAACATCCGAAATATTGCTCATACTGCTACTCTGGAGGCAAGCTCCATCCTGATGATGTCAGTATGGAAGATTTCCAGAAAATGTGCTTCGAAAGCATGCGAAAAAATGGTACACCATGGATTATGGCGAAAGTATTTTCATGGTCGATACGATTCGCACCATACTGGAAAGAGAGGAATAAGAAGAAGTAATTCCTCAAAATAATACAATCCCCGAAATAAAAAAACCAGAGCAAAAGCTCTGGTGAAGATAACTCGATATATCACTTTTTCCTGAAAAAAAGGATACACGATGTCGAGAGTGCTAGTACTGTCTCATAGAGTGGATACGCGATATCCATACGAGTGTTCCCCTTATCGAGCATGAGTCCTATAAGTACGAGGATGCCTACCAGGGTAAATACCATCCATGTGCTGACATCATCATTTTCTGGATGATACCATGCATCTCGGAGTGTCGGGAAGAATCCGACCAAATCTGCGATGAAGATGAGCATCACCGAGACCCACCAATACTCTGGTACAATATTTCGAAAACTTACCCAAGACATCAAAGCAAGTATACCTATGATGAGTGCTGAGATATCGAAGAGATCTATTTGTCCCTCTCTTTTATGCCAGCTCAGATATGCTATAGTAAATTGAGCTATCCCCATGAGAAATGGGAAAAAGAGTATCAGAAGCGATATCTTGCCAAAGAGGATAACGCCATTGGACAGTGAGATAAGTCCGAAAATAAACCAACTCACAGGATTCGGAGCAATAGTGCCCCCACTGCGTATCTCTCTCATATAAAAGAGATACGCGATAATGAGTACGATATAACCACTACATATAAATATTTGTGACATTTGTTTTTCCTTTCATTCACTTCATGCAGGATGCATGAATATAATAGTATGAATAAATCTTATAAGAAGATATAAAAATAATTCGTAAAGTCAAGATACCGCATACGAGAGCTTCTATCTTTACTCACCATGAAAAATATTTATCATACGAATTATATGCAAAAATATTATATAATCTGTGTATCTCTCGAACATGCTAAGCATGGGATTATATGAGGTTTTATCCAGTCCAATCATGGGAAATCTACTAATATAAAAAGGCTTAAGACAGGGGATGGTGTCCTCATATACAGCTCAAAACATTATTTCACACCGGATAACACAGTAGAAAATAAACTTCAATCATTTACCGCTCTCGGTTATGTGCAAGATGAGGAATTATATCAAGGTGATATGGGTTGAGGCTTTACACCATTTCGACGAAATATAGATTTTATCAAGGAAATCCATCATACTCCGATAAGTCCGCTTCTTTATGATCTAGAATTCGTGAAAGACGTAAAAAAATGGGGATTCCCTCTGATGTATGGATTTCTCGAAATATCTCGACATGATTTCGAGCTGATCGTTTCAAAAATGACTTCCAAATAATATTTTTTACTTTTTATGAAAAAGACTCTCACTTTTCCATCAAAAGATGGGCTTCTCATTACGGCAGATTGGTATGATAGAGAAAATCCTATCTGATATATACTTCTCTGTCATCGTTCTCACTGTAACCGTGGAGAATACCAAGAAACAGCGCTCAGATTGAATGAATTAGGATTTTCATGTCTTGCGATCGATCAACGATCCGGTATGAAAGTATGGTGATATGAAAATGAGACGAAGAATCGAGCCAAAGCACAATGACTCCCTACAGGATATACTAATGCTATACAAGATGTGGAGGCGTGAATAGAGTATCTCTGTGAGCTTAGTAAATGAAACCCGATTATCCTTTTCTGAAGCTCTTACTCTGCATCGATCGCACTTTTTGTATGAAAGGATTCAGAGAAAGTGCAGTCAATCATATGTTTTAGTCCTAGTGAATATCTGAAGTGAATTTCCATAAAAGATGCCATCTCGGATCTCCATAAGCGGACTTTTATTACTTCAGCAAAGGGAGAAATTGATCTCGTAAGACGATTGCTCGAGAAAGTCGACCCAAAATACATTACACAATTTTGTCCTACAGTAGAGGGTTTTCATGGCTCAAAAACCCTTTGGAAAGAAGTCCCCTGAAATGATACTTTTTGGAATGCGTTAAAAGGATTTCTCGACATGACTTCGGAATGATAGCTTCAAAAATGACTTCCAAATAATTCTTTAACTTTTCTGCTTATGGAAAAATACTCTCACGGACCATTCGAAGTCACAGGATACCGAGTAACAGTACCGACACTCGAGCAAGAAGAAGAGATCATCATGGGTGCATGGTGACTATGGATGATAGAAAATATGGGCGAATGAATCGTCCAAAAATCCTATCCAACACTCCATGCTGTCTACTATAACTACCAGAATCCTCTTGATCTCACGAGAAAAGGATATGATATGCTCATCGGATATATCACGGAAGCAGGAAGCATCCAAGATCCAAAATATACAACCATACAGATACCGACACAAGACTATCAGTATACAACAGTAACTGGCAAGCTCCCTGATCGCCTCATCGACACATGGATGGAGATTAATGATACTCCCGAAGACAAACTCCCTCGTACTTATGGATATGATCTCGATATGTATAATGCAGATAATACGGAAGTTACGGTCGCAGTTTCAGTAAAAGAATAAATCTATTTTTAATTTTTCCTATGATAAAACTCTGATATATCATTCTCTATGTTCCAGATGTCCTGGATGCTATTGATTTTTATGAAACTATCTTCTGACTCGAAAGAAAATTTATCAATCCAGAGGGTGACTATGGAGAAGTATCTACATGAGAGACGACTCTCGCCTTTGCAAAGAATACACTCTGAAAAGAGAATATATGAGAATATCAAGAGATCAAACTCTCAGAAAAACCGGTCGGCATAGAGCTCGCTTTTACGACAGATGATGTAGAGGCTCTCTATCAAAAAATACTAGAGAATAATGGTGTTACTATCATGCCTCCCAAACAAAAACCATGGTGACAAACTGTTGCCTATGCACGAGATCCGAATGGATTTTTACTCGAAATCTGCACTCCTATAAATTAATTTTTTATGTCATCCAATATTCAAATAGAAAAATTTCTCGAGGAAATAAAAAATATATCTCCTATGCATTATGAGATGATATCAAATATACGTAATATAATTCTGTCGTATCCTAATATCTCTGAAGAATTCAAATACTGAGGTATTATCTTTAACAAATGAACCGAGTGAATGAATGGAATATTCTTCTACAAGACCTATGTCTCTCTCGAGTTCGGAAAATGATATCTCCTCGATGATAGAGACAAACTCGAATGAAATGGAAAATTCCGGAGACATATCAAACTATATGAATTTTCTGATATCAGAAATAAAGAAGTCCACAGGTATGTCGATGAAATATATTTAAAACTTTAATCCTTTTTCTATGCCCAAACTCACTGTATCAACAACTATATCTGCCCCACTCGAAATAGTATGGGGTGCTCTCTGGAATCCAGAACATATCATCCACTGGGGATTCGCCGATGAGGCGACCTGGCACTGCCCATGGGCAAAATGAGAAGCGCCGAAAGTCTGAGGGATTTTTACGACTCGCATGGAAGCTCGAGATGGAAGCTTTGGATTCGATCTCACGGCTCAGTATACGGAGGTCACGCCACTACGGTCTATGAGCTATACCCTCGGCGAGATGAAGGAGTATTTCCTCGATGCTGGTCGCGTGGTCGATATCACCCTGGAGGAGACTCCTGATGGTGTGAAAATCGCCGAAACATTCGATGCGGAAGACATCCATCCAGCAGAGATGCAGATAGCAGGATGGAGTGCGATACTCGAGAATCTAAAGAAACATGTAGAATCTCTCTAACACTGAAAACATCGTCTTGCAAAATATCGAAAATAGATACTCTATATCCACTTATTAATACTCATTTATGCATAAACTTATCGTCACCGCTCATCCGAGCTCACAGGGCTTCACTCATGAAATAGCGCGAACTCTCGAATCGCTCTCTCTCGCAAAATGAGATACCGTAGAAATCCTCGATCTCTATACGACAGAGTTACATCAGGATTTTCTAAGGTTCGAAGATATCCGTGCATATCGTGATGCCACGAAAAATGATACTACCACTCTGGCACTCCAGGCTCAGATAAAAAAAGCGGATGAGATAGTACTTATATTCCCGACATGGTGGGGAGATATGCCAGCTATCATGAAGAACTGGATGGATTCGAATTTTATGGCAGGATTCGCATTCGAGTATATAGACGGAAAATCGGTGGGTCTACTAAAATGAAAAACTGCACGTATCATCACGACATCTGGAGCTCCATCATTTTTCTATAAGATACTCCTCCATGTGCAGATGCTATGGAATATGAATCGTATCGGATACTGTGGTATAGAGCAAAAATCATTTACCGTATTCGGAGAAATGGATAGCAAAAAGACTGACCGCACAAGATATCTCGAGAAAGTGAAGACACTCGTATAAATATACTTGTATATCATGATTTTTCCTATAAAATGTGAGAGTTTATTTTCTCACATTTTTTCATATGGACTCACTTAACTGGCTCGCGATAGCTGTCATCACTGTCTGATCATGGATGTTCGGTGCAGTATGGTTCGGACCTATCTGGGGCAAAGTCTGGATGCGCATCCATCATGGGGATCGGAAATTCACTGATGCAGAAAATAAGGAAATGATGAAAGGAATGTGGAAACTCCTCGTGACAGAGTTCATCGCGACAGCACTCATGATCATCGGGCTCGCATGTATCATCATCGCTATCCCTGAGTATAGTGGCGCGAGAAATGCACTCATGGTATGGCTCGCATTCGTCATGCCAGCAGGAGTGAGTGTCGTCCTCTGGGGCAATGATGCAAAAAAATGGATGTGTACGAAAATCGCTCTCATCGCATCGAATCGGCTCATCGCACTTCTCGTGGCGGGGTATGTACTCGAGATATGGAAGTAAACCCCATCGATCTCTACATATCTAATATCTCAGATCCACGTGAACATAAAGCGCTCGAAGATCTCAGAAAAATCCTCAATGAACTCCTCCCTACTGCAGAGGAGTGTATCTCATATGGGATGCCTGCCTTTCGCGTGGGCAAGCACTGTGTCGCAGGATTCGCGAAGTTCCAGCATCATCTCTCATTCTTCCCTTTTTCAGGCTCTATTTTGCACGAATTTTCCGAAGAACTCAGGGATTTCACCTATACGAAATCTGGAGTTCACTTCACTCCGGAAAAACCAATCCCGAAGGAACTGATTGCGCAGATGGTAGCGAAACGTTTAAATCTACTGTAATTTTTATCTACACTCTTATGGCAAAACTCTATATCAATCTCCCCGTCACAAACCTTCCGAAAGCAACCGCATTCTACGAAGCAATCGGGTTCACGCTGAATCCCACATTTTCGAATGATGACGCATCAGCAATGATATGGGATGATATGCTCTCCGTCATGCTCCTCACTCCCGCATTTTGTGCGAACTTCCTCGGATCCAAAAAAATCTCCGATGCGCATACGACGACAGAGGTCTTACATTCACTCCAGCTCGATTCACGCGAAGACGTCGATACTTTTTTCGATGCGGCGATCGCAGCAGGTGGACAGAAAACCATCGAAACATATGACCACGGATGGATGTATGGTCGTGACTTCGAGGACCCCGACGGACATATCTGGGAAGCATTCTGGATGGACGTAAAAGAGATGCCAAAAGAATAATTATTTTTCACTATGAACCACTCTCTCATACAGATACTTCACGATCGATTCGAGCAAAACATGCACAGACATGTATGAATCAGCTGGTCTGATATCCTCACACATCTCGAAAAATCAGATACGCTCAGGACACTCGAACAGATGGAATCCACTGGAGGTGAGCCTGATGTCGTGGGTTATGATGGAGCGAGTCAGCAGTATATCTTCATGGACTGCTCACCTGAGAGCCCCACAGGTCGGCGGAGTCTCTGCTATGATACTGCCGCGCTCGATGCACGAAAAGAAAATAAACCAAAAAATAGTGTCGAAACTATGGTAGCTCTCATATGAGCTACGCTGCTCTCCCAGGATGACTACCGGCATCTCCAGTCACTCGAGAAAGTCGATCAGAAGACATCGAGCTGGATAGCTACTCCTGAGAGCATCAGGAAACTCTGATGAGCTCTCTTTTGTGACCGACGATACGATACTGTATTCACGTACCATAATAGTGCGGACTCATACTATGCTGCACGGGGATGGAGAGGGAAAGTACACATCTAATCACCACATTATCTATGCCAACTCCATCTGACATCCTCGACTATGAGTCACACCTCGAACCAAGTGACAAGGCTCTCTGTGAATCTCTCCGCAAAGAGATAGAAAAAAATCTAAGCGAAGCTATATCGAAAGTCTGGCACGGACATCCGGTATTTTTCATCGCAGACAACCCTGTCGTCGGATATGCGAAACTCAAGAACTCTGTCCAACTCCTCTTCTGGAGTGGTCAATCATTCGATGAGGCGTGACTATCTGCTACTGGGAGTTTCCAGGCTGCTGAGAAACGATACAATGAAGTGAGTGAGATAGATATAGTCGAACTCGCTCGATGGATAGCGAAGTCACGAGATATCCAGTGGGACTATGCGAATATCGCGAAGCGACAGTGAAAACTCGAAAGACTCAAATAATCTACAAAATCATGCAAAATACCAAAATATTCTCCATGCCATTCGCGAAGGTCTATCCACTCTATATCACGAAAGTAGAGAAAAAGTGAAGGACGAAAGCCGAGCTCGATGAGGTCATAGAGTGGCTCACAGGATATGATGCAGTGTGACTCCAGAGAATTCTCGATGAATGAATTGATTTCGAGACGTTCTTCTGCGAGGCACCAGCTCTCAATCCTGCTCGTACTCTCATCACTGGAACTATCTGTGGGTACAAGATACAGGATATGGAGGACTGACTCATGAAGGAGATCCGCTACCTCGATAAGCTCGTGGATGAGATTGCAAAAGGAAAGTGATGGAGAAGGTGTTGAGAAGTTAATCTTATTATTATAATAAATTGTTACATATTTATGACACAAGAAATACCTGAATTCTGGGAACAAGCCTTTAGTCAAAGACACGAAATGTGGTGATGGACTCCAGCTGATTCAGCCAAGAGAGCACTGGAGCTATTTGAAAAAAATGTACTCCATACAATTTTAATTCCTGGATTTGGTTATGGTCGGAATGCAGAGGTGTTTACTAAGAATGGATACAAAGTTACAGGCATCGAGATATCAGAAACTGCTGTGGAACTTGGAAAAAAACACTTTGGGAATAGTATAAAAATACATCATGGCTCAGTAAGTTCTATGCCATTTGATACAGAACTCTATGATGGGGTATTTTCATACGCACTCCTGCACCTACTCAGCGAAGATGAGAGAAAAAAGTGCATTCGAGATTGTTATAACCAGCTAAGCCCCGGTGGATATATGGTATTTGTATCTATTGCAAAATCGGATTTTCGATATGGACAAGGAAAAGAGGTAAGAACAGATACCTTTGAGATGCCTTATGGAGTGACTTTATTTTTCTATGATACTGAGTCTATAGGTATAGATTTTGCAGAGTACGGACTCGTAGAGTCGATCGAAATCAGCGAAGGGGAAAAAGATATGAGCACTGCTCTACAACAAAGATTCTGGTATATTGTATGTAGAAAAGATGCTGAGCTCGTGGATGAGCTTGCAAAAGGGAAAGTGATGGAGAAGGTATTGAGGAAGTAAAATCTCTCTCGTCATTGCGAGGAACGAAGCAATCTAGTAATTAAAACAATTCAACTATGGAAATAGGACTTGAACAATGATGGTATGCTGACACGGAAAAGAAAGTCATCTTTCGAGAACTTACAACCCTTGAAAAGATTCTTATATTTTTCTGATGGAAGAAAACAGAAGTCGTAATTATGTATAGTATGTGGTTACGAGCATTAAATACTAATCCCTCGCTTACAAAATTTCATCCTGCTTTTGAGCATGATAATTTTCTCAAGCCTGAAAAGTATCCATTTTATTATAGACTCAATGGGGAATGGAAGATTAAAAGATGACATGAGAAATACTTAAAAAACTGACCATTATTTTCTGAAGACGGAACAAAAGTAATAGTATCTGAAATGATTACATGGAGACAAGCACTTGAGAAATTTCGTTGGATTTGAGTTTTAGGAGGTATACTTTCTTTCATTTTATATCTACAGAAGCTTTTAAATTCATATTAAGCTTCTTTCTTATTATCGGGGAATGAAACACTCAAGAATAATCAAAAAAATACAATGACTACAACTGTTAATTTGAAATGAACCCTAAAACTTAGCTTAAATGGTAAAAAGTTAAGAGCAATGGAATATTTCCGTAGATGAAAGAAATTTATCCTTGCTGCACAGCTCCTATATTCCACGGAGTGAGGCGATAAAGGATATGTATATGGACATCTTTTATGTCAATGATATGAGATCATTCTTAAATCATATTTACTATCTAGAAACATTGGAGAAAACTTTAGTGAATTCAACGAGAAAATGAGAAAGTACTGACATGATTTAGATAAACTTGAAAAAGAGGTTGCAAGCCATAAAGAATTTATTAGTTTTATAGAATTATGAGACTTAAAGAAATTATATAAGAATCATGATTTGCGATATACTCATGGAGCAATACTTCTCACCTGAGAATCAGAAGTAGTAGATTTTGAATTATTTTGAAAATTTGTTTTCCCAATAATCCAAAAAATTGAAGTTAACCTGAACTAGTCATTATGAAGCCCTCCACTCTCTTCTCTCACATCCTCGCCAACTCAGCCATAGGAAGCTTTACCAATATGCTCCTGTGGTTCGCTATCACATTCTGGGCGTATCTCGAGACAGAGAGTGTATTCGTCACTGGGGTGCTCGGCGGAATGTATCTAGTGCTCAATCTCCTTGGTGGGATATCATTCGGGTCTTTTGTCGACCATCATCCGAAGCGGTATGTCATGCTCGTATCGAGTTTTGCATCGCTTGGATTTTATACACTCGGACTCTCCATGCTCGCACTCCTCCCGAGTGATACATGGGGCGATGTGACCAATGTGTGGCTCTGGATTTTTATCCTGACTATCATGCTCGGTGTCACTGCAGGGAATATTCGTACGATAGCGCTCTCGACGCTCGTCACACTCCTCGTTCCCGAGTGAGAACGTGACAAGGCCAATGGAAAAGTCGGGATGATACAGTGACTTGTGTTCACGGTGGTGTCGGCTTTTTCATGAGTGATCATCGGGCAACTCGGAATGATATGGACAGTTGGTATCTGAGTCATCGTGATGCTCGCAGTCATCACACATCTCCTCATGCTCCACTTCCCTGCAGAGCCACACCTCGACGAGCGACACGACGATGACAAGAAGGTAGATATACGCGGGACTATACGCATTATCCTCTCGATTCCTGGACTCATGGCGATGATATTTTTCGCGATGATCAATAACTTTATCGGAGGAGTATTTATGTCGCTCATGGACGCATACGGACTCTCACTGGTATCCGTCGAGATATGGTGAGTGGTGCTCGCAGTGACGAGTATTGGATTCATCATCGGTGGTACGATTGTCGCGAAGTATGGACTCGGGAAGAGTCCAGTTTTTACCCTCCTCGCCATCAGCGTTCTCAGTTGGTCTATCTGTATGATATTCCCAACTGTTGCATCGATATATTTTGTTGGTATAGGATTCTTCGTCTGGATGATCGTGTGACCGATAGCAGAGGCATGTGAGCAGACCATCATGCAAAAAGTAGTACCACTTGAACGTCAGTGACGGGTATTCGGATTCGGACAATCACTCGAAAATATCGCATCACCTTTTACAGCATTCCTCATCGGACCACTCACACAATTCGTCGTGATACCATGGCTCGCATCGACGAGTGGAGTCGAGATATTCGATGGATGGTGGGGGACAACTCCAGATCGTGCGATGGCACTCGTATTCGTCGTGGCTGGACTCATCGGACTCATCGTGACACTCATAGCATTCACGACGCGGAGTTATAGAGCTCTCTCGAAGAGTTATAGAGAGGGATAATATTTACTAGAATACTATCCGGAAGAACACATACAGTACTGGCACATGAATCATATAGATACTGAGTGAATGCCTCCCGATATACGTGAGGACTCGGTATCTATTTTTGTTGAGGGTTCATACGGTCTCGAGGATGCCGAGTCTCGCGAGGACATGAGAGAGTCCATATCCCATGAGGTAGACACCGAACCAGGGGATGAGTGGATAATAATCAGCTGAGAAGTATGTAGACGGTGGATATCCGAGTGGTATGAGAAAGGTGGATTGCCAGTCAGGCGTCCAGATATATGGTAAGATAATCAGCATGAGTCAGATAGCGAGTGCATACCGCCCGAATATGAGGAAGACTGGTGCGAGCAGTGTCGCGAGTGCGAAGAAGTGGATGATTCCCCACGATATCCGCTCTGTAGGAAAGAAGTTATACGTAACAACAGATATACCCATAGCTAGGAATCCAAGGAGGAGAGTCCTCTGTACGGTCTTCTTCCAGATATATCACCAACTGCGATCGTACAGGCTCAGATAGAGTGATACCCCAGCAAGCACGATGAAGAGTATGGCAACAGTTTTCCCGAGGAAAAACCAAAATACCTGAGAGAAGTCCAAAATATCTGTCTCAAAAAGAGAAACAAGCATATAGTTGGCATGAAAAAGTACCATCCCTATGATGGCAATTCCTCGCAGAGCATCGATGCGTCAGAGTCTATGATCCATGTGATAGAGTATATCCAATTCTTGGGAATACGTGAATTTTATCTGAAGATATTAGGCACAGGTGCGAAAGTTATTATACTACTCGAGTATAACCTTTTTCTATGCGAAAAATCCTCACCCTCATACTCGCACTCTTTCCGCTTCAGAGTTTTGCGGCTACATTCTCAGACACTGAGCTCTCACACTACCGTGACTCTATCGAGACACTTGAGAGTGAAGGCGTCATCTCTGGATATGGCGATACTCGATTCGGACCTGACAACACAATCACCCGTGCCGAGATACTCAAGGTACTATTGGGCTCCAAGGGCGTCACTCCAGTTGCTCCAGAGACTCGGTGTTTTCCTGACGTTGTAGTATCAAAGTGGTATCATGCATATATCTGTGAGTGAGTTCGGCTTGGTGTGGTGAAGGGATTCGATGATGGTCGATTCAAACCCGATGCTCCAGTAACAGTACTCGAGGCACTCGCGATGTGACTGAGACTCTATACCATAGCGCCTGCGAATGGCAATCCGTGGTATCTCCCCTATCAGGAACTCGCGAATACGAATGGTATCCTCAACTCTGCGAGTTACTCTATCTCTTCTCCTATGACCCGAGGTAAGGCATCAGAACTCATACTCCGAATCCGAGAATACAATACCAAAAAGTCACCACTTACTAATCTCTCCAAGTGATGTGTAAGTCCACGATCTCTCACAAGTGGTACACATGAGGTCACCGTAGCAGGTAAGACTCGTAGCTATATCCTCACTGTGCCATCGAGTTATAACACATCGAATCCTGCCTGACTCATCATCGCTATCCATGGTCGCACCAATAGCAATAGCATGGTGCAGAACTATATGTGACTCGAGCGTCAGAGTAACTTCATCGTCGCATATCCTGCAGGACTGCCGAGTGGTTCAGCTTTTAGTTGGTCAAGCGAGGAGAATATCACTTTTGTCGATACCATCATCCGTGATGTCACTGACAGTCACTGTGTCTCTCGGAGTGATATCCATATCGTCGCGCACTCACTCGGGGCATGGTTCGCCTCACGTCTCGCCTGTACTCGCGGGGATACATTCCGCTCTATGGCAATAGTCGGAGGTGGTGGATACACGAGCGCGTGCAACGATACTCCGACAGCATCACTCATATTCCAACGGGAGGATGACCGACTCTCTCCTGCCTCAACTGCACGAGCAACTGAGACCAAGATGCGACTCGTGAACAAGTGTAGCACTCGAATAGAATCCGTCCAGATAGGCGGGTATAGTTGTACTCGCTCGACCGACTGCTCGACAGGTAATCCTGTCATCTGGTGTGGTGACTATGCTACCTATGGCAATGATGCGCATAGTTGGCCGACAGGTGGAGGGAGTGCTATAGTGGAGTGGATGAGGGGGTTGTAAAAAGTATCCACCGTGAAAATAAGTGATTTTTCTTGCATTTTCACGCTAGACCATCGCTACCTTTCGAGAGAAGGAAGTATGGAAGATGGGGTATAAAATAGTGTTGCAAAATATATGAAAAATATACAATATATCTGGTAAAAAGATTATAATTCTTAATAGTAGTCTCCTATGAGTGACGTGCATACTAATTACAAGGAATATCTCGAATCATACGCATGGAAAGCTCTCAAGATGACAAAACTCGAAGAGCAGCCGCAGTGTGAGTGTTGCGGAGCTCCTGCAACCAGTGTCCATCACCTATCATACGAAAGGCTCTGACGAGAAAAACCAGAAGATATCGTGAGTATCTGCGAACGATGTCACGATGAATGTCATCATGTCGGTGGATATCAGATAAAAAATGATGAAGAAACATTAAGAAGGAGGTATGAGGAAGTGAGAAATACTTATTTGTGAAATAATGAACCAGAGGAAATTGAATTAACAGAAATTTTTAAGTATAACTTTTCACAAGAAAAAATATCAACTTTTATCCATTCTTATACAGGGCAATGAATAATAAATTGAAAAAACTATACAACTTTACAATTAAGACAAGGGAAGAAAAATATTCTATTAGATGATACTAATATTTCAAGTAATAGCATTAATAAGCTGTGACTAATATGGGATAATCCTTATTTTAAGGCAGATAATGGACTATACTATGCTTATAAAATAAATTTTTACGATAGTGATAATTATGAATCAATCCCTGAAAGTGAAATAAATCGATATTACTTGTTAAAACTTTCCTGTTTTGATAAAGATACTTTTGAAGTTATATCCTGATTTGTAGTTAAAGATAAATATGGGATATATCTAGTAAAATATTTGTTTGAAGTAAATTGAGAATGAGCAATAGAATTAACGATATATAAATCTGATATTTGTGTTAATTGATTTATATATTTATGATGATCATATTGTAAAAATAAAACAAATATATACTTTATTGATCATGCCAGTAAGTCTTTTATTGATTCCTATTTTGGTGATATTTTAAAAGTAAAATGAGCTGACTTGGATACATTTGAAACTTTAGATGATTGACGTGCAAAAGACAAAAATTATATTTACGATTATTGAAAAATAATTGAGCATATAATTTATGAAAATGAAGATAATGATTATTGAATTTGAGATAACTGAGGTTGCTCTTATGGGGAATATTGAGAAGATTGTAAAATCTTATTTTCAGACCGTAGCGATTGGTGTTCGAATTGTAGAAATGGTTAAATATTAACTTTATGCATAGTGGATTTATGACTTGAAAGGAAATGGTATATTCTATATCAAAAAACTATTTAGAAAAAGAATAGTGTCTTGAGGGTAAAAATTCCTACCTCCTCATCCCTACCATCATTACCACATATACCACTCCCGTCACACCCACTATCATGAGATAGCTCATGAGTGAGAACGAGAAGAATCCACCTACTGAGAGGTGCTTGTCTTGACATTGCAATTCTGAGAGAAAAAGATAAAATCGAGAGAACACTTTCTAAAAATATTATGTCATACGTACTTCCAAAACTCCCTCTCGATAGGCATATAGAAACCGTAGCAATACTAAAACAACTTACACTCTCACGAGCTGCCCTCGCTGAACTCAAGTGAGTCTCATGACAGATACCGAATGAAACTATCCTTATCAAAACTCTTTCTCTCCAGGAGGCAAAAGAAAGTTCTGCCATCGAAAACATCATCACTACACATGACGAGCTGTTTCAGAGTGATGTACTCAGTGAGATATTTGCTACTATAGCATCCAAGGAAGTATACAATTATGCAACCGCCCTGGAACACGGTTATAGAGAAGTACGAAAAAATGGGCTACTCATGAATAACTTAATACTTGATATACAAGGAAAAATAGAAGAAAATAAGGCATGATTTCGTAAACTCCCGTGAACTGAGCTCAAAAATGATAAAACAGGTGAGACAGTATATATACCACCACAATCATATGATCAGATAATTACTAGTATGGATAATCTGGAAAAGTTTATCAATACTTCAGACTTAAGTGATACTGACCCACTTATAAAGATGGCAATTATTCATCACCAATTTGAGAGTATACATCCATTCTATGATGGGAATGGACGAACAGGTCGCGTCATCAATGTTCTCTATCTCGTAAAGGAATGACTATTATCACTCCCGATTCTCTATCTCAGTCGTTATATCAATACACACAAGTCAAAATATTACGAACTTCTCCAAAAAGTGAGAACAGATGATGCATGGGAAGAGTGGATTCTTTTCATGCTCGTAGCAACAGAGAAGACTGCGAAACAAACTATCAATATCGTGGAAAATATAAAAGAACTGATGAAAAAAGAGAAGAAGGCTATGAGAGAGAAATGTCCAAAAATCTATTCTCAAGATCTCCTAAATAATCTCTTCAAACATCCATATACAAAAATAGAATTTGTAATGCGAGATCTTGGAGTGGTCCGTCAGACAGCATCAAAATATCTCGATGAACTTGTTAGTATATGAATTCTTCAAAAACAAAAAATCGGAACTGAAAATTTTTATATTCATCCAGAACTTTTTGAGCTCTTTAAGGATATACCAACTTTTGAGTAAATGTTAACATATGCAGGTTCATATGTTAAAGAAATCAGAAAATGTTAACATAT
>CAZQUZ010000004.1:40097-62349 GCA_964596675.1 uncultured Candidatus Peribacteria bacterium
AAATGTTAACATATGCAGGTTCATATGTTAAAGAAATCAGAAAATGTTAACATATGCAGGTTCATATGTTAAAGAAATCAGAAAATGTTAACATATATTCCTACCTCCTCATCCCTAGCATCATAACTACATACACCACTCCCGTCACGCCCACTATCATGAGATATGAGATGAGTGAGAACGAGAAGAATCCACCCACTGAGAGGACGAGATACGAGAGTACTCCTCCGATGATGACTGAGAGGATATATGACACGATGAATATCGTCGCGCGAGTGCCAGTGAGCGATGTGCGGATACCAGCAGGGAGTGCACCGAAGAGTCCATAGAGTCGAGTTTTCATGTCTTCGACCGTACGCATGCGGGTGAAGAATGCAATGATAGCACCGACTGCGAAGAGGAACACGACAGCACCGAAGAGTCATATTACGGAGAGGACTTTTGCTGATATATCGCGGACAATCTTCAGTATACTCTCGATATCGATGAAGGTCACATGTGGTCAGGATGCAGTGAGGATATCTCGCTTCCACTCCTCTGTATCACTCGCATACTCAGCGACGAAGTATGTACGAGGAGCATTCGCGAACTCGACAGGATCAAGCGAGAAGTAAAAGAATGGACGGAATCACTCTCGTACAGATTCGCGAATATTCGCGATAGTGAGTGTGATCTCACGACCTGAGAGGAGGAACGTGACCGTATCCCCGACATCGACTCCGAGCCGAGATGCGAAGTCATCATCCATCGAGACTTCTCACTTTCCGAAGGTATTTTTTCACCTGAGAACCTGGTTCTCGAGAGGAGTTGTTGTGATGTTGAACTCTCTCGTAAATTCTCCACTTGGACGCTCGACACCGAGATGCTCGGCAAGTGTACGACCATTGACTCACTCGATACGAGCACGGAGTATATCATACATGAGCGCACCAGAACCGATGACGGACTGTACCTTTTCCTTATCTTGTTCGAGGATGTTGATAGCATAGATATTGGCAGTATTGGTTGAGTCGATGACGAGTTGCCCACGGAACGCGAGGGAGAAGCTCGCAAACACAAGGAAAAATACCGTCACCGAGACAAGTGATATCGTAATCGGTATGGTTGGTGTGAGTGGTCGGACAAGTGCACGGAGAGCATCAAAGAGGTAAAAGTTCTTGGTGCGCAATCAACCTACCCTCCCGAATATGAACTCATAGAGGAAGCGAACAAGGTATCCGAATATGAGGAAAAACACCCCAGCACCCACTCCCACCGCGAGAGAGAATACTGGCGTCCCGAAGAGGAGAAAAAGGACGATGATACCGAGGATGAGTGGGATGATGATATCGAGGCGAGTGTATAGAGTCTTTTTCTCTTCACCTTTCCCCATCGTCCACCACGCTGGGAACCACGCCATCACGACGAGCGCGATGAGGAGGGAGAACGCACGAGGGACAGCACTCCAGAAAAACTGGAACTCGCTCGCCTCAGGGATGCGACGTATCGACTCTATGATGATATCCGATAGTCCGACACCGAGTGCGAATGCGAGTGGAAAAATAAGTCCATAGAGCATGAGGAGGAGGACTTGTTGGCGACGTCTCGTGAGTCCGAGTATCTCAGTGACGCGGAGTGTCCGCGCGAGACTCTCGAAAAAACTCTCATGAGCCGAACGGAGTATCACGAATGCGAATATACTCGACACGAGGAGTATGAGGGTGATATAGTCTGTGAGAGTATCGACGGTATCGAGATTTCTCTCTGTCCTATCCTCATAGGTACGCACTCGGTAGAGCTCCTCAGGGAGTAGTTTTTTGATTTTCTCAGCCACGACATTCGCACGTCGCTCATCAGTGAACGATATCATGAGGTCATGGTCGAGTCGAGATCCTGATGAGAGGAGGAGCGAGCCTGAGAGAAGGCTCGATGGGAGGACGATGAGGTGATTCTCCGTCCCGAGTGAGAATCCGAGATCACTCGATTCGAGGATTTTATCGGTTATCTGAATCTCTCGTCCATCGAGCGTGATAGTACCACCACTCGCGAATTTCTCAATCAATCATGGAGTCACTCCTACTCTTCTGGATTCGGGTCACAGAGCAGAAAATGGTGAATCTTCAAAAATTCATCCAGAAGCTTCAGATTGTTGTCATAATTGCATTCATTCAGTCTTCATAATCCCCCTCTGTGGATAGCTCCCACTATAGGCGACGACCTGTACGAGTCATGCCTTGTTTTCTCTATCGAGAAGTGTCGTCGAGAACTCTCTCCGCTCAGCTGCGACATAGTCCTCTCATAGGAGATATGCAGAGACCAGAGGCAAAACATCCCCGCTCGCATATCCACGAGGAGAGACGATGAGATCCGCACCGAAAAGTGGTCTCGTCTCAGCAGCGACGAGGGACTCGATATTCGTCGTGATCTGACGGAGTGTGAGGACGCCCGTGCTCGCGAAAAGTATCACCACAAACAGGATGATGAGCGACCGATAGTTCGAGAGGATGATGCGAAAAAAGAGTGTGAACATAATTATTTTTCGAGAGTGAGTGTGCCACCACTGAGACGATAGAGTCTATCCGCATGACTCGCGATGCCCCTATCATGCGTGATCATGATGATAGTATTTTTCGTCTCTTCATGGAGAGTGCGTATGAGCTCCATAATCTTCTCTGCATTTTTCTCATCGAGATTCCCGGTCGGCTCATCAGCGAAGAGATATGGCACACGCGAGACGAAAGCTCGTGCGATAGCTACTCGCTGCTGCTCTCACCCCGAGAGCTCGCCTGGATAGCGACCGCCCTTACCTGCGAGTCCGACTTTTTCGAGTATCTCATCCGTCTCGTATCTGCGAGGAGCATGTGAGATATCGAGGACGAGGTCGATATTCTCTCAGACAGTCAGGTTCGGGATGAGCTCGAACGCCTGGAATATAAAGGCGATATGCGCACCACGAAATGCCGTCATCTCATCACGCGTGAGTGCTGTGATATCCTGCTCTCAGAGAAAAATATGACCCGCATCGGGCGTGAGGATGCCTGCGATGAGCGAGAGGAGTGTGGACTTCCCTGCGCCGCTCGCACCCATGAGTGCGACCCATGCGCCCTCTTCGACCTGCCATGAGAGATCAGAGAAGAGCTCGACGACTTCTCAGCGAGAAGTATAGGATTTTGCGATGTTTTTTAGTTGTATCATAGTGTTTTATGAGAATAGTTCTCAGATAGAGATTATACGGATATTGGTGAGAAAACAAAGGGGAAATAAGGTTGATTTTTGGATGGAAAAAGAGATAATTTTCACAGTTTACATAGCATCTTGATTACTTTATAGAAAGTTAGCAAAATTTAGCTACTAATTTACAAAAAATATGAACTTTAGAAAGTTAAAAATTACAGAATGGCAACAGTTCCAAAATATTGAAATAAATTTTCATGATAGATTAACTATTTTAACAGGAGCAAATGGGAGCGGTAAAACAACAATATTACAACATATTTTAGCAACACATTTTGGTTGGAACTCTCCATCATGTTCTACTCCTAAGAAAGATAAAATATCTGGTGTTGTTGCTTTTTTTACTAGACTCTTTAATGGAGAAAATAAAACAGATAACGGTATAATAGGATATATTGAATATGATAATGACCAGACAGCTAATTTAAAAGTTCCAAATCAAAACTCCGCACAATACCAAATTCAAATACCCAATAAACAAGGAGTACAATGTTTCTATATACCCTCTCATAGATCAGTTTTTCGTTATGAACCAATAAGTAATATACCTTTTGGGAAGAAGAATAAACAATCAGCATTTCAAGAGGTATCTAATGCAAATAAGCAGAGATATTTCGGAGGAAATAGTCAATCTAGTAGTTTTTTTATGAAAAACACATTGATAAGTTGGGCATATCAAGGATATAGATTGGTAGATGACGACAATAATGAAATTAATACACGGGATACTGAACAAGTTAAGTTTTATGAAGGTTTTAAAGATGTTTTAAAAAAGATACTTCCAAAAACACTTGGTTTTGAAAATTTTGAAATTAGAGAAAGAGAGATTGTGTTTATTTGTAATCAATGAAAGGATGAATTTATTCTTGAACAAACATCAGGTGGGATAAGTGCTCTTATTGATATTGCATGGCAGATTTACATGTATTCAACAAAAGAACAAACAGATTTTACAGTTATTATTGATGAGGTTGAGAATCACTTGCATCCAACGATGCAACGACAAATATTACCTGACTTACTTAACGCTTTTCCACAGGCTCGTTTTATAGTTTCAACTCATAGTCCATTAGTAGTTGGGTCTGTTCAAAATTCCATTGTATTTGTATTGAAGTATGATGAAAATAGAAAAATAATAAGTAGACAACTTGATTTAGTTAATCAAGCAAAAACAGCAACGGAAATATTAGATGAGGTTTTAGGAGTTTCCTTTACAATGCCAATTTGGGCGGAAGAAAAACTGAATAATATTGTAAATACCTATTCTCAAAAAGAAATGACCAAGGATGAATTTCAGAATATGAGGAATGAATTAAAGGAGGCTGGTCTTGGGAAGCTTATGCCAGAAGTAATTTATGATTTAATAGAAAAGGAAAATGAGAAAAATTAATAGACCAGCATGTCCAAATCCAACAGCTTTAGCTGCAGATTATAAAAACCCTGATAATAAAACAGCTTTAGCTAAAGCTAGTTTTTGAAAATGCATGTATTGTGAGGAAAAAATATTGTCTTCACAATTTGGAGATGTGGAACATATAAAACCAAAATCAAGATTTCCTAGTTTGAAGTTTGAATGGAATAACTTAGGATTTGTTTGTTCAAGATGTAATAATGCAAAATCTGATAAATTCGATGATTCTCTCCCATATCTAAACCCTTATGATGAAGACCCCAGTAGGCATATTCTATTTGCTGGTCCAATGATTTTTGCGAAACAAGCTTCAGAAAGAGGAAAAATTACAATTTTAGATTTAAAGTTAGATAGAGTCGAGTTATTTGAAAAGAGGCTAGAAAGATTGAATCAAATCGATAGAACTATTGGTCAATGGAAAGGATATTCTTCAAATACATCTTTAAAGATAAATGCTCTTGAAGAGCTAAAAAATGAGTACAACGATGATAAAGAGCATTCTTTATGTGTAGAATATTTACTTAAAAGTCATGAAATTATTTAATTTTGATTGTAATAAAAGTCATCCATAAATAAAAGCCTACTTCCCCACCAACTCCTCCCCCTCCAGTATCTCCATGAGATTCTCCGCTACGATAGTATATCACTCCCGAGTCGGATGGATACGGTCATCCTGGTTATACTGAGCCTTTAGAGCGACTCATGCGAGGAAGAAGTCCATATAGACGAGATCATATTCTTTCGCGAGTTTCGGAAAGATAGCCTCATATGCACGACCATATTCTCATCCGAGATTCAGTGGTGCACGCATCCCAGCGAAGAGGATGGGGATATTTTTTGCTTTTATTTTCTCGATGATTTGCCGGAGGTTTTTCTCGATATCATCGACAGACTTCCCCTGGAATGCATCATTCGCGCCGATACAGAGGATGACGAGAGAAAAACCCCCTCAATCCCCCTTCTCATGGGGAGGAGCATCGAGTGCCCAGTCGAGACGCGAGAGGAGTCCTGCGGTCGTATCTCCAGATACACCTGCATTTACGATACGATAGTTATATCATTTTTCTGTCAGTTTTTGCTCGAGCTGGCTCGGATAGGAGTCAGTCGTCGGGAGTCCATAGCCTGCCGTGAGTGAGTCACCGAGGGCGAGGATAGTCTTCTCTGTTTTGCTATCCTGCTCTGTGATGGGCTCAGTAGGAGCACCACATGCAGTGAGGAGAGTGAGTGAGATGAGAAGAAGTAGTTTATACATAAGTACTATAGTATGGTATATTTCTGATAAAATCGCGGGGCGATATGCTCACTGATCTCTCTATGAAACTCAGGAAGCTGTGACCAGTGGAGAGCTCACTTCATATGATGTGCTGTGTGATACCCGAGATTCCCAGTGATGATGTTATAGAGTGGTGAGAGGATGTTATATGATGACTCATAGTGACTCTCACTCTCGAGTCCAGTATGGTGAGCATAGGTCGTATATACAGTGAGGATGAGCCCCGTTATCATAGGCAGAGCGAATATGAGAAATCCTGAGAGTGGAGAATATATGAGTATCGCTATGAGGAGTATGAGCTGTATCATACACATAGAGACGAAATAAGATCGTATTTTTGGATATTTTGCTCCGACTTTCCATGCCCGATAGTATGCAGTCATCGTGACTATCGTGGTATACGAAAGTGCTGTATATACTTCTCCTTTCGGTGATTTCCATGCAGACTCATCGAGCACCTGATCTCTATAGTTCACATGATGACCGAGATTATGATGGAGCACCCACGCATATCATACGATCCCCGTCTGGAATCCATATATCACCTCGAGGAGACGATTCATGAGTGGAAACGAAAAGGTAGGAACATGCTGGTGGTGGTGATTCCATGCGCAGATAAATCACTTTATCACGATACTGACAGCGACATATGGGAGGAGAAATGCGAGTGTCGATACAGTGAAATATACATACACATCGAGGAGAAAATAGAGAAAAAAGAGTGTGACTGGGATGATATCTGCCTTATAACGAAACATAGAAAAAAGTAAATTATCCCGATTGTATAGAGAAACCGTGTATAGTAAACGTTTTCTCATATTTGCTCTTGCCAGGAGACAAAAAAATGGAGCAATGACAAACATGCTCCATTTTTTCTACATATTATTTCGTCTCGAAGAGTACCTTATACTTCGCATATCCCTCCTTTTCGAGGTCAGCCACTGGGACGAATCTCAGGGCCGCGGAATTTATACAGTAGCGGAGTCCTCCCTCTTCTGTCGGTCCATCTGTAAATACATGTCCGAGATGAGAGCCTCCTGTACTCTTCACTTCTGTGCGATTCATCGCGAGTTTCGTATCGAGATGCTCCGATATCATGTTATCCTCTATCGGACGAGAGAAGCTCGGCCACCCAGTCCCAGAGTCATACTTATCTGTCGAGGAGAAGAGCGGCGTCCCATCGACCACATCGACATAGATACCTGGCTCTTTATGATCCCAGTACGCATTATCGAATGGCTTCTCAGTGCCACCCATCTGCGTCACCTGGAACTGGAGTGGGGTGAGTTTTTTCGAGAGGATTTCTTCTCGTGAGACCATATCTGAGAGGATATCATCGAGATTCGACTTACCGAGCCAGCGCTTATACATTTCACCTTTTGTATCTATCTGGACCCAGGTCGACTGGGAGAGGATGGAGTATTTTTTCCGGAGCTCGGTGGCAGCATCATAGTCCACCTTATAGATGACGATATCTTTCGGGAGTTCTATTTCTCAGATTTGCTTGTCGAAGTTCCGACACGTCGGGCACCAGTCCGCATGGAAAAAGAGGAGGATACGAGAAGTCGTGAGGGTCGAGAGCTCTGCCTCATCATAGTCGCGATACTGGGACTGAGGAGCTATCTCTGAACCCGAGAGAGTCGCACCGACTTCACCATTTTTCTCGATGAACCCCTTTCGTCCGCTTCCCTCTTTATACAGATTATAGCGGAATGCAGACTTCTTATAGTAGTCCTGATGATACTCCTCCGCTCTGAAAAATGTCGTAAATGGTACTATCGCAACAGCAATAGGCTTCTCGAATTTTCATGATGACTCGAGAGTAGACTTCGCGCGCTCGATGATGGATTTCTCAGTATCATCCTGATAGTATATCGCCGTCGTATAGCGGTATCCGATATCTGCGAACTGGCCATCCGCCTGAGTCGGATCTATCTGCGTATAGTAGAGATCCACGAGTGTCGCGAATGATATGACACTCGAGTCATAGACGACCTGCACTGCCTCGCGATGGCGAGTCGTACCTGCAGATACCGCATCATAGTTCGCATCGATCGCATCTCACTCAGCATATCAGGATATCGCTTCGACGACTCATAACTGCGCCTCAAATATGCCCTCCATACACCAGAAGCATCCTCAGGCGAAGTAGGCACGAGCAGTAGTCCCAGATGAGTGGGTATCGATTGGTGTGATATTTTCCATAGTTTGATTATTTACGAGATAAAAAACTCCGCCCAGTATACCAAAAATACCGACAAGAAGAAACCGAAACCACGAGGATGTAAAAAAAGAATGTACCATAAAAAACAGTGATAGGATATCCGTCGAGACTCATTTCTCTAAGGAAAATGAATCTCTCAGATACACTAATTCCAAATATCAGTGATAGTCCTTGCACCTGTTTTTTTCGATACGAGTGCCATATCAGCATCTACGATGACCGTAGTATGCTGACTCGTGACACCATACTTTTTCTTCATATCTTCACTGTTATCATAGTCCACCTTTACGATAAGTGCATCGCTAGGGATAGAGGATATATCGGCTGTGATAGCCTTATCGAGGGCTCGACAGCTCGGACACCAGCTCGCATGGAAAAAGAGTGCTACCTTTTGTCCAGCAGAGAGTGCCTCTGTGACTTTCTGAGCATCATACTCCATGTATCCCGTCGGCTTCATCATCTGAGACTCATCTTTTTTCATCATATCAGTACCAGAGTGATCCATCATCATACCACTTCATTCCATCATCTTCATCATATCTTCATGCATTTTTCTGACTTTTGCTGTTTCTGCAGGAGAGAGGGATTTTCCATGAAATACGTGCGCTGGCGTATCCATATCCTTACATACGACGACGGTCACATCATAGCTCGGAGAGTACATCCAATCTTCATCCCCCATCATCGCGAGCTGCTCAGGTTCGCCACGTTTTACAGATTTCGTGAGCACGAGATCACTATAGAGTGACTGTACGAGGGACATCTCTCCTTGCTTCATAGCATGGACGATAGCCTCTACTTGAGCAAATTTTGCCTCAGCATCTCCAGGTAGAGCCATAGTTTTTGTCTCAGTCTTTGGAGACATCAGGCTACCAGATGAGCCATATACATACCATGCACCAGCTCCTATTAGAGCTATCACAGCGAGAGAAAGGAGCATTTTCCCGCTTCATGATGAGGGATTTCATTTGCTCGTCATGCACGAGTCTTTGGTAGTTTTATTTTGCATAAAAAAGAAAATTATAAGTAAATCTATGAGGGCCAAAACAATTTCTGGGGCGTGATACCGAGCCGTTTCTCATATTCTCGCAGACTACCGAGATAGTCATCAGAACCTGATGGGATGATGCGATGATGCTGGATATCATCCCATGTCTCCTCATGTGGTTCATCATCTGGTGGGAACGGTACATGATGGATAAATACTCAGAGAAATCCAGAGAAATCTCTGTACCATTTTGTATCCATAAGGAGTTCATGCCAGGCGATATCGACACGAGCTGATGGTACGATATCTCTATCAGATATACTCGCGAGATAGAGGAGTCTCTTTGCTTCATGAAAGAGTCATACCACGAAATCGCGAGGAAATCCACGATGTACGATGATACGATCTATGAGAATCTCAGGAATATGGTAGGCATCTACCTGTGTGAGTGTAGGCATATTAACTACTTACTCGTTTTACAGACAGCCTCTGCTTTACATGATGCTTCTGTTTTACACTTTGCCTCGGCAGAATGAGTCGAGCAAGTACCAGATGCACATGATGCATCTTTTTCTGTTTTACATGATGACATAGGGAGAAAAATAAGAAAATAAGTGGAGAAATCTCCCGAAAGAGAAGATGTCTTCTCTTCACGATAAACTTCTACGGGAGGAGTGTATCGAATATGTTTTGCTCGAATCCACTCACATCGAATCGGTCGAGCGCCCAGGTTTCGAGCTTTTTATCGAGTCATGTGATGATAGCGAGTCCGATGAGGACGAAGATAACTCCGAGTACTCTCTTAAATATACCACGTTCATCTGCGATAAAGCGAACTTTCGCGATAATACTACGCCCACCGACTGCGATAAGTGTCAGCATGAGTGCGAGACCAGCTGCATAGACGAATGTATATCCGATACCCGCGAGCAGTGATACTGGAAATACCGTCGCGAGGAGAAATGCATACGTCGGGGAGCAGGTCGAGAATACTGGACCCAGTGCAGCACCAGTCACTATCGCACGCAGGAGTGGTGAGCCGATATCCTGTGCTGTATCGAGAGACGCATTCGCTCGGGAGAATTTCGCCTTTTCTACGATCCATGCCCATGCATGAGGGAATATATAGACGAGACCCAGTGCGATCAGGATACCTCATGAGAGGTATTTCCAGAACGATGATGGGATATCGATAAAGAGTGTCGAAACTTTTAGAACTACAGTGAACAGCACGATCGAGAGAGCGAGTGAGAGTGTGACGACATAGGGATACCAGGACTTCTTCTCTGTGAGAGAGCCTGCGAGCACGACGGGGAGGACTGGGAGGACACAGGGAGCGAGTATGGTCAAAATACCCGCCAAAAATGAAACAATAAGAAGTGTCATAGTAGCTATGGGCTAAGAAAAGAATAGGTTCTCTAAAAAAAGTTTCGGTGGTTTCTATATTTACTTCATACATACCGCGAGATATGCGATGAGTCCCTGGACAAATGGACTGGATCTATCGAGAGAGTACTCGACCTCTCGCCAGCTGCGACGCTTCTCGACGAGTCACGCATCATGCATCTTCGAGAGATACTGCGAGACCTGTGAGGGAGTACAGTTCGTGAGGCGCGCTATCTCACCCGATGGGAGCGCGTCCACATGCAGGAGGAGATAGATAATCTCGAGGCGACAGTCTGATGCGAGCGCACCGAAGACTTCTGACATCTCGATGAGCATATCAGATTTTTCGAACATTTCTGTTTGTATTTTTTGGAGGTCGGACATAATTATGTTGTGATCACTTTATCATTTTATGAAATATTAAAATGAAAGCAAATCTTTTTTTAAAAAATCCCTATATGGGATTTTTTATATTTTCTAATATTCTCAGATATTCTGCCTTCCAATACGGTTTCTGATTCCAATATAACATGTACTCCCTATCATGCGCGTTTTTATAAAATTGTTTTTCTATAACATCTTCATATTTCTGTCGAGTTTTCTGGATAATATCTGTATAGAGCGCAAGAAAGAGTTCTTTCTCGGCACCATGATGATAATCCGACGGGAAAAACTGGAGAATGTACCCGATTTCTTCATCTTTTAGAGAAGCTACCAAATCATTTCGTGTAGATGCAATCATGTTTGGAAAATTTATTCCCAACATATATTCTAATCGAGAAATAGCTCCAGACCTATCGAGGCCATCATGATTCATGATAGGCCCTGCAGGACTCGAAAGAGTAGGTCCAGACATGAGTGAACGTTTCATAGAAAAAGTGTGATTATGGATATATAATCTATATTAAATAATAATATTGTCAAATAATAAAACTTATAGTATTTTTGCTTTTTTATAGAAATCTCGATACTACCTATATATTCTCTTCCTTCTATGCAAAAATATCTCCTCGAAACTATCGTCTTTCTCTCTGGATTTATCGTACTTACCTATGAAGTCGTCGGTGCTCGCATACTCTGACCCTACTATGGTACATCGACATTCGTCTGGACAGCGATGATAGGCATCATACTCGCGAGCCTCTCTATAGGCTACTACACCGGTGGACGCTGGGCAGATAAGAAAGATGCTGATATCGAGACACTCTCAGATTTGCTCTGGCTTTCGGGTGTTGCCATCGCCATCACCTATATCATCAGGATTCCACTTCTCGACGCTCTGAGTACACATATCCACGATATCCGTATAGGATCTATCATCGCGGCTACACTCCTCTTTGCTCCAGCAAGCATACTCCTCGGGATGATGTCTCCATATGCAGTCAGACTCCGTATCGATCGGCTCACATCGAGTGGTGCGACTATCGGGATGATGAGTGCTCTCGGAACACTCGGGAGCATCCTCGGAACATTCATCACTGGATTTTATCTCATCCCTCATTTTGGGGTCTCTACACTACTTGCACTCCTCCCGATTTCTCTCGTGCTTCTCGCATTTTTCGCATCACCGAGTCATCATCCTATCAGAAAAGTAGGAAGCCTCCTCATCATACTCATATTACCCACACTCATGAGCCAGATCCACGATACTCATGCGAGCATAGAAATAGATACACTCTATAGTCATATACGAGTATATGATCAGACCCTCCCACAGACTGGTGAACGTCTCCGCACGATGGGGATAAATATAGAAAATCACTCGACTATGTCTCTTGACTCAGATCGTCTCGTCAATGAATATACCAAATATTATCATCTGGCGAGACATTTTTTCCCAGGATTTCAGACAGGCCTCATGCTCGGTGGTGCTGGATACTCTTTTCCGAAGGATTATATAGCGAAATATAAAGACGCGACTCTCGATGTCGTCGAGATAGACCCCGGCGTAACCGCGCTCGCGAAAAAATATTTCTGACTCACAGATACTCCTCGTATGCAGATTTTTCATGAAGATGGACGAGTATTTTTAAACCAAAATAAAAAAATCTACGATGTTATTTTTGGTGATGCATTCACCTCATGGTACTCGGTACCATACCAGCTCTCGACACGCGAAGCTGTAGAGAAAAAGTATAATAGCCTATCGATGAGTGGCCTTGTCATACTCAATCTCATATCCTCTATCGAGTGAGAAACGGGCGAATTTCTCCGCGCTGAATATGTCACCTATAAATCGGTATTTCCTCAGGTGTATATCATCCCAGTAAATCATCCTGGAAATGGAAAAATATTCCAAAACCACATCCTCATCGCCCTCAAAAATACGACCATACCAAGCTGGACGTCAAAAGAAAATGATATAAACGGATATCTCAGTCATGTATGGACAGGAGATATATCCGATGATATGCCCATACTCACTGATGACTTTGCTCCTGTAGATCACTATATAGGCAAATATCTCAAGTATTTTTCTCACTAGGTAAATATCTCTGCTCGACTTCCCTTTTTCTGAAATACAATTCCATCATGACGTACGATAACTCCGGAAATCTCTGGAGTTTTTTCGAGCAGAGTAATCGCAAGTGTCCATGGCATAACACAGAGTGCTGTCGCATACATATCGGCGATACTCGCCCTATCACTCTCTATATATGATGCGACAACCTCACGCGCACTCTCTCCAGTATGTGGATCGATGAGATGATGATGCGCTCACCACTTTCGTCGAGTTCCAGCACTACATGCGAATGAAAAACTATCCAGCAAGATAGTCCCGATAGCCTCATCCGATACAAATGGACTCTCGAGCCCCACTTTCCATGCTCACATGCCATACATATCTCATCAAAAATTTATGAGATATCTTTTATCGCCTATTCATATTGCGGCTATCATTTCTCGAAGTATATCGATAAGATATCCCTTCCCTACTCATCCGAATTCGAGAAGTATATCGCCATGGAGTATGACTTCATCTCAGATAATCTCTATATCACTATAGTTACCAGATCATGTATTGGTTATGGTATTCTTCATGCCTAATGTGGAGTTTCCATATCAGAGCTCTGTCAGCCGCTTTCCTATAGTGGGATCAAAATATCCACCTGTCTTTCATGCCACATCGAGCATCATAGAAAGCATTTTTTTTGCGTCACTATCGAGAAAAGCTCTTCGAGACGTATTGAGATCATCGAGCCAGTTTCATTCGAGAAATCGAGAAAACTTAGCTTCAAAATCTTGAAGTCGTGTTTTTATATCTCTAAACAAGTCTGTCATGTCTTCGCTCGTATCGAGAGAGAGAAATAGATGCGTACCAATAACTTCAAAAGTATATTTTTGCATAGAGAAAATATAAGGAAAGCTGTCTTGAAAGCAAGAAAAAATCCTCTTTCGAGGATAAGAATTACAGTGATTTTATTATTTGGACAAATGCATCGGTCGTATCACTCGCTCATCAGACAGCTGAAAGTGAGAGTGATGAGATTTTCTTTCCGATTATCTGACTCTTTGCAGCGGAGTTAAATCGACTTATATATTGTCTACTCTCACGATCCGCGCTCGGGGCATTGGCTGATACACTCGTGATTACCCCAGCAGGATCAGTTGTAAGAGAAAATATCACAGCTACTCACTCTTTCCCATGATCGGTCGTATAAGTGACAGACTTCGATATATTGGATTGTTCTGATGTCATAGTTATCGAAGATGAGAGTGGGGTTTCTGTTTCTGTGCTTGCTGGAGCTGGAGACGCTACCGTAGATTTCCCCATGCTTCATGATGTGTTTTTTAAAGGTCTGGTTCTATCAGATTGTGCGTGGGTATTTTTTGCTCCATCCTCTCTCTGCTCAGCTCTCGGTCATCTCTGAAAGACTCATCATGAAGATGGGTCTGATATGATGCGATCTGCTGTGCAGGATACAAGAAATACGAGTGATACGATGATAGCGACAGGAAGTGAGAGTGTTTTCATAATAAAAAATTATAATATATACTCACAGTGTAGCTATGAATCGTAAGAAAAATGTAAGAAAAATCCCCACTTTCATGGGGATAAAGATAGAGTTCTAGACTAGAACGAATGTACAAATTGCTCGAATGCAGCAGTCGTAAGTGAAGCACCTCCGACAACATCGAGATCAAGATCTTTCGCTTTCTGCCCCACTGCTTTCACTCCAACATCAGCACTAAATGCTGTTTGAAGCTTGAGAGAAATCTCATGTGTAGACTTTGGTGTCGCTGAAGCAGCAGTAATGACACCATCTGTGACAGTGACAGAAAACTCGACTGGATCTGAACCAGCTGGAGACTGGTATGTGACAACCTCCGTACGAGTAATGACTGTCGGCGCAACAGAAGCTTCTGGAGTAGGAGTAGTCTCTGTAGGCGCTGGTGTAGCAGGAGTGACTGACTCAGTGATAATCTCGACAGGAGCAGCAGTCTCTGTAGGAGTGACTACTGTAGGTACTGGCTCTGACTTCTCCATACAACTCGTGAGAAGAGAGATAGATGAGAGGAGGACGAGTGGAGCGACGACATGCTTTTTCATAGAAAAAAGTGAAAAAATAAATACAAGAGGAGTATAGTTCATTTATTTTATAAAGCAAATTTTTCATAACACTTTTTACGATACAATAATTTTACTTTTAGCAGAAACATGCTATCATCTGAGTCATGAATCCTTCTCATGAGACCCCTCGAAACATATCCCTTGATCGATCCGATCAAATACAAGAGGTGCTCTCAATAAATGCAGAGAAATACAGTTTTTTGATTCCATATCTTTCCAATCTCAGCCCCTCATATCGGGATGGATTGATAGAAGCTATCGTATTCTCGAATGAAATAGGAGAAAAGCTCAATATCTCCAAAGAACACCGAGAAATCGTACATCTCGCGACTCTCCTGAGTGATATCGGGAAATTCTGAAACAATGATTTTCAGCCATGATCCAATCAGGCAATGCGATGGCTCTATAGCTTCGATACAAGTCTAGAATCTCACGAAAAACAAATACCTCTCCATACATTTCTCGCGGAGAACGATACATGAACACGTCCGAACCTCCGGACCTGGCTCAGAGACAAAAATATAGATGTCAGTACCGAGAAAATACAGAGCAATTTTCAGAGTCTTCGACAGGAAGCAATATTCGAGCAATATGCTACAGAATATACTATAGACTATGATACTATCACCCTCGCAGAAGCATGGAGTCTCTATCATATTCTGAGTGGGGAGACGATATGGCAAAATCTAAAAGAAAAGTATCCTACTATCGTAAAAGATATCCATATAGATATCGCACGACTCCATCATCTCAAAGAATGAGTCCATACTGGAAGAGCCAGAGAGAAATTATTTAGAGAAAATGGGGCAGATCTCCATGCGACGCTCCTCTGTATCATGATACTCGCAGATAAGATACAAGCACTCCAGTCTCGAACCTCTATGGACGATACTCATATCCGCAATGCTCTCACCATCACTGATATAGTTCGCCATAATCTCGATACTATCACTGAGAAATATGAATCGATCAAAATGGATATAGTACCCCTCTATCTCAAAAGAGTATCTTCTGAACGACGGAAACTCATACAACATATCGTTACTAAAACATGAGCTCGTGTAAGTAGCATATGGACTTGGGTATGAAAAGAACGGCGTCAGACAGATCGCAGAGATCGTGGAGCATCTATTATTATACCTTGATATCCTCAGCGAGGCTAATCGCCTCATATTCAAGATGTTCTGAGAGGAGCGATCGCACATCGAGCATCGTCATATCGCGAGGTACCCGGACGACGAGATCGACATGATGGGATTTATGATTTTCTTTTATATTTTCTGAGATGACCTCTATACCGAGCTCATCGAACGTGGAAAATATATTTTCTGGAATACCTTTTTTCTTATCGAATGTGAAGTCGATAGCACAGTACGATGTCTGAGAGAAGATGACAGGCTTTAACTTTGTAAAAAATACGAGATTCATGAGCATGAGTACAGTCGTAGCTATTGCTGCGAAATACATTCCTGCACCGACTGCAAGCCCTATGGCTGCTGTCACCCAGATATTGGCGGCTGTAGTGAGTCATTTTGTGATCATACCATTTCTCATGATAGCACCCGCTCAAAGAAATCAAATACCAGAAACCACCTGTGCTGCGATACGAGCTGGATCTTTATTGGTAGCATGATACATCTCTGGTAACACGATAGATATGATCATAAGAAGAGCAGACCCTGTACAGATGAGTATATGTGTACGGATACCTGCTGGCTGTTGCTTCCATTCTCGCTCGATACCGAGGATGAGAGCGAGGATGAGTGATATGATGAGGCGGAGAACGATCTCCTGATCTGTGATAGGCATGAATATAGTCTAGCACTATACGATGAAAAATGCAAAAATCCTCTCATTTTCATGAAAGGATATTGATTATTATTTGGCAGCGCTACGGAGAATCGAACTCCGGTTTAAGGAATGAGAATCCTTCGTCCTAACCACTAGACGATAGCGCCATACATCGAGATTGTTTCTATAAAAATGGTCGGAAACGTGGGACTCGAACCCACAACCCCGTGCTCCCAAAGCACGTGCGCTAGCCAATTGCGCCAGTTTCCGAAAATGTAAATGGTGGGCGTACCTGGAGTTGAACCAGGGACCTCAGCATTATCAGTGCTGCGCTCTAACCAACTGAGCTATACGCCCTTAAAAAAAGAAATTAGTATTTAGGAATTAGAATGTAGAAATGAATCCTTTCTAACGACTAAATACTAATTACTCTTAAATTATAGTGTGGAGCGGGTGATGGGACTCGAACCCATAACAGTCTGCTTGGAAGGCAGAGACTCTAGCCATTGAGCTACACCCGCACTATACCAGTTAAGGCTTTGGCATTGTATAAAAAGGGACCCTATTGTCAAAAGTTTTTTTCAAAAAAATATCTCTATAGCTTTCTGAAAATAAAAAAAGCCCTCTCGGATTCTCGAGAGGGCTTAATAATTATTTTGCTGGAGCTATCTCTGGTCCTGCTGCTGGGGTAGGAGTAGCTTGTTGTATACATGCAGTATTTATGATACCGATAGCACCTGTACCGATAGTGACTGGAACAGCTTCTTTACATCCACCCTTTACCTGAGCATCGAGTGCTGTAGCGAGATCGAGGACAGCCTTACCATAACCATTCTGAAAAACATTTCCAGAAAAAGTCTGCATAGCCTGAGATACTGCAGTATTGTATCCTTGCTGCTGTGCTGTAGCGATAGCCACACTCTGTGTCTTACCGACGACAAATGGATATCCTACAGAAAGGAAAAAATATACACTCGTAAAAAATACCCACGCCATAATGATAAGTCCTCCGATAGTGATATTCCCGACAGCCTGATGATTAAACATATGAAAAAGATAAAAAAAATAACATGCTGAGTATATCGATAAGCATACCTTTATGCAAGAAGTTCTGTCTTCACATTCGGATGAAATAATGCCTATATAAAAACTCCAGGGGGTATCTGGAGTTTTTATATGCTTATTCTGTCGGAGAAACTGGGGTTTCTAGTGGCATAGTGGTAGGTTCGCTCACCTCTGGGACTATATCTACTGGTGGTACTTCGGAGGTATCTGGAGGAGATGGAAGAGTCTGAATCTCAGGGCCAATATTATCTGGAGTAGTAGTATCTGGTGGCGTAACTATAGGAGTCTCTTGGACTGGAGTATCGAGAAGTGTAGTCTCTATAGGAGTCTCTTCTCCAGATGCAGAATCTGGAGCAGGGATTGTCCCATCCCCTTCATCCGCCCCTGTCTGAGTCGGAGATACATCTGGAACTGGAGACTCTGGAGTGGTACCATCTAGAGGAGGAGATACTGCATCTGTAGGAGTATCTGATACTGGTGATATATATCCACCGATACCTCAGCGTACGAGTACAGCCATCCAGTTAAATCGGAGATTTTGTGGTGCTGGACCATGGATTTCGATATCGAATCCTACCTGAGAGAGTCCACTGACATAGGCAGAAATAGTATGATCTACTGGAGTTATAGTGATAACTGGCGTCTCACTATAAGGACGACTGAACGTGATATGCACACGTTGCATGCCAGAAGCTATAGATGCATCACCACCCATATCACGATCTGAGAATATTACCCTATCTTCGAATGTCACCATCGCCTTAAATGTAACGGCTCCTTCGAAAATAACTCATTTCGTGAATGTTACGAGCTCTTGGAATATCGTCTTTCACTGCATGAGAAGCTCTCCTGCAAGACTCAGAATCATATCGAGTGCCCCCTGATCTTCTAGTGATATAGCTGTACCTGTCTGCACTGATATCATACCAGGAGATGACTCTACCAAACTCAGACGATACTGCGTATCTGAGAGCGTACCTGAGAGGAGTGATATTTGCGATGAGATATCTGTGATACCTTGACTCAGCGTATTTACACTGAGAGCAAAAGGATCAAGAGCTCCAGATGCGACAGCGAGATTCGCTCCATAATTTGGATCGATTTTCGCGAGAGATTTTTTTACCATAAATGAGAATCTATCGAGCGCCGCTGTGTTTATAGCGAGTCATCCAGAGAGAGAGTCAGCATACTCTACCTCATCGACACCATCGAAGTAGGTATTCTCTACAAACACTATCACATTCCCCTGCTCTACTCATGAGAGTCATGTTAGAGCTTTACCGATAACTCGACCTGGTTCTGTGGCTTTCATACCCACTCATGGGATATCAGAAGTCGTGATATAGTCACCTGGAGCAATATTACCATTTTTTGTACTCACCTTCACAGGTACACGACCTGCGAGACCGACGATGACTGGCTTACCCTCACCATCGGCTTCACCGATTACCATTCCTGGTTTCGTCGAAATCACTCATATAACATCACTATCATATGGAGTCGATGATTTTGCGACCTGCGATACTCACTCCCCTGTCAGAGCAACCAGATCTCACTCAGTCACACTATGATCAGTAGAGTAGTATATTTCTGCATAGTCAGCACCCCGGATTTTATATGCCTTGAGAGTACTTCATGCACGACCGATAGTGTTCGATGCATTGGCTGTAAATTGTGCCCACCGGAGTGTGACATTACCCGCTGTAGCACCATTCACGATGACACCATATCCTATATACGACTGATTCGCAGCGTTTCATGGCAGAGCGGCTGGGGTAGAGCCTCCACAAACTGCCACACTTCCATTCACTGTACCAGTCGGAAGATAAAAATTATAGTCACACGTTGCACCGGCAGGAGCCGTCATCGCAAATCGGAAATCTGGTATAGTATTGGACTGTCACTCGAAATTAATATCGAATACCCACGTTTCATTGGCTCATATAGGAAATAACAGTTCATTATCATCTTGCAGTACTGCTGAGTTATTTATTGTTTCATCAGCTGTCTTACGTACTATAATATTACTTTCTCATTGTTGATCTCAGAGCCATTTCCATGCGGTACCATTCCAGATAGCATTTCGACTCTGACCTGCCTCGATACGATTCCCGAGCATAGTGAATCATACTGTACCAATATTATTGATATATATGATACGTCCGGCTGTAGTATCTGTAGGGCTTGGAAGTGTAAGAGTGATATTTGCAGTTGTCTGATTGATATTAAATGTGGTTTTCACGTCTACAGTGGCTGCTGCCGTACCGATAGTACCATTGGCTGCGAAATTTCCGAGCACTGCCGCTGCCATGACTGTAGCCCCACTATTGGTCACTGCACCAATAAAAGTTTTTGCTCCAGCAAATGTCTGCGCTCCAGTGCTGACGAGTCCACGAGCTGTTCCACTGGCATTTGGGATATTAAATGTATGAGTATTACCTGCTGAGACAATATTAAAATCATTACCAGCTGTCCCGACTGCAAATGTTTGTGTTGTACCAGTTTGTCCATTGATTGATCCGATTTTATTATTAAATAGATTCCAATCGCTCACAGACAATGCGCCTGTACTAGAAGTAGATGCGAGACCGAGTGAGATGCCCGTTCCAGTTATAGACAAACCATTTGGAGCGCCAGAAATAAATCCGATTTTATTATTAAATAGATTCCAATCGCTCACAGACAATGCGCCTGTAGTAGTATTGTTAGCGATATTTATACCGAATACTCCTGTGAGATTATTATATGTGAGTGGTCCGTTTGCTGAGAGATTTGTGAGTGAGATTTTCGTAGCGACGACTCATGAAAGAGTATTTACTGTGCCTGAGAGAGTATTGAAATTCGTGGTAAGATTGGAGAGATTCGTATTCGTGGTAGCAAGCATGCCAGAGAGAGATGCGAGATTTCCAGAAAGTGTGAGGATATTTCCTGTAGCTGTAGCAAGGTTTGCATTCGTGGTAGCGAGTGATGAGAGGAGAGAGGAGATACTTCCTGTAGCAGAGGCGAGGTTTGTTTGGAGAGTAGTTATCTGTGATGTATGAGTAGCGAGAGTACCTGTAGCTGTGGCGAGGCTCGAAAGAAGTATAGTATTGGTACCTTGGAGTTTCTGTATAGCTGCGATGATCGTATCTGTAGCGACGACCGTACCTGCTCATGGAGCAAATCCTGTCAGTGTCGATCCGATAGCACGTGCATTTGTAAAATAGAGATTCCCATTTTCTGGTACAGCTGCGGTATCGAGTGTCTGAAATGTCTTATCTCCACGATAGTACTGGAGAGTTGTACCGGTAGCGATAAAACTTTGTTTTGTATTAAAGAGATTCCAGTCACTCGCAGACAATGCACCTGTCGTAGAGGTCGACGCTAATGCAAGAGAAATTTGCTGAGTGGAAAGCGAAAGTCCATTCGCTGTTCCGATAGTGACGGCAGGATGTGATGCTGCTAAAAGTGTCGATACAGTCCCTGAAAGAGATGCTAGATTTCCAGACAGTGTGAAGATATTTCCTGTTGCTGTAGCGAGATTATTTTGGAGAGAAAGAATATTTCCTGTTGCTGTCGCAAGGTTCGTAAAGAGAGTAGATATCTGTGATGTATGAGTAGCGAGAGTACCAGTTGCAGAGGCAAGGTTAGATTGTATCGTAAAGAGCTGACCAGTGATGGATGCAATGTTCGTGTTTGTAAGTGCAAGACCTGTTTGGAGAGTAGAGACGACACCAGAGAGTGTATTGACTCGTCATGAAAGTGTGAGGATATTTCCTGTTGCTGTCGCAAGGTTCGCATTCGTGGTAGCGAGTCATGTCTGGAGAGAAAGAATATTACCTGTAGCTGTAGCGAGATTTGCATTCGTGAGAGCGAGAGAGGAAAGCAATGATGCAACTGTACCAGAAAGTGTAGTAAGATTATTTCAGATACCAACTACCGTTCCTGAGAGTGTATTAAAGCTAGTACTGAGGGTGTTAAATGATCCTGAGAGAGTACTGAGTGAACCTGAGAGGGTGTTAAGGTTTATGATTTGTGTCGAGATGAGTCCTGAGAGTGAGGCAATATTGGTAGCATTCGTAGAGACGACACCCGAGAGTGTATTAACTCGTCATGAAAGTGTATTTACTATTCCTGAGAGGGTGTTTACTGTTCCTGAGAGGGTGTTGAAGTTTGTAGTAAGATTTGAGAGATTTATATTGGTCGTCGAAAGTACTCATGAGAGTGATGCGAGATTCGCATTCGTGAGAGCAAGACCTCCAGAAAGGATAGATACATTTCCTGAGAGTGTATTTACAGTCCCTGAAAGAGATGCTAGATTTCCAGACAGTGTGAAGATATTTCCTGTT
>CAZQUZ010000004.1:62449-97198 GCA_964596675.1 uncultured Candidatus Peribacteria bacterium
CATTCGTGGTAGCGAGTCATGTCTGGAGAGAAAGAATATTACCTGTAGCTGTAGCAAGGTTCGTAAAGAGAGTAGATATCTGTGATGTATGAGTACTCACCTGTCCTGAAAGCACTCCGATAGAGAGATTCGTATTGCCGAGTGCACCGGAAAGATATGTAATATCATTTGCGAGTATGACGAGGGTGTTCGAGATACCTGCGACGACTCCGGAAAGTGTCGTAAAATTTGCATTCAGAGTCGCGATATTCCCTGAGAGGGCAAGAATATTTCCTGTAGCTGTAGCGAGATTTGCATTCGTGGTAGCAAGCGCATTCCCGAGTGATGTCACACTTCATGAAAGTCCATTTACACGCCCTGAGAGGGATGCCACATCGGTAGTATGTCCAGAAACTACACCAGAGAGTGAGGCGAGGTTTGCATTTGTCGTCGAGAGGACTCCAGAGAGTGATGCGAGATTCGCATTCGTGAGAGCGAGTCCACCAGAAAGGATAGATACATTTCCTGAGAGTGTGAGGAGCTGCCCACTCATGGTCGAGATCGTACCCTGTATCGTAGTGATATCAAGGATATTCTGAGATACCGCACCAGAGAGAGATATAAAATTTGTCGTAAGATTCGAGAGATTCGTATTCGTCGCTGAAAGGACTCATGAGAGTGAGTTAATATTACCTGTAGCTGTGGCGATATTTGCATTCGTGAGAGCGAGACCAGCGATGAGTCCTGCTATATCTGTGGTATGTCCAGAGACGACACCAGAGAGACTCATGAGAGCTCCAGTAGTACTCGCGAGATTGCCCTCTAGAGTAAGGATATTTCCAGTTGCTGTAGCGAGAGCAGTCGTAATGTTCGCGAGATTCGCGCTGATAGCAGTGATAGTACCAGAGAGAGCATTTTGCGCACGGAGATCCGTGAAGTAGAGATTTCCATTTTCTGGAACGACAGAGGTATCGAGAGTCTGCCATGTCTTATCTCCTCGGTAGTACTGAGCTACAGTTCCTGTGGAGATATAGTCTTGCTTTGTATTAAAAATATTCCAGTCACCACTCGAGAGATATCCATTTGTACTCGTAGATGCTTGGCTAATGCCGAATACTCATGTGAGAGTATTATATGTGAGTGGTCCGTTTGCTGAGAGATTTGTGAGTGAGATTTTTGTCGACAATACTCATGAAAGCGTAGAAATATCGAGACTATTCTGAGACACTGTACCTGAGAGTGTCGCGAGCGTATTTCCTATAGCAAATACGGTTCCTGAGAGAGTAGCAAAATTCGTCGTAAGATTCGAGAGATTCATGTTAGTAATCGCGAGCGCTCATGAAAGGGTCGCTATATCTGCAGTATGACCTGAGACGACACCAGAGAGAGATGCGAGAGTCGCATTCGTGAGTGCGAGACCACCTGAGAGAGTCGAAATCTCTGATGTATGCGTCGATACTGTCGCCTGGAGCGTGCTCATATCAGAGAGGATACTCGATACCACACCCGAGAGGCTCGATACTGTCGCCTGGAGAGTTGCGAGATTTCCTGAGAGCGTAGTGATGGCATTATTGGTCACCATGAGTCCACCAGAGAGTGCGAAGATATCTGTAGTGAGATTCGTGACCACACCAGAGAGACTCGCGAGATTCGTCGCGATAAGAGAGACAGATCCTGAGAGAAATGCGAGATTTGAATTCGTCAGTGCAAGACCACCAGAGAGTGCGAAGATATCTGCACCATGCTGAGAAAGTGTCCCAGAAAAACTATTCACCGTCGTAATAATCGGACTCAGTGTGAATCCAAATATATTCATCGTATTTGTCAGAGTTGCTACCTGACCAGAGAGCGCATTTACAGTATTTGTCAGATCTGTGATAGACCCGCTCATAAAAGATCCAGTTGCTCACCATACGATTCCTGAGAGGGTATTTACAGTAGAGGATAGAGTCGAAAGTCCCGTGGAAAGTGTAGAAATATTTGTCGTGATACCACTAATCGTACCAGAGAGAGCATTTTGTGCTCGGAGATTCGTAAAGTAAAGATTCGATGCCTCTGTCACGAGATCTGTCGTATAATCTCCCGACTGTGCGAGTATGCTGCCAGTCCGACCAAACACAGAATCCACGAGTCCCCCGCCAGAACCAAATGATCCGATACTCACCCATGTCGGCACTCCACCGAGCATAGAAAGGACTTGTCCAGTACTTCCAGCGACGAGCACAGTTGCGAGATTCGAACTATTTCCGATATAAAGTCATCCATACGTGAGTGGGAGTCATGGAAGATTTGCAAAGTTTGCATTCCCCAGGAATAAGGCACTGCCAGTTACTGTGAGGTTCTCCGCTGTACCTGAGAAAGCATTAGTATAATAATTATTTACCACCGTAGTAGTGGTACCACCTCATCCACCTCCACCATAATACGGAGACATCGGTGATTGGATAAAACTCGGGGTAGGATTAGATGCAATCGGAGTATTTGGCTTAGATGGAGCAGCATCGAGTGAGAGTCCACCTTCATCACTTTCTATACTACAGACAGCCATTTTCGCAAACTCTCACTCAGTAGTCGCATCAAATGGACGAAATGTGCTCGCTGTCTGTATACATCCTATCTCACGAGCCTTCGATATATATCAGATATATATTTTTGTGATCTTATCATCGACATCAGAGAATCCACTCGGATTCGCAGAGACTGGAATACCACGTGCTTGGAGTACGAGTCGTATAGCATTCGCACGAGTAATGGTACCGATATTGACATCACCGAGCCCAGCAAATGCTATACCTCGAGTGCGTGCAATAGTGGGAATATCACAGGTGACACTCGATGCAGCACTACATCCAGTGGGCCATCCACCGATACCCACAGATATACGCATAGCATCGAGACGAGAGATATTATTGGAAGATATATAATCTCGCTCTATTATACCTTGGCTTTTTAAGATATCCGAAAAGTAGAGAAATCCGTTTGTAGCTGCAAATATACTCGTAGTACAAATTTCTAGCACAACTACAGAAAATGTAATCTTCGCAAGAATCTTCTTATATATATGACGAGATGGGGAATTTTTCAGACGCATATTGGTGCAAAATTAGTTTTACTCTATAAGACTATCATATTCTTCTTTTTTTGTCATAAAATATATATTGCGCATTATATATTTTATATTATAAACAGTACTATTTACTCTAAAAAAATCCCTCTCAATTACTAGAGAGGGATTTTGTAGGAACGTATTAGAGCTGGATGAGACTTGCTGCTGCGAGTGCATTATTTGTCACTGCGAGGAGTCCGAGAAGAGCGAGAGTGTATGGGCGGACATTGTGCTTTGCGTGGAAAGCTTCGATATGCTGTTTCATATATATATGTGTATTAAGAAGTAAACAGTAAATATATATTAGCACATTAATTTTAGAAATGCAAATATTTTATAAACTTTTTTATATGAAATGTCCATACACCACTCCTATCCTTTACGGAAAGGGATTTATTTTCTTTTTATAAGATATATAATCCGTTTTTTTCATGCGATTTCATATTCGAGTTCTCATTCTAGAGTAAGTGATAGTTTTTTTAGTATTTTTTCCCTATCTTTTTGTTCTTCATCTGATGGCATCTTATAGAGAACGATACTCCCCTCTGGTGCCAGAAATGGCACTGCCCAAGTGAGAATATCTGTGATATATGCGGTCGCACGAGAAGTAATGATATCATACTGTCCTTTGTGAAGCGGATTTTTAGCAAGGATTTCAGCACGTTCTTGTAGGGCAGATATATTTTGGAGTCAAAGATGTTCGATAAAGTGATTCATCGCCTTTACTTTCTTGCCCACACTATCGAGCAGGATCACTTGCAGTTCTGACATGACGATCTTTAACGGTATACCGGGAAATCCTCATCCAGATCCAATATCGAGAAGGCGTGGCGCATGAGATACATCACTGAGTCAGTCTTGTATCAGGGCTGCACCGTAGAGACTATCGATAAAATGCTTTACGACAATTCCCTCTTCATCACGAATAGCAGAGAGATTCGTATGACTATTGTAGTCAATAAACAGCGAGAGTAATGTCTCGAACTGATGTGTCTCAGTATCTGAAAGTTCGAAGCCATGTACCTGAAATATATCCATATTCATACAGTGATGATATAAAATCAGAGGAAGAATGCAAATCAAACTATTTGCAAAATATCAGAAATGTCTATAATGCCCTCCAATGCAAAAGTATCGCACACTTTCATACTGGCTCCCGAAAATCCCATTTCTCGCACTGATCGGGATTTTTCTCCTCCCACTCGTACTCATGAAGGTACAATACCAGGTAGGACTCTTTTTTATCGCGCTCTATATATCTTATTGGAGCGTGAAAGTATTCGAGGGGTATTTCTATGTCCTAAAGTCATATATCAAACTCCTACGGTTCAGTAAAGTCTCGTTCGCATGAGATGCGACTATCGAATCTGGAGGAGGATCACTCCAGCATATCGTCATCATACCTATATATACGGAGCCATATGATGTCATAGAAGAGGCAGTGGTATCACTCATGAAAAATGACTACCTCTATATGGAGAATATCACTATCCTCCTCGCGACTGAGGCACGTGCTCCTGACGCGGAGAGTCATGCTCGGAAAATCATAGAAAACTATGGTCGAGAGATACATATAGCGAATATCGTCCACCCGAGTGATCTCGAGTGAGAGTGAAAGGTAAAGGGTGCGAACATCACCTATGCGATACGAGAATATGAGAAAAAAAATAGTCTCGATGCAGAAAACACATTTGTCTCCACGATAGACACCGATACAAAAGTCGAGTCACGATTTTTCTCTGTCGTGACAAAGACATTTCTCACGACGGATGCTCGACATCAGGCCATCTACCAGTACACACCCGTCTACTCGAATAACTGGCGTGAGGGGACATTTTTCGCACGTATCATCGCAGCTGGGACGACGATGTGGCAGTTTTTCGAGAGCCAAAATCCAGAGTTTTATCGTAACTTCGCAGTCTATGGACAGTCTCTCCTCTGCCTCCAAAAAGCAGGATACTGGGATACATACTCTATCGTCGAGGATGGCATGCAGTACTGGAGGAGCTACTTTGGATGGGAAGGGAGATTTCGCATCATCTATACACCAGCCATCTGTGAGATGGACCTCGTCGATGAGACGAGTGTCGTCCGTACGATAAAGAGTCAGTACAAGCAACTGCGTCGATGGAGCTGGGGATGTACGGATGTGGAGTATGTGATACCGAAGTTTCGCGAGATGAGCAATATCCCAAGACTCGAAAAAATCCGTAAGATTACCTATCTCATCTATAATCATCTCTTTTGGGCGGGTGGACCATTTATGCTCTTTTTTATCGGATACGTACCAGGTCAGGTCTACTCGATCGACCACTCTCTCGCAGCCTTTACTGTACCGATCGCGAGCTCGCTCATATTTACGATACTATTCGCGACCATCGCATTTCCGAGCATATTATCCATCCACATCATGAGACGATTCGTGCACTTTCGATGGTATGACTATATCGGGAATGTCCTCCAGTGGGCCGCGGTACCGATACTCACTCTCACACTCTTCTCTATACCAGCCATAGAATCACAGCTCCGACTCTTTCTCGGGCATCGTATCGATAGCTTCGACACTACTCAGAAAATGAAACGTAAATAATCCCTCCCATGCAATCCTATTACGACGAAATCCAGAAGAAAAAACAGGCATCCAGAATATTTTGGATACTCGTGTTTTCATTCGCGATATTTCTCTACTATTTTTTCCAGGGATACTATCCATCGTTCGATATATCACTGAAGCAGATTTTTACTGGAAGTGGCATCACGCGACTCGAGCGAGATGAGTTCATAGAGTCATTTGGTATCGTGAATCTCCGGGTCGAGCCACGAGATGCTCGTATCCAGATAAACCGCGAAGATATCGGCTACGATGAGAAAAAGATGGTACCCTATGATGAGTACCTTCTCTCTATCGGCAAGCCATGATATATTCAGAATCGTCTCTCATTCAGCATCGATAAGGCAAAACCATTTTATATCGACAGTGTCCGACTCATCCCGAAGGCAGAGTACACTCAGGTATACACCGGTAGTCTCTCGCTCGTACAGATAGATGATACGAGCTGGGTCGGCATAAAAAATCGGAGTTCCATCGCCTATGAGAGTGACCTCTCTGGAGCGACTACGATAGGGAGCTGGGGAGGACATATCTGAGAGTGATACTTTCTCTCGGGAGAGACGCTCGCACGATATGAGCGCGGCAACTGGCAGAAAAAGTCCTGGAGCGGCAGCGTGAAGCTGATACGCGAATGCGAGGATACATCCGTCATCGTACAAGAAGGTCATATGTGGTGTCCTCTGACGAGTCGACTCATCACCGAGATGGGATACTCATATACTGGGATCACTGAGATCGGACGCGGATATATCAGAGGAGCAGATACACTCTACTCGGGAACGAAGCATCTGCTACTAAAGGAAAATGAAAGAAACAGTCCATTTTTTATAGAGTCAAATGAGTACTGGTATATGCCAGACGGGGCGAACTTCATACCACTCCTCGAGGAGACTGCGAAGTGATCGCTCCCACTCATCATCACTCCATTCGATAGCATCTCACGGGCACTCTGGTTCGATGGACAGCTCGTCGTCTTCGGTCGGAAATGATCCGATACATTCGTCACATTCCTCGAAAATGACGTCACGCCGACACTCATCCCATTTCCAGATATTTCGCTCGATGAATTACGTCTCGTGAAGTATGAGGGCAATACATTTTTTAAGACGCACTCTGCACTCCTCTTTCTCTATAATAATAGTAAAACCGTAGAATGGCTCATCGACGGCGAGATGCTCGGATTCTCGAGTGAGGCAGCGCTCTACCGGCAGTGAGAGCAAGTCTGGAGAGCATACTGGGGAGAGAAAAAATAATAACTAAGTAAATAGAGAACTTGACAAAAAGTATATTATTAATAATATACTTTTATCTTGTCATTGACGAGTAAGAATTTTTACTTTTTTGTAACCTTTTCCTATTCGCATTGCGGGATGGGATTTTAGATCAGGAGATATATCATGTCAGAAATCATTGCACACTATGTGAACGATTCAGGCTCACAAGTCCGAATTATTACTCATACATGGGAAAGTCAGGATGAAAAGAGAATTGAGGTAATGAAAAAGTTTCTTGGTATTTTCGAATACAAGTCAGAAGAATGGGGGATTATTCCAAAAACATGTAGAAGAATCGAGATAGAATTTTTGGGCAAAATGTGTGCTTCAGGAGATGATACTTACGATACAGAAGAAGCATTCGAAAAAGCAAAGCATGAAAAACTTCTCTGGATCGAGCAATGGGCAAAAGAACATGGATATTACAAGTTTCTCGATACCTGAAATCCCTCACAAAATCCTACCTGTATTTCGGTAGGATTTTTTATTTCTACATACATCGTCTTTTATAGCTGGCCTGGAGGGCGTACTGGAGAGAAAAATAGACGACTTGCACTCCGCATAAAAAGAGATACAATACTCTCATGGAAACAACTGACAAAAAACTCGCCGTCCTCATCGACGGAGATAACATCCCGAGCGCATACATAAAAGAGATGCTCGAAGAAATCGCCAAATATGGTAACCCTACCATAAAGCGTATCTATGGCGACTGGACTCGTCCGGGTCTCACGAAGTGGAAAGATATCCTCCTCGAACACGCTATCCAGCCGATACAGCAGTATGGCTATACTGTCGGCAAAAATGCGACTGATAGCGCGATGATTATCGATGCTATGGATATACTTTACTCGGAGAGGGTGGATGGCTTTTGTATCGTATCGAGTGACTCTGACTTTACCCGACTCGCGACTCGCCTCAGAGAGGCTGGGATGGCAGTCTATGGCATGGGTGAGAAGAAGACTCCCACACCTTTTATCGTCGCATGTGATAAGTTCATCTATATCGAGATCCTGAAAAAACCTGTCGCAAAAAAAACCGCCCCAAAACCCAAAAAATGAGAAAAAATCATCCCATTTTCTGATCTAGAAACACCGAGCCCAGAGCTCGATAGCATCACACCGGAAGTTATCTCCCTCATACGCGACACTGTCTCTGATCTGGCAGATGATGATGGATGGGCATTTCTCGGGGATGTGGGATGACTCCTCCAAAAGAAGCAGCCGAACTTCGACCCACGAAACTACGGATACAATAAACTCACTCCTCTCCTCTCCTCGACTGACCTCTTCGAGATAGTCGAGCGAAATGACTGATGAAAGAGTCGATATAAGCTCATCTATGTGAGGAATCGAGCCTAACTACTCTACCACTTTTTTCGTACGAAAGAGCCAGAGTGCGACCATAAATGCTATAGCACAGAGGAGTATCAGTATCGCGACCGTCCCGAGTGGTGCGAGATATCCTGTCCCCGTGTAGCTATAGCGAAATGAATCTATCATCCATGCGAGCGGATTATAAAGAGACAACGTATACCATACACCCGTCAGAGCTGTCAGTGGATAGAAGACTCCTCCGAGATATGTCAGTGGCGTGAGGAAAAATGTCGGGATGATATTTACCTGGTCGAAGTTTTTCGCGTAGAGAGCATTTATGAGTCAGAGAAGTGAGAAAAAAAGCGCCACCAAAAAGAGAATAGCGAGTCCGAGCCATACATGCTCGAACATACGTGGAAAGAAAAACAGTGATACGATATAGATGACGAGTGCGATGATGCCTCCGCGGATGACTCATCAGAGCGTATATCCGGCGATGATCGTCGCTGGATGGACAGGTGCGACGATGAGCTCTTCGATAGAGCGCTGGAATTTTGACCCAAAAAATGAGCTCGATACATTCGCATACGCATTGGTAATGACAGCCATGAGAATAATACCTGGTATGAGGAACTCGATATAGTCCCCTCCTCCGACAGATCCGATACGAGACCCTATAAATCCCCCGAAGATGATAAAGTAGAGTGTTTGTGTTATAACAGGCGGGAGGATAGTCTGTGGCCAGATACGGACGATACGTATGAGCTCCTTACGGATGATGGTGAGAAATGCGGTGAGTTGCATAGAGAAGAGATGAGCCCTTATTATAGGGCGTTTTATACTTTTACAAGTGGGAAATATCATCTTGCTCTTTCATAATATCCTCGTATACTCCGACCCTATTTATATTTTCTACATGCTATTTTCTGAACTCCATCTCATCGAGCCACTTCTCCACGCACTCTCTGACGAGGGATATACTTCCCCGACTCCTATCCAGGAGGCATCTATACCTCATGTACTCGCTGGTCGTGACCTCCTCGGCATCGCTCAGACAGGTACTGGAAAGACGGCATCATTCGCACTCCCGATGATACAGAGGCTGTATGAAAAAGATAAAAAAACTACCGGGATTCGCCCTATACGAGCGCTCATACTGACGCCCACTCGAGAGCTTGCTATCCAGATACAGGAGAGCTTCGCGAACTATGGTCGCTATGTAAAACTGCGTTCTCAGGTGATATTCGGATGAGTCAGTCAGCATAGCCAGGTAAACGCACTCGAAAAATGAGTCGATATCCTCATCGCGACACCAGGACGACTTCTCGATCTCATGCAGCAAGGATTCGTCGATCTCCATAATATCGAATTTTTCGTCCTCGATGAGGCAGATCGTATGCTCGATATGGGATTCGTGAATGATGTGAAAAAAATACTCAAAAAAATCCCCGCAAAACGTCAAACCCTCTTTTTCTCAGCGACGATGCCGAGTGCTATCATCGAGCTCTCTCGCTCCATGCTCACGAATCCTGCAAAAGTAGAGGTCACTCCTGCATCGACGACCGCCGAGAAAATCTCTCAGAGCGTGTATTTCGTCCATAAAAATGATAAAAAAGACCTCCTCAAGGATATTCTAAAAGATAAAACTATCGACCGAGTGCTCGTATTTACACGGACGAAACATGGGGCCGATAAGGTCGTGAAAGACCTCGATCTCGCGCGTATCCCAGCACGTGCTATCCACGGGAATAAGTCCCAAAATAATCGCCAAGCCGCACTCACAGGATTCAAAAATAAAGAAATCCGTGTCCTCGTCGCGACAGATATAGCAGCGCGTGGTATCGATATCGATGACCTCACACATGTGATTAATTTCGAACTCCCGAACGTCAGCGAATCCTATGTCCATCGTATCGGTCGTACTGGTCGTGCTGGCACGAGTGGGATTGCGATAGCATTTTGTGATGCTGAGGAGCGCGCGTATCTCCGAGATATCGAGAAGCTCATCGCTCGTAGTATCCCCGTCATCGAAGATCATCCATATGTGCTCACAGGGGCTCCGAGAGAAGCATCTCTCACTCCACCTCCATCCAAGGAGAGAACAAAAATCGAACACAGAAAATGAGCACCGAGCATGCCTCGTCGTGAACCAAGAGAGTATCCAAAACCTTCTTTCGACCGAGCAAAACCCCCTGAGAAAAAATGGAATCATACATCTGTAGAACCTGCGAAATCCGGATATCCGAAGCAATCAGATACTACACCACGAGCATCTACACCAAAAAAGGATTTTAGTGATAAAAAATCTACTCCCTACGATGATGGGACGCCTCGTCCAGGAGAAAAACTCAGCTGGAGGAAAAATACAAAACGCTCAGAAAGAAGCTTCAGTAAAAATAAAGCCGCCGAATATGAAGCGAAAAAATGGCAGAATGAGAAAAAACAAACCCTAGAAAAGAAATCCCCGTCACTCCCAAAAGAGAGTATCGAAAAATCTCACCCACCAAAACCTCCTCGCACTCGTCCAGGTGCTCGCAAATCGAATCCAAAACCATTCATCGCATCAGCACCAAAAGGCGCGAAAAAAGTATAGTACTTACTTGCCCTTATTCATAAAAAATGCTTCGAGACGATTTTCTTTCGGACGGACAGAACCGATATGCACCGAGAGGCTTTCGAGCTTCGCGAATACTTTCGAGAGCGTATTCTCTGCATCGATGATGACAGTGAGGCTGCCTCCATCATACGAGACAAATCCTGGGAAATCCTTAGATACTGAGATATCAGTCTCGATAAGATATGTCTCTCGCTCGAGTTTTTTTAGCGTATTTTTCACAGTATCTGATGTGATGACGCGACCATGATCGAGGATGGTCACATGTTCACAGAGTGCCTCGACCTCTTCGAGGTAGTGGGTCGTGAGGAGTATGGTCATGCCAGTTTCTCTCTGGAGTCTCTGCAGATAGTCCCACATACCACGACGGAGTGCGACATCGACACCTGCGGTCGGCTCATCGAGGATGAGGAGCCTCGGCTCATGGATGAGGGCGCGTGCGAGCATGAGGCGACGCTTCATACCGCCTGAGAGAGTCCGTGCGACACTCTCTATCTTGTCCCCGAGCCCAAGCTCGGTGAGAATTTTTTCTGCGCGAGGACGTGCTATACTATACGGGACACCATAGTATCATCAGACCGTTGTGACGATATCGATACACTTTTCGAATATCGAGAGATTCACCTCCTGGGGCATGAGACCGATAGAGAGCTTCACATCTTCAGGGTGAGTATCCATATCGAGACCGAACACTTCTATCTTCCCGCTCGTCTTCGGGATGAGACCAGAGAGGATATTTATAAGGGTCGATTTCCCAGCACCATTTTCTCCGAGGAGCGCGACGAATGCTCACTCACGTATCTCGAAATCGACAGCATCGAGTGCGTGTACTCATGCTGTATAATCTTTGGTAAGTGATGTTATTTTTAGTGCGAATTTTTGCATTATAGAAAATATTAGAGAAATAATCTCGCGAGCCGCACCTCATCATAGTCATACTCTTCGCCAAAGGTCTCATAGAGATACTCGCGGACAGGAGAAAGTGCCTCGGTAGAAAGCGTGCGAAATGCTCCAAGTATCTGACCGAGACGCTCTTCATCGAGCGGACGGAGTCTATCGATATCCATCTCTCTTCCCTCTTCTCGAAGCTTTTCGACATGAGCAAATATGGTAGAGATTTTGAGTGTGCGCTCCACTGCAATCTCCTCGAGTGTGAGTCCCATCTGGAGGAGTATATAGGTCTCCTCATGAGTAGCGACTTTTGGTCATTTTGGAGCTTTTGGTAGCACCTCGACGACCTCGATATGACCACCCTGGCGGAGCATGGCTCGGTGGATTTTTTCGAGTTTTTCTCGTGGGGTCATCGCCTCGAGGCGTTCTATCACACGATCCGATGCCTCCGAGAGAAGCACGTCGTATTCACGGACACGCGAGTCTATCTCGAGTGCAGTGCGATTCACTCCGCGGAGGATGAGTCCGTCGAGAGACCGCACTCGTGAGAGGGCGACATATCCCTGCCCAGGGACGAATGCATCTGACAGATCCATGACAGCAGAGTCGAGCGTCATCCCCTGGGATTTATGGACGGTGATGGCCCATGCGAGCCGGAGTGGTATCTGCGCGATGGCAGCTTTTACTTTTCCACCCTCTTCGATAGACCACTCTGCGTAGTCAGCGATGATTTTTTCTCCGTTCGCGAGCTCGACGATAGGCAGTCACTCATGCCGTCCGACGATATGACCGATAGAGCCATTGGCATAGCCAGATTCGAAATTATTTTTTACGAACATAACGCGTGCTCATGTTTTGAGTACAAGTGATTCTGGCGCAAGACATCATTTTTTCAGGGCTTCGACGAGTGGAGCTGAGCCCTTTGAGTGCATATCGAAGATAAATATATCTCATCCAATAGCATTGAGTCTATCAGTATTATAGGCATCGACCGACACATTGCGTGTGAAGAGCTCGGTATGATCCACTGTATCTATAGGGAGATTTCGTGATTCGAGAGTGGCGAGAGATTTTTTCGAGACAGTTCCAGATCGGATTTCACCGAGTATCTGGAGAAGTGGGTCTGCATTATTATTTTGTGCTGATTGGCGATACTGGGTCGTGAGTACACAGGGTATGAGCTTGGCCTCGCGCCATATCGGATGGGTAAATGCGAAGTCAGCATCCGATAGCCCTCGCGATACTGGTGGCAGCTGGAAAAAATCACCGACGAGCACGACTTGTATGCCACCAAATGGCTCGACCGAGACACGTGCCGAGCGTAGAAGCCTATCGAGATTCGACAGAAATCCTCCCGAGAGCATGGATATCTCATCGATGATGAGTATCTCTGTCTTCGCATAGCGCTTCACGAGGTACTCTCGCGAGATGATGTCATCGATATCATCATCTGTGAGTGATTCACGGACTCCGAGACCACTCCAGGAGTGTATAGTCATCCCGCCGATATGCGTCGCTGCGATACCCGTCGAAGCAGTGATAGCGATACCGATACCGTGCTCGTGCGCATGTCGGATAAATCGGTTTACGAGATAGGTCTTTCCACTTCCTGCAGGTCATGTGAGGAAAACATTTTGCCCCATCGCGAGTATGTCATATGCCTGGTCTTGATTCATGGGATGAGTGTATAGAAAAATCGGGGAAAAGCGAGTGAAATTTTGACTAGGCAATTAAAATATAGTATATTATTCTCATACCTCACATGATAAATATTATGAGCATTTTTAAAAATTTTATCATTACTGATTCTGAATATCGTATTTCTCCTCGCATATTCACATGAAGAGTCATATTGATTATATTCGGTTTCATTATAGCATATCTACAAATTGAAACAAAAATATGATTTATTCAAATACTATGGAAGTTATGTTTTTTAATACTTTGATATACGCTATTTATACAAGCACGCAAAAGAATTAATGACTATAATGGCTGAATAGAAACACAAAAGATTATCTGTACACTATTTTGAGTATGAAGTATTCTTTATATCCTTGAGATATGATATCCATATTCACTATGGATGATAGGTATATTTTTTATTGTATTTTGTTATATTCTTGCCATTTCTTGGCCTACCCCTGGCAATATACGAATTAAAAATAATGATTATACGTGAGAGGTTATCTGGGTATATTGGAAAGTATTTGGACAGCTTAATCCATTTGTAATGTTATATTATTTTCTTAGGAACTTGTATAATTTAGTCCTTAAAGAAAAAGCGGTTGAACCAAATGAAACCATAAATACTGAGAATTATGATAATATAGCTTTACCTGAAACCGTGCAAATAGATAATGAAACTCATAAACGATTATCATTCTGAAAATGGGTCTTAATAGTAATAAATATGCTTATATTATGACCTATAGTCTCAGTCCTGATGATAATAATCTTTATGATATCATTTGATGCATTCTTCCACACTCGAAACCCAAATGAATACTTTCTCATTATACCCCTCACATGATTATACTTATACTTTCTGATATTCTATAAGAAAATCATACAGCTTAAATATTCATGGTTAATTGCAGCAATCCATACATGAACGATAGTATGGACATTATATATAATATTTGAGCCCGTAAAAAATATGTAAAATCTTCTATCTGACTAAAAAGGAGGTCTTATTAAAACGGAACTACCATAAAAACTCCATACTCATCGAAATTTAGGAATCCATTCAAGCATGGATTCCTATCTCTATTCTTTATCTCAAGAAAATTAACTATTCAAGTTCGTATGTCACTGCGACATTTATCGTATACTCGAGCTGACCAGGAGAGAGGCTCGTAGAGCTCGTACCAGCATCCGCCATCATGATTTTCGCATTTTGGTATGGGACTGGTGCGCTCTCAGTACCACTCTCAGAGATACTCTGTACTTTTTTTATCTTTACAGAGGCAACTTTTGCCATCTCTTCTGCTTTTTCACGAGCTTTCTCGAGTGCAGCCTTTCGAGCCTCAGAGTAGACAGAGTCTTTTTTATCGAGGTCATAGGAGACACTCTGTATCTGAACTCCGACTATTTCTGCGACCTTATCGAGGATAGTATTGGCATCTGCCATCTTACGGACCTTTACTGAGAGTGAGTGTGTCGCGGAGAATCCGTTTGGCTTCTGAGTGCCATCGACATAGTTATACTCAGGGTTCAGATAGATACCAGTAGTCTGGATATCTGCATCGGCGACACCAGCGTCTCGGAGGAGCGTCTTCAGAGCGGCCACTCATGCATTGGTAGTATTATAGGCATCCTTCGAGGATGCGGCACGGTTATAGACACTGAGCGAGAGGACGACCATATCTGGCGAGACGCTGACGCGGCCCTCTGCTGTCGTCGCAAGAGTGCCATTTACGGCTGGAGTATTGATGGTGGTGACCTGGTTATTCGAGAGGATATATCCAGAACTGATGAGTGCGAGTGCGAGTATGACGGAGGCGATGATATTTTGATTCATAGAGAAAAATAAAAGAAATAAAAGATAACAACGTATCTATACCAGAGACGATTTCTATATATTTTTGTGACAAAATTATTTCTTTTTCGAAATATACGCTCGATATTGTCTTTTATATGACATAATTTGTTTTTGTGTGAGCTTCTCCCCAGACTCCGTCGTGATGGCGATAAGAGATTTTCTTTTGAGTACGTTTTTATCGAGGAGATTGACATAGATAGTACTACCAGAGATAGTGCCTGCCTCTGAATAAGCAACCTTTCATGGAAGCGTATAACTCTGTCGTATGGAGAACCCGAGACTCTCTGGATCAACATCAGCATCCTCACTATCAGATACATACTGAGAGCGCTCTACATCCGAAAATCAGAGCAAATCTACGATAGTAACACCAGACATCATAAGAATACTTTTTTTCTTATCGAGATGGATCGTTCCATCCATTTTTGCCTTATAATCACCGAGTGATGTACATATTATACCATCGATTTTTCCTTTTTGTTTATCGGTGCTTTTTTCGATGGAATCCTGGAAGTCTTCGTTTTTACAGAGATCTTTTTCTATAGGGGTACTCGTCCCAGTACTAAATGTAGATAAGAGAGTCATCATCTGTGACATATCGAGCGTCGCAGAGTAGAGAGCACTTCCAGAAGAAGACACTGTAATCTGAGAGTCTATCTTCATACAGCTCGAGAGGAGGAGCACGGGAACAAGGAGGAGAATATATCGAAACATAATAAAAAAGTTAAGAATTACCAGCGCTTATAGCTCGGACATGCCTGAGACACATCGATGAGAGCGAATCCCTTATGTGAGATAGCCGCTTTTATCGTCTCTTTCAGCTCTCCGAACTTCGTATCTATCGCGTGGACCGCATAGCTGCAGCCAGCATGCTTCGCGAGCTCGACCGCATCGAGTGGTGCCATGAGATTCCCGAGTGGAGTCGTCTTCGTGACGGCACCGACAGGAGTCGTCGGACTCGCCTGTCCTGTCGTGAGCGCGTAGTTCTCATTATTAAACACGATATACGTGATATCGAGATCTCGGCGACATGAGTGGACGAAGTGACCCATACCGATACCATAACCATCACCATCCCCTCAGACCGCGACGACCGTGAGTGATGGATCTGCCATCTTCACACCGGTAGCGAATGGGAGTGTGCGACCATGGAGGGTCTCAGCCGCATATCCGTCGATATACTGACTCGCCTTTCCAGAACATCCTACACCCGAGACGACGACGCGTTTATGCGATGGGATACCGAGTTCTTTGAAGGCGTTTTTTATCGCCATGATGATGAGGAAGTCCCCACAGCCGGGACACCATTGGATGTTTGTAAGACCTGAACGCATAGATGATATAAAGATTATAAAATGGATCGAATATTAAGCCTAAATTGTTCTTTTTCTTTCTTCAGTCGAAGATTTGGTATCTGAAATTTTAATGAATTACCATCAAATATATAGTATCATAATCATTGTTTTGTATACGCCCAGTACTCAGATATATCAGAAATGCCTAATACTACTATAAGAAATAGTTTTTTATTATGTGCATCACCTGGTAATTCTTGGAATATCTTTGATATATCCATGATATTCATCTGTTCAATGTCAGATTGATACAATATACTCACTTCATCCATATTAAATCAAATACCAGCCTGAAGCTTCTTTTTAATTGTAAGGTTAGGGTCTACATACTTTATTTCATTGTGAAGTGAGATTTTTTGATTTTGAAACACTAAGTAATCATCATTTACCTTGATTCCATGTGATTCATACCATCATAGATTATCTGGATTATTATTCAGCCAAAGTAATAAGGCTCTAGGTGTATTTGAATCCAAAATACGGCTCACCAATTTTCATCTTCAGTTAGAAAAATCCTCGTTTCAATGAGGTATTATTTCATCTTCAAGATGGATTGTATCTAAAGCCATAAAAAAACTTGCAAAATTATTTCGAAAATCTCGTATCTAAATCCTCTCTATAAAAAGGATAGAGTGTATATTTGCGAAAGTTCGCGATACTGAGTCATGGGATATTTCGGAGTTCGAGTGTGCGAACGAGATGATTCTCGAGCTGTCCAGTGTAGTTATTCTCCAGGAATATCACCTTATCTTTTCACTCCAGCTCAGTCCGTATGCGAGGATCGACTGGGAGGAGGAACTTCACTACCATGAGACCATACTCTGGGTTATCTGCGATAAAGTCCTCTGCTACGATACGATTGGCACTCATGGTGACGATGATTTTTTTCGCGCTAGCGTTTATCATCTCATACCCTCGTATCCCCTCTTTTTCGAAAAAGTTATCGAGCTTATGTGCGCGTTTTATGGTCATGCGAGCCTTGAGCTCTGGATCTTCACTCGTCGCACCATACTCATCGTGCTCATATGATGTCGCGATGAAATCTCCCTGCTCTGTACCCACTCGCACATATGGAGAGATATGATCCTCTGTAAGAGCATAGCGCTGGTAGTCAGGAGTCGGAGTCTCGATGAGCGCTCATCGATCGATAGGCGTCGGTGATGGGAGTAGCGCGTGCGAGCTATGGAGCTCAGAGAACTGCTTATCCGTGAGGAGGATGACGATAGTTTGATATTTCTGAGCAATATTGAGCGCGAGTCCCGCGTAGAGATATGCCTCCTCGAATGTCGATGGACAGAGTACCACATGGGAAAACTCACCGAATGTCGGCGTGAGAGCGAAGTTTATATCTCATTGCTCATGGAATGTCGGAGTCCCTGTCGATGGCCCTGCTCGCTGTGAGAGGACTACCGTGATGGGGAACTCTGCCTGCGCCGCGAATGAGAGTGCCTCAGTCATGAGTGCGAATCCACCACCACTCGTCCCTACCATCGCACGTGCACCAGTAAATGATGCTCAGAGTGCGCTATTTATGACTGCGATCTCATCCTCCGCCTGGAGAAATGGGATGCGTTTCGCAGCAGTAATCTCAGTGAGGATAGTACTCGCTGGCGTCATCGGATACGCGCTATAGTACTCGAGACCAGAGTCCATCGCACCGAGGGCGATGAGCTTATTTCAGTAGGTAAACTCGAAGTGCCTCCCCTCTTGCTCTCTGAGCTGCCATGGACTCGGAGTCGGTATAGTAAATGAGGAGCCGATATCATCGACGATAGCGATATTTTTTATGATGACGTCTTCTCATTTTTTCGTGAAAACTGAGCGTATCTCATCATGCACGAGTGAGCTATCTATCGCGAGGAGCTTCACGAGGATACCGAGGAGATAGGTATTCTCATATTTATCTGCGATATCGAGGGTGAGGAGGGTGATATTTTTCTCAGTCACGAGCGCACTCATCTCGGGGGTGAATTTCTCTATATGCTTCGCATTCGCGATGAGATACCCTCACACACGTAGAGATGTGAGAGATTTTTTTATCCCAGCGAGGTCGAATGCGATGAGGATATCGACCGTAGAGTGAAGCGTCGGACGGATATCTGATATCGAGAGATCGAACCAGTTCGTCCCTCACTTGATCCGAGACTCGTACTCGAGGTCTCCAGTGACATGATATCCGAGATGTGCTATCATATTCCCGATGATATCGGCGAGGGAGTTGATCCCGAGACCAGCGGCTCAGGTGACACGGAGTGTAAACTGCATAAAAAACTGCTATTTTAAGATAGCAGCATTGTCTCCGATAAGCGGAAAAAGTCAAAAGGAAATCATATAAATTCTCTAACTTTTTTATACAGAAATTCTCTATATAAATTTTTTATGAATTACCTGATCATATGTCATCTTAATAATCGTGGAATCATGTGTATCTGCAGCCTCAAGAAGGGTTGTAGATACATTGTCTTTTACGACTAAAATGCTTTCTAAAACACTGGCAGTATTTTCGGAAATGCCATCAAATGCAGCATCTACGGCCCCCATGATATATTTCTTTTGATCATCTGTAAAAGATTCTGATGCATCATTATTCATACCAGATTGTACGCGTTCTGACATAATAGTTAAATTAAGAATAAACTTCATATCATTCTATATTTTTATCCATTCTGTCAAGAAATTTCTCATATAAAATATATATAATTTCTTGATTTTATTTTTAGCACGTATATAATATAAGTGCTAATTTAATCATTTCTTTTCTCCGTTTTATAAAAACAATGCACGAGAAAAAAGATATAAATAGCACTCTTTATATCCTAACTTTTTCACTTATGTTCAAATGACGCATCATATCCCGTTCGAATGTGAATGGGAAAGTCCATACTTTCCAGAAAGACTTCGATGACTATGACACATACCAGGAATTCGTCGGGCAACATCCAGAATACTCGCCACGCAGTTTTCTCGAAAACTTCTGGCATCCATGGGGAGCACTCGATCGACACCTCCCGAGCTACGAAGACACTCGACTCCTCCCTGCTGATACTCGCTATCTTCCTGACGGCATCGACCTCGAAAAATATGAGAAACGCCGTGCAGAGAAGAGACAAACTGAAGCAGAGAAGCTCGAAAAGAAACAATCCCTCGAACGCACAGAGTCATACCTCAAGGACTATCTCGAAGAGAATCCTGATGACAAAGATGCTCAGTCTGATCTCGAAAAGATACAGAAGGAACTCTCATCACTCACATAAATATAAAATCCTCCTCGGAGGATTTTATTAGAAAAAAATGGGAAAATAGATATCATTTTGATATGATATTTTGAACTCTCCTATCCACACCACTCGGGACTCTCTATGCTGTAGCGAATAAGACTCATCTGATATCGCTCGATTTTACTGATTCAGTCGATACTATATCATGAATTACGAATGATATTTTGATCCGAACACAAGAGCAACTCGACGAATACTTCGCGGGAAAGAGAAAATCTTTCGACATACCACTCGCTCCAGAGGGTACAGATTTCCAGAAAAATACCTGGAAAGCACTCATGAGAATACCCTACTGAGAAACGCGGAATTATGCAGAACAAGCTATACTCGCGTGACATCCCAAAGCGATACGAGCCATAGGATGAGCGAATAATAAAAATCCCATACTTATCATCATCCCCTGTCATCGTGTCATCGGAAAAAGTGGCGACCTCGTCGGATATCGCGCTGGACTCAGCATAAAAAAATGGCTCCTCGAACACGAGAAAAAATGTCATCTCTAAAAAACTCCCGATAGTCGGGAGTTTTTCTTTAGGCGATGAGGAGTGCGAGTTTTTTTATGAGAGACTTAAGTTCTGTTTGCTCTTTCGTGAGTTTTTTCTGGAGTTCTAAGAGTTTTTTATCGAGGATTTTAGTCGATTTCAGAGACTTTTTCGCCAGGGCTATCTTCGACTCTACGTACTTTATAGCGGTCTCGGTAGAGGTGATGAGGACTTTTTGGGCTTTGATTTTTTTCTCGAGAGCCTTTATCTTTATCGTGTTTGGTTCGACCTTAGAGCGTATCTGGAGCTCACCAGAGACACTAGAATCAGCATACACGAGAGCGCTCGGAGCAGAGATGAGGACAGCGAGGAGGAGTGCGATATATCGTATCATAAGAAAAAAGAAAATAATATACTCGTAGTATACCTATACCAACTATGAAAACAATAAGAAAGACTGGATTTTCAGAGGATTTTGTTTTTTATCATTTTTCGCATATACTCATCTACATGCCTAAGATCATCTCTCATACTCCGAAACAAAAAAATCCACTCATCGCATCATACGACCGTGAGCACATCCGCATCACACTCACTTGCCAGTCAGGACTCGAGTCTCTCGTGAGGCGCGAATGTGAAAAAGTCGGACTCACCGACATGCAGGGGCGAGATCGTCTCGTCTCTGGGACTGGGACACTCCGTCATGTCTACGAACTCATGGTGAAGAGTCGATTCTCGAATCGTGTGTATATAGAAATACTCGAATCTAAGATGACTGATTTCGACACGCTCCATGATACACTCGAGAGTATACACTGGAGTGACTATGTCACCGGTCGTGAGCGTATCATCATCGAGGCCTCCTCGACTCGATCGACCCTCGCGCATACTCCGACGATACAGTCCGTCGCACAGAAAGCAATATTCTCGACTATCCGTACTCCGAACTATACCAGCAGTACGGAGGTACATATCCTCATCCTCATCATCGATGACATCGCTCATGTCATGCTCGATGTGACTGGCGACCCACTCCATAAGCGTGGATACAGACTCGATGCTGGAGACGCCCCGATAAAAGAAAATCTCGCCGCAGCGCTCATCGCATTCTCTGGATGGAAGTATAAGTCTCCCTTCCTCGACCCATGCTCCGGAAGTGGCACCATCGCGATAGAGGCAGCCATGCTCGCGCGAGGTATCGCACCGGGAGTAGAGAGAAAATTTCGCATAGAGGGCCTCCCCCTCCATGACCCAGATACCCTCACCGATGTCCGCCACACTGCCAGGCTCGCTGCATATCCGAGCGGACCATATACGATATATGCGAGTGATATAGACCCTGCTATGATCGACATCGCCCGGGCGAATGCGAGGCGCGCAGGAGTCGAGGCAGATATCAGATTCTCGGTATCTGACTTTTTAGAGTCCAGTGCACTCCCAGTGAACGAGCTCACCATTATCACGAATCCTCCCTACTGAGAGCGCCTCCAGAGCGACTCGCTCGACGAGCTCTATGATACTCTCGAAGAGCGTATCAGTCAGCATCATGGTGGATATATCACCTCAATAGAGAGAAATCCTGGAAAAGAGTGGAAAAATAAAAAACTCCTCAACGGAAGTGTCGAGTGTCGATATTGGTATAGATAAAAAATCCCCTGACCAAGGGGATTTTTCGAATTTCTCATATAAAAGCTTTTGAGAGTGATGCTACGCACCGAACCAACCTTTGACTTTCGCGAGGAGTCCTGAAGCATTTTTTGTAGCGAATGCTTTCGCTCCAGAGATATCACTATTCGCGATAGCCTCTTTCGCATTATCGAGGGCCTCAGAGATACCTGTCTTCCCGTCACCATCGACATCCTTGCCCATGAGTTCCTGAGCTGCTTCGAGAGCATTTTTAAAGTCAATCTCCGGAAGAGTCGAGGCATCGAGCCCGACTTTTGCTGCTGCAGCTTTCAGTCCATTTTTCATGATTTCAGATTCGAACTTGTCTCCGAGTCCAGATTTTAGCTTCTCGACCATATCTGCAGAGACACCTGCAGAGGTGAGTTTTTTTATGAGTTCGTCCATAAGGAGTAGAGTAAGGATATAAACATGGTGGAGTATAGGTAAATACAGTACAAAAACAAAAGATTTTATCGATTCGTATAGAGAAAATATTGACTATATATTATATATAATTATAGTATATATATGTCATGAGAAAACTACACGAACATTTATGCCTTCCCGCAAGTTCCTAAGACGGTTTGATGATACGGAAAAACCATAGGAACAACTGCCAAGGTGATACACTTACTCGATAGCGATGAGCTCCAGATTTATGCTGAGAGAGTTCCCGATGAGATGGGTGATCTTGCTAGATTTTTCGCCTTACTAGTTGCACTAGGTGAAGTGACTATATACTATGCATGAGCAGATCAGTCTGACTTTACCAGGCTCGAGGTAGCAAGAGAAGTATCTCAGTGAGTGGGCGGACATACTGACACATGAGAACCACTTATTATGTCTACTTTAGTACAAGACCAGCATGAGATCAGTATCGAGGATTTTCTTCTCCTCACGCAAGCAAATCCAAATATTATTTCTCATAAATATCTAGCTATAGAGGAGTGGATGGATGAAAAAGGCATACATAGAACTTATAGACCTGATGATACCGTGGACGAAATACGAAATTTCCAGATAGAAGAACTATATACCTATAAGCTCGAGGAGCGTATCGGATACCAAGAAGATAAATATATGTATCATGCGTGATTTTACGATGATAACTGAGATCCAAAATGAAAATGAAATGGACAGCATTTACTCTGAATAAAAGATATTACTCTCTTAGATATCGTCCTCGATGCTATAGATAATTCACAGAAAAATAATCTCACATGGAAAGGCGAAACTCTTTGTATCACGGAAGATTTCATAGAGAAGCCAAATCTCAGTCGCATTTTGATTCATCCAGATTTAGTAGAAAAATTGGTATTTAGCGCATTACAAAGAATCGATTCTCTGTATCAAAACATGTCCCTCGAAAAGGCTATCGAGCACTATATGAAGCGATATAAAAAATAATCTTGGTATGCTCATTGTATTATCCCATCTAGTATATGAAAAAATGTCCATTTTCGACTATAAAAGCCACCATCTCAGATTCTCATGATACGAGAGCAATTTTACATAAACTTGCTACATGAATCATTAGTAATATTTGGTCAGTGCTCTCGAACCAATCAATGAAATATAGGCATATACCGAAAGAAAATTTTTATAAAAATTTTAATCTTCAAACTATTGAACATATAAATAAGGTTCGAGGGGAATCAATAAAAGTTCTCAATACACAATGACAAAAGAACATTATAAACTATTCAACTCTCATGGGCCAGGTTTTATGAGAAGAAGGACTTATGTTACCATCTTTTACTGATTTGATAACATTTATGAGTGCATTCGCTCAATGATTAGAATCTCTCGATAAAACTAGGCTGATGGCATGAGATACAATGAGAAATATATTGCTTCATCCAAAAACATTTGGCATGATCGTAAGCCTAATGGATCGTCCGCGAGACTACACGCTCACGATAATGACAGCCATAACAGATGAGAACTTTCTACTATTATATAAAGATGATTATATATTGATCCAGGAAGATGCATTGCTCATACAATCTGATAAGCATGGTGAATATTTAGCACTAAATAAATATTTTCTCGTACGAAATCAATTACCATTATGACAATTACTCATCTTACTGAAAAAGAAGTTCCCGAAATGAGTAGCAAAATGTCCAGCACTTTCGACATGACATTTTAGGGATATGTATATATGGATGGTAGATACTCTTGTCGAGCAAAAATATCCATCAACCTAATAAAATCATCCCCTCACTTCTTTAGTAAGGGGATTTTGATTTTTTATGGTAACGCCACGGAGAATTGAACTCCGGTCTACGGGATGAAAACCCGTTGTCTTAACCACTGGACGATGGCGTCAAGACGTATAGATTTCACGAGGAAATCTATACAGATATTATTTCTTTAAGTCAGTAGTGATACCCATAGAACGGGCAGAACCTGCTACGATACTCATAGCATGATCGAGGTCATTGGCATTGAGATCTGGCATTTTTCCTTCAGCGATGACCTTGAGCTGGTCAGCCGTAAGGTGTCCGACTTTTGTCTTATGAGACTCTTTCGAGCCAGATGCGAGCTTGAGCGCATCTTTGATCCACCAAGTCATAGGAGGTTGTTTCGTGTAGAAATCAAAACTTCTATCTTCATAGATATTGATAACTGTAGGGAGAACTTTCCCCATCTGATCCTTAGTCTTGTCGTTAAACTGTTTACAAAACTCAGCAATCTGGATACCGGTAGGGCCGAGGGCGGTACCGACTGGAGGTGCTGGGTTTGCCTGACCAGCCTTGAGCTGGAGCTTGACCACACGTGTTGGTTTCTTAGCCATAAAAATTAAGTATAAATATTATCATGGTCGGGAAACTCATGAATAACATATGTTGTAGATAAACGTTGAAGCTCGCGTATTATAAAGAAAATAAAGAAAAAGCAAGGGAAAAAGTCGATATTTTTCGAAAAATATGCTATAATTTTTTCATATCCTTTTATCTACACGCTCCATGTGAACTGAGACTTTTAGAGAAGTATCGAACAGTACTGAAACCATGTCCATATCTTTGCATTCTCAGGAAAAAGATGATATTTTTCATGAAACGGGCTATAATCTCAGAGAGCTCGGATTCGATATATCACATAATGGTCGAAAAACTATAGAATGAAATAGTGACGTATGAAAAATATCGATTATCAAACAAATCCATAATGATTTTACTGACCCAGATAAGATTCGTGAAGAAGAACCTTTTCGATATCTCTCACTTATACGTTATCAGGAAAATATCTATAGAGAGCTCGAAAACCAAAATGCGACAGATATATTTATCGAGGGCATACGTGAAGTCCAGTATCTACGATGAGACTGGGATATGATGAAAAAAACACTGATAGTGAATCTCTCTGATCCGAGCTTTCGTAAACAAGCCTTCGCAGATTACGGTGGTGCCATCATCTATCTTGTCGAACATCCCGACGCCCATCCTCACTTTACAGAAAGTGATGATATATGGATGGAAATGGCGTGATATACTGGCGAGGAGTTGCCATCTGTTCTTGTAGAAAAACGAGAGAATTTTGTTATAGAGCAGGCCCGAGATTTTCTCGATAAAAATCCAGGCAAACATATCCATATAGTATTTGGGGCGCTCCATAATTTCGAAGATAATATAGAGAGTCACTTCCCTAAACATCCTCCCCAAATAGAAGTCATCTCATTTCCAGAGATAGCAAAAGAATATATAGAAAGAAGCTGGCTCCCGAGAGAAAATGAGTAGCTAATAGTACACCTGGTTTTTCTTTTTTTCGAGTCGGAGCTTTCAGGCTGGCTTTATAGTAGCACCCTCCGCGGTAGTGATATAGCGTATGAGCTCTGCGATGAGACCACGAGAAAGTCACTGTGTAGAGCCATCGTGTGCACGACTATAGAGAGTAGTGATGATTTCTTTTTGGAAAAATACACTCTCTCCGAGAAATGCTGATACTGAGAATGAAAGAATTCCATCCTGATTTTCGGATTCTTTTTGGAGCCATCTATCCACTTCGAGAGAGAGATACAGAGTAAGCTCAGTCGCATATTCACCGAGTTCAGTCAGTGTCTCTTCGATAGCAGGATTCATCTCACACATCCGTGGGAGGATATCATGTCGGATACGATTCCGCTCATATATATCACTCATATTCGAGCTATCTTCACGATACGAGATACTATGCATCTCTGCATATTCGAGGATATCCCTTTTCGAGAGAGACAAAAGTGGTCTATATATATAGCCAGAGAGCGTGGGCATCCCAGAGAGTCATCGGGATTTTCCTCACTTTATGAGATGCATGAGTATCGTCTCTGCCTGGTCAGAGGCATGGTGCGCTGTGAGGATATATCTCCCACCATATCGTATACGTACCTCTTCGAAAAATGTATATCGCTCACGTCGAGCTATCATCTCGATACTCATTTTTTCTGCTTTTGCCATCACGCTGATATCTCACTGTCCCACTTCATAGCGTATACCGAGTCGTGTCGCAGTGGCTCGTACGAGTGCCTCATCTCCATCAGACTCCTCTCACCTGAGAGAGTGATTATAGTGAGCGATGACGATATGGGCTCGGGGATGAGATCTCTCTACCATATGCAAAAGCACCATGCTATCTACCCCACCACTCACAGCAAGTATGAGTACATCATCACTATCCACATATGTCTGAAAAATACTCTGAAAATCATACATAGAGACACTCTATCGAAAAGCGCAAAAAACACAAAAAAAGACACATACTTCGTGCCAAAACTGTTTTGCTTCCTAAAAGCAAGCTTTGATGTATCTGCTACTCATAGGTAAGCAGTTTTTATCATTATTTCTCAGTCCTTTTTAGATCCGCTGAGATTCTTGGATTCGTGACTTATGATTTCGCATACTAGCCAGATGAATAAAATAATCGGACATAATACGAGAAATATAATTCCTGCGAATTCAAATGGTATCAATAACAGAGTAATCCACTCATGCCAGGCAGGATGATGTACCTCTAGCATGGCCTTACTCCTTCCTTGCACCAAAACATGATACCTAAAGAAATAACACCGAGCTTAAATACAAATCCAAGTACCACTAAACTGATTCCTAATACTTCCATGATATTCTCCTCTTTTCCAAAAAGTCATCTGAAATAATGACACGAGCATTATACGTGAATTATATAAAATACAAAATATTTTATATAATTCACGATTTTTTATTCATCTCTCTTACAAACTGGAGAAATGCATCATCTGGAGCTACTTGATTGAGGATTTTTTTGCCACATGTTTCACACTCATGGATGATCATATCTCACTTATTTTTCCGATAGTCTACCCCGATAGGACGCATGAGTCCATGGCAGGTCGCGAGTCTATCACCTGGGAGTGTCTCATCGACATGTTTCGAGTAGAGACATGCTGGGCAGTGATTGCGTGCAGAACCTGTAGGATGAGGACTGACTTCCCTGCCACATTTTTCACAGACAAATGACTCATTTCGCATGATAAAACCCATATTTTTCGATAATATAATTTTAGGGAAGTATTATATGCATTTTTTCGGAAAAGAAAAGCCCTCCTTTTTTGCAAAAATCGGATTTTTCTGCTAGTATAGAACCATGCCTACGAAAAAATCTGATACCATCATCGAAGAGCCTATAGTAGCTCCGAATATCGAGAAAACTCTCTCCATAAAAAATGAAGAGGAATTCCATGAAAAGCTCGAATCTGTCCGTGAAGTATCCAAACATGCAGACAATCCTGAGAGATATAAAGAACTGACAGATACTCTCCATGAAAAGCTCCGACTCCAGGATAGTGAGGCTGCGCTCGCGCTCATCACACGTGGTGCGCTCGGACACGGGAGCTCAGATATCCACTATGATACGACAGAGGCCAATGTGAATCTCCGTATCCGTATCGATGGTGAGCTCGTGACTATCACGATACTCGAAAAATGAGAATACAAACTCCTCCTCGAACGCCTCAAGTATAAATCCAATCTCAAGCTCAATATCACCGAAGTACCCCAAGATGGAAAATATCGTATCACTGATGGTGGTGATAGGATAGATGTCCGTGTCTCGACCCTACCAGTCCGCTATGGTGAGAATGTGGTCTGTCGAATACTGGACTCGACGAAGTCAATCCCATCGGTCGATGAGCTCGGACTCATGTGGACCTCGAAGCGTCAGATAGAGAAGAGCATGCAGAAAAAAAACGGCACCATCCTCGTGACGGGACCGACTGGAAGCGGTAAGACGACGACCCTCTACTCGCTCCTCACGACACTCAATACTCCAGACAGAAAGGTCATCACCCTCGAAGACCCGATCGAGTACGAGCTCCCTGGTGTCGTCCAGAGTGAAGTCGATGAGAAAAAAAACTACCTCTACTCTACTGGACTCAAAGCCCTCCTCCGCCAAGACCCAGATATCATCATGATCGGTGAAGTGCGAGACCTCGAATCAGCGACTATCGCCATGCAGGCAGCGATGACAGGTCATCTCGTCCTCTCGACGCTCCATACGAAAAGTGCCTGAGAGACGATAGAGCGCCTCATGAATATGGGCATCCCGAGCTATATCCTCGCATCTGGACTCGATGTCATCATCGCACAGCGACTCGTGCGACGCCTCTGTCCACACTGTATAGAAAAATACGAAGCTGACCAGAGTCAGATAGATATCATCGAGTGGATGCTCAAGGATATCGGCATGGCGAGTCTAGCACAAAAACGGGATAACTATGTACTCTATCGCTCACATGGATGTGAGCAGTGTGGGATGACAGGATATCGTGGCCGTATCGGTATCTATGAGGTCATGAGCTTCACTGACGATATCCGAGCCCTGATACGAGATGGATCCAATCCGAAAGAAATCATCGACACCGCACGAAAATGAGACCTCATGCTCATGCGCGAAGATGGTATCCTCAAGGCGATGCAGTGAAAGACGAGTCTCGATGAGCTCTTTAAGGTGATAGAATAGAAAAAAACGCCCGATGTATCGGGCGTTTTTTCTTTACTGAGCCACTCCACTTCCAGTCGCTGGTATTTCGAGCCATCGATCCATGATATTTTTGAATGCGTCCATACTCGAGAATATCTTATTATCCATCTTTTTGCCATCGAGATATACGGTCGGGGTACCAGTCACTCCCATCTTCTCACCCTCCGCTATCTCAGCACGTACCTGGTCGAGATAGGTATCACTCGCGAGACATGATGCGAGCCGCTCAGTCTCGAGGATATCCTTACCAGCATCTACACGCTCAGCATCCGTGACAGTCGCACCAGACTTCGCATCTTCGAGAGCGTAGAGTGCTTTTTTATAGTCCATATATTTCCCTTGCTCAGCACTACAGAGAGCTGCGAGCGCATCGCGTTCCGCATTTTTATGCATCTGGAGTGGGAACTGTTTATACGTGATCTCGAGGTATCCACGGCTCGCATAGTCCTCGAATACTGGGCCGAGCACTTTCGCGAATGCGATACATGCAGGACACTGGAAGTCTGCGAACACCGTGAGTTTATGCTTCCCTGTACCGAATGTCGGTGAAGCGATAGTGGCAGATTTTTTTTCTGTCGTAGATGGAGGAGCGCTCGAAGGACTGGACGTACAGGCAGAAAGCGATAGAAAAGCAAGAATGAGAAGAAGATATTTTAGCATGGTGCATGGATAAAAGAATAACAAACCTATTATAGAGATTTTTTTTAGAGTGCAAATTTTGCTTTTTTGACCCCTTTCGGATACAATAGAAATATGTGAAAATGAGTAGCATCCATCATACTATGACTCATATGGATTTTTCCATTCTTTCTCTTTGCAGAGGAGGGATTTCTCTGAGAAAATCCTGGATTGGATTTTTACTCGAAGATCGACGAGGGCAGCTATACTATACACCATAAGACGGTAGCACGTCACCTCTCCGACACTCCTACACTGGATCAATTTAGTGAGTGATGCCCTGATAGTGATGCACTCCTCGGAAGCACGACGACATCTGAGAATCTCGATGCTATCGAGCGAGGTGACTATGCTGACCTCTCAGCAACTCTTGTACGGAATAAAGCAACCCTCTCGACCGACCGATTCCAAGCACTAACTCTCTGTATGATACAAAAATATCGAGAACTCAGGGAACGATCAAAACGAGAGACGAATGCTCGTGAGACGATCAGCTACCTGGGACTCTATATGGATGGTGATACATCGAACTCCGACTATGATATCATTAGTGATATCGATAAGATAAATATGCTCATATTCTCTGAAAAAATCGAATATAAAGGCACTCCCAATCAAGCTGCTCATAGCTTTGCTGACTTTCTCGCACGTAAACCGATACCACCACTCTTCGTCACACTCACGAATGATGCAAATACGAATAACGCTCTCACGAATAACACCTGAGCTCTTATTGTCACCCCAGTCCAGACAACTCTCACTTCGCTCCTCACGAGCTCATGTACAGAAACTGGCATGACGAGTGGTCCGATAGATATGATCGCTGATGATACATTTCTCAGAGAACTCACTCAGGTACTCGAAGAGGGATGAGGAAGCTCTCTCTCGAGTGGCTATAGTGCAAACACGACTACTTCTACTGATACGAAAAATTCGTCACTCCTCACGAGTGCGAATGATTTTTTCCATACGATGCCATGCACATCGATATTTTGTATCAAAGTAAACATGAAATCTGGAAATCAAAATCTCCTCGGGGGCGGAAAAAATATCTCCATAGAATGAATCCTTGAGGAACATTCAGCATTTCTCTATCCACGTTCGGAAAGTTCTCTTCGAGCAGAAAGTATGACGATGAATAACTCTGAATTCTCTATAAAAAATCTAAAATTCGTCGATGTCATCGCGGGTCTGCGAGTATTTATAAAAGAAAAGCCTCAAATAACGCGTCGCGATGTGAGAGAAGTCACACCAAAAAGTGAAGAAGAGGAGCTCGCCGATATCACGCGGTGTGGACTCGCTCAGGCAGGACTCTCGACGGATCTGGCGAATAGTCGGAGTATCGACGGAGCGGGTTATGGATTTACCGTATGGACTACGACAGAGTCTGTCACCAAGACCACTCTCCCACTCGGTCCACAGGAAGCATGAGAGAGAAAAAATTATACAGACTGTATGGAGCTCCATATGACTGGAAGTCGTAAGGCATACTATGATTCATTCTCGACGGATCTCACTGAGATACAAGCCTATACTGATACAATGCTCCAGCAAATCATGCGTATCATGAGTACACTGAGCGAACTCAATAATAAACCTGTCGTCAAATAAACACTATGACATACTCTTTTCGCATCTCGATAAACACACTTATCATTATCATCTTTTTCGGATATGGAGCGAGTGTTTCTGCATGTATGATAGAATCTGGTCCGACTCCGCTATTCGCAGCATATATGAAAAATGTAGCGAAACAAGTCGGTGATATCCGTACATTTGCGAATGCGAATAATGCATGTAATGGTAGTGTCGGAACATTCTCGAATGAAAACAGATTTCTCTCACTCATGAATAGTATCGATGCTCGTCTCCCCCTCGGACGTGATGTATTTACGGATTTTGAGTTTCGGGCCATGCTCGTGATGCAATGAGAAGCACGAAATCCAGTCATGCGACAAGCTGAGATGATACGGCGGCTCGAACAAAATACGATAGCTCCTGCGATAAAAAGCGTATCGAATACCTGTACACTCGAGAGTATTATGCCAGATGGACGTACCATAGAAGAAGCACTAAAATCCATCCTCATCACACATCGAGATTTCGAATCATACTATAAAAACATCGCGCTCGGCAATGCTCGCCAACCTGACTCACAGACGGACGACATGAAAGTACTCTATGATGAGATACGAGAGAACTATAGTCCACATGCGACAGCGAGCTGTAAGGGAAATAACGAGGTCGGAAATCTCGAAGATATCATGCAAAAAATACAAACCCGCCTAGGACAAAAAGCAAAAAAAACAGAAAATAGTCAAAATACATGGAATGAAGCACTCGATCTCTTCTCAGGAAAGGCAGCGAGCAATACTACCAAATACCAAGAACTCCAAAGAAAACTCCTCCAGACAGAACTCGCTCGCCAATGACTCACGAAACGTGCACGTGATACCATGCTCGGTAATCTCACTTGTTTCCAACAAAATACGACCCCTACCAGTAGCGTCGAGGAAATGTGAAAGGCTCGTGCGAATTGTCTCGATAGTGTCGTCGGCTGACTCGAAAATATGACAATACCATTTCGAAAGACGATATTCGAAGCGCTCAATACTGAGGACTACATACACCGCGTACTCGTTCATGATACTGCAAAAACTCGACTCGAATCAGATATGGCAACATTCTGGCAAAAACTCGAGAAAGCAAAGAATGTAGACGAAAAACTCAATGAAAAAACTATCACCGATCTCGTGAATATGCATGGAAATATCGTCACGACGAATAATCTCCTCAGACTCAAAATCGAAGAAATGCATGACAACTGTATGAAAGCTCAGCCAAATATACCATGTCCCCGCAGCGAATAAATCTAGAGAACAATATCTATAGATATCGGGCAGTGATCTGAGCCCATCTGAGTCTGGATATATGTGATATTTCCTGTCTTCTCGAGCATACTCTCGCTCCCCCACCATGCATCGATACGCCAACCGACATTCGTGAGACGTGAGCGTGTGATGACATCCCACCATGAGTAGACATCTGCCTGGGTGGGATTTTTCGTGCGCCAGATATCATGCCATCCAGACTCGACTCGCTCATCGAGCCAGGCACGCTCGAGCGGATGGAATCCTATCTTTCCATCGTTCGCGGCGGGGCGTGCGAGATCGATAGGATGATGTGCACAGTTCAGGTCTCCACCCCAGAGCACATGATGCCCGAGTGCACGGAGCGAGTCCATATACGCACCGAACACTGTATAGAATACGAGTTTTTCTTTCCAGGCTTGCTCAGACTTCCCACCATTCGGAAAGTATATCCCGAATACATCATACACACTCCCATCACTCTTCAGTGTGATCTCGCCATGCGCGACACGTCACTCATTCGCATTGGGATCATCAGGAAAATCCATCATAAAGCGAATATTCGCGATAGATAAAACACGCTCATGCACCCACATAGCTGTACCAGCGTATCCGGGTTTTTCTGCAGGATTATAGTATGCAGTATACGGTCTCGGCGCGAGGAGATATGGTGAGAGTTTATCGGGAGTGGCTTTGATTTCTTGGAGCAAGAGGATATCTGGATCATAGGTCGCTATGAGCGACTGGAGCTCTCACTTTTTCTCGACAGCACGGATACCATTCACATTCCAGGAGATGATACGCATAGAAACTATGGGTTAGGATGATATGAGGAGGATAGCGAAAATAGAGAGAAAAACAAGTGAGAGATTTTCTTGACTAAAAATAATATATATCTATTATATACGAGTCAAAACAAATATAGGAGTAAATCATGAAGCTACAAACTTCAGAACAAATAGATATAAAATCATATATACCTATATGCATCGCCATCGTTTGCATCATAGGAACACTCGGAACAATGATAGACATACTCTATAGTGGTGTAAAATATCATGCCTGGTTCTTCGTATTTTTCGGACTTTCGTATATCGGAGTGTGTGGATATATCTACTGGCTATATAGACAAATAAATACAAAAGGAGAAAGAAATGGCAACAAATAATATATTCTACTTAGGAATAGCATTAGCAGGATGCATAGGTACACTTCTGGCTATATTCGCTGTCAATAGTGATAGAACCAAGGAAAGAGTGAATCTGGCACTATGGAAATACCAACTCGCACTCTTTACAGGAGTTATGAGCAATCTAGTATTGGTTATGTTCGGCATAGGACTCATCTGTATAGGCGACTTTATCGCCGAAGTAAATTATCACAAGTCCGTGTGGGAATATCCAGAAGTTGGACCAATTGTCATCATCATAAGTCTCATGGGTATAATCCTTTTCTTGATAAGTGCATTTAGGATTAAGTTCAGTCTCATCAAAATTTATCGCAATATGAAAATCGCAGCATCTACTCAGATTGCTCGATAATCAAAAATCTAAAAATCCCTCACGCAATATGAGGGATTTTTCTATATAAGAACTACTCCACTGTCACGCTCTTCGCGAGATTCCGTGGCTTATCGACATCACGACCGAGTGCATCGGCGATATAGTAGGAGAAGAGCTGGAGTATCACCACCTCGACGAATGGTGCGATGAGCGGATCCACCCCATCGAACTCGATGACATCCGTATAGAGTGACTTCGCACTATCTCCACGAGCGATGATACCGAGGACTTTACCTCCTCTAGCCTTTATCTCTTCGACACTGGAGTTATTCTTCGATGCGAGAGAGCCTCAGCCATTTATCATGATCGTCGGAAAATCCTCCTGTATGAGCGCTATAGAGCCGTGCTTTAGCTCTCATGAACTATATGCCTCAGAGTGGAGGTAGGTGAGCTCCTTTAGCTTCAGTGATCACTCCATCGCTATCGGGAGTTCCTGTGCGCGTCCGAGGTAGAAGAAGTTTTTATACTCACTATATCGGAGTGCGACCTGACGTATCTCCTCACTCGCGGAGAGGACTTTTTCTA